>NZ_DAINNI010000104.1:0-16710 GCF_036735945.1 Bradyrhizobium sp. | reverse complement strand
TCAATTTCGACCTCGGCGAGACCGCGGATGCGATCCGCGAGACGGTGCATGCGTTCTCGCAGAACGAGATCGCCCCGCGCGCCGCCGAGATCGACCGCAGCAATCAGTTTCCGCGCGACCTTTGGCCCAAAATTGGATCGCTCGGCCTGCACGGCATCACGGTGGAGGAGGAGTATGGCGGCACCGGCCTCGGCTATCTCGAGCACTGCATCGCGGTGGAAGAGATGTCCCGCGCCTCCGCCGCCGTCGGGCTGTCCTACGGCGCCCATTCCAACCTCTGCGTCAACCAGATCCGCCGCAACGGCAATGAGGCGCAGAAGCGGAAATACCTGCCAAAACTGATCTCGGGCGAGCATGTCGGCTCGCTCGCGATGTCGGAGCCGGGTGCCGGTTCCGACGTGGTCTCGATGAAGACCCGGGCCGAGAAGAAGGGCGACCGCTTCGTGCTCAACGGCAACAAGATGTGGATCACCAACGGCCCGGTCGCCGATACGCTCGTGGTCTACGCCAAGACCAATCCCGAGGCCGGCCCGCGCGGCATGACCGCCTTCATCATCGAAAAGGGCATGAAGGGCTTTTCCACCGCCCAGAAGCTCGACAAGCTCGGCATGCGCGGCTCCGATACCTGCGAACTGCTGTTCCAGGATTGCGAGGTGCCGGAGGAGAACGTGCTCAGCGAGGTCGGCCGCGGCGTCAACGTGTTGATGAGCGGCCTCGACTATGAGCGCGCGGTGCTGGCGGCCGGCCCGATCGGCATCATGCAGGCCTGCATGGACGTGGTGCTGCCCTACGTGCACGAGCGCAAGCAGTTCGGCGAGCCGATCGGCACCTTCCAGTTGGTGCAGGGCAAGATCGCCGACATGTACACCACCATGAACGCCTCGCGCGCCTACGTCTACGCGGTGGCGAAAGCCTGCGACCGCGGCGAGACCACGCGCGAGGATGCCGCCGGCGCCATCCTCTATGCGGCCGAGAAGGCGACCCAGTGCGCGCTCGACGCCATCCAGCTGCTCGGCGGCAACGGCTACATCAACGACTACCCGACCGGCCGGCTGCTCCGCGACGCCAAACTCTACGAGATCGGCGCCGGCACCAGCGAAATCCGCCGCATGCTGATCGGCCGGGAGCTGTTCGAAAAGACGGCTTGAACTTCACAATCGGCCCAAGATGGTACAGGCTGCCGTATCTCCTTCGAAGGTACGGTTCCAACCTCCTGCTCCCAACGGCACTCCAGCATTCAAAGAAACGCCGACCATGCCGCTTCATTCCACCATCGATCCCACATCCTCCGAATTCGCCCGCAACGCCGATGTGATGCGCGCGCTCGTGGCCGAGCTGCGCGACAGGCTCAAGGTGGTCTCCGGCGGCGGCGGCGAGGCATCGCGCAAGCGGCATACGTCGCGCGGCAAGATGCTGGCGCGCGAGCGCGTCGACCTGCTGGTCGATCCCGGCACCGCCTTTCTCGAATTGTCGCCGCTTGCGGCCAACGGCCTCTATGGCGGCGACGTCCATTCGGCGAGCGTCATCACCGGGGTCGGGCGCATTTCGGGCCGCGAATGCATCATCGTCGCCAACGATGCGACGATCAAGGGCGGTACCTATTATCCGATGACGGTGAAGAAGCATCTGCGCGCGCAGGATGTCGCGCGGCAGAACAATCTGCCCTGCGTCTACATGGTCGATTCCGGCGGCGCCTTCCTGCCGATGCAGGACGAGATTTTTCCGGACGAGCGGCATTTCGGCCGCATCTTCTATAATCAGGCGCAGATGTCCTCGATGGGCATTCCGCAGATCGCCATCGTGATGGGCTCCTGCACCGCCGGCGGCGCCTATGTGCCGGCGATGTCGGACGAGAGCATCATCGTGCGCAACCAGGGCACCATCTTCCTCGGCGGCCCGCCGCTGGTGAAGGCCGCGACCGGCGAGGTGGTCTCCGCCGAGGAACTCGGCGGTGCCGACGTGCATTCCCGCCAGTCGGGGGTGACCGACCACTACGCGCAGAACGATGCGCATGCGATCGGCATCGCGCGACGCATCGTCGCCACGCTGAAGCAGCCGACCAGGGCCGCGCTCAACATGCGCGATGTGCGGGAGCCGCTGTTTCCGGCCGAGCAAATCTACGGCGTCGTCTCAGCCGACGGCCGCAAGCCGTTCGACGTCCACGACATCATCGCGCGGGTCGTCGACGGTTCGGAGTTCGACGAGTTCAAGAAGCTCTATGGCACCACGCTGATCTGCGGCTTCGCCCACATCTGGGGTTATCCCGTCGGCATCATCGCCAATAACGGAATCCTGTTCAGCGAGAGCTCGCTGAAGGGCGCGCACTTCATCGAATTGTGCTGCCAGCGCAACATCCCGCTGGTGTTCCTGCAGAACATCACCGGCTTCATGGTCGGCAAGAAGTACGAGGCCGGCGGCATCGCGCGCGACGGCGCCAAGCTGGTGACGGCGGTGGCGACAGCCGGCGTGCCGAAATTCACCGTCGTGATCGGCGGCTCCTACGGCGCCGGCAATTACGGCATGTGCGGCCGCTCCTACAGTCCGCGCTTCCTCTGGCTGTGGCCGAATGCCCGCATCTCGGTGATGGGCGGCGAGCAGGCATCGATGGTGCTGAGCCAGGTCCGCCGCGACAACATCGAAGCCAAGGGCGAAACCTGGTCGGCGGAAGAGGAAGAGAAGTTCCGCAGTCCGATCCGGGCGCAGTACGAAAGCCAGGGCAATCCCTATTACGCCACCGCGCGGCTGTGGGACGACGGCGTGATCGATCCAGCCGACACGCGGCTGGTGCTCGGCCTTGGCCTTTCCGCGGCGGCCAATGCGCCGATCGAACCAACCAAATTCGGCCTGTTCAGGATGTGACGATGGACCGCGCAAAACTCTACCGGCGTTTCCGCACCCTGCTGATCGCCAACCGCGGCGAAATCGCCTGCCGCGTCATCCGTTCCGCGCGTGCCATGGGCCTGCGCACCGTCGCGGTCTATTCGGAAGCCGATCGCGACGCCATGCATGTCGCGCTCGCCGATGAAGCCGTGCTGCTCGGACCCGCCAGGGCGCGCGACAGTTATCTCAACATCGAGCGCGTGATCGAGGCCGCGCGAAAGACCGGCGCCGAGGCGGTTCATCCCGGCTACGGCTTCCTGTCCGAAAATGCCGAGTTCGCCGATGCCTGCCTGAAGGCCGGACTGGTGTTCGTCGGGCCGACCGCCGGGATGATGACGGCAATGGGGTCGAAATCCGGCTCGAAGGCGCTGATGGAAAAGGCCGGGGTGCCGCTGGTGCCCGGCTATCACGGCGAGGCGCAGGACGACGCGACACTGTCCAACGCCGCCAACAAGATCGGCTTCCCCGTGCTGGTGAAGGCTTCCGCCGGCGGCGGCGGTCGCGGCATGCGCGTGGTCAATTCGGCCGGCGAGCTTGCGGCGGCGATCGTCAGCGCCAAGCGCGAGGCCAAGGCTGCGTTCGGCGACGATCGGATGCTGATCGAGAAATATGTGCAGAATCCCCGGCACATCGAGGTGCAGATCATCGGCGACAGCCACGGCAATCTGCTCTCGCTGTGGGAACGCGAATGCACGTTGCAGCGGCGGCACCAGAAGGTGATCGAGGAGGCGCCGTCGCCGACGCTCGGCGAGAAACAACGCGAAGCGGTGTGTGAAGCCGCGCGCAAGGCGGCTGCGGCCGTGAGCTATGTCGGCGCCGGCACCATCGAATTCGTCTCCGACGGCAAGGAAGTGTTCTTCATCGAAATGAACACCCGCCTGCAGGTCGAGCATCCCGTCACCGAACTGATCACCGGCGTCGATCTCGTGGAATGGCAGTTGCGGGTGGCGTTCGGCGAAGCGCTGCCGCTCAAGCAAAACGAGATCACTCTGAACGGCCACGCCATCGAGGCGCGGGTCTATGCCGAAAATCCGCAGAAGAACTTCATGCCCTCGGTCGGCCGGATCAGGACCTGGAACACGCCGGATGCCGTCGACGGCTTGCGGATCGACGCCGGCTATCGCGCCGGCGATGCCGTATCGCCGTACTATGATGCCATGCTGGCCAAGGTGATCGCCTGGGCGCCGACCCGCCAGGCCGCGATCGAGCGGCTCAACCGCGGGCTGGAAGAGACCGATGTGCGTGGCATCGTCACCAACATCCCGTTCCTGTCGGCGCTTATCACGCATCCGAACGTGCGCGCCAACACGATCGACACCGGCTTTATCGAACGCGAGCTGAAGAAGCTGACGGAATTCTCCGGCACCGCCGGCGATATCGAGCTTTGCGCCGCGGTCGCGGCCATCGTCAACGACGAGCGGAGAGCAGCGAACAAGGAAGCCCGATCGCCGTGGCAGACCTTTGGATGGATGCCGGTCGGCCAGCGGCAACGGGTGTTTTCGTTCCGCCAGGGGCAGGGGCCTGAGCACAAGGTGACGCTGCGCTATGGCAATGGACCGTTGACGCTGTCGATTGGCAAGCACCAGTTTGCCTTCGCGATCTCGCCGGCCGATGGCGGCAGCTTCGACCTGACCATCGACGGCGTGAAGTCGCGCGTCACCGCCGTGATCGAGGGCCACGAACTCTATCTGCGCACCCGCAACGGCCGTTTCGACCTGCACTGGGTCGACCCGTTCGGCGGCGAGACCGAGGAGCAGGTCGGCGAGGACAAGATCGTGGCACCCCTGCCGGGGACAGTGGTGGCGTTGCTGGCGGAGGAGGGCGCCAAGCTGGAGAAGGGCGCGGCGATCCTGACGCTCGAAGTCATGAAGATGGAGCAGACGCTGCGCGCGCCGTTTGCGGGCACGTTGAAGAAGATCAAGTGCAAGGTCGGCGATATCGTCGGCGAGGGCGTCGAACTCGCCGAAGTCGAACCGGCGGCCGCGTCATGAGCGACCGCGTCCAGATCGTCGAGGTCGGTCCGCGCGACGGGCTGCAGAACGAAAAGACGCCGATCGGCGTCGCCGACCGGATCGCGTTCGTGGAGGCGCTGATCGGCGCCGGGTTGAAAGCAGTCGAGGTCGGGGCGTTCGTGTCGCCCAAGGCGATCCCGCAGATGGTCGGATCGGCCGAGGTCCTGCAGGGCGTCAGCCATCACCGCGATTGCGAGCTTCCGGTGCTGGTGCCGAACGAGAAGGGCTATGAAGCGTCGCAGGCGGCCGGCGCCAAACTGATCGCGGTGTTCGCCGCCGCCTCGGGAAGTTTTTCGCGCGCCAACATCAACTGCTCGATCGCGGAATCGATCGAACGGTTCAAGCCGGTGCTGGCCCGCGCCAGGGCCGACGGCGTCAAGGTGCGCGGCTATATCTCCACCGTGCTCGGCTGCCCCTATGAGGGCGAGATCAAGCCGCAGGCGGTGGTCGATATCGCAAAAGTGCTGTGGGATCTCGGCTGCTACGAAATCTCGCTCGGCGACACCATCGGCGTCGGCACGCCCCTGAAGGCGCGGCAGCTATTGCGCGCCGTCGCCGGCGACGTGCCAATGGCCAAGCTCGCGATGCATTTCCACGACACCTATGGCCAGGCGCTCGCCAACCTCTATGCCGGGATGGAGGAAGGCTGCCGCGTGATCGATTCCGCCGCCGGCGGTCTCGGCGGCTGCCCCTACGCCCCCGGCGCGACGGGGAACGTCGCGACCGAGGATGTCGTCTACATGCTCGAAGGCATGGGCATTGCGACCGGCGTCGACATGACAAAGCTGGTAGCGGCGACCAATGTGGTGAGCGGACTGATCGGCCGGCCCCCGGTCAGCCGCGTCGCGGCGGCGCTGAACGCGAAAGCGGGGACGGCGAAGTAGGCCGCTTACGCGGCCTTCGGCCCCGGTAGCGCTGGCCGGCTCTTCAGCGCTTTCGCCATCCTGTCTTCGACCTCCCGCTTCAGAGCGATAGTATAATTTATACATCTTGGTCAACTGAGGATTGCCGGAGTTGAACAAGCTTTCGCTGGGTCGAGACCACATCAGCATGCGAGATAGGGGCCGCCCCGATCGGAAAGGCCGGCGAATGACCATGGAAGTTCAAATGAAGGGCCCCCTGAAGCACCGGACGTTGTCGGCCGCGATCGTCGACCAGCTCCGGCAGGCCATCCTCGACGGCACCTATCCGGCCGGTTCGCAGCTGCGCCAGGATGCGCTCGGCGAGGTCTACGGTGTCAGCCGCATTCCCGTGCGCGAGGCGCTGTTCCAGCTCGAGGCCGAAGGGCTGGTGCGCATCGTTCCGCAAAAGGGCGCCATCGTGTCCGAGCTGTCGCTGGACGAGATCAACGACGTGTTCGACCTGCGCGGGATCATGGAGCCGCTGCTGCTGGCGCAATCCGCGCCGCATTTCACGGACGAAGATTTCGCCGGGCTGGATGATATCCAGAGCCGCTTCGAGAAGGCGATCGAAGCCGGCAATGTCAGCGAATGGGGCCAGCTCAACGCCGACTTCCACATGACGCTGTACGTTCACGCGCGGCGGCCGCGCACCAGGGCGATCGTGGTGTCGCTATTGCAGACCAGCGACCGCTACACGCGCCTGCAACTCTCCAACACCAAGGCGATGGGGACGGCCGAAAAGGAGCACGCCCATCTGATCGCGCTATGCCGGGCGAAGGAGATCGACGAGGCCTGCCGGTTCCTGGAGCAGCATATCGAGGCGGTCAGGACAGACCTGTTGCAGGTGGTCGGGGGCGAGCAGAGAGGCGAATAGCGAATGGAGCCATCCATCCGCTACTCACCATTCGCCAGTCTCACCGTCCCCCATCCGGACCCATCACGAGATCCGGCAGCCAGGTGGATATTGCCGGGAAGAAGCACAGCAGCAGCACCGCCAGCATCATCAGCAGCACGAAGGGCAGGGTGCCCCAGATCACCTCGCTGAGGGGAATGTCGGGCGCGACATTGCGGATGACGAAGATGTTCAACCCGACCGGCGGGTGGATCAGTCCCATTTCCATGACGATGGTCATGACGACGCCAAACCAGATGATGTCGAAATTGGCGGCGCGCAGCGGCGGCAGGATGATCGGCGCGGTCATCAGGATGATCGACACCGGCGGCAGGAAGAAGCCAAGCACCACCACCATCACCAGGATCGCAGCCAACAGTTCCCAGCGCGGCAGGTGCATGGCGACGATGGATTCCGCTGCCGACTGCGAGATGTGCAGATAGCTCATCACGTAGGAGTAGAGCAGCGACATGCCGATGATCATCATCAGCATGGTGGATTCGCGGATGGTGGATTTCAGGATCGGCGACAGGTCGCTCGGCCGCCACACGCTGTAGATCACGGCGATCAGCACCAGCGCCAGCAGGCCGCCGAGCCCTGCGGTCTCCGACGGTGTCGCGTAGCCGCCATAGAGCGCGATCATCACGCCCGTCAGCAGCAGCACGAACGGGATCACCCGCGGCAGCATGGTGAAGCGCTCGGCCATCGTGAACTCGTCGCGCTGCAGGATCGCGGCTTCCGTTCCGCTCTTTTCGTAAAGCTCATGGGCGGCCGCATATTCCTTGCGGAAGCGCAGCACCGCATAGACGCCGAACAGCGTCACCAGCAGCAAGCCCGGGCCGATGCCGGCGAGGAACAGCCGCCCCAGCGACTTCTCCGCGGCGACCGCGAACAGGATCATGGTGATCGAGGGCGGCAGCAGGATGCCGAGCGTGCCGCCGGCGGCGATGATCCCCGCGGCAAAGCCGCCCGAATAGCCGCGCTTGCGCATCTCGGGAATGCCGGCCGAACCGATCGCGGAACAGGTCGCCGGCGAAGAGCCCGCCATGGCCGCAAACAGCGCGCAGGCGAATACGTTGGCAACGCCGAGGCCGCCGGGCACGCGGTGCAGCCAGGCATGCAGCGCGGAATAGAGATCCTGACCGGCGCGGGACTTGCCGATCGCCGCGCCCTTGAGGATGAACAGCGGGATCGACAGCAGCGTGATCGAGGCCATTTCCTCGTAGACGTTTTGCGTCACGGTATCGAGGGAGGCCGTCGGCATGAAGATGGCCATGAAAACGACGGCGACGGCGCCCAAAGCAAAGGCAATAGGCATTCCGGAAAACATCGCGAACAGCGTCGCAAGGCCGTAACTGACACCAATTCCGAGAACGCTCATCGACGTGAAGCACCAGCAATGGGAATAATGATCTGCAACAGGATTTGCAGGCAAAGCAGCGTCATGCCCAAGGCCATCAGCACGTAGGGAATGGCAAGCGGCGGCGACCACATCGAATTCGAGACCTGGCCGTCGACATAGGCTTCATGCGCCAGCGTCCAGGATTTCCAGGCGAAGAAGGCACAGAACAACAGGCTCGCGACATCGACCAGCCATAGCCGGATGCGATTGACGAGCGGCGACATCAGACCGACAAAGGCCTCGATGCCGATATGGCCGCGCTGGCCCTGCACGTAGGCCGCGGTCATGAAGGTGGCGCCGACGAGCAGAAACACCGCCGCTTCGTCCTGCCAGTAATTGGGGCTGTGGAAGAGGGCGCGGCCGAGCACGCTGTAACTGAGGATCACGCAGGCCGCGATCAGCGCCAGCGCGGCAAACACCACGATGACGCTGTTGCACAGCGCCAGCGTCTTGCCGAGCGCCGCCACGAGCGGGTTGCTCGGGGCGGCCTCGAATTTGTCCTGCTGATCCGGAAGCGGACCGTGCATCACGCGGAGACGTCGCTGGCGAGCTTCAGCAGATTGGCCGACGTGGCGGTCTTGGCGCTGTAGTCCTTCCACGCGGTATCGCGGGCAATGTCCCGCCACTTGCCGACGGTCGCGACATCGAGCTTGCTGACCTTGGCGCCGGCCTTCTCATAGACCTTGGCGACCTCGATGTCGTCGTCCTGCGCGCCCTTGCGGCCGAACGCTTCCAGTTCGGTGCCGACCGAAAGGATGATGTCCTGCTGGTTCTTCGGCAGCTTGTCGAAGATCGCCTTCGACATCATCAGCGGCTCCAGCATGAACCAGTAGGAGGCACCGGCACCCGACGTCAGGGCCTTCGCGACCTCTTCGAGGCGGAACGAGATCAGGCTGGTGGAGGAGGTGATGCCGGCGTCGCAGGCGCCGGTCTGCATCGCGGCGTAGATTTCGTTCGACGGCACCGAGAGCACGGCAGCGCCCGCGGTCTGCAGCACCATGTCCATCTCGCGCGAGCCGCCGCGCACCTTAAGCCCCTTGGCGTCTTCGGGGGCGACGATCGGCCTCGAGCGGCTGGCGACGCCGCCGGCCTGCCAGACCCAGGTCAGCAGGATGATGCCCTTGTCGGCGAGGAAGTCGGTCAGCGCCTTGCCGACCGGCTCCTTCTTCCATTTCAAGCCCTGGTCGTAGGTGGCGACCAGGCCCGGCATCAGGCCGATATTGGTCTCCGGCAGTTCACCGCCGGCATAGGGCATCGGGTACAGGCTGATGTCGAGCGCGCCCTTGCGCATCGCCGAGAACTGGGCGTTGGTCTTGATCAGCGAGGAGTTCGGGTAGATTTCGGCCGCGATCTCGCCGCCGCTGCGTTTGGCGACTTCGGCCGCAAACATGCGGCAGAGGCGGTCGCGGAAGTCGCCCTTGTCGATGGTGCCACCCGGGAACTGATGCGAGATCTTCAGCGTGGTGGCGGCATGGGCGGTACCGGTGCCGAAACGAAGTACGGCGGGCGCGGCGATTGCGGATGCGATGATATGACGGCGTGTGAGCATGGTTCTTCCCCTGCGGATTGGTTCTTGGGTCGACGATCGTGACCGGCGTCAGCCCATTTTAGCCGGTCTCCAACCGAAGTAGCTCTAGTCTGATAGTTCTAGTCGACGTGATAGGTCGAGGCGGCGCGCCACGGCGAGCCTCCCCACCCATGTTGGGGAGCTATAGCGCTGCGGCGTACGCCGGGGAACGGCGTTCGCAGAAGACTCCGTCAAGAATGCGTCCAACCTTGGGCTGCGTGGCGGGTTCGTTGCCATCAAATTGCCCGCTTCAACTAACCGTGAGGACGCAGGAAGTACTGCCGGCGGGAGTAACGAAACCGGTCGCGGGATCGTCGTTGAGGGAGCGGCAGACGTCGCACCTCAGAAACCGACCCAAAGGATGACCACCCATGACCACCACCACCCGCATCACCCTCGGCCTTTCTGCCGCGCTGGTTTCGCTCAGCCTGGCATTCGCGCCGGCAACCTTCGCCCAGGACAAGATGGGCAAGGAGGACGGCATGAAGAAGGAAACCATGTCCAAGGACGCGATGAAAAAGGACGAGGGCATGAAGGACGGCATGAAAAAGGACGGCATGAAGCATGACGGCATGATGAAAGACGGCATGAAAAAGAACTGAGTCGCGCCGTCATTCCGGGGGCAGTGCGCTGCATTGAACCGCAGCGGCGCCCCCGGGCATCTCAAGAGACCAAGTCTGGCACCCGCGACCGGCCCGGAATGACCGGAGATCGCGAACGGCTCTCGGCCTACCTCTTCTTGCCTTTGCTCTTGCGGGCAGCGTAACGCGCGTCACGCTTGGCCTTCTGCTCGGCTTCGAGCGCAGCCTGCCGGGCGGCCTCTTCTTCCTTCTCGCGCGCGATCCTGGCGGCTTCGGCGGCGGCGGCCTCGGCCTCGCGACGCTTCTGCTCGGCCTTTTCTGCTTCCTTGGTCTCCTTCGCCTTGGCCCGCGCCGCGGCAATGGCCTCGCGCTCGGCCTGACGGCGCTTTACCTCAGGATCGTCAGCTCCCGGCTGGGCGCGAAACTTGTTCAGGATGTTCTGCCGCGCCTGCATCGCGGCCTTCTGGCGATCCGCGAAACCCGGTTCCTTGAAATTACTCATATTGAAGAGGCCTTGCCGCTTTCACTCTTGGGGTTGGGCGCGCCACAGGCGCGGGATTGCGCCTAAGTAAGTGAAGCCGGGACAAAATGCCAGCGTCGAAAGGGGGCCGGCACAGCAGGGGAGGCTTGCGCGAAAAGCAACTGGCCCAAACTGATCCTGATGAGCGGGACTACATCCCCCTGGTCGGCTGGTTCCTAGACGCTTTCGCGGCGCCCGCCGGGTCCGAGCACGCGCGCTACGGTCATCACCGTCATCGCTACCCGGTCCGCCATCCTTTGGACTTCCAGCCGGTCGCGTGCCTTCTCGCGGATCATGATCTCGATCAGTTCGAGCCGCTTGGTCTCGTCGACCGCCTCCGCCAGCAATTGCCGGTAGCGCCGGTAGTCGTAAGTCGCTTCCGGCTCACCGGTTTCGTGTCCGTTTTCTTGTCCGTCCATCGCACGCCCCGCACACGCGCTCGCCCTGATTCGTCACTGTTGATGAAGGGGTGCGGGTACGCAACGTATTTGCGCGAGTTATACCCCCGCCATCGGGCGCGTGCACAAGCCCGTGTAGTGTGAAGCGGTTCACAGGGAACGCGAAGGGCGTCTCCTATTGTACAAGCTCCCAGAATAGGAGCGCCCGGCATGTTCCCCAATTGGTGGACCCGCAAGAGCCTCGTTCTCGCCGTTGGCGTGGTCGCGCTGGCTTGCGCCTTCGGCTTCGCCGCGTTCGGCCTGTCCGCGCCGGAGCCGGTGGCAAGCGCAGCCCTCGGTCCGGACTGGTACTGCAGCCGGCTGGCTTTCGTTTTCACGACCTGCAGCCGGATCAAGCATACCCGGTCCGTTGTTCCGGTCCGCGTCGCCAAGGTCCCCATGTGCGGACGGCTGCGGATATAATAGGATCGGGCTGAAAACGGAGCCTGCCAGAGCCGGAGCTTGCGGTGCGAAGTTTGTCCTGTGTCATGGTGGCTGCGTCGGCAGCGGCGCTTGTCTTCACTCTGGCCGGCCGCGCGCACGCGCAGGGCGCGGCGGATGACGGGACCACCACAACGGCAACATCCTCTCCCGCCGCGCCGGAAACACCGGCCCCGGAAAGCGAGAAGGCCGCGCCGAAGAAAAAGAAATCTGCGAAGGTGACCCGGCAGCAGGAGATCGATCGTTCGGTCGAGCGCGGCACGGTTCCGGCGCGCTACCGGAGTTCGGTGCCGAAGGAGTATCAGCAATATATTCCGTTCGACCGACGGTAGGCGCGGCGTCTTCCGCAATGCAGATCGATTTGTCACACTCCATCGCTCACGTGCCCTCTTACCGTACTCGTACGGATTGGCTGCGCGAACAACGCGTCTCATAACAGCCGCGCTTGCAGCGGGGGGCAGGGCGCTCGTTCATCACAACGGGTGCTACCACTGGAGGCCACGAGGCCCGGACTCCTAGGCACTCCGGGCCTCGTCTTCTCCTCACGGATTCCACATTCACGTTAGGTCGGCGTTTCATCCCAGCAACCGGCAAGCGCTTGGGGGGCGGGTAGACGCGCCACAGGCGCGCTGTTCCAAATCGCCGGGATTTCCGTCCAATTCACGCGATCTCGGTTCTCTTACGGCTTCGGCGCCGACTCCCGAATCGAGCCCGTATTAATTCGTTACGGTTGAACGCTTTTTTAAAACCTCCTTAAGTCAGAAATGAGTTCCTATACGAGCCGCACCGCCGCGCGGCCCGAGTAGCCGGGCGCCGCCCCTTCACCTACCCCTAGGGAGACGAGCGCTCGGCTATTTTGGGTAACCCAGCCTAGCGGATTACCACGCCGACGATGTCACCCGGCGGCCACAGACGCGCGGTATTTCGGAAGTGAGAAGGAATCGAGCCGGCTACCCCGGAAGCTTCTTCTGTTGACCGACTGCCGACCGGCCGTCCATTTTTCCGACACTCGGCGGGGCGCTCGCGCCGATCAGACAATCGCAATCAGGAAGCTGTCGACAAGTGCGCGGCCGCTTCCCGTCGTCGCGAGCCTTGCGTCTTGATCAATCAAAGGTTGAGAAAGACGTAAGAATAAGAAAATGCACCCTGAAGTTGATTGCGGTATCGCGTTATGCAGCGATGGCCTCAACCGAAACTTCATTCGACCTGAAAGTAGCTGTGAAACCGCCTTATTCTGCTCAAGTTTGCTGCGAACGATGATAGCCGTCGAATCATGATTGGGGACGGTCGTGAACCGAAATGACCTTAAATCAATGTCCACGGATGAACTGTGGGCTCTGCACGAGGAAGTAGCCGCGAGGCTTGCAACCTATTTGCTGGCGGAGAAGCGCCTTCTCGAAGATCGCCTGAAACAACTCGGTGGCGGCATCGAGGGTGAGCGTACGAAATCGTCTGGCGGGCGGCGTCCGTATCCGACCGTCGTGCCGAAATTCCGCAATCCCGATCGGCCCTACGAGACCTGGGCGGGGCGAGGGAAGACGCCGCGCTGGCTCACTGCCAAGCTGAAGTCCGGCAAGCGGATCGATGACTTCCGGATCAGCGAAGTCGCCTAGGGCGGGCTGCAGCCGTCCGGCGGAGGACTTCCACGGCGCAATTGTGCGCCGGCGGCACCATTAATTTTGAAACGCGACTCCGACGAAATCGCCTTGCCGCCAGATCACCCGGCACTCCCGAACGGTGTGGAAGTTGTCGAAGGTCAATTCGAAATTGACCGGTAGAAGATTGAGATGGTGGAGTTCAATGCCGGCGCCGGAATTGGTGATGTCCTGAACGCGGCAGGTGAGGACGCCGCGCTGCGCGTCAAAAAACAGCAGCGCGCTTTTTGAAATCGTCGTCCTGGCGACAGATCGGCGTTCGAATCCCATTCTGATACCGGCAGTTCACGCCTGGCGGGGCATGGCCAAGGCTATCGAATTGCCATCGCGTGACAACCAGCATCGGCTTTATTCGTAAACAATCAATTTTAATGATCGCGGAAAGCTGCGGGTTACGGGAACTTGAGTCTCGCCAGCGAATCTTGCCAAGGCCTACCGTTGCCGCCTCAGCACAGCCTGTTCGGTTTCTCGTGCGGAACCCACAATCGGACTTGATGCAGTGAAGCAAGACGTGACCTCTCTATGACATAGAGGGGAATCAGATGAACTTGCGTTGGGTCTGTGTGCTGGCGCTATGCGTGGGGGCGCCCGGCGCTGCGTTTGGGGGTGAACAGTCGGGCGTCTTGCGTCGAATTTCATGCCCCGTCGTGCGCTACTACGTGGCAAAATACAGCGCGCCCGCCGCGGAGCAGTGGGCCCGGGCCAAGGGGGCGAGCGATGCGGAGATCGAGGCGGCCCGGCGTTGCCTGACATCCGATGGAACGCGAACCGCCAGGGTGCCCGAGAAGGTGCCCCAGAGGCCGCTCGCGCTAGGCACCTACGGCTGGTGAGGCACGAGACTGCCGCCAAGGCGCGCTTGCCCGTTTGAGCGGAGCAGGATCCGGACGCGGAGGACTCGAGTTATCCGGCTGACGTCAGGTCGTTCTCAATACCGGTAATAGGACGGTTGGCGCTTGCGCTTCGATTTCTGCCCGCCGTAATAGGGATTGACCACGCACTGCGCCGCCCGTCCCGACGCCGACATCTGGCACTGCGCCATGGTTCGATAGCTGCACTCGAAATAGAAATCGACGATGCCTTGGTAGATCTGCAGGCATACGGGATAGCTCGGGTCGTAGGTCTGGGCTCGGGCCGGCGCGGCAAGGGCGATCGTCGCAGCCGTCAAGGCTATCGCCGCGGCAAAGGCATGTGGCAGCTTCATCCTGATATCCTCCCGATTTCCGCTTCTCGCGCGTGCGCGCAACGTAGCCGCCGGCCTTTCAGACTTCCCAGTCTTCGAACCCATACTCCCGGTAGATGGCGGCGCGATCGGCGTGGGGGTTCAGCCGACATTTGGCCTGGGCGAGATGCAGGTTGATCGTCCCGGGCTGGCAGTTCGCCGCCAGCAATTTCCTGATGTCGTCCATCTGCTGGCGCGACTGCTGGGTCGGTTCGAGTTGCTCGAGCGCGACCAGGGCCGTCGCCAGCGCTTCCGTGACGACCCATTCGTCGTGGCCGGTGATTCCCTTTTTTGGCATGACGGCCGCATCCCTTGTCAGGCAACGGAAGCAATTCCCGGCTGGCATCATACTCCCGGAATCCCAACCGAGACGACAATGAAGTCGAAATTGCGGAAAGCACGGCGTTGTCGTGGCGATCCCGGCAGGAAAGGAGCCGTCTGATCGTGGCCGTCTGATCGGGTCTGACCGAAAATGGCTCCAGTAACGGCGGCCCAGCAACCGGAACTTCAAGGCCGGCCCGAACCCCTCGCAAGGTTACCGCGCTCCTGAGGGACGCGCTCGAACGGTGGCGTCTTCGGTATTACACCGCGCGATGGTCGCGAGGATGCGACAGCGAGCTAGCCGCGCGAGGTGATCCGAGCGCCGGAGGCCTGCATGTCGAGTTGCCTTGCGGTGGTCAGTCCGGCGCAAATGGAAGCGATGGCAAATACGACAAACAAAGTTGCGAAGACAGTCTGCGGGCTCATGTCTGTTCCCTCGGTGCGTCTCCACCCGTCAATGAACCTAGGAACGAAGATTCCGAGCGGCAAGTCCTGAGCCCACAGGTGGGTCAAGGACGGCTTTAGTTCGAGTGTCTCGAATTAGGTTCAATCACTACTGCGCTGGTCTCGGAATTCTGAGCCCATCGTCGCAACTCTCAAACTGAAGTGGACGATAAATCAACGATTTCTGAAGGTCTTGGTCTGCGGACGGTGTCACATTGATGCGTTCTCGCTTCGGCGAGGTCGGTACAGGACCACCGCAAGTGACCACAGTTCAAGCCGTGATTTTGGGATTGATGCTGGCATGGGTGCCAAGTCTGCTGCTCCTGGGGGCGCTGCTTTGGCGTGACCGCCGCAGGCGTTCGATGCAGCCGCGCCGTGTGAGGCATCACGCGCTCCCCTACGGAGCCAAGCTGGTTTTTCTCGATCTAAACAGCTCTGCCAATCCCGCAAGCAGAGGAGGCCGTCCCGGTTCCAGGCCGACCCCACGCCGCGGCCGACCATGACGCAACATGCACTTCGATGCGATCCGTGCAGAGGGAACCGCCTGATTATGGTGATTTCGTATTATCCTATAGTGCGAACATTAAGATTAACGAACAGGCTTGATTGCGAAATGCACCGAATTTACTGATGATAGACCTCAATTGACGGCGACTACCTTGGAAGGTGGCCGTCTAGTGTGTTGTTTTATTGAAGGCCGGCCTTAAATTGCAGATGCACGTAAAATTCGAGGATGATCGATCTACTCAGACTGCTGGCGTCAGGAATTCCACGCTGACAATCGGGGATCGGTTGAGCGCTCATCGCGGCTCGACAAATGGCTTCGACTATCTCCGGATTACTCTGGCCATTGGTGTGATTGGATGGCACAGCGTCTTCACGAGCTATGGTCTTCGATACGAAACCGGCGTGTACGCCTCCTGGGTCCGCTCCATCGTCCTGCCAATCCTGCCAATGTTTTTCGTGCTGGGGGGCTTCCTGGTCGCAGGTAGCCTGTTTCGGACAAGGAGTTTCTCGGAGTACTTCCTGTTACGCGTCCTGAGGTTCTTTCCGGCGCTTCTGGTGGTCGTATCGCTTTCGGCGCTGGTGCTCGGCCCTCTTCTCACTACCGAAGAGTTGCCCGCGTATTTCTCCAGCGCTGAATTCTTCGCCTACTTCCTCAATGTATTCGCATATTATGTGGAGCAGTTGCCGGGCGTATTTACCGATAATCCTGCACCGGCAATTGTGAATGTGTCGCTTTGGACCATCCCATGGGAATTCGGATGTTCGATCGCGCTGTTTGCGGTGATGTTCTTTCGCGATACGATGAGAGCGCAAGCATTGCTGGCCGCGACTGTCATCGCCTTGATTGCAATCCCGACGGTCATGATGGTTCTCGGTCTAGCCCGTCTTATTCATCAGCGGATTGTTGAGAGGCTGGCGAGCGTGGCGTAA
>NZ_DAINNI010000103.1:0-16945 GCF_036735945.1 Bradyrhizobium sp. | reverse complement strand
GCAAGGAGCCGTTCTTCCATCTCAACGCCGATACGATGTGGATCGACGGCGTGCGATCCAACCTGACGCGGCTCGCCGAGACCTTCGATCCCGCACGGATGGACATCCTGCTTCTGATGGCGCCGACCACCAACAGCATCGGCTATTCCGGCCGCGGCGACTACGGCATGCTTCCCGACGGCGCGCTGCGCAAGCGGCGCGAACACCAGGTGGTGCCGTTCGTGTATGCCGGCGCCGCCATCATGTCGCCGTCGCTGTTCGCCGATGCGCCGAGCAGCGAGTTTTCGCTGACCAGGATGTTCGACCGCGCCAACGAGCAGGAGCGGCTGTTCGGGCTCCGGCTCGACGGCGTCTGGATGCATGTCGGAACCCCCGACGCGGTGCAGGCCGCGGAAGAGGCGTTCCTGGAGAGTGTGGCGTAGCGGCCGCCAGCCCCTACGGCTGCTCGCTCAGACAAAAAATCTCGAAAACAACCCCATGCAAAGTAGAATGGGACCGGACCGCGTCGGCAGTGGGTAGTGGGGGTTATCCCCGTCAGCCCATGACCTCTCCGTCATCGCTGCCTATATTGCGCCTGATCCCGAATCAGGAAGCCCATGCGCGTCTTCAGCGTCCCCCTCTCCGCCCCTCTCCTGCGCACCGTCATCGCGGCGCTGATCGACGGCCGGCTGGTCGAGGGATTCGAGGCGCGCAGGGATCCGCTCAATCTCGCGCGCGCCACGCTCTACCTGCCGACCCGCCGCGCCGGGCGGCTGGCGCGGGAAATCTTCCTCGATGAATTGAAGACGGACGCGGCGATCCTGCCGCGCATCGTGGCGCTCGGCGATATCGACGAGGACGAGCTGGCGTTTTCGGAAGGCTCCGAGCAGTTCAGCGGTGTGGCCCCGCTCGACATTCCGCCGCGGCTCGGCGAACTGGAACGGCGGCTGACGCTGGCGCATCTGGTGGCGGCATGGGCCAAGAGCCCGGTGTCGTCGCCGCTCGTGGTCGGCGGCCCGGCCTCGACACTGGCGCTCGCCGGCGATCTGGCGCGGCTGATGGACGACATGGTGACGCGCGGCGTTGCCTGGGAAACCCTCGACAAGCTGGTGCCCGACCAGTTCGACAAATACTGGCAGCATTCCCTCGAATTCCTGCGCATCGCGCGCAAGGCATGGCCGGAACACCTGAACGAGATCCGCCGCATCGAACCCTCCGAACGGCGCGACCGCCTGATCGAGGCGGAAGCTGCGCGCCTGACCGCCCATCACGAGGGACCTATCATCGCGGCAGGTTCGACCGGCTCAATGCCGGCAACTGCGAAATTTCTCGATGCGGTCGCCCGCCTGAAGCAGGGCGCGGTGGTGCTGCCCGGGCTCGATACCGATCTCGACGAGGAATCCTGGCAGACCATCGGCGGCGAGCGGGACGCGCAGGGCAAGTTCACCACCCGGCCTTCCTCGAACCATCCGCAATTTGCGATGCACGCCTTGCTGGATCGGCTCGGTATCAGGCGAAGCGATGTCGAACGCCTCGGCGAGCCGGCGCCGGGCGGGCGCGAGGTGCTGATGTCCGAGACGATGCGCCCCTCAGCCGCGACCGAGCAATGGCATGACCGGCTGGCGCAGCCCGAGGTGTCGGCACGGATTGCCGCCGGCATGGAGCAGCTTGCCGTCGTCGAAGCACCGAGTTCCGAGATGGAGGCGCTGGCAATCGCGGTGGCGATGCGCGAGGCGCGGCATCTCGGCAAATCGGCCGCGCTGGTGACGCCGGATCGCGCGCTGGCGCGGCGGGTGATGGCGGCGCTGACGCGCTGGAATCTTGCGTTCAACGATTCCGGCGGCGACGCGCTGATGGACACGCCAAGCGGCATCCTTGCCCGCCTCTCCGCGGCAGCGGCCGCCAAGGGGCTGGAGCCGCCGACGTTGCTGGCGCTGCTCAAGCATCCGCTGTTTCGACTTGGCGGCGCATATGGCGCATTCAGGCGCGCGACCGAGATTCTCGAACTGGCGCTGCTGCGCGGCACCCGCCCGCAGGCCGGCACCGCCGGGCTGGCGCGGGATTTCGAACGTCTCCGCGCCGAGCTCAGGAAGCTCCGCAACCATGAGACATCGTCTCTCCACCCCTCCGAGCCGCGCGCCAAATTGCGCGATGGCGACCTCGACCAGGCCCAGGCGCTGATCTCGGGGTTACAGAAGGCGCTGCAGCCACTCGAAATCATGGGCACGTCAAAGCCGTTCGATTTCGCCGAGCTGGCGATGCGCCATCGCGAAACGCTGATCGCGCTGTCGTCGGATCAGAACGGCGTTGCGGTCGTGTTCGAGCAAACGCACGGCGCCGCGCTGGCTGCGGCGTTCGACGACCTGCTCGCCGAGCAGAAGCCAAGCGGCCTTTTGGTGCAGCCCGGCGATTACCCCGATGTGTTCCAGACCGCCTATGCCGACCGCATGGTGCGGCGGCCGGAATCCGCCAATGCGGAGCTGCAGATCTACGGCCAGCTCGAAGCGCGGCTGACCGAATCCGACCGCGTCATCCTCGGCGGCCTCGTCGAAGGCGTGTGGCCGCCGGCGCCGCGCGTCGATCCCTGGCTGAGCCGGCCGATGCGCCACGAGCTTGGCCTTGACCTGCCCGAGCGCCGCATCGGTCTCGCCGCGCATGACTTCGCGCAGTTGCTGGGAACGCAAGACGTGATCCTGAGCCATGCGGCCAAGGTCGGCGGCGCGCCGGCCGTCGCCTCGCGCTTTCTGCATCGCCTGGAGGCGGTGGCCGGCGAAGCACGCTGGGACGCGGCAAAACGCGCCGGAGAAAAATACGTGAGCTTCGCGGCCGAGCTGGATCAGTCCGACGAGGTCGCGCCGATCGCGCAGCCCGCGCCGAAACCGCCGGTCGAAACGCGGCCGACAAGATTGTCTGTGACAGCGATCGAGGACTGGCTGCGCGATCCCTATACGATCTACGCCCGATACATCCTGCGGCTCGATCCGCTCGATCCCGTCGACATGCCGTTGTCGGCGGCCGACCGCGGCTCGGCAATCCATGGCGCGCTCGGCGAATTCACGCAAGATTTCGCCGACGCATTGCCGCCGCAGCCCGCGCTGGAGCTGCGCCGCATCGGCGAGAAGTATTTCGCGCCGCTGATGGAGCGCCCCGAGGCGCGCGCGCTGTGGTGGCCGCGGTTTCAGCGCATCGCGACCTGGTTTGCCGATTGGGAACTGGCGCGCCGCGACACGATCGAAAGAATTGCCGCCGAGATCAAGGGCGAGATCCAGATTCCGCTCGGCAACGAACGCATCTTCACGCTGTCGGCGCGCGCCGACCGGATCGAGCAGCGCCATGACGGCAGCTTTGCGATCCTCGATTACAAGACCGGGCAGCCGCCGACCGGCAAGCAGGTGCGGATTGGCCTGTCGCCGCAACTGACGCTGGAGGCCGCGATCCTGCGCGAGGGCGGCTTTGAGAATATCCAGGCCGGCTGCTCCGTCGGCGAACTCGCCTATGTCAGGATCAGCGGCAACAATCCGCCCGGCGAGCACCGCCCGCTGGAGCTGAAGATCAGGAACGAGACGGCGCAGCCGCCGGACGAGGCGGCCGACTATGCCCTCGGGCAGCTCGAAGCCCTGATCCGCACGTTCGAGAACGAAGAGACGCCTTACAAATCGTTGAATCTGTCGATGTGGTCGAACCGCTACGGCGCCTATGACGATCTCGCCCGCATCAAGGAATGGTCGGCGGCCGGCGGCCTGGGGATCGAGGAATGGTGAAGGCCCGGCGCTCCATTCCCGACGACGTTCGCGCCAAGCAGGCGCGCGCCTCGGACCCAGCGGCCTCCGCCTTCGTGTCGGCGAACGCGGGCTCGGGCAAGACGCATGTGCTGGTGCAGCGGGTGGTCCGCCTGCTGCTTGCCGGCGTCCCGCCGGAGAAAATCCTCTGCATCACCTTCACCAAGGCCGCCGCCGCCAACATGGCGGAGCGCGTGTTCACCATGCTCGGCCATTGGGTGACGCTCGACGACGACGCGCTCGACGCCGCGATCCGCGAGGCCGGCATCGCCCATCCGGGCGCGCGCCTGCGAAAGTCGGCGCGCAAGCTGTTCGCCTGTGCGCTGGAGACGCCGGGCGGGCTGAAGGTGCAGACCATTCACGCGCTGTGCACGCGGCTGCTGCAGCAGTTCCCGTTCGAAGCCAACGTGCCGGCGCGCTTTGCCGTGCTCGACGACCGCGACCAGAACGAGATGATGGAGCGCGCCAATCTCGCCGTGTTCCTCGAGGCGTCGCGCAATCCGGACAGCCCGACCGGCCGCGCGCTGATGACGGCGATGGCGAGCGCCGCCGACGTCACCTTCAAGGACGTGGTGCGCGAGGCCTGTCTCAGCCGCGATCATTTCATGGCCTGGACGGATGCCGCCGGCAGCGCGCAGGCGGCCGCCGCGCAGATTTCGGCGGCGCTTGGCGTTGCGCCGGGTGATCGTCTTGAAGATGTCGAGCGCGACATCGTCGATGGACCCAATCTGCCGCGCGGGCGATGGTCGGAGATTGCAGTGGTTCTGCAGACCGGCAACAAGTCCGATCAGGATCAGGCCACCCGGCTACGTGACGCGCTGGTATTCACCGGAGCGGCTCAGGTCGACGAATATCTCGGCGTGTTCCTCACCGAGGCCGATCGCACGCCGCGCAAATCGGTGGTGACGAAAAAATTCTGCGACGGCAATCCGGCGATCGGCCGGCTGCTCGAATCCGAAGCCCGCCGCGTCCTGCCCCTGATCGAACGCCGCCGAGCCGTGGTGGCACGCGACCGCACCGAGGCACTGCTTTATATCGCGACATCAGCGGCGGCGAACTACCGCCGCGAGAAGCAGGAACGCGGCCTGCTCGACTACGACGATTTGATCGACAAGACCCTGGCAATGCTCGACCGCGTTTCCTCCGGCTGGGTGCATTACAAGCTCGACCGCGGCGTCGACCATGTGCTGATCGACGAAGCGCAGGATACCAGTCCCCGGCAATGGGACATCGTCGCGCACATCATCTCCGAATTCACGTCCGGCGCCGGCGCGCGCGACGGCGTGGTGCGAACCGTGTTCGCGGTCGGCGACGAGAAGCAATCGATCTTCTCGTTCCAGGGCGCGGCTCCCCGCGAATTCGACCTGCGCCGCCGCGCACTGCAGAGAAAGTTCGAGGGCGCCGGACTGAAGTTCGATCCGGTATCTTTCACCTATTCGTTCCGCTCCGGGCCGGCGATCCTGCATGCGGTCGACCAGGTGTTTCGCGAGCAGGACATCTATCGCAGCATCCATGCGGTCGACATCGGCAATCCAATTCATCACGCGCTGGCCGATGCGGGTCCGAGCCAGATCGATCTCTGGGAGCTCGCGGAGACCGACGACCGGCAGGACATCGAGGGCTGGCGCGCGCCGTTCGACGGGGTCTCCGCAACCAGTCCGGAAGTGAAGCTGGCGCGGCGCATCCAGGCCGAGATCAAGTCGCTGGTCGGAAGCCGCGCGATGACCGGAGCCAAGGGCGACCGCCGGCCGCTGCGCTATGGCGACATGCTGGTGCTGGTGCGCCGGCGCGGCAACGCGTTCGATGCGGTGATCCAGGCGCTCAAGCATGCCGGCATTCCCGTCGCGGGCGCCGACCGCCTCAAGCTGACCGAGCACATCGCGATCATCGACCTGATGAACCTCGCGGATGCGCTGCTGCTGCCGCAGGACGATCTGGCGCTGGCGGTGGCGCTGAAGAGCCCGCTGTTCGGGCTCGACGATGACGACCTGTTCAAGATCGCCCGGGACCGCAAGGTTTCGCTGCGCGCCGCATTGAGCGCGCGCGCCGCAACCGACGGCCGGCTGCGGGACGCGCTGTGGCGGCTTGAACAATGCGAACGCCGTTTCGCCGGCGAGACGCCGTTTGCGTTCTACGCCTGGCTGCTTGGCGGCGATGGCGGCCGGGCGCGAATCCTGCGCCGGCTCGGCCACGAGGCCAACGACGCGCTCGATGAATTCCTGGAGCTGGCGCTGAGCTATGAACGCAAGGCGCCGGCCTCGCTGCAGGGTTTCATGGCCTGGCTGCGCACCGCCGACCTCGAGGTGAAGCGCGACATGGAAATCTCGCGCGACGAGGTCCGTGTCATGACGGTGCACGGCGCCAAGGGCCTCGAGGCTTCCGTCGTGTTCCTGGTCGATACCACGACCTCGCCTTCCGATACGCAGCGGCTGAAGCTGATCAACCTGTCGCAGGGCAATGGCGATCCGCATGCGCCTGGCGTCGTGGTCTGGGCCGGCCGCAAGGCGGAAGATCCGCCGGCCGTCGTCGCGGCGCGCGCGGCGATGATCGGCGACACCGAGGATGAATACCGCCGCCTGCTCTATGTCGCGATGACCCGTGCGGCGGATCGCCTGATCGTCGGCGGCTGCCTGCCCGGCAACATGAAGACGGTTCGCGCGCAGTCCTGGTACGACCTGATCAGCAGGGGGCTCGACGGTTCCGCCTTGCAGCTCCAGGAGATCGAAACCCCGGCAGGCCTAGTGAAGCGCTATTCGCTGACAGAGGAAACTGCGCCTTCCGCGGCTCTGGCGGAGGCGGCATCCGCGTCGGCACCGATCGTGCTGCCGAACTGGCTGCTGACCCCGGCCCAGCCGGAAGCCTCCCCGGACAGCCTGCTGCGGCCCTCCGATCCCGCCGATAGCGCCGCCTATCCGGTGCGTTCAGCCGAATCGCTGATGCAGCGGGCGCGGGCCCTGCAGCGCGGCACGCTGGTGCACCGCCTCCTGCAGTCGCTGCCGGATATCGCCGCCGGGCGCCGACGCGAGGCCGCACTGGCCTATCTGGCGCGCAATGCCGATGGCTGGAGCGAGGACGAGCGGCAGGCGATGGCCGACGGCACCCTGGCCCTGATCGCGGATGCGCGCTTTGCGCCGGTTTTCGCCGCCGGCAGCCGGGCCGAAGTCTCTGTGGTCGGCCGGTTGGACCGACCGGGCGGGCGACCGGCCCTCGTGTCCGGGCAGATCGACCGGCTCGTCGTCACCGAAAGCGAGGTCCTGATCGTCGATTTCAAGACCAACCACGCGCCGCCGAGCGAACCGTCGGAGGCGCCGCGGGGCTATGTCCGCCAGCTAGCGCTGTATCGGGCGGTGCTGGCGAAGCTTTATCCCCAGCGGACGATCCGCGCCGCGCTGCTGTGGACAGAAACCTCTGAATTAATGGAGATTTCCGTCCCCGCGCTGGAGGCCGAGCTGGCATCCATCATCTCGGCGTGACCGCGCTTGACCCGGCAAGATCGCGTTCATAGGTTTGCCACATCATCCTTGGGGCGCGATTCCCGACTGCGCCGCTTCATTTCTAACCGAACGAGGTAATTCCCATGGCCGTTGGCAAGGTTTCTGACGCCGATTTCGAAGCCGAGGTGCTCAAGGCGACCGGGCCGGTGGTCGTCGATTTCTGGGCCGAGTGGTGCGGACCCTGCCGCATGATCGCGCCGGCGCTGGACGAGATTTCCGGCGCCATGGGCGACAAGGTCAAGATCGTCAAGCTGAACGTCGACGAGAGCCCGAAGACGGCCTCGAAATACGGCGTGATGTCGATCCCGACCCTGATGATCTTCAAGGGCGGCGAGATGGCCTCCCGCCAGGTCGGTGCGGCGCCGAAGGCGAAGCTGCAGCAGTGGATCACGGCCGCGGTCTGATCGACCCGACAGGATTTTCTACGAGCACGGCCGGCGAAATGCCGGCCGTTTGCGTTGAGGCGATCTCCCTAATTGAACACAGAGCGTGATGATTTGGTTCGACGCGCTTCACCTCTCCCGCTTGCGGGAGAGGGCGCAGACGGCGCGCGATGTGGCTGTGCGCGCAGAGCTGACCTTGCAAGAACGGTGCTGCGCCCACCTACCTCATTTGGGTGAAGCCGGCCTGCCACATGCTGCTTAGGTTCTAATGGGGAATAGCCGGTTCCGACTCGCAGCATCGGAACGGCTTGGCTAGACTTCTCGATAGACCGGGGCTGGCGAGTTCATTAGCAATCGATATTTCTTCCCGGGCCGCCGCTGGAAGCGATTCCAGCGGCATTTCCATTTTCAGCTCATGTGCTCAGCCCGGTGGCGTGCCGTTGATATCGAGCACATGGCCGGCGAGGTACAGCGAGCCGGTAATCAGAATCCGCGGCGGCACTTCATAGGCAAGCCGCGAGAGCGCCTGCAGCGCCGCCGCTACGTTCTCCGCATTTTCCACGCGCATGCCGAGCGCGCGCGCCGCGTCAGTGAGCCGGTCCACCGGCATCGCATTGTCGCGGCCGGGGATCGGCACGGCGATGATGTGGCGCGTCAGCCCGGCGAAATTCGCGAGAAACGCGCCGGCATCCTTGTTCGCCATCATGCCCGCGATCACCACCAGCGGGCGCGACACCCGTTCCTCGAGATCGCCGAGCGCGGCGGCGGCAACGCGCCCGCCTTCTGAGTTGTGTCCGCCGTCGAGCCAGATCTCGCAACCCGGCGGCCCCTGATCGACCAGCGTGCCTGCGACGAGACGCTGCATCCGCGCCGGCCATTCGGCGCCGACGATGCCGGCCTCGAACGCCGCCATGCCGATCCCAAACGTCTCGATCGCGCGCAGCGTCGCGATCGCAAGACCGGCATTGTCGAACTGATGCCGGCCGAACAGTCTTGGCGCCGCCAGATCCATCAGGCCGCGCTCGTCCTGATAGACCAGCCGTCCGCGCTCGACGCCGACATGCCATTGCTGCCCGGCCGCATGCAGCGGCGCGCGTTGGCGTGCCGCCTGCGCCTCGATCACCGACATCGCCTCCGCCGCCTGCTCCGCGCAGATCACCGGCGCGCCGCGCTTGATGATCGCGGCCTTCTCGCCGGCAATCGCAGTCAAGGTAGTGCCGAGAAATTCGGTGTGGTCCATGCTGATCGGAGAGATCACCGTTGCGACCGGCCGCTCGATGACGTTGGTGGCATCGAGCCGTCCGCCGAGGCCGGTCTCCAGCAGCACGACATCGGCCTCATGCTCCGCGAACAGGCAGAACGCCGCGGCGGTCTCGATCTCGAAGATCGTGATCGGCTCGCCCTTGTTGATCTCTTCGCAATGCTCCAGCACCCGGCGCAGTTCGGCATCATCGACCAGCCGGCCGCCGCCTTTCGCGCCGATGCGAAAGCATTCATTGAGCCTGACCAGATAGGGCGAGATGTAGACGTGCACGTTGAGGCCGGCAGCCTCGAGGATCGCGCGCAGATAGGCGATCGTGGAGCCCTTGCCGTTGGTGCCGGCGACATGAATCACCGGCGGCAGCGTCCGCTCGGGATGATCCAGGCGATCCAGCAGGCGCTGCATGCGATCGAGGCCGAGATCGATGCGCTTCGGATGCAACGCGGACAGCCGCGCGATCAGTGCATCGAGCGGGCGGGATCTGGCGGCCGGCAAGTTCACGCGTGGGGCGCAGCCGGCACGGCTTCCGGCGTCGAGACGATCTGCGCGGGGTCCGTGACCTGCGGCGCCGGCTTCGAGGCCGACTCGAGCGCCGGCGATCTGGTCAGCAGGCGGCAGAGCCGCGCCAGCGTCGGACGCATCTCGTGGCGATGCACCACCATGTCGACCATGCCGTGATCCAGCAGATATTCGGCGCGCTGGAATCCCTCGGGCAGCTTTTCGCGAATGGTCTGCTCGATCACGCGGGCGCCGGCGAAGCCGATCAGCGCGCCGGGCTCGGCGATATGGACATCGCCCAGCATGGCATAGGACGCGGTGACGCCGCCGGTGGTCGGATTGGTCAGCACCACGATGTAGGGCAGCTTGGCTTCGCGCAGCATCTGCACGCCGACGGTGGTGCGCGGCATCTGCATCAGCGACAGGATGCCTTCCTGCATCCGCGCGCCGCCTGAAGCCGCGAACATGATGAAGGGCGATTTCTTTTCGAGCGCGAGTTCAAGCCCGCGCACGATCGCCTCGCCCGCGGCCATGCCGAGCGAACCGCCCATGAAATCGAAATCCTGCACCGCGATGACGACGCCGGCGCCTTCGAGCTTGCCGTAGCCGACCTTGATGGCGTCGTTCATCCCGGTCTTGGCGCGGGCGTCCTTGATGCGGTCGACATATCTGCGCTCGTCGCGAAACTTGAGCGGATCGGCGGTCACCTCAGGCAGCGCGATGTCGTACCAGGTCTCGTTGTCGAAGATCGACTTCAACCGCGCCGCCGCGCCCATCCGCATGTGATAGTTCGAGCCGGGGATGACGAACTGGTTGGCCTCGACGTCCTTGTAGAACACGAGCTGCCCGGAATCCGGGCACTTGATCCACAGATTCTCCGGCGTCTCGCGCCGCAGGATGTTGCGGATCTTCGGCCGGACGACGTTGGTGAGCCAATTCATGGTTCGCTCCAAATGCGGTTGACGCATTGACTGGAATATATGGCGGGCCGAATCAAAGCCAACAAGCCGTGAAAAACGCTAATTCCACGCAATTGTGGCTTATTCCGCGGCCTGTTTCGCTCCCCGCACGCCATGCGCCAGCGCGGCCGCAAGGTCGGCGACGGCTCCGACGGTTTTCGGGGTCGCCCGTCCCTCGGCATCGAGGCTGCCGCTGAGAGCATCGACCAGCGCGGTGCCGACCACGGCGCCGTTGGCCCTTTCAGCGATCGCCCGCGCCGTCTCCGGCGTGCGGATGCCGAAGCCGACGCACACCGGCAGCTCGGTGTGGCGCTTGATGCGCTTAACCGCTTCGCCGACGGACTTCGAGTCGGCCGCCGCGGCGCCCGTGATGCCCGTGATGGCGACGTAGTAGACAAAGCCCGATGTGTTGGCGAGCACGGCCGGCAGGCGCTTGTCGTCCGTCGTCGGCGTCGCCAGACGGATGAAGTTGAGCCCCGCCTTCATCGCGGGAAGGCAGAGCTCGGCGTCTTCCTCCGGCGGCAGGTCGACGATGATCAGCCCGTCGACGCCGGCGGCCTTGGCATCGGTGAGAAATTTATCGACGCCGTAGATATAGATCGGATTGTAGTAGCCCATCAGCACGATCGGCGTGGCGTCGTCGTCCTGGCGGAAGCCGCGGACCATCTCCAGCGTCTTCCTCAGCGTCATGCCGGCCTTCAGCGCGCGCAGGCCGGCTGCCTGGATCGAGGGCCCGTCCGCCATCGGATCGGTAAAGGGCATGCCGAGTTCGATGATGTCGGCGCCGGCCTTCGGCAGCGCCTTGACGATGTCGAGCGAGGTCTTCGGATCGGGATCGCCTGACATCACGAAGGTGACGAAGGCGGAGCGGTCCTGCTTTTTCAGTTCGGCGAAACGCGCGTCGATACGGGTGGTCACTGCTTCCTGCCCTTCAAGATATCGCCGACCTGCGGCACATCCTTGTCTCCGCGACCGGAGAGATTGACCACCATCAGATGATCTTTTGGACGCTTCGGCGCGAGGTCGGCCAGTTTCGCGATCGCATGCGCCGATTCCAGCGCCGGGATGATGCCTTCGAGCCGCGACAGCAACTGGAAGGCTTCCAGCGCTTCCTCGTCGGTCGCGGAGAGATATGTCACGCGTCCGGTTTCATGCAACCAGGCGTGCTCCGGCCCGATGCCGGGATAATCGAGGCCGGCCGAGATCGAGTGCGCTTCCTCGATCTGGCCGTCGGCATCCATCAGGAGATAGGTGCGGTTGCCGTGCAGCACGCCGGGACGGCCGCCGGCGATCGATGCCGCGTGCAGTTGCGTCAGCCCGTGGCCGGCCGCTTCGACGCCGAAGATCTCGACCGACGGTTCGTCGAGGAAGGGATGAAACAGCCCCATGGCGTTCGAGCCGCCACCGATGCAGGCGACCAGCGAATCCGGCAGGCGTCCCTCGACTTCCTGCATCTGCTGGCGCGTCTCGGTGCCGATGATCGACTGGAAGTCACGCACCATCATCGGATAGGGGTGCGGGCCGGCGACCGTCCCGATGCAGTAGAAGGTGTTGTGGACGTTGGTGACCCAGTCGCGCAGCGCGTCGTTCATGGCGTCCTTCAGCGTCCGCGCGCCGGATTGCACCGGGATCACCCTGGCGCCCAGCATCTCCATGCGGATGACATTCGGCTGCTGCCGCGCGACGTCGACCGCGCCCATATAGACCACGCATTCGAGGCCGAAGCGCGCGCACAGCGTCGCGGTCGCGACGCCGTGCTGGCCGGCGCCGGTCTCGGCGATGATGCGCTTCTTGCCCATGCGCCGCGCGACCATGATCTGGCCGAGCACGTTGTTGACCTTGTGCGAGCCGGTGTGATTCAGCTCCTCGCGCTTGAAATAGATTTTCGCGCCGCCAAAATGCTCGGTCAGCCGCTCGGCGAGATAGAGCGGCGACGGCCGGCCGACATAGTTCTTGAGATAGCCGTTCATCTCGGCCTGGAACGCGGGATCTGCCTTGGCCTCAGCATAGGCCTTTTCCAGATCGAGGATCAGCGGCATCAGCGTCTCGGCGACGTAGCGTCCGCCGAAAATGCCGAAATGGCCGTGCTCGTCGGGGCCGCTGCGGAACGAATTGGGCAGGCTTTGACTCATCGGACCATCAATTCTTCGGTGGCGCGCGCGGCGCGAATGAAATTGCGGATCATCTCGGGATCCTTGATGCCGGGCGAACTTTCGACCCCGGACGATACGTCGACGCCGCCGGCGCGGGTGACGCTGACGGCCTCGGCGACGTTATCAGCGGTCAGCCCACCCGAGACCATGAAGGGCAATTTGAGATCGAGCTTTTCCAGGACGTGCCAGTCGAACACGGTCCCGAGCCCGCCGGGCCGCGTGGCGCCCTTCGGCGCGCGGGCGTCGAACAGGATGCGATCGGCGACCTCCGCATAACCCGGCAGCGCCGCAAGATCGGCTGCCGTTTCGACCGCGATCACCTTCATGACCGGCAGGCCGAACCTCGCCTTGACGTCGCGCACCCGCGCGGTGGTTTCCTTGCCGTGCAGTTGGAACAGATCCGGCCGCAGCGTCTCGACGATGTTTTCGAGCGTGGCGTCGTCGGCATCGACGGTCAGCGCCACCTTGACGGCGCGGCCCCTGGCCTGCTTGCCGAGTTCGCGCGCGACCTCCAGGCCGAGATGGCGCGGCGACGGCGGAAAGAACACGAAGCCCACCATGTCGGCGCCCGCCGCAAGCGCTACCTCGAGCGTCTCGCGCGTGGACAGGCCACAAATTTTGACAAGCAGGGACATGGTCTCTCGGAGGCGGATCTCTACGGCCGCCAGGACAAATTGGAACGGGCCGACGGGGCGGGTTCTACAACGTCGCGCCCTGCTTGTCTCGCCCGGCGGCCCCGTAGAAGCCGTACTGGGACGGCGCCGGCAGCCGCTGCTGGTCGGCCCGCGAAACCGCCGCCGCGGCCCGCAGGCTGTCCGCCTCCGCCCGGGCCTGCCGGGCCTCGGCCTCATGCTGGCGCGCGGCGCGTCGCCAGTGGCGCTGGCGGAACCAGGTCGCGATGCCGCCCGCGGCCACTCCCAGAATGGCCACGCTAATGATGACGGCGAACAGCGGCATGCTGACCGCGACCGCCGGATCGGTCGCGTTGAAGGGATCGAACGATACCGTCACGAAATGGCGGTTGGCGACCGCAAAGACGATGAAGATCAGGCCCAGGGGAATGACGACCAGCGCCGTGAAGAACTTTCGCATGAGCATCTCGCGTCGTGATCGGGAAAAGCGGGCGACCGGCCCGCCACGCACGGCGACATCCCGTCGAGTTCGAAGAAACGCTTACGCGCCGGCCTCGGGCGCGCCATCCTCACGGTTCAGCCGCTCGCGCATTTCCTTGCCGGTCTTGAAGAACGGCACGCTCTTCTGGTCGACCGGCACATGGGCGCCGGTGCGTGGATTGCGGCCGGCGCGGGCTGGGCGATGCTTGACCGAGAAGGCGCCGAAACCGCGCAGTTCGACGCGGTCGCCGCGCGCCAGCGCGGCCACGATCTCGTCGAGGATCGCATTCACAATGTTCTCGACATCCCGCTGGTAGAGGTGCGGGTTGTGCTCGGCGATGCGCTGAACAAGTTCGGATTTGATCATCGAAGTTGGGATCCGGGGTCGTGCGGATATCCATTTCCGTGAAAATGCCTTGAACTGTCAAGACGCTAAATCACTTTTAGGCAACCGGGTGCGGCGTCACAGGCCGCCCGGAAGGGGTTTACGACGACACCCGCAATGCGGGAAATTGTGGCGAAGGGCGACCGGGGCGGCTCAGTTGGGCGTGGCGGGACGCCACAATGCGAGCATGCCATCGAGCGAAAGCTGATCGACCGCCTGCGCGACGCCGGCCTGCTCGATCCGGCGCGCGATGGAACTCAAGCCGAGCCCGTCGAATGCGATGGATGCCGCGGTGCGCAGGAATGTCAGGTCGCCAAACTGCGGATTCAGCCGGAAATCGCGCACCGGCAGATCGCTTTTTACCTTTTTCTCCGCGACCAGCCACGCAATGGCGGCTTTTTCGTCGCCGAGCTGATCGACCAGCTTCAATTCGACCGCCTGGCGGCCGGTGAAGACGCGCCCGTCTGCGACCTTTTCGAGCAGCGCGTCGTCCATGCCGCGCCGCTCCTTCACCAGGCCGCGGAACCAGGCATAGGAATCCTTCACCAGCGCATCGAGCGCGGCGCGCGCCTCCGGACTGGTCGGCTCGAAACCGTTCGGCGCAGCCTTCAGCGGCGAGGATTTCACTTCCTCGACCTTCACGCCCACTGTCTTCAGCAGTTCGGTGAAGTTCGGAAACTGGAACAGCACGCCGATCGAGCCGACCAGCGAACTCTGGCGCGCGACGATATGATCGGCCGCGATCGCCGTGATGTAGCCGCCCGACGCGGCGAGGCCCTCGACCACCACGACCAGCGGCTTCTTTGCCTTCAGCCGCACCAGCGAATCGTAGAGCTGCTCGGAGCCGGCCGTGGTGCCGCCGGGAGAGTTGATGTGCACGACGACGGCGGCATGGCTCGATTTCTCCAGCCGCTCCAGCGCCTCGACGCGCTGCTGGTCGCTGCGGATCAGCCCTTCGATATTGACGCGGGCGATCGAGCCTGACGATGTCAGCCCGACTGGCCCGTTCCGGGTCGCGATCGCGCCAAAACCCACGATCGCCACCACCGCGATCAGAACGGCCGCAACCCGCCAGAAGGTCAGCTTGCGGCGAATCCTGCGGCGATCGACGATCACGTCCGAATCGAGCGACATCGAAATTTCTCCAGAAGACAGCCAGCGCGTTTTGCGCTCGTAGCGCCAGTAAAGCGTTACCTGATTACATCAATTGCGGCGCAATTTGAAGATAACAAGGCCCTGTCTGTCGTCCCCGCGAACGCGGGGACCCATAGTCACCGGCGCCGGTTTTTGCATTCGATGGGGCTCCAGTCTTGCCCAACTCCATCCGCCAGTGGTTATGGGTCCCGGATCGCGCTTCGCTTGTCCGGGACGACGGATAGAAAAAGGCCCCGGTCGAAACCGGGGCCTGATGTTCACTGAAGCACCGGCGATAGGCTTACTTGTCGCGGTTCTTGAGCGCGGTGCCGAGGATATCGCCCAGCGTGGCGCCCGAATCGGAGGAGCCGTACTGCGCGATGGCTTCCTTCTCTTCGGCCACTTCCAGCGCCTTGATCGAGACCTGCACCTTGCGGGCCTTCTTGTCGAACTGGATGACGCGCGCATCGACCTTCTCGCCGACGGCAAAGCGTTCGGCGCGCTGATCGTTGCGGTCACGGGCGAGCTCGGAGCGCTTGATGAAGGTGGTGAAGTCGGTGCCCGAGATCTTCACCTCGATGCCGGCTTCCTTCACTTCGAGCACTTCGCAGGTCACGACCGCGCCCTTCTTGACGTCGCCCGGCTCGGCGAAGGGATCGCCTTCGAGCTGCTTGACGCCGAGCGAGATGCGCTCCTTTTCGACATCGACATCGAGCACCACGGCCTTGACCATGTCGCCCTTCTTGAAGTTGTCGATGACCTGCTCGCCCGGAAGCTTCCAGTCGAGGTCGGAGAGATGGACCATGCCGTCGACGTCGCCGTCGAGGCCGAGGAACAGGCCGAACTCGGTCTTGTTCTTGACCTCGCCTTCGACCACCGAACCGACCGGAAACTTCTCGACGAAGACTTCCCAGGGATTGCGCATGGTCTGCTTGAGGCCGAGCGAGATGCGGCGCTTGACCGAATCCACCTCGAGAACCTGCACTTCGACTTCCTGCGAGGTCGAGACGATCTTGCCGGGGTGCATGTTCTTCTTGGTCCACGACATCTCCGAGACGTGGATCAGGCCTTCGATGCCCGGCTCCAGTTCGACGAATGCGCCGTAGTCGGTGATGTTGGTGACGCGGCCGGTGAAGCGCGCGTTCAGCGGGTACTTCGCCTCGATGCCCTGCCACGGATCGTCCAGCAGCTGCTTCATGCCGAGCGAGATACGGTGGGTCTCGTGGTTGATCTTGATGATCTTGACCTTCACGGTCTGGCCGATGGTCAGCACCTCGGTCGGGTGATTGACCCTCCTCCAGGCGATATCGGTGACGTGGAGCAGACCGTCGATGCCGCCGAGATCAACGAACGCACCGTAATCGGTGATGTTCTTGACCACGCCGTCGATCACCTGACCCTCTTCGAGGTTCTGCACCAGCTCCTGGCGCTGCTCGGCGCGGGTCTCTTCCAGAACCGTGCGGCGCGACACCACGATGTTGCCGCGGCGGCGATCCATCTTGAGGATCTGGAACGGCTGCGAGTTGTTCATCAGCGGCGCGACGTCGCGGATCGGACGGATGTCGACCTGCGAGCGCGGCAGGAAGGCAACCGCGCCGTCGAGATCGACGGTGAAGCCACCCTTGACCTGGTTGAAGATGACGCCGTGAACCTTCTCGTTGTTCTGGAACGCCTTCTCCAGCTTGCCCCAGCTCTCCTCGCGGCGCGCCTTGTCGCGCGACAGCACGGCTTCGCCGAGCGCATTTTCGATTCTGTCGAGGAACACCTCGACTTCGTCGCCGACCTTGAGATCGCTTTCGCGGCCGGGG
>NZ_DAINNI010000102.1:0-17000 GCF_036735945.1 Bradyrhizobium sp. | reverse complement strand
AAATTCATGTACGGCTTCGTCGCCGCGCTGAAGACGCAGACGGCGCTGGCCTTCAAGGAGGCGCTGCGCGGCATCGACGTGCTCGTTATCGACGATCTGCAGTTCCTGCAGGGCAAGTCGACCCAGGCGGAGTTCTGCCACACGCTGAACGCGCTGATCGATGCAGGCCGTCAGGTGGTGATCGCCGCCGACCGTCCGCCGTCGGATCTCGAGAGCCTCGACGACCGCGTGCGCTCGCGGCTGGCCGGCGGTCTCGTCGTGGAGATGGGCTCGCTCGGCGAAGAGCTGCGGCTCGGCATCCTCAAATCGCGCGTCGCGGCCGCCCGTGCCCATCACGCCAGCTTCGACGTCCCCGAAGCGGTGCTGGACTATCTCGCCCGCACCATCACCCATAACGGCCGCGACCTCGAAGGCGCCATCAACCGCCTGCTCGCGCACTCCAAGCTCAACAACACGCACGTGACGCTGGAGATGGCCGAGCGCGAGGTGCGCGACCTGATCCGTCCGCAGGAACCGAAGCGGATCAAGATCGAGGACATCCAGCGCGTGGTCGCCCGGCAGTACAACGTCAGCCGCTCGGACCTCCTGTCCTCGCGGCGGACGGCGAATGTGGTCCGGCCGCGTCAGGTCGCGATGTACCTGGCGAAGACGCTGACCTTGCGCTCGCTGCCGGAGATCGGCCGGCGGTTCGGCGGCCGCGATCACACCACGGTGCTGCACGCCGTGCGCAAGATCGAGGCACTGGTGTCGCGGGACACCGCGCTCTCCGAAGAGGTCGAGTCGCTGAAGCGGCAATTGCAGGAATAGCGTCACAGCGCTTTAGCAGCCGGAACAGGCCGGCTCCTCCCCAGCCTCTCCCGCCCTGATGGCGGGAGAATTTTTTTCTGCTGGCCTTTTTGCAGCAAAAGTGGGGAACGGCCGGCTGCCTCCCTTGCACCGGCGGGCCATCCGCGCCACCTTGCGGTCCCCCCGGGGGTTTGATCAAATCCGGTCCCTGATCCGGCTTTTCGGGTTTCCAATGCCGCGGCGCTGCCTTTCCAGGCCGCCCGGCTTTTCCATCTCTGGCGGATATTGCAATGAAGGTCACCGTCGAACGCGCGCAACTCCTGAAATCGCTGAGCCACGTCCATCGCGTGGTCGAGCGCCGCAACACCATCCCGATCCTCGGCAACGTGCTGGTGCGCGCCGAAAATGCCAGGCTGTCGCTGAAGGCGACCGACCTCGATCTGGAGGTGACCGAAACCCTGGCGGCGGAGACGGCAACCGGCGGCTCCACCACGGTGCCGGCGCACATGTTCTATGACATCGTCCGCAAACTGCCCGACGGCGCGCAGATCGTGCTGGAAGCCGATGGCGACCGTTCGGTGATGGCGATCCGCGCCGGCCGTTCGCGCTTCACGCTGCAGACCCTGCCCGAAAGCGATTTTCCGGATCTTGCCGCCGGCGACATGACGCACTCGTTCGCGCTCGCCGCTTCCGACGTCAAGCGGCTGATCGACCGTACGCAGTTTGCGATCTCGACCGAAGAGACCCGCTACTACCTCAACGGCATTTACCTGCACACGGCCGGCACCGCCAAGGCGGCGACGTTGCGCGGGGTGGCGACCGACGGCCACCGCCTGGCGCAGATCGATCTGGCGCTGCCCTCCGGCGCCACCGGCATGCCCGGCGTCATCGTGCCGCGCAAGACGGTCGGCGAGGTGCAGCGCCTCATCGATGACAATGAGGCCGAGATCAAGATCGAGCTGTCGCAGGGCAAGATCCGCTTCACGCTCGGCAATGTCGTGCTGACCTCGAAGCTGATCGACGGAACCTTCCCGGACTACGGCCGCGTCATTCCGCAGAACAACGACAAGGAACTGATCGTCGACAAGAAGGATTTCGAGGCGGCGGTCGACCGCGTCTCGACCATTTCCAGCGAACGCGGCCGCGCCGTGAAGCTCGCATTGTCCCCGGGCAAGCTGGTCCTCTCGGTGACCAATCCGGATTCCGGCAGCGCCACCGAAGAGCTCGAGGTCGAATACGCCTCCGACGCGCTCGATATCGGCTTCAACTCGCGCTACCTGCTCGACATCGCCGCCCAGATCGAAGGCGAAGTCGCCGTCCTCCGCCTCGCCGATCCCGGCTCGCCGACGCTGGTGCAGGACAAGGACAACAAGGGCGCGCTCTACGTGCTGATGCCGATGCGGGTGTGAGCAAGGCTCGCGACAAGGACGCCAACCTTCCCTCTCCCCTTGTGGGAGAGGGTGGCGCCGAACGAAGTTCGGCGACGGGTGAGGGGTTCGTGCCGCAAACACCAAATCATAGGCCTGTAGCCAAACGCATCCGCACCTTCGCCAAGAAGATGCGGCGCGAGCCGACCGATGCAGAACTGGCGATGTGGCGATTGCTTCGTGATCGGCGGCTCGCACGTTTCAAGTTTCGACGGCAAGTCCCGTTCCGAAACTTCATTCTCGACTTTGTTTGCTTCGAAAAGCGCTTCATCGTTGAAATTGACGGCAGTCAGCACGCCTCATCCACGCGCGATGAAGCTAGGGAAGCGATCTTGGTGGCAGAAGGGTTTATGATAGCGCGGTACTGGAATAACGACGTGCTGCAGCAACCTGCTGCTGTTTTGGAGGACATTTTCGTAAAGCTCGCCGAGCGGTAAGAACCCCTCACCCGTCGCCTCACTTCGTGAGGCGCCACCCTCTCCCACAAGGGGAGAGGGAAAGAGAGACCGACGTCAACTCATCATGACCCCCTCCCGCATCCATCGCCTCTCGCTCACGCATTTCCGCAACTACCGTGCGGGAAGCGTGCAGGTGCGCGGCGATGTGGTAGTGCTGGTGGGACCGAACGGCGCCGGCAAGACCAATTGCCTGGAGGCGATCTCGTTTCTCTCGCCGGGGCGCGGCCTGCGGCGCGCGACGCTGGAGGATGTCGCCGACAATCAGGGCGACGGCTCCTGGGCGGTCGCTGCCGAGGTCGAGGGCGCACTCGGGCTTGCGACGCTCGGGACCGGCATCGACGCCCCGGGTGCGGAAGGAGCTTCCACCAGCCGGCGCTGCCGGATCGACCGCGAGCCCGTCGGTTCGGCGAACGCGTTCGGCGACCATTTGCGCATGGTGTGGCTGACGCCGACGATGGACGGGCTGTTTCTCGGCGCGGCTTCCGAACGCCGGCGCTTCTTCGATCGCCTGGTGCTGGCGATCGACAGCGAGCATTCCAGCCGCGTCTCGGCGCTGGAACGTTCGCTCCGTTCGCGCAACCGCCTGCTCGAAGTGCGCAATTACGACGACCATTGGTGCGACGCGATCGAGCGCGAAACCGCCGAGCTTGCGGTCGCGGTTGCCGCCACGCGCGGCCAGACCGTGACGCGGCTGGCGGCGATGCTCAGGGAGCGCGGCGCGGCCTCCGCCTTTCCCTCGGCGCAGATCATGCTCGACGGCTGGATGGAAAACGCGCTGGTCAACGAGCCCGCCACCGCGGTGGAAGATCGCTACCGCGAGATCCTGCGCGCGAGCCGCGTGCGCGATGCCGCCGCCGGTCGCACGCTCGACGGCCCCCACCTCACCGACCTGCAGGTGGTGTATGCGCCGAAGAACATGCCGGCGCGCGATGCCTCTACCGGCGAGCAGAAGGCGCTGCTGATCGGCCTGGTGCTGGCGCACGCCACCCTGGTCGCCGAGATGACCGGCATCGTGCCGCTGTTGCTGCTCGACGAGGTCGTCGCCCATCTCGATCCCGTCAGGCGCAAGGCGCTGTTCGACGAACTCGCAAGGCTCGGCGCACAGGTCTGGATGACCGGAGCCGACCCGGCGGCGTTCGTCGATATCGGGCCCGGCAGCGAGATTTTCGACGTCGAGTCCGGCCAGGTCCGCCGCCGCGCCTGAGGCTCGCCGGCGAGCAGGCGGAGCCCTCGAAAACCGCCCCCCGAACGTCCTCGAATCGGGCTTTTCGGGGTGTGTAAAACCGGCCCTCGAACACCTTGAAAAAGTGTAAAAAACCACCATTTATTCAAAGACTTGTTGATAGAGAGATTGCGCTAGGCGCGATGCCTCTTTCATGGCACAAATAGACCGATCAGCGCCTCATAATGCGCAGCTGATTCGGGACACCCTCGAAGGCTTCACATGACAGAACCTGCCCGGCAGACCCCTGCCGACACTGAGCATCCAATTCCGGTCGAATACGGCGCGGAATCGATCCGGGTGTTGAAGGGCCTCGATGCCGTACGCAAGCGGCCGGGCATGTATATCGGCGACACCGATGACGGCTCCGGCCTGCATCACATGGTCTACGAGGTCGTCGACAACGCGATCGACGAAGCGCTCGCGGGTCACGCCACGCGCGTCGACGTGATCCTCAACGCGGATAATTCCGTCACCGTGCGCGACGACGGCCGCGGCATTCCGGTCGACATCCACAAGGGCGAAGGCATCTCCGCGGCCGAGGTCATCATGACCCAGCTCCACGCCGGCGGAAAATTCGACCAGAACTCCTACAAGGTCTCCGGCGGCCTCCACGGCGTCGGCGTCTCCGTCGTCAACGCGCTGTCGAGTTCGCTGAAGCTGCGGGTCTGGCGCGACGACAAGGAGCATTTCGTCGAATTCTCCCATGGCGACGCGATCGCGCCTCTGAAGGTGGTCGGCGAGGGCAAGGGCCAGCGCGGCACCGAGGTCACTTTCCTTGCCTCGAGCGAGACCTTCAAGAACATCGAATATGATTTCGCGACGCTGGAACACCGGCTGCGCGAGCTCGCCTTCCTGAATTCGGGCGTCCACATCGCCCTTTCCGACATGCGCCACGCGGTCGAGAAGCGCGAGGAGATGCACTACGACGGCGGCGTCGAGGAATTCGTCAAATATCTCGATCGCAACAAGAAGGCGATCGTGCCGATGCCGATCATGGTGCGGTCGGAAGCCAACGGCATCGGCGTCGAGGCCGCGCTGTGGTGGAACGACAGCTACCATGAGAACGTGCTGTGCTTCACCAACAACATTCCGCAGCGTGACGGCGGCACCCATCTTGCCGGCTTCCGCGGCGCGCTGACGCGCCAGGTCAACGGCTATGCCGAGGTCAATGCGAAAAAGGAAAAGATCGCGCTGACCGGCGACGATTGCCGCGAGGGTCTCACGGCCGTCCTCTCGGTCAAGGTGCCGGATCCGAAGTTTTCTTCGCAAACCAAGGACAAGCTGGTGTCCTCGGAAGTGCGCCCGGTGGTCGAGAACGTGCTCAACGAGGCGCTGGCCGCCTGGTTCGAGGAGCACCCGAGCGAAGCGAAGGTGATCGTCGGCAAGGTGATCCAGGCCGCCGCCGCGCGCGAGGCCGCCCGCAAGGCGCGCGAATTGACGCGCAAGAGCCCGCTCAGCGTCTCCTCGCTGCCCGGCAAGCTCGCCGACTGCCAGGAAAAGGATCCGGCCAAGTCCGAGCTGTTCATCGTCGAGGGCGACTCGGCAGGCGGCAGCGCCAAGCAGGGCCGCAATCGCGAATTCCAGGCGGTGCTGCCGCTGCGCGGCAAGATCCTCAACGTCGAGCGCGTCCGCACCGACAAGATGCTGTCATCAGAGCAGATCGGCACCCTGATCACCGCGCTCGGCACCGGCATCAGCGACGACTTCTCGGCCGACAAGCTGCGCTACCACAAGATCATCGTGATGACGGACGCCGACGTGGACGGCGCCCATATCCGCACGCTGCTGCTGACCTTCTTCTACCGGCAGATGCGCGAGCTGATCGATCGCGGCCACCTCTATATCGCCCAGCCGCCGCTCTACAAGGTGACGCGCGGCAAATCCGAGCAGTACCTGAAGGACGAACGCGCGCTGGAAGACTATCTGATCTCGGTCGGCCTGGACGAATGCGTGTTCACACCGGGCAGCGGCGACGAGCGCGCCGGCCGCGACCTGCTCTCGCTGGTGGAAGACGCCCGCGTCATCCGAAGCGTGCTGCGCAATCTGCACAGCCGCTATAACCGCAAGGTTATCGAACAGGCCGCGGTCGCGGGGCTGTTCGGCAGGGACATCTACACCAATCCGGAAACCGCCGCCGCCGCCGCCGAATACATGACGCGGCGGCTCGACAACCAGGCCGACGAAGTCGAGCGCGGCTGGACCGGACAGTTCGTCGAAGGCCAGGGCTTCGTGTTCGAGCGCACCGTCCGCGGCGTCAAGGATGTTGCGATCATTGACGACGCCTTCCTCGGCTCGGCCGACGCGCGCAAGCTTCACGACTACCGGGAGAAGCTGCAGGACGTCTATGCCAGGCCCGGCAAGCTCCGCCGCAAGGATGCGGAGACGATCATTTACGGCCCGATCGACCTGTTCGAGGCGGTGACGGAATCCGCGCGCAAGGGCGTCGCACTCCAGCGCTACAAAGGTCTCGGCGAGATGAACCCCGGCCAGCTCTGGGAGACCACGCTCGACGTCAACGAGCGCTCGCTGCTGCAGGTGAAGGTCAAGGAGGTCGACGAGGCCGACGACATCTTCACCAAGCTGATGGGCGACGTGGTCGAACCGCGCCGCGAATTCATCCAGGATAATTCGCTCAGCGCCAATGTCGACGTGTGAGGCCTTGAACGCCCGTGGCGCCTATCCAGTACATCGTTGAAGGCGGCCACCGGCTCTCGGGCACGATCGAACCGTCCGGCAACAAGAATTCCGCGCTGCCGATCATCGCCGCCGCACTGCTCACCGAGCATCCGGTGACGCTGGAGAATGTGCCGCGCATCCGCGACACCGAGACGCTGGTCGAACTGATCCGCTCGGTCGGCGCTTCGGCCGAATGGAAGGCGCGCAACACGCTCGCCATTCATGCGCGGGAAGTCCGCGCCGCCGACCTCGACCCCGAACTCTGCGCGCGGATCCGCGCCTCGATCCTGCTGGCCGGCCCGCTGCTCGCCCGCTGCGGCGAGGTGGCGCTGCCGCCGCCCGGCGGCGATGTCATCGGCCGCCGCCGCCTCGACACGCATTTCCTTGCCTTCGAGCAGCTCGGCGCCACCGTCACCGCCACGCACCGGCTGGAATTCCGCGCATCGACCCTGAAAGGCGCCGACGTCTTTCTCGACGAGCCCAGCGTCACCGCCACCGAAAACGCACTGGTCGCGGCGGTCGCCGCCCACGGCACCACCTATCTGCGCAACGCCGCCTCCGAGCCGCATGTGCAGGACCTCGCGCATTTCCTGGTCGCGCTCGGCGCGAAGATCGAGGGCGTCGGCACCAACACCATCATCGTGCACGGCCCGGCGGCGCTCGGCGGCACCAGCTATTCGATCCAGCCCGACCACATCGAGGTCGGCTCGCTGATCGGGCTCGCCGCGGTGACGCGCTCGCCGCTGCGCATCGCCAGGGCCGGCGTCGAGCATCTGCGATCGATCCGGATGGGCTTCGAACGGCTCGGCATCGTCTGCGGCGTCGAGGGTGACGATCTCATCGTGCCGTCCAACCAGACCATGAAGATCCACGACGATTTCGGCGGCCATGTCCCGAAGCTGGAGGACCAGCCCTGGCCGGCCTTCCCGGCCGATCTGATGTCGATTGCGATCGTGACGGCGACGCAATGCGACGGCGTGATCCTGATGTTCGAGAAGATGTTCGAGTCGCGGATGTTCTTCGTCGACAAGCTGATCGCGATGGGCGGACGCATCGTGCTGTGCGACCCGCATCGCGCCATCGTCGCCGGCCCGAGCCGGCTGCGCGGCTCGGTGATGACCTCGCCGGACATCCGCGCCGGCATGGCCATGCTGCTGGCGGCGGTTGCCGCAGAGGGCACCTCGACCATCAACAATGCCGACCAGATCGAGCGCGGCTATGAGCGCATCGAGGAGCGGCTCAACGCGCTCGGTGCGAAGATCACACGCGTGCCGGCGCGAACGGGCGGATAGGCGCACCGCGCCGTCGCCCTTTCGGCCTCCGTCCGTGATAGTCTCCAGCAATGACCTCGCTCGACAAGATTGAACGCGCACAAGCCGCGCCGCCGGCTTCCGCGGCCGCTCCCGGCCGGCATCTCGCGATCGAGCTTGCCGAGACGCTGAAGCTTGCGGTGCCGATCGCGCTGACCCAGCTCGGGCAGATCGCGATGATGACGACCGATCTTGCGATGATCGGGCGGCTCGGCAGCGAGGCGGTCGCCGCGGCATCGCTGGCGCACACCGTGCTGTTCGTCAGCTTCACCTTCGGCATGGGCCTGGTCTCCGCGGTCGCGCCGCTCGCCGCGCAGGCTTTCGGCGCACGCGACCCGCATATGATCCGGCGATCGCTGCGCGTCGGCCTGTGGGCCGCGCTGTTGATTTCGCTGCCGCTGATGGCGCTGCGGTTCTGGGCCGAGCAGATCCTGCTGGCGCTGGGTCAGGCGCCGATGAGCGCGCATATGGCGCAGGAATATCTCGCCGGACTGGTCTGGACCATCCTGCCGGCGCTCTGGTTCATGGCGATCCGCGGCTTCATGAGCGCGATCAATCGGCCCGAGCCGGTCCTGTGGATCACGCTGGCCGCGATTCCGGCCAATGCCCTGCTGGTCTACATCCTGCTGTTTGGCGCGTTCGGCCTGCCGCGACTCGGCCTGTTCGGCGCGGGACTGGCGACCTCGATCGTCAATGTCGGCACCTTCCTTGCGGCCGTGTGGTTTGCCGCCTATCGCCGGCCGTTCCGGAAATATCACGTGTTCGGCCATTTCTGGCGCATCGACTGGCCCTTGATGTGGAAACTGATCGTCGTCGGCGCGCCGATCTCGTTTTCGTTCCTGCTGGAATACGGCCTGTTCGGCGCCGCCGGCCTGTTGATGGGCCTGATCAGCACGAGCGCGCTGGCCGCGCACCAGATCGCGCTGCAGGTCGCCGCGATCCTGTTCATGGTGCCGTTCGGCATCGGCATGGCCGCCACCGTGCGGGTTGGGCATGCAATTGGCCGTGGCGACGCAGGCGCCGTCCGGCGTGCCGGTCATGTCGCGACCTGGCTCGGCATCGTGCTCGCATCGATCCTGACGGTCGCGGTGATCGTCGGCCGTTACGGCATCGTGGAGATATTTCTCGGTGAAAGCACGGATGCGACCGCCGCACTCTCCGTGACGCTGTTGCTGGTCGGTTCGACCTTCTTCATCGCGGACGCCATCCAGACCGTCGCCGCAGGCGCGCTGCGCGGCATGAATGATACCCGCGTGCCGCTCTCGTTCGCGATTCTCAGCTATTGGCTGATCGGGTTCACCTGCGCCTGCTGGCTCGCCTTCCGGACGTCGTGGGACGCGGTCGGCGTCTGGATCGGGCTGTCGGTCGGGACCGCGGTGTACGCCGTGCTTCTGCTCTTGCGCTTCCGTCGGCTGACGGCCAAGCTCACCTTCTGATGATCGTCCGCGAGATCAAACCTGCCGTCGACGCCGATGCGCTGCTGGCCGGCGCGCAATTCGCCGACGCCTTCTGCATCGAAGCCGGCGACCGCGATCTCGACGCCCGCCGCGCCGCGGAGCGGATGATGGCGCGGCAGCCGCGCTGGGCCGAGGCGCTGGTATCGCTGCGCAATCTGCTGCTCGCACCGCTCGGGCTGAAAACTTCGGGCCGTGCGGACGCGCCCCGCGACATGATCGGGATCTTTCCTGTCGTGAGCGAAACGCCGGACCGCCTGATCGCCGGCTTCAACGACCGCCATCTCGACTTTCGCGTCGTGGTCGATGTGACGGCGCCCGGCGGAGTCAGGCAGGTCACCGCCACGACGGTGGTCAGGACGCATAATTGGCTCGGCCGGACTTATCTTGCGATCATCATGCCGTTTCACCGGCTGATCGTGCCGGCCTTGCTGCGACAGGTTGCCGCCTGACGGGCGGCGCATGAACCGCGGCCGACGCCTCTCGCCATCTATTTCGACTGCGCCTTTGCACCGGCCGGTTTCTCGCCCCAGTCGACCTGGCAGCGATTGAGATCGTTCAGATTTTGCCGCATCTGCTCCAGCGAAAAACCAAGCGCAAAAAACCGCTCCGCGACATCGGCGGGGACGCCACGGATCAGTCCCTCGCTTCGTATCGAGGCGACTTCGGCGGCATAGGCCTGCAATGCAGCATCCACCGGCTGAATATCCGCGGCGCCGCTGCCGCTTCGCAGGGACAGCGCCGCCGCGCCCATATAGTCGACGATCGCCCTGCTGACGTCCGCAAGCGGCCGCGCCAGCCTTGCCTGCACGTTGACGGGTAGCGGCACCACGCTGGCGCGCCCGATCATCACGACGTCGTGGCGCAACCGCTGAAGCGTGCGCAGCAACGGGCCGGTGTCCGGCCCCGACGACAGGCGCGCCGTGCGCTCGCGCTCGGCTTCCAGACCTGTCGCATGAAGGTTGGCCACCGCCGTGCCGATGCCATCCTGGATTCGGTGCAAGGCGTCGTTATCCAGTCCGCGCGTCAGTCCCGCCAGCAATTCGGCGAAGGCGGCAGCCAGCAGTTCCAGAATCCTCGCCGCATTGACACGGATCTGGCTGATCGCCCGGGACGGCAACACCAGGAACGAGACCAGAAGCCCCGTGAGCGCCCCGACGGTGACTTCAAAGAGCCGGTCGATCGCGGAATCCATCGGGTTGGCATGGTTCATCGCCGGGACCAGCAACACGATCACGGCCGTTACCGTGGCGGTGCTCAGGCTGGGGTTGATTGCGCCGACGAAGGCCAGCGGCGCAACCGCGAGCACCAGCAGCGCCAGCAATCCACCCTCGCCGGAATGCGGGATCAGCACCGCAATGGCGCCGCCATAGACCGCGCCGCCGATCGTGCCGAGCATGTAATCGCGGGTCGCCTTCAGCGAGCGGCCGACGCTCATCTGGGTGACAATCAGCGATGTCAGCACCGCCCATAGCGGCAGCATCAGGTGCAGCGCGCGGGCGATCGCATAGGCCGCGACCGCGGCGACCGCCAGCCTGACCGCGAGCGCCAGTTGCGTCTTGCGGCTTTGGAGCGAGCCAAGCATGCGTTTTGCGAAGGCCATCATGCGCCGCATTCCAGAATCCGCGCGTCCCGCCTGTGCTAGACGACATCAAGTCAGGGCAGGGCCGCGACGGGAAGGCGGCTTGAAAGGTCGTTTCGGCCCGCCTACCCTGCCAGGCAAAACGAGGAAACACGATGGCCCAGGAAACCGCAACGCTCGCCGCCTATGTCGCCGACCTGAAATTTGCGGACATTCCGCCGGAGGTACTGGCGCGCGCCAAGGTGCTGACGCTCGATTTCCTCGGCAGCGCGATCCGGGCGCGGCGCGACGCCGAATCCACCCCCTCGCTGCTCAACATGCTGGAAGCGCTGGCGCTGGACGGCAAGGGCGAGTCCACCGTGTTCGGCGATTCCAAGACATGGACGCCCGCGGTCGCCGCGCTGCTCAACGGCGCGCTCGGCCATTCCCTCGATTTCGACGACACCCATGCCGACTCCTCACTGCATCCCAGCGCCCCGGTGGTGCCGGCCGCCTTTGCGGTCGGTGAAATGGTCGGCGCTTCCGGGCGCGACGTTCTGACCGCGATCGTGGCCGGCTATGAGGTGTGCTGCCGGCTCGGCAACGCGCTCGATCCAACCTCGCATTATGCGCGCGGCTTCCATCCGACTGCGACGGCCGGAACCTATGGCGCCGCAGCCGCCGCCGGAAAGCTGTTCGGCCTCTCGAAGGACCAGCTCATCTCGGCGTTCGGCGTTTCCGGCAGCCAGGCCGCCGGCTCATTGCAGTTCCTGGTCAATGGCGCCTGGAACAAGCGCTATCAGGTCGGCGCCGCCGCGATGAACGGCGTGATCGCGGCGACGCTCGCGCGCAACAATTTTGTCGGCTCGAGTGAGTCGGTCGAGGGCAAGCACGGCCTGCTCGTCGGCTACAGCGACGACGCCCATCCCGACAAGGCGACCGCCGGCCTCGGCAAGACCTACGAGACGCTGCGGATCGGCGTAAAGCCCTATCCGAGCTGCCGCTATACCCATGCGGCGCTCGACGCGCTGATCGCGATGCGCCGCGAGCACAATCTGACCCCGGACCAGATCAAGCGGGTCGAGATCGGCCTGCATCGCAACGGCATCACCTTGACCGGCGACGCCGCCACCAAGCGGCATCCGACCTCGATCGTCGGCGGTCAGTTCTCGATGTTCTTTACCGGGGCATTGGCGCTCGACCAGGGCAGCTTCGGCTGGGACGATTACGAACGGCTCGGCGACGTCGCGATCAATACGCTCGCCGACAAGTTCGATGTGGTGCAGGACGATCGCCTCGAAGTCGGCCGCACGCATCCCTTTGGTGCGCGCGTCTCGATCACCACCGAGGACGGCGTGCACGAGCGGCTCTACGCCGATCCCTCCGGCGAGCCGGAAACATTCCCGGATGCGCAGGCGATGCAGCAGAAATTCCTCACGCTCGCTCGCCCGGTGCTGAACGGCCGCGCCGACCAGCTCGCCGACGCGATCCTTTCACTCGAGAGGTTCGATCGCGTCGAGCAGGCCACGCAACTGGGGCGCCAGTAATACTGCGCCACATCGACGGTGCAGCCCTCTCCCCTTGTGGGAGAGGGGAGATTCGTATGCTCTTCCCTATCGGCGGCCGAGGATCAGCCTTTCCACGCCGCCCGCGGGGTCACCCAGCGCTCATTGGTTTTGCCAGACAGATCGACTTCGCCATCATGCCTTGCTCCCAACCGCCGTGCGACGTTCTTTGACGGTTCGTTGCTGGCCTCGATGCAATGGATGATCTCGTCGATCTCAAAGGTCGCGAACGTCCAGTCGATCGATGCCCGCGCGGCCTCCACCGCATAGCCCTTGCCGCGGCATGCGCGGTCGATGCCCCAGCCAACTTCAAAACCCGGCCAACCCGGCGGGCACCACGGCCCGACGCGGCCGATATAGCGGCGGCTCGATTTCTCCTCGACGGCAAACATGCCGAAACCGTGGAGCGCCCAATGCCCCGATATTACGGCGGCGTTGCGCCAGCCGCCGATCTCGGTGGTGATCGCGATACCGTCAGGCGTGATGTAGCGCGCGGTGCCGGGATCGGAAAGCATCGCCGTATTCGCTGATATGTCGTCGCTTCGCCATGGCCGAAGAATCAGGCGTTCGGTCTCGATGACGGGACCATCGACCTTCAGCAGTTTGGCGCCGGGCTTGAGCGGAGGGATCATCGGGTCATTATCCTACGTCGTCCCTGTGAGCCCAAGGGACCCATAACCACCGTTGTCGATTGTTGGAGACGATATCTGTCATTAGTGCCAAACAATAGGACACGGAGTATGGGTCCTGCGTTCGCAGGGACGACATGTTGAGGCATTTGGACGCGATCCTGCAATTCCTGCTATGATCCAACAAAACGTCACAAGGAGTCCCCCATGAGCTGGCAGCCCTCCAACGATCCCGTGCTCGGCGATCCCAGAACCTGCGACGCGCTCGATCTCATCATCGTGCCGCGCACCCGCGACCTCGGCGACGGCTTCGAGGTCCGCCGCGCGCTGCCGCACGGCAAGCGGCAGATGGTCGGGCCCTTCATCTTCTTCGATCATTTCGGCCCCGTGCAATTCATGGCCGGCAAGGGGATGGACGTGCGGCCGCATCCGCATATCGGGCTCGCCACCGTCACCTATCTGTTCGACGGCTCGATCATGCACCGCGACAGCGAGGGCAACATCCAGGAGATCCAGCCCGGCGCGATGAACCTGATGACGGCGGGGCGCGGCATCGCTCATTCCGAACGCACGCCCGATGTCCAGCGCCGCGACGGCCAGATGATGCTCGGCCTGCAAAGCTGGATCGCGCTGCCGGCAGGTTCGGAGGAGATCGCGCCGTCGTTCCAGCATTACGCCGCCGAGGCGTTGCCGACGGTCAGGGAAAACGGCTTCACCGCGCGCATCATCGCGGGAAGCGGTTTTGGCGTAAAATCGCCGGTCAGCATGGTCTCGCCATGGTTCTATACCGAGGTGACCGCGCAGGCCGGGACCAGCGTGCCGCTCGACCCCGATCACGAGGAACGCGCGATCTACCTCGTCGACGGCGAGGTCGAGATCGCGAATGAGCGCTATGAGGGGCCGCGTCTCCTGATCTTCCGGCCCGGCGACCGCATTACGGTGAAGGCGTTGCGGCCGACACGAATGATGTTTTTGGGCGGCGACGCGCTGGAAGGGCCGCGCCACATCTGGTGGAATTTCGTTTCATCCAGCAAGGAGCGGATCGAGCAGGCCAAACAGGACTGGAAAACCGGCCGGTTTGCCGCCGTCCCGCAAGAACATGAGTTCATTCCGCTGCCGGAGTGAGCTATTGCTCCGCTTTCGTGTTTCCGCGCGCGCATTCCTGCGCGCGCCTGCCTGAAGGCCTTACCCGATGAACGCGATGCTCGCCAGCGATTTGCCCCTGCCACAGATCGGCCGCGGCAAGGTGCGCGATATCTACGCCGTCGGCGACGACCGCGTCCTGCTGCTCACCACCGACCGCATCAGCGCGTTCGACGTTGTCATGGCAGAGACCATCCCGATGAAGGGCGCGGTGCTGACGCAGATCAGCGCCTGGTGGTTCCGCCAGCTCGAAGGCGTGGTGCCGCATCACATGATCAGCGCCGACGCCGACGAGATCATCCGCGAGGTGCCGGCGTTGAAGGACCACCGCGCCGATATCCTGGGCCGTGCGATGCTGTGCAAGCGCACCAACGTCTTTCCGGTGGAATGCGTGATCCGCGGCTACATCTCCGGCTCCGCGTGGAAGGAGTATGCCGCATCAGGCACGCTCGCGGGCGAGCAGCTCAAGCCCGGCCTGGTGGAGAGCGAGAAGCTGGACGCGCCGATCTTCAGTCCGGCGACCAAGGCCGAGACCGGCCATGACGAGAACATCACGGTGGCGCGCGTGCGCGAGATCGTCGGCGACGGCGTGGCCGAGAAGCTCGAGAGCATGGCCCGCACCGTCTATAATTTCGGCGAGCGGATCGCCCGTCATCACGGCATCATCATCGCCGACACCAAGTTCGAATTCGGCCGCGCAGCCGACGGCCGCATCATCCTGATCGACGAGGTGATGACGCCGGACTCCTCGCGATTCTGGGCCGCCGACGTCTACAAGCCCGGCCGGCCACAGCCCTCCTTCGACAAGCAGCCGCTGCGCGACTATCTCGACGCCGAACGCAAAGCCGGCCGCTGGAACGGCGATGCACCGCCGCCGCCGCTGCCGAAGCGCGTCGTCGATGCGACGAGCAAGCGCTATCTCGAAGCCTATCGCCGCGTGACCGGGGATGAGTTGAAAATCTAACCGTCGTCATTGCGTCACCCTCGCGTCTAGTGCCAAGCTTCCGGGAAACAATATCCAGGGAGCGCCGACATGACCGAAGCCGACACCGTGCTCGTCGAACGTGATGGCCCCGTGACCATCGTTTCCATCAATCGCCCGCATTGCCGTAACGCGGTCGACGGCGCGACCGCGCGAAAATTGTACGACGCCTTTCTCGCCTTCGACGCTGACGAGAGCGCATCCGTTGCCGTGTTCACCGGCACCGGCGGCTATTTCTGTGCCGGCGCCGACCTCAAGGCAGTGGCGGCCGGCGATCCCAACAAGAAGCGGGAGCTCGGCGGCTTCGACACGATTGCGCCGATGGGGCCGAGCCGGCTGCGGTTGTCGAAACCCGTGATCGCCGCGGTCGAGGGATTTGCGGTGGCCGGCGGCATGGAGCTGGCGCTGTGGGCCGACATGCGCGTGGTCGCCGACGACGCCACCTTCGGCATCTTCTGCCGCCGCTTCGGCGTGCCGCTGATCGACCTCGGCACCATCCGCCTGCCGCGGCTGATCGGCCATTCGCAGGCGATCGACCTGATCCTCACGGGACGCCCGGTCGGCGCGCAGGAGGCGCTGCGGATGGGACTGGCCAACCGCGTCGTCGGCCGTGGCGAGGCCTGCGCGCAGGCGATTGCGCTTGCCAGGGAGATCGCGGCCTTCCCGCAAAAATGCCTGCGCGCCGACCGGCTGTCGGCGCTGCGGCAATGGGACCTTTCCGAGGAGGAAGCGATCAGCAACGAGATGCGCGGCGGCCTCGAAGTCATCGCCTCGGGCGAAACGCTGTCGGGCGCAACGCGCTTCGCCTCCGGCGTCGGACGTCACGGCGCGTTCGCGGGCGATGCGAGCGATTGACGGAAGCTACACCCCCGCCATCATCACGTACTTGATCTCGACATACTCTTCCATGCCGTGATGCGAGCCTTCGCGGCCGAGGCCGCTCTCCTTTACGCCGCCGAACGGCGCGACCTCTGTCGTGATCAGACCGGTATTGACGCCGACCATGCCTGACTCCAGCGCCTCGGCGACGCGCCAGACGCGGCCGAGATCGCGCGAATAGAAGTACGACGCGAGGCCGAACGGCGAGTTGTTGCACATCGCAACCACGTCGGCCTCGTCCTTGAAGCGGAACACCGGCGCCAACGGCCCGAACGTTTCCTCATGCGCGACCAGCGCATCCGGCTTCACGTTCGACAGCACGGTCGGCTCGAAGAAGCTGCCGCCGAGCGCATGGCGCTTGCCGCCGGTGACGATCCTGGCGCCGCCCTTGACCGCATCGGCAATGTGCTTCTCGACCTTGTCGACCGCTTCCATGTTGATCAGCGGGCCCTGCACCACGCCCTGCTCGGTGCCGTCGCCGATCTTCATCGCCGCGACCTTCTTCGAAAGCTTCTCGACGAACTCGTCGTAGATCCTCTCCTGCGCGTAGATGCGGTTGGCGCAGACGCAGGTCTGGCCCATGTTGCGGTACTTCGACACGATGGCGCCTTCCACCGCCGCATCGATATCGGCATCGTCGAACACCACGAACGGCGCATTGCCTCCAAGCTCGAGGCCAAGCTTCTTCACGCCCACGGCGGCCTGCTGATAGAGGATCTTGCCGACCTCGGTCGAGCCGGTGAAGCCGACGAAGCGCACGGCGGGATGCTCGCACAGCACCTTGCCGATCGCCGACGAATTGCCGGTCAGGATATTGAACACGCCCTTCGGCACGCCGGCCTTCTCCGCAAGCGCGACCAGCGCCAGCGCGGTCAGCGGGGTCTCGTTGGCGGGCTTGAGCACCA
>NZ_DAINNI010000101.1:0-17466 GCF_036735945.1 Bradyrhizobium sp. | reverse complement strand
ACGCGAGCTGGATCGAATAGAACATCTTGTCGACCAGCGCGCCGCGCTCCATCACGTAGCCCATCAGCACGAACAACGGGATGGAGATCAATACGTCGTTGGTCATCGCGCCGTAGGTGCGCTGGACCATGAGTTCGAACACCTTGTTGTGCGTCCAACTCTGCGACGGGTCGTAGAAGGCGATGAAGCCGAAGAACATGCCAAGGCCCATCAGCGTGAAGGCCGTGGCAAAGCCCATCATGATGACGACGACGATGAGCGTCAGCATCAACAGGCCGAGTGCCGGATCGCTCATGTGTTCAGGTCCCCACCCATGCCGCGTTGCCGCGCAAGTTCGTCGATGCGCTGCGCGCCCTCGATGGCGAGCTTGCGCGATTCCTCGTCCACGAATTCGGAGTGCGCGAGTTGCTCCTCGATGACGTCGGTTTCCGCAACGTCGGCAAGCCGGCTCGGCCATTCGCCGGTCTTCAGGCACACGACGCAGCGGATGATCTCGCCGATTCCCTGCAGCATGATCAGCGCGCCCGCGATCGGGATAACCGTCTTGAAGTGGTAGACCGGCGGGCCTTCGGCCGTGACGTTGGAATGCTCGTTGATGGCCCAGGAGTCCGCGGCGTAGAAATAGCCGGCATAGATCAGCGCGGCGATGCCCGGAATGAAAAACACGAAGTAGAGAACGAGGTCGAGCGAGGCCTGCGTGCGCGGACGCATTGAGGAGTAGAGGAAGTCGCCCCGGACATGGGCGTTCTGCGCCAGCGTATAGGCGCCGGCCAGCATGAACAGCGATCCGTACATCATGTTCTCGGCGTCGAATATCCACGCCGTCGGCATGTTGACGATGTAGCGCTTGAACACCTCGATGCAGACGACGCTCATCAGCAGGATCATCAGCCAGGCGGATGCCTTGCCGACCCAGGTCGAGATGCCGTCGATCGCGAAAAGTAAACGCTGGACGTTCATTTGATGACGTTCGGCATGAGAAATGGTCCCAACATAGCACAAGGCACCGTCCGGGGCTCGTCCGGACGGCGCCTTGCCGGGTTTATTTTACCGTCAGATCTTCTTGGCCGCGGCGTTCGGACCGAAATAGTGATCGTAGGCCATGCGGCGGCTCACCACCGTGTCCTGCTCCCACTGTGTCGCGCGCTTGGCGAATTCAATCTGCGACTGGATGATCTCCTTGAACAGCGGGTTTTCCGCCGCCTTCTTTTTCGCCACCTCGTCATAGATCTCGAGCTGCCGCTTCAGGATCGCGTCGGGGGTCTTGTAGAACTTGACGTTGTCCTTGGTCTGCAGCTCGACATAGTCCTTGGAGTAGCGATCGATCGCCTTCCAGGACATGTCGGCCGACGCTGCATCCACTGCGTTGGCGATGATCGCCTTCATCTTCTCCGGCAGCGCGTTGTACTTGTCCTTGTTGAACATGATCTCGAACTGCTCGGCGTTCTGGTGATAGCTCTGCAGCATGCAGACCTTCGAGACGTCGGCGAAACCGAGCACGCGGTCCGAGGTGGCGTTGTTGAACTCGGCCGCATCGAGCAGGCCGCGGTCCATGGCCGCTACGATTTCACCGCCCGGCAGCGCGTTCACGGCCGCGCCCATGCCCGAATACACGTCGATGGAGATACCGACGGTGCGGAATTTCAGGCCCTTGACGTCCTCGACCTTGGCGACCGGCTTCTTGAACCAGCCAAACGGCTGGGTCGGCATCGGCCCGTACGGGAACGAGACCACGTTGGCGTTGATCGATCCGTAGAGCTTTTCCAGCAACTCCTTGCCGCCGCCATAGCGATGCCAGGCCAGCAGCATGTTGGCGTCCATCGCAAAGCCCGGCCCCGACCCCCACAGCGCCAGCGCGGTCTGCTTGCCGTAGTGATAGACCAGCACGCCATGTCCGCCGTCGAGCACGCCCTTGGACACGGCGTCGAGCAGGCCGAAGGCCGGCACCACGGCGCCGGCCGGGAGCACCTCGATCTTGAGATCGCCGCCGGTCATATCGTTGACCTTCTTGGCGTAGTCCTGGGCGTATTCGTGGAAAATGTCCTTTGACGGCCACGTGCTCTGCCAGCGCATGCTGATCGGCCCCTGGGCCTTGACGACGCTCGGTGCGGCGACGGCGGTGGCGCCCGCGGCGGCCGCGGTCAGGAAGCGGCGGCGCGACGTGGTGTCCTTGGTAGGCTTGGTCATGGGTACCTCCCGGTTGAGCCGGCCTTGTTCGGCCGGCTGTTGTTGGTTGGCCGGAACTCTACGGGCCGGGCCGGAGCTTTGGCAAGGATACGTTATACCAATGCGGCGATAGGCTGCGGATGGCGCCGTGGGCAGCCAGCCACAGCATGCGGCAGCGCACCGGGGCGTACGGCACGCTACTGGTTAACGGCCGGGGCGGGAGCCGGCCCGTGACTGCCGATCGATCAGGTGCTGCTGCCCGCCGCGGTCGCGACCACGGGCAGGACCTCGTTGGCGGCGCGGTCCGGGGTGTCTTCCTTCCAGCGCACCGAGCCGAACGGCCGCTCCAGCATGCGGCGGACCCGGATCGGATCGGGCCCGAGATGAAAGTCGATCGCGCGCTGATGCAAGGCGCGTTCGGACTGCGTCGCGCGGTTGCGCTGGCGCAGGTAATCCAGCCAGGTCGGGCAGTGGTAGCGCTCGGTCCACAGTTCGGGATCGCCGATGTCGCGCGCGATCGACCAGCCATAGGCGCCGTTGCGCTGCCGGCTGAGCTGCACCTCCTGCATCACATTGTGGAAGGCGCGGGCATTGTCCGTCGCGACGCGGTACTCGATCTCGACCACCAGAGGCCCGCTGCGCCCGGTGAGCGACAGTTTCACCTCGGGGTCGGCCAGCGCCTCGGCGGGCGGCTCGTAGCGCGCGCCGACCGGCGGCATGGGCAGCCAGATGCCGAGCAGCGGCGAGAGCAGCATCAGTCCGGCGGAGACCAGCAGCGCCGCCTCGACGCCGTAAATATCGGTGAGATGACCCCAGCCCCAGCTACCCATCGCGATGCCGCCGGCAATCGCGGCCTGGAACGCCGCCAGCGAGCGGCCGGTGACCCAGCGCGGCGCCGAGAGCTGCACGCCGATGTTGAACAGCGCGACCGCCAGCATCCACACCGCGCCGGCGAGCACCAGCGCAATCGCGGTCAGGAAGGCATTGGTGCTGAGCGCGACCGCGGCGATCGCGCCTGCCAGCGATATCGTGCAGGCGCGCACGGCGGCTTCGCCGCTCAACTGCTTGCGGACGGTACCGATATTCAGCGCGCCGATCACGGCGCCCATGCCGAAGGCGCCCAGCATCACGCCATAGGTCTGCGCGCCGCCATGCAGCAGGTCGCGCGCGATCAGCGGCATCAGCGCCGATACCGAGCCGCCGATGATGCCGGTGACGAGGGTGCGCGTCAGCACGATCTTGATCGAGGGAGAGTTGGTGATGTAGCGCACGCCTGACACCATGGCGCGGTTGAGCCGTTCGCGCGGCAGCCGCGACGGTTCGGTGACGCGCTTCCAGAAAAACAGCACGATCAGAATCGGCAGATACAGCACCGCGTTGACGGCGAACGCCGCCACGGCGCCGGCGGTTGCGACGATGATGCCGCCGATCGCGGGGCCGAAGCTTCGTGCGATGTTGTAGCTGATGCCGTTGAGCGCGACTGCCGCCGGCAACGTCTCCGGCGGCACCTGCTCGCTGACCGACGACTGCCAGGCCGGGCCCATCAGCGCCATGCCGGTGCCGACGATGAAGCAGAACAACAGCAGCACATTGGGCGTGACCCAGTTGAACCAGAACAGCAGGGTCAGTGCGGTCGCGCCGGTCAGCGCGATCAACAGCGCCGCCATCGCCACCTTGCGGCGGTCGTGCATGTCGGCGATGGCGCCGGCCGGCATCGAGATCAGCATGATCGGCAGCATCAGCGCGGTCTGCACCAGCGCCACCTTGTCGGCGGACGAGGTCATCTGCGTCATCGCCCAGGCGGCGCCGACGCCCTGGATCAGGATGCCCAGGTTCGACAACAGGCTCGCCAGCCAGATCCGCCGGAACACCGCGTGCCGCAGCGGTGCGGTGATACTGTCGGAGCGCTTTTGCGGTTCGGTCATATCCGGTTCCGGTTGGGCTGCTATGAGGGGCGATGATTCCCGCAGGCCCTGACAGATGCCTGCGAAAACCTTGCCCTGTCCAGTAGTTAGGTCGCTATGCGGACGGCGAGAGCACAGCTAAGGTACGGAAAGATGACGGGAAGCAACATGAGCCTGACGCGGCGATCAATGCTCCGGGGTGTCGGCGCGCTGCCTTTGCTGGCTGGAAACCTCGCCGGCAATTTCGGCTTTTCCGCGCTGGCGCAGACCGCGCCCACATCTGAGATCCCGCCGGTCCTGTTCGTCCACGGCAATGGCGACCACGCCGCGCTCTGGATCACCGCGATGTGGCGCATGGAATCGAATGGCGTGCCGCATCAGCGGATGATGGCCGTCAACTTCGCCGATCCGCTGGCGCGCACCGACGACAAGGTCGAGCAAGCGAACCGTTCCTCGACCGAGGACCAACGTCGCGAACTCGCTGAAGCCGTCAAGGAATTGAAGCAGCTCACCGGCGCGTCGCGCATCGCCCTGGTCGGCAGTTCGCGCGGCGGCTATTCGATCCGCAACTACATCAGGAATGGCGGCGGCGCCGACATCAGTCATGCCGTCCTGTGCGGCGTTCCCAATCACGGCGTCTATGACTGGGATGACGGCATCAACAACGAGTTCAACGGCCGCGGGCCGTTTCTCCGCGGCCTGAACGAAGGCGAGAGCGAGGTGACGGCGGGCACCGCGTTTCTCACACTGCGCAGCGACGGCATCGACAAGTTCGCGCAAGCAGACGGGCGTTTCGTCGGCAAGCCTGGCGTCCCGACCGGAATCACATCCGATGGCCCTGCGCTGAAGGGCGCGACCAATCTGGTGCTCGGCGCGCTCGATCATCGCGAGGTCGCGTTTCATCCGCGTGCGTTTCGCGAGATCTTCAAATTCATCGCGGGGAAGGAGCCGTCGCGGATCGAGATCGTGCCGGAAACCGAAGTCCGGCTGAGCGGGCTGGTGACGGGGACGCCGGGCGGCGTTGTCACCAACCGTCCGGTCTCCGGCGCGGCCGTCGAGATCTACCGCGTGTCTGCCGACAGCGGCGAGCGTAGCGGCGGGCCGATCCATTCGTCGCAGACCGGCGCCGATGGCCGCTGGGGCCCGGCGCTGGTCGAGCCCACCTGGCATCTGGAGATCGTTCTGACCTCGGCGGGGTCGTCGACGACCCACATTTACCGCTCGCCGTTTCCGCGCTCGTCCGACATCGTGCATCTGCGCGCCGCGCGCCCGCTCGGGCAGGCCGATGCCGGCGCGGGCGCCGTGGTGTTGATGTCGCGCCCGCGCGGCTATTTCGGCCTGCCGCGCGACGTGGTGCTGATCGACGGCAAGGAGCCGAAGGACGTCAAGCCCGGCGTGCCGACCGACTCGGTTGCGACGGTGCGGCTTGCGGCGGAGGAAGTCGGCCGCCCGGTGATAACGATATTCAATACAGAGCGAATCGTGGCGCGGGCCTGGCCGGCGTCGGAGAACCGGATTGCGGTGGCCGAACTGACTTACTAATTCATGTTTGCCAGCCGCCTTTGCGGCGGCTGGATCGAAACATAACTATCAACGTAGCCCGCATGAGCGCAGCGATATGCGGGATCTTGCAAACTCCTTGGCACACCCCGGATATCGCTGCGCTCATCCGGCCGCCGGCAGCGTTCATGAGTATTGCCTACGACATGCCGGTTGCGCGCAGGCCACTGGTGCCGCCGAGCCCGCCGCGCGCGCCCGAGAACATGACGCTGTTCGGGCGGATCAGGGCGATCCGCGAAAGCCCGATCCTGATGTGGGGCCAGCGGGCCTATGAGGAAGACATCATCCGCGGCCGCTTCTTCGGGCGCAGCAGTTTCATTCTCAACGCGCCCGATGCGATCAAACATGTGCTGGTCGACAATTTCGAAAATTATACGCGGATGCCGGTCAGCGTCCGGGTGCTGCGTCCGATCCTCGGCCAGGGCCTGTTGATCGCAGAAGGACGGGCGTGGAAGCATCAGCGCCGGACGCTGGCGCCGGCGTTCACGCCGCGCGCGGTGACGCCGCTGATCCCGCATATGCTGGCCGCAACCGACGAGACCGTTGCCAGGCTCCGGGCGGCCAGCAACGCGCCGGTCGATCTGCGCCAGGCGATGCAGCGGATGACGCTGGAGATCGCGGGCCGCACGATGTTCTCGTTCGGCATGGAGCAGCACGGTGCCACCCTGCGCAACTTCGTGATGGAATACGGCGATCGCCTGGCGCGGCCGCATTTCCTCGATCTGGTGCTGCCGCTGGACTGGCCGAGCCCGCAGGATCTGTCTCGCGCCCGTTTCCGCAAGCGCTGGACCGCCTTTGTCGGTATGCTGATGGCGGAGCGCCGCGCCGCCGGCAAGCAGCAGGGCGCGCCGGCTCGCGACCTGTTCGACCTGATGGGGGAGGCGCGCGATCCCGAAACCGGCGAAGCCTTCACCGACGATCAGCTCGGCGACCAGGTCGCGACCATGATCCTCGCCGGCCATGAGACGACCGCGACCGCGCTGTTCTGGGCGCTCTACCTTCTGGCGCTCGATCCCGCCACACAGGAAGATGTGGCTCGGGAAGCGCAAGGCGCGGCCACCGGCGGCACGCTCGATCTCGAGCGGCTGAAATTCACCCGCGCCGTCATGGACGAGACGATGCGGCTCTATCCGCCGGCGTTCCTGATCGCGCGGGCGGCTGACGGGCCGGATACCATCGCCGGGTTTCCGGTCAGGAAGAAAGACGTCATCCTGATTGCGCCGTGGATCCTGCATCGGCACGAAAAGCTCTGGCGCGATCCGAACGCCTTCATTCCGTCGCGCTTCATGACGGGGACGCCGCCCGACCGCTTCGCCTACCTGCCGTTCGGCGTCGGCGCGCGGGTCTGCATCGGCGCGCATTTCGCGCTGGTCGAGGCGACGCTCGCGCTGGCAAAGATGATCGGCGCGTTTCGCGTCACGCTGGTCGACACCGACCCGGTCAAGCCGATCGGCGTGGTGACGACGCAGCCTGACCGTTCGCCGATGTTTTCCATCACGCCACGGTAGTATTTTTGTGATCGGGTTGGACGGCCGGTTCGCGGAAGAAAACGCGTCCGGCGGCGGCGAGCACCTTGCGAAGCAGCGTCACGAGCGTCATCTAGGTTCCCAGCATGAGCGACACCCAGGCCCAGTTCTACGTTCTGCGCCAGACCGCCGATCCCGCGGTGGTCGACGCCATCTCTCAATTGATCGACAAGGGCGACGACCGCGATCTCAACCGCATCAACCTGCTGGATTTCGCCGCGCGCTCCGGGCTCGACGAGGAAAAGGTCATTTCCGCGTTTCTGCATTCGGCGCGGCTCGGGCTGTTCGATCTGACCTGGAATGTGCTGTGCCCCGGCTGCGGCGGCGTGCTCGGCGCGCACACCACGCTGAAATCGCTGCGCCACGACGACTATCATTGCGCGCTCTGTGCCCAGGGTTATGAAGCCTCCGTCGATGACCGCGTCGAGGTGGCCTTTACGGTGAGCCCGCGCGTCAGGCGGATCGCCGCGCACGATCCCAACACGCTGCCACTGTGGGAATATAACCGCCAGATGTTCTGGAGCTCGGGCATGGACCTGAGCGACCAATCGATCCAGCGGCTGATCGACGAGGTGTCGCTCGAGGCCATCGAGTTGCCGGCGGGAGAGAAGGCGGTGCTGTCGCTGCAACTGCCTGGTCAGTTCGTCATCGTGTTCGAGCCGGTGACGCATTCGGCCCATTTCTTCGATATCCAGGGCGAGCCGACCCGCGAACGGCAGCAGTTCTCGATCGTGTTCAACAGACTGCATGCCCCGACGGGCTCGACGGTGCTGCGCCCGGGACCGCTGCGCCTGTCGCTGGAGAACCAGACCGATGCGCGCGTGCTTCCCGCGGTCTGGGTCGCCAACGACACGCTTCACGAGCTGCTCGGCAAGCGCAAGCCGATCCTGACCGCCAAGCGGATGCTGTCGAACCAGACCTTCCGCGACGTGTTCAAGGCTGACAATCTCAACGTCGATCAGCGGCTGAAGATCACTTCGCTGACCTTCCTGTTCACGGACCTCAAGGGCTCCACCGCGCTCTATGAGCGGGTCGGCGATCTCGCCGCCTTCGACCTGGTGCGCGCGCATTTCCATGCGCTGCTCGACATCATCGCGTCGGAGAAGGGCGCGGTGGTGAAGACGATCGGCGACGCCGTGATGGCGACCTTCATTCGGCCCGAACACGCGATCGTCGCAGGCCTGCGCATGCGTTCGGCGATGGCGGCGCTCAACGTCGAGCGCGGCCGCGAGGATCTGATCGTCAAGATCGGAATCCACGAGGGCCCGTGCCTCGCGGTGATGCTGAACGAGCGGCAGGATTATTTCGGCCAGACCGTCAACATCGCCTCACGGGTGCAGAGCCTGTCGACCTCGCAGGAAATCCACATCACCGGATCGGTGATCGAATCGCCCGCTGTCGCCACCATTCTGGCGAGGGAGTCGATCAGGCCGATCCAGAAGGAAGCCGCGCTGCGCGGCATCGCCGACAAGATGGTGGTGTACGAGATCCCGTAGGGCGCTCCGCCGCACTACTCGATCACGATCTCGCCGGTCATGCCGAGTTCGGCGTGGGTCTTGCCGTCGCTGCCCTTGATGTCGCAGCGCAGGTCGCTGACGCGGCCGGCCGCCACCGGCACCAGCCACCATTCGGCGGATTGTCCGGGATAGACCTCGATCTCGCGGATCGCGCCCTTGAATTCGGCGAGCGTGACGCTCTTGCCGTTCTGCTGCTGCGTCACCTGCGCCTTGCGCGTGTACACCATCTGCGAGAAGGCGTGCGAGGTGAAGTAATGCGGGTCGTTGCTCGCGTTGCGCAGGATCAGCCTGTAGAGCTTGCCGGTCTCCAGCTTGAGTTGCTTCGGCGCGAATTCATGCTTGCCGGGAGAGCCGAGATCGACCGTCACTTCGATCGGCGCCTGCCGCGACAGATCGCCGGCCGCCAGCGCCGCACCCGAGGCAACGCCAAGCAGCACTGCCGCGCCGAGCGCGAATCGGAAGGTAGTCATGCGCGTTCTCTCCAAAACCTCTGTCGGAACAACAGGCTCCATTCATGATGCAAATGCGAACGATTTGCAACTGAATGGCTGGCTCGTCGACTGCGGCGAATCGCGCAGGAGCTTGGTCACCGCTGTCGTGGAAGCGCGGGATACGGCTTGAACCTCAGCTCCCGCGAGCTGACTTACAAAGGCCGGCACGTGCATTGCTCACGTCAAAGGTGACGCCGATTTAATCCGCGCGGGTGGGCCGGCGTTGATTGCGAGGGCTCGCCTTCCAACCCATATTTGATCGATAGATTCTTTCACGGCTTTGCAGGTAAGTGATGCTCGACGGACTGCGCCAATTCATTGCCGACATCGTTTCGCCCAGCGCGGACGCGGACCTCTCGTTCGACGATACCGGCTATCTGCTCGCGGCGACCGCGCTGCTGGTCCATGTCGTCTCGCTCGACGGCGAGCCGAGCGCGGCCGAGAAGCGCAAGCTGCACAGCCTGATCGAGAGCCGCTTCAAGCTCGATCCCGGCAAGGCCGATCATCTGATCGCTTCGGCGACGCGTGCCGAAGGCGAGGCGGTCGACCTCTATCATTTCACCAGCGTCATCATGCGCTCGGTGAACGAGGAGGGGCGGCTGCGCATCATCGGGATGATGTGGGAGCTGGTCTATGCCGACGGCCAGGTCAGCGAATTCGAGGACAACGTGGTGTGGCGTGCCGCCGATCTGCTCGGCATTTCCTCGCGCGACCGAATCGAGCTCAAGCACAAGGCTTCCGCGCAATTGACTCCGTCGAGGGACGTTTCGAAAACGGCCGACGCGGCGACGTGATTGTCGCCCACACCCATCGATTGCACAGGGCTAGATGACGAAACTTTAATCTGCGTCCCTATCGGCGCGGCGACGCGGCGATGATCCTGAAAACATTGGACTTCAATCGCCGAGGCCGGAACCGCGCATGGGGCGTATGCCATGCGCGTGGCTTGCGTCACACGGCGCCCCTATGCTCTCGTCTGCGCGCTGGCGGCATATTTGCAATCCATTCAAGAGCATCCGACCGTGACCGAGCGCGTGACGCTGATTACCGGGGCATCCGCGGGAATTGGGACCGAACTGGCGCGCGTATTCGCTTCGCACGGCCATCGTCTGGCGCTGGTCGCGCGGCGTGCCGATCGCCTGACGGCGCTGGCTGCTGAAATTGAGGCTGCCGGCGGCAAGGCGCCGATCGTCATTCCCTGCGACCTCGTCAATTCGGACTGCGGCGACAGGATCGCCGAAGCGCTGGCGGCCGCCGATGTGGAAGTCGAGCACGTCGTCAACAATGCGGGCTTCGGCCTGTTCGGCAAGGCGGTGCAGCGCGACCGCGCCGACCAGCTCGACATGATCGCGGTCAACATCCGCGCGCTGACGGACCTGTCGCTGCGCTTCTCCGATCAGTTGATCCGCAATCGCGGTGGCATACTCAATGTCGGCTCGATCGCGGGCTTTCTGCCGGGTCCCGGCATGGCGGTATACTACGCCACCAAGGCCTATGTGCTGTCGTTCACGGAAGCGATGCGCGCGGAGCTCGCGCCGCACGGCGTACGCGTGACGGTGCTGTGTCCCGGTCCGGTGCCGTCGGAATTCCAGGCCCGCGCAGGCTTCAGGCCCGGGTTCGATTCGGTGGTTCTCAAGGTCCTGCCGGCCGACGTCGCGCAGCAGGCCTATCGCGGATTCATGGCTAACAAACGGGCAGTGATGCCCGGCCTCGGCATCAAGATTGTGCCATTCCTGCTCAGGCTGTTTCCGCGCTCCTTCATTCTGGGAGCCGTCGGCCGGCTCCAGCTCCGCCAGCGCTGAAAATCCCGCACTTTTCCGGCAAGCGCGGTGCGTTTGCGCCGCGGTAACGCGCCGGCCGCATCTGGCCCGGCGTTTGCATTTTTGCCTGTGTGCGTGAACTCACGCGAAATTAAGAATCACTTGGTTATGGTTTTCATTTCGATGTCCTTGGTAGCGCCGATGTCGCCTTGGTCGAACAGTGGTCACGAAAACGTGCTGCCCTTTCCGGGCCGAACCACCTCGGCCGCGCTCCGGCCGGTCCTGATCGTCCTGCACCAGGAGACCTCGACGCCCGGCCGGGTCGGCAATGCCCTGCGCGCGCTCGGTCATCCCCTCGACATCAGGCGTCCCCGGTTCGGCGATGCCCTGCCGGAAACGCTGGATCACCACGCCGGCGCGGTCATCTTCGGCGGTCCGATGAGCGCGAACGATCCCGACGACTATGTTCGCCGCGAGATCGACTGGATCGAAATCCCCCTGCGCGAGCAGCGGCCGTTCCTCGGCATCTGCCTCGGCGCGCAGATGCTTGCCAGGCAATTGGGCGCGGAGGTCGCGCCGCATCGTGAAGGGCGCGTCGAAGTCGGCTACTATCCGATCCGCCCGACATCCGCCGGTCACGCGCTCTGCGCCGACTGGCCTGAGCGCGTCTATCACTGGCACGGCGAAGGCTTTCAACTGCCTCACGGCGCCGAACTGCTGGCGGAAGGCGACGACTTTCCGGTGCAGGCGTTTCAATCAGGCCATGCGTTCGGCCTGCAGTTTCATCCTGATGTCACCTACGCGATGATGCATCGCTGGACCACGCGCGGATGCGTGCGGATGGACTCGCCGGGCGCCCAGCCGCGTCATCTGCACTTCGAAGGACGCGCGGTGCACGACGTGACCGAGCGGGCCTGGCTGAAGAATTTCATCACGGGCTGGCTCGCGCGCACGCCGCGCGCAGTTCTCTTGGAGGCGGCGGAATAGCCGCCACGCGGAATTTCTCCACGCCTCCGAGCGTCTTTCAAAATCTGTCGATGTGCTAGTGTTTCTCCCGAGCCTGCGGTTCCGAACGGGCGACAGGGAGATCAGCCGTGACCTATCAGCATATTCTCTATGAGGTGAGCGACAAGATCGCGACCATCACGCTCAACCGTCCCGACCGCATGAACGCGTGGACCGCGACGATGGAGCGCGATGTGCGCCGTGCGATGGAGGCGTCCGCCAGCGATGACAGCGTCCGCGTCATCGTGCTGACCGGCGCGGGGCGAGCGTTCTGTGCCGGCGCCGACATGGAGGCGCTGCAGGCGATCGATCCCAGCGAAATCCGGCGCGGCGAAAACAACCCGGCCTTTGACATGAACAGGCGCGCCGACTGGCAGACCCGCTACGCCTATTATCCGGCGATTCCAAAGCCGGTGATCGGCATGCTGAACGGCGCCACCGCCGGCATCGGCCTCGTCCATGCGCTCTATTGCGACCTGCGCTTCGCCGCGGACAATACGGTCTTCACCACAGCGTTTGCGCGCCGCGGGCTGATCGCCGAGCACGGCATCAGCTGGATGCTGCCGCGGATCGTCGGCCACGCCAATGCGCTGGATTTGCTGATGTCGGCGCGACGGGTCTCGAGCGAGGAAGCGTTGCGGATCGGGCTGGTCAACCGCCTCTACGCGCCGGAGCGCCTGCGCGAGGAGACCTACGCCTACGCGCGCGATCTCGCCGATTTCGTCTCGCCGAGCGCGATTTCGGTCATCAAGCGGCAGCTTTACGACGTGCCGTTCCAGACGCTGGCCGAGGCCACCATCGACGCCAACCGGGAAATGCAGGTCGCGCTGAAGGGCAGCGACTTCAAGGAGGGGGTGGCGAGTTTCGTGGAGAAACGGCCGCCGCGGTTTACGGGGAAGTGAGGGGGCGGGATCGGTGGCGGCTACCAGCCCGCCGTCGCCCTGCGGGCTTTGGCGGGGCAGCCTTCGCTACGAGAGGGCTTGCCCAGCCGAAGCAGGCGCAGCCTGCGAAGGCTGGTGGAGCCAGGCGGGATCGAACCGCCGACCTCGTCATTGCGAACGACGCGCTCTCCCAGCTGAGCTATGGCCCCATCGCGAACCGCCCCGGGAGCCCCGAAGCGGCCTGCAATCGGCGCCATTTACAGTCCCGCCCAAGGCCAAGTCAAGAACGCTGAGTGCGCTGATTTTGCCGTCATTTTGCCGGGAACTTCCCTTGTTTGCGAGGGAATGAACCGATATCTAGCTGAATATCCCTCCTCGCGAGCACCCCCGCCACATGCGTGCCATCCTCGACATCGTCATCATCATCCTTGACCTCTATGTCTGGCTCCTGATCGCCTCGGCCATCCTGTCCTGGCTGATCGCTTTCAACGTCGTCAACACGCGTAACCAGTTCGTCGCGGCGGTCGCCGAGTTCCTCTACCGGATCACCGAGCCGGCGCTGGCACCGATCCGCCGCTTCATGCCCAGTCTCGGCGGCCTCGACATTTCGCCGATCATCCTGATCCTGATCATCATGTTCATCCAGCGGGTGATTGCCTACTACATCTATCCGAACGTCATCTGATTGCGCCGGTAGCTGATGGACTCTCGATGGATCCTTGGCGCTATTCCACCGGGGGCATCAGCATCGCGTTGCGGGTGACGCCGCGCGGCGGGCGCGACGACATCGACGGGATCGAAACGCTCGCCAACGGGCGTTCCGTAGTCAAGGTTCGCGTCCGTGCCATCGCCGAGGGCGGCGAGGCCAACCGCGCAGTGGCCGAACTGCTGGCGAAGGCGCTTGGCGTGCCGAAGGCGAGGGTGAAGATTGTTTCCGGCGTGACCTCGCGCCTGAAGCAGGTCGCAGTCGACGGCGATCCCGAAATTCTCGGCGAGACGCTCCGCAAGGCGACCGCCGCCGGCGCAGGCAAAACGAAGGATTGAGATGGCGGCACGCATCATCGACGGAAAGGTCATTGCGGCGGATCTTCGCGCCCGCGTCGCGGAAGAGGTAGCGCAGGTCAAGCGCGAGCATCAGCTCACGCCGGGCCTTGCGGTGGTGCTGGTCGGCCACGATCCCGCCAGCGAGGTCTATGTCCGCAGCAAGCACGCCCAGACCCAGGCCGCCGGCATGGCCTCGTTCGAGCACAGATCGCCCGAGGATGTCGCGCAGGACGATTTGCTGGCGCTGATCGCGAAGCTGAACCGCGATCCCGCCGTGCATGGCATCCTGGTGCAGCTGCCGCTGCCGAAATCGATCCATACCGAGACCGTCATCAATGCGATCGATCCGGCCAAGGACGTCGATGGGCTGCACCCCAACAACGCGGGACGGCTGGCCGGCGGTTTTGCTGCGCTGTCGCCGTGCACGCCGCTCGGCTGCATCATCCTGAGCAAGAGCGTGCATGCCTCGCTGGAAGGCATGAACGCGATCGTGATCGGCCGTTCCAACCTGGTCGGCCGCCCGCTGGTGCAGTTGCTGCTCAACGAGAACGCGACGGTGACGATCGCGCATTCCCGCTCAAAGGATCTGCCGCAGCTCTGCGCCCGCGCCGATCTGGTCTATGCCGCCGTCGGCAAGCCCGAAATGGTACGCGCCGGCTGGATCAAGCCGGGGGCCACCGTGATCGACGTCGGCATCAACCGCCTGCCGGGCGTCGAAGGCAAGACGCGGCTGATCGGCGATGTCGCCTTCAAGGAAGTGTCGGAAGTGGCCGGTGCGATCACGCCGGTGCCCGGCGGCGTCGGGCAGATGACAGTGGCGTGCCTGCTGGTGAACACGCTGCGCGCCGCGTGCGCGATTCACGGGCTGCCGAAGCCGGGGGTTTAGGCCAGCGCTCTCACGCCGTCATTGCGAGGAGCGAAAGCGACGAAGCAATCCATACTTTGCTTGCGGTGAGATGGATTGCTTCGCTTCGCTCGCAATGACGGTGGAAACAGCTAGCCCGCCGCGTTCTCGATCAGCCGCCGATAGAACCTGATCATGTCGGCGTAGCCCTCGACCGGGAGGCGCTCGTTGGTACCGTGGAAGCGCTTCAAATCTTCCGCATTGGCGCGCACCGGCGAGAAGCGGAAAATCTTGTCGGTCACGCCGGTATAGTGGCGCGAGTCGGTGGCCGCGACCATCAGGCCGGGAGCGACGATCACGTCCGGATAGACCTCGCGGATGGTCCGGACCAGCATCTGGAAGGATGGGCTCGTGGTCGCCGTCACCGGCGGCGGATCGGTATTGCCGGGAAACGGCTTGATCGAGATGCGATCGTTGCGGATCGTTTCGCGGACGTGATCGGTCACGCTCGCCTGGGTGTCGCCGGGGATCAGCCGGAAGTTGACGGTAGCCTCGGCATTGCCGGGCAGGACATTATCCTTGTCGCCGGCATTGAAGATGGTCAGCGCCGTGGTGGTGCGCACCATCGCCTCGGTCGGTCCGCTCTTTTCGAATTCGCGCAGCAACAGCGGCCTGAACAGCCAGAGGTTCGACAGCGCCACGCGGTTGAAGCTGGACATCTCGGGCGCCAGCGTGTCGAACATCTCGGCAACCGTGGAACGGATCTGCATCGGCAGGCGATGATCCTCCAGCCGCGCCAGCGCCGCGCTCATCATGCCGATGGCGGTATCGCGCGGCGGCATCGACGAATGTCCCGGCGTCGCCCGGGCGTTCAGCACCAGCGTGGCATAGCCCTTCTCGGCGACGCCGATCAGCGCGGCCGGTCTGTCGAGGCCCTTCATGATGCCATCGGTGATCAGCAGGCCCTCGTCGATCACGAAGTCGAGGTGGACGCCGCGCGAGGCGAGCAGCGCCGCGATCGATTTGGCGCCGGCAGTGCCGGCGGTCTCCTCGTCATGGCCGAAGGCGAAATAGACCGTGCGTTTCGGCCGGAAGCCGGCTTTCGCCATGGCCTCAGCGGCCTCCAGCATCGAATAGAGGTTGCCCTTGTCGTCCCACGAGCCGCGGCCCCAGATGAAACCGTCGGCGATGACGCCGTCATAGGGCGGCTGCTGCCAGTCCTGCTCGGTGCCCGGCGCCACCGGCACGACATCCTGATGCGCCAGCAAGGCGATGCCCGGCGCCTTCGGATCGGTACCCTCCCAGGTGTAGAGCAGGCTGTAACCGGCGACGATCTCGCGCTTCGCCGCCGCATGAAACGCCGGAAAGCTGTTTTCGATATGCGCGCGCATGGCGCGCAGCGCGTCGGCGTGCTGGTCGGGCTTTTCGTAGCTGGAAATGGTTCGGAAGCGGATCGCTTCGGCGAGACGTTTGGCCGCCGCTGGGGCGTCGACCTCGGCGCGCGGGATTGCCGCGACCTGAAGCTGCCGCGAGCCGTGGCTGAAGGTGTTGAAGGCCAGCACGCCGGCGAGGATGACGACGGCCGCGATGGCGAGCAGCAGGACGTTGCGGATGATGCGGAGGGTCCGGCGCATGTTGAGCCTTCACGAACGTCTCGCTCCCCGGACGCAGCGCAGCGCGACAGCGGTGCGCTGTAGAGCCGGGGCCCAATGTGGCGCAATAGGTCCCGGCTCTGCGTCGCAGCGTTACACGCCGCGCCGCGTCCGGGACACGAGACCTATCACTTCTTCTTCGCGCGCTCGATGCCTTCGAGGATCAGCCGGCGGGCGTCCTCGGCGTCGCCCCAGCGCAGCACCTTCACCCATTTGCCCTTTTCGAGGTCCTTGTAATGCTCGAAGAAGTGCTGGATCTGCTGCAGCGTGATGTCTGGGAGGTCGCTGAAGTTCTTCACCTTGTCGTAGCGCTGGGTCAGCTTCGAGGAGGGCACCGCGATGATCTTCTCGTCGCCGCCGGCCTCGTCCTCCATCAACAGCACGCCGACCGGACGCACGCTCATCACGGCGCCCGGCACGATGGCGCGGGTATTGGCGACCAGGACGTCGCAGGGGTCGCCGTCGCCCGACAGCGTGTGCGGGATGAAGCCGTAGTTTCCGGGATAGCGCATCGCCGTATAGAGGAAGCGATCGACCACCAGCGTGCCGGCGTCCTTGTCCATCTCGTACTTGATCGGCTCGCCGCCAACGGGAACCTCGATAATGACGTTGACGTCGTGTGGCGGATTTACTCCGATCGGAATGGCGTCGATACGCATGAAGGGCTCCGCTATGCGCTACAGGCGCGCCCGGAGTCGGGCGCACGTCAGCGTCCCTTTAGACCCGTACCGGAACAGGGGAAAGGCGAAATTAGCCTCAGTTGGTCCAGGCGAACGCGACCTTGTCGAGCGACTTGTGCCCGAATTTTTCGGAGGAGCGGGCTACCATCCGGCCGCCGAGCGCCCGGTAGAATTCCGTCGCCGGGTCGTTGTCCGAGAGCGCCCAGATCACCATGCTCTTCAGCCCGCTCTGCATCAGGTCGCGCCGGGCGGCGGTGAACAGGCGGCGGCCGAAGCCGAGGCCCTGGAATTCCGGCCGCAGATAGAGCTCGTAAATCTCGCCTTCGAAATGCAGGCTGCGGGCGCGGTTGCGACCGTAATTGGCGTAGCCCGCGACCTTGTCGCCGAACACCAGCACGCTGACGCGGCTGCCCTTGCGGATCGCGCTGTCCCACCA
>NZ_DAINNI010000100.1:0-17695 GCF_036735945.1 Bradyrhizobium sp. | reverse complement strand
ACGAACTGCACCGCGATGGCGCCGAGGCCGCCGGCCACGCCGGTGACGGCCGCCGAGACACCGAACGCCAGCGTCTTGTAGAGCGCGACGTCGACGCCCATGGCGGAGGCGGCGATCTCGTTGTCGCGGATCGCCATGAAGGCGCGGCCCGAGCGCGACCGCAGCAGGTTGACGGAAGCGATGTAGATGCCGATCGTGATCGCGAGCGTGAAATAATACAGCCACATGTCCTGCGACATTGGCAGGCCGAACGGCGCATCGGGCTTGGTCACGACAAGACCCTGCACGCCGCCGGTCCAGTGCTCGAAGAAGCCGAGCTTCAGGAGCTGTGGCATGGCGACGGCGAGCGCGAACGTCGCCAGCGCAAGGTACACGCCGGAGAGCCGCAGCGCCGGCTGGCCGAAGATGAATCCGAAAGCAAAGCAGATCAGGCCCGCAATCGGCAGCGTCAGCGCGTAGTTCATGCCGACGTGTTCCATCAGGATCGCCGACGTATAGGCGCCGACCGCGTAGAACGCGCTCTGCCCAAGCGAAAACTGGCCGCTTCCGCCGGTCAGGATGTTGAGCGCGAGAACCGCGAGCCCGTAGATCAGGAGCATCGTCATCTGGAAGATGATGAAGTTCTTGACCAGCAGCGGCGCGATGATGAGCGCGGCCAGCACGACGAGCGAGGTGCCCAGCCCGAGCGTCATGGCCCGCTTCGGAACGGCCTCGACGGCCGATGCTTCAGTGACGACTTCCTCAGCAGCGCTCATGATCAAACTCGCTTCACGATGGGCCGACCCAGGAGGCCTGCCGGTTTGACGACCAGGACGGTGATGATCAGCGCAAGCGCGATCGGCAGTTTCAGTTCGTTACCGACGCCGGGAATGTAGGTCCCGGCAAGATTTTCAAAGATGCCGACAAGGAAGCCGCCGACCACGGCGCCGAGCGGCGAGCTCAGGCCGCCGAGCACGGCCGCGGCAAAGCCATAGATCAGGACGCCGCCCATCATGTTTGGTTCCAGGAACACCACCGGGGCGATCAGGATGCCGGCGATGGCGCCGATCGCGGAGGCCATGCCCCAGCCGAGCGCGATCATCCAGGAGGTGTTGATGCCGACCAGGCGCGCCGATTCAGGCAGCGAAGCCGCCGCCCGCATCGCAAGTCCGATCCGGGTGAACTGGAAGAAGATGTAAAGTGCGATCAGAAGCAGGATGGTGACGCCGATCATGCCGGCCTGGTGCGTCGAGATCAGCTGGCTGCCCAGGAAGGGGGAGGAGCCGAACGGCGACGGATACTGCTTGATGGTGAAGTCCCAGATCAGGCCCGCCACCGAGTTGACGATCGCAAACAACGCGATGAAGCCGGCGACGTTGGTCAGGATCGGCGCTTTCGCAAGCGGCTTGAACAGCAGCCGCTCGATCAGGATGCCGCCGGCAAAGGAGATGATCAGCGTGGCCAGGAAGGCCCACCAGTAGGGAATGCCCCACTGCATCAACTGCCACGAGATGAAGGTCGAGAACATCGCCATTTCGCCCTGGGCGAAATTCAGATGGTCGATCGCCTGGTAGATCATCACCACGGCGAGCGCCATGCAGGCGTAGATCGCGCCCGTGGCGATGCCGGCCAGGACCTGGTTGATAAACAGTTCCATTGTCCTGCTCCTCAGTAGCCGAGATAGGATTTGCGGACGTCTTCGTTGTTCGCGATGTCCTTGGCGTTGCCCGACATCACGATCCGTCCGGTTTCGATCACATAGGCCTGGTCGGCGAGTTCCAGCGCCAGTTGCGCGTTCTGCTCGACCACCAGGATGGTGACCTTGTCCTCGCGGTTGATCTTGCCGAGGATCTTGAACAGATCGCGCACGATCAGCGGCGCGAGGCCGAAGGACGGCTCGTCCAGCAGCATCAGGCGAGGCCGCAGCATCAGCGCGCGGGCGACCGCGAGCATCTGCTGCTCGCCGCCCGACAGCGTGCCGGCCTGCTGGGTGTGCCGCTCCTTGAGCACCGGAAAGTGCTCATACATGCGCTCGATATCGGCGACGATGTTCTTCTTGTCGGTGCGGGTGATGGCCCCGAGCTGCAGATTCTCCTCCACCGTCATGGTGGTGAAGGTGCCGCGGCCCTGCGGCACATGGGCGATGCCGAGACGGACGACGTTCTCGGTCGAGCGGGTGCCGATCGGCTTGCCCTCGAACTCGATCGCGCCGGTGGAGCGCACCATATTGCAGATCGCCCGCAAGGTGGTGGTCTTGCCGGCGCCGTTGGCGCCGAGCAGTGTGGTCAGCGATCCCTCGTTGAGCGAGAAGGAGAGACCATGGAGTGCCTGCACCTGCCCGTAATAGGCGCGCAGATCCTTGACGTTGAGCATCGAGGTCATTGGTCCTTGCTCCCCAGATAGGCCTTGATGACGTCAGGGTCGGCCTGGACCTGGGCCGGTGTTCCCTCGGCGAGCTTGCGGCCGAAGTTGAGCGCGACGACGTGGTCGGCGATCGACATTACGAGACCCATGTGATGCTCGACCAGCAGCACGGTGAGATGGCGTTCATCACGAAGCTTTTTGATGAGATCGCCGAGCACGTAGACTTCCTCGTGGTTGAGGCCGCCGGCGGGCTCATCGAGCAGCAGGATCTTCGGATCGGCGGCGAGCGCGCGGGCCAGTTCGACGCGCTTCTGGGTGCCGAACGGCAAGCCCGACACGATGGTGTGACCAACCTCCTCGAGACCGAGATAGGCGAGGATCTCGTGGACCTTCTTGTTGACGGCGGCCTCGCTGCGGCGGACCCAGGCGAGCTTCAGCGAGTCCGAGATGATGTCGCTCGAGGTGCGCGCATGGCAGCCGACGCGGACATTGTCGAGCACCGACAGATTGGGGAATAGCGCGACGTTCTGGAAGGTGCGGCCGATGCCGATCTCGGCGATCTTGTGCGCCGGGCGGGTCAGGATGCTGGCGCCTTCCATCAGGATGTCGCCGGAAGACGGCTGGTAGAGCCGGGAGAGGCAGTTGAACAGCGTCGTCTTGCCGGCGCCGTTCGGCCCGATCAGGCCAAGGATCTGCCCCTTGTGCATGTCAAAGGAAACGCCATTCAGCGCGATGATGCCGCCGAACACGACGCTGACGTCGCGAACCGCGAGCAGGGGTGCGTTCCCCTGCGCGAGCTGTGCCTGCGTCATTGCGTCCTACCCGCCCTGATCACGGAGCGGGAATGACCGTGCGAAATATATTGCCGGTCATGGTGAAGGCTACTCGATCCCCTCGGCCAAACGTGCAACTCTTCCTCCTGCTTTCGACTTCTTGCTGTCTGTTTTTTTTGATTGAGGTGCTGCGCCGCCCAGCGCTGCCTCGATTTTCCTTACCATCGTGACCAGGCGAGGTCCAATGTCGGTCAACAGGCGTTCTTCCGTAAAGCGGAATGCGGGCGCGCCGCAGTTGAACGCATAGGGACCGGTTCCGTCATTCAGCTTCAGCGCGACGCCGACCGCATGCACGTCGTTCTGCCATTCGCCTGCCGAAATCGCGAAACCGTACTTCGCCACCGTTTCGCCCGAGCGTTCGATGCCGTCGCGCATCCGCGGCCAGCGGCTGCCGTAATGGTCGCGCAGTTCGCGCAACAAGGCGGCGCGTTCGTCGTCGGGCAGCGACCAGATATAAGCCCGTCCCATCGCCGAAGTTGCAATCGGTACGCGTGAACCGACATCGAGTTGTACGCCGAGCGTCAGTCCGTTACGGCTCTGGCCGAAATAGATCATGCTGTGACGGTCGCGCCCGCCGACAGCGACGGCGCCGCCGGTCTCGCGCATCACTTCTTCACGGTAGGGTTCGGACAAATGCCGAACGCCGAGATTGGCAAGAGCGGCATAACCCAGCGCCATGGCAGATGGTGCGAGCTGATACTTCTCGAAACGCGGAACGGGTGTAAGATAGCCCAGCTTGGTAAGAGTGTAGGTCAGCCGGGAAATGGTTGGCTTCGGCAAATTGGTGCGGGCGGCGAGTTCTTGATTGCCGAGAAGCCCGTCGTTGGGATGAAATGCGCGTAACACATCAAGTCCGCGGGAGAGCGCGACGACGAAGCTGCGATCAGTCGCCACTTTCTTCCCTGGACGTTTCATTACCCGCTACTGCCGATGAGCTCGTTGACAAGGGACGTGCTTCAAAATAACCCTCCGTGTCAAGATGTGGAATTAAATTTCGCAGTGCGAAATTAGTAGAATAGCCGTAGCCACTCAACACAAATTGGGTGGCATCCAAGAACAAGCGATCAAGGGAGAGTGCCGTGAGCGAAGTGGTAAAACTCGAGCGTCATGACAACATCGCCATCGTCACGGTCGACAGTCCTCCGGTCAACGCGCTGAGTGCGGCGGTGCGCGGCGGCATCTTCGAATGCATGAAGAGCGCGATCGCCGACGCCGAAGTGAAGGCGATCGTTCTGACCTGCGGCGGTCGCACCTTCATCGCCGGCGCCGACATCACCGAATTCGGCAAGCCGCCGAAGCCTCCGGGTCTCGCCGAGGTGCTCGACCTCATGGAAAAGTCGCCGAAGCCGATCATCGCCGCCATTCACGGCACCGCGCTGGGCGGCGGCCTCGAAGTCGCTCTGGCATGCCACTATCGCGTGGCGGTGAAGGAAGCCAGGCTCGGCCTGCCTGAAGTGAAACTCGGACTTCTGCCCGGCGCCGGCGGTACCCAGCGGTTGCCGCGCGCGGTCGGCCCCGAACTCGCCGTCAAGATGATCGTCGGCGGCGATCCGATCAGTGCGGCGGAGGCGCTCAAGAACGGCCTGATCGAGGAGATCGTCGAAGGTCCGGCCTCGGGCGGCGAAGCCTTCGCCCGCAAGGTGGTGGCCGAGAAGCGCCCGCTGCGCAAGCTGCGCGATGACGATTCCAAGCTGGCGGCGGCCAAGGCCGACATCTCGATCTTTACCAACGCGGTCGCTGCGATGACCAAGAAGGCGAGGGGCCTGGAAGCGCCGTTCGCCGCGGCCGACGCCGTGCGCGCCGCGATCGAGCTGCCGTTCGATGAAGGCCTGAAGAAGGAGCGCGAAGGTTTCCTCAAGCTGGTTTCCAGCGACCAGTCCAAGGCGCAGCGCTACGCCTTCTTCGCCGAGCGCGAGGCCTCGAAGATCGCCGGCGTTCCTGATGGAACCAGGTCGCGCAAGGTCGACCGCGTCGCCGTGATCGGCGCCGGTACCATGGGTGGCGGCATTGCGATGTCGTTTGCCAATGCCGGTATCCCGGTCACGCTGATCGAGACCAGCGAGGAACAGCTCAAGCGCGGCATGGGCATCATGCAGAAGAACTGGGAAGCCACCGCCGCACGCGGCGGCATTCCGGCGGATGCGCCCGCCAAGCGCATGGCGCTGATCGACGGCAAGGTGGGTCTCGAGAACGTCAAGGACGCTGACCTGGTGATCGAGGCCGTGTTCGAGACGATGGCGATCAAGAAGGAAGTGTTCGGCAAGCTCGACCAGTTTGCCAAGCCGGGCGCCGTGCTCGCCTCCAACACCTCGTACCTGAACATCGACGAGATCGCGAAGGAGACCAAGCGTCCGCAGGATGTGCTCGGCATGCACTTCTTCTCGCCCGCCAACGTCATGAAGCTGTGCGAGATCGTCCGCGCCGACAAGACCGCGCCGGATGCGCTCACCACGGCGGTGGCGATCTCGCGCAAGATCGCCAAGGTGCCGGCCGTGGTCGGCGTCTGCGACGGCTTCGTCGGCAACCGCATGCTGGCCCAGCGCGGCAAGCAGTCGGAAAAGCTGTTGTTCGAAGGCGCGCTGCCGCAGCAGGTCGACGCCGTCGTCACCAAGTTCGGCATGCCGATGGGCCCGTTCGCGATGAGCGATCTCGCCGGCCTCGACATCGGCTGGCGCTCGCGCAAGGACCGCGGCATCAAGTCGGAAATCGCCGACGCGCTGTGTGAAGCTGGCCGCTTCGGCCAGAAGACCGCCAAGGGCTACTACAAGTATGAAGGTGGCTCGCGCTCGCCGCTGCCCGATCCTGATGTCGAGAAGCTGATCGAGGAGACCCTGCACAAGCTCGGCAAGAAGCGCCGCGCCGTCAGCGACGAGGAAATTCTCGAGCGCATGATGTACCCGATGATCAACGAGGGGGCGCGCATTCTCGAGGAGGGCATCGCGGCGCGTCCGAGCGATATCGACGTGATCTGGCTCTATGGCTACGGCTGGCCGATCTATCGCGGCGGCCCGATGTTCTGGGCCGATACGGTGGGCCTGAAGCAGATCGCGGACCGCCTGTCCCACTACGCCAGGGAGACCAACGATCCCTCGCTCGAACCGGCGCCGCTGCTCCAGCGTCTAGCCGCGGAAGGCAAGACGTTTGCCTCGCTCGCGGCGCAGTCGAAGGCGGCCTGATGTCGATCCACCCCGTCATTCCGGGTCCGGCCTCAAGGTCATCCCGGAATGACGACCTTTCTTGTCGCTAGACACGCATGACCCATCTCGGCGAACAGTTCTATCCGCAAGGCGTCCGCTGGGACGACACGATCGCGCGTGGCACGCTGCCGGACCTGCTGTCGGCGGCCGCCGCTGAGTTCGGCTCGCGCCCGGCGCTCGAATTCCGGGACCGGCCGATCAGCTACGGCGAACTCGAAGCGCTGGTCGAGGCGGCCGCCAGTGCGTTCCTGCGTGCCGGCTACGGCAAGGATCATTCGGTCGCGCTGTTTCTCGGCAATTCGCCTGATCATCCGGTCAATTTCTTCGGTGCGCTGAAGGCCGGCGCGCGCATCGTGCATCTGTCGCCGCTCGACGGCGAGATCGCGCTCTCCCACAAGCTCTCCGATTCCGGCGCGCGGGTGCTGGCCACCAGCAATCTTTCGGCGCTGCTGCCGACCGCGCTGAAATTTCTCGACAAGGGCCTGCTCGATCGCCTGATCGTCTGCGAGGACGATCATTGGGGCAAGGTGGGCACGCCGCAGACGGCGCTGCCTGATGATTCAAGGATCATCACCTACCGGCAATTCGCCGACGGCGCGACGAAGCCGCAGCAATGGCCTGCGCTCACCGCTGATGACGTCGCCTTGCTGCAATATACCGGCGGTACCACCGGCCTGCCGAAAGGCGCCATGCTCAGCCACGGCAATCTGACCTCGGCGGTCTCGATCTACGACGTCTGGGGCAAGCCATCGCGCGCCGAGCGCAACGCGATCGAGCGTGTGATCTGCGTGCTGCCGCTGTTCCACATCTACGCGCTGACGGTGGTGCTGCTGTCGTCGATCCGGCGCGGCAATCTGATCTCGCTGCACCAGCGCTTCGACGTCGCGGCCGTGATGCGCGACATCGAGGTCAAGCGCGCAACGGCGTTTCCCGGCGTGCCGACGATGTGGATCGCGATCGCGGCGTTGCCCGATCTCGACAAGCGCGATCTGTCCTCGCTGGTCAGCGTCGGCTCGGGCGGCGCGCCGCTACCGATCGAGGTCGCGCGGATCCTCGAGCAGCGGGTCGGCATGAAGCTGAAGAGCGGTTGGGGCATGACCGAGACCTGCTCGCCCGGCACCGCGCATCCGAAAGAAGGGCCCGACAAGCCCGGCTCGATCGGCCTGATGCTGCCCGGCATCGAGATGGACGTGGTGTCGCTGGAAGACCCGACCAGGGTGATGCCAACGGGCGAAACCGGCGAGATCCGCATTCGCGGCCCGAACGTCACCAAGGGCTACTGGAACAGGCCGAAGGAGACCGCGGAGGCCTTCGTCGGCGACCGCTTTCTCACCGGCGACATCGGCTACGTCGACGCCGACGGCTATTTCTACCTGGTCGACCGCAAGAAAGACATGATCATCTCCGGTGGCTTCAACGTCTATCCGCAGATGATCGAGCAGGCGATCTATACCCATCCAGCCGTGCAGGAAGTGCTCGTGATCGGCATCCCGGACGATTACCGCGGCGAGGCGGCGAAAGCCTTCATCAAGCTGCGCGACGGCATGAAGCCGTTCACGCTGGATGAGCTGCGTGCCTTCCTCACCGGCAAGCTCGGCAAGCACGAGCTTCCGGCCGCGGTCGATTTCGTCGATGAGCTGCCGCGCACGCCGGTCGGAAAATTGTCGCGCCACGAGCTTCGTATCCAGCAACAGCCTTCACGCACCGCCAACACCAAAAAAGACGTCGCTTAGACCGCAATTCATTCGCTCACAGGAGGATCCGATGGATCTCGCTTTCAGCAAGGAAGAAATCGCGTTTCGTGAAGAAGTAAGGGCCTTCTTCCGCGACAACGTGCCGCCGGAGACGCGGCGCAAGATGGTCGAGGGCCGTCACCTCTCCAAGGACGAGATGGTCGCCTGGTGGCGTATCCTGAACAAGAAGGGTTGGGGCGTCTCGCACTGGCCGAAGGAATATGGCGGCACCGGCTGGACCTCGGTGCAGCACTACATCTTCAACGAAGAGCTGCAGATGCATCCGGCGCCGGCGCCGCTCGCCTTCGGCGTCAGCATGGTCGGCCCTGTCATCTACACCTTCGGCAACGAGGCGCAGAAGAAGCAGTATCTGCCGCGCATCGCCAGTGTCGAAGACTGGTGGTGCCAGGGCTTCTCGGAGCCCGGCTCGGGATCGGACCTCGCCTCGCTCAAGACCAAGGCCGAGCGCAAGGGTGACAAGTACATCATCAACGGCCAGAAGACCTGGACCACGCTCGCCCAGCACGCCGACATGATCTTCTGCCTCTGCCGCACCGACACCAATGCCAAGAAGCAGATGGGCATCTCCTTCATCGTCTTCAGCATGAAGTCGAAGGGCGTCACCGTGCGTCCGATCGAGACCATCGATGGCGGCCATGAGGTCAACGAAGTGTTCTTCGACGACGTCGAGGTGCCGGTCGAGAATTTGATCGGCGAGGAGAACAAGGGCTGGGACTACGCAAAATTCCTGCTCGGCAACGAGCGTACCGGCATCGCCCGCGTCGGCGTCTCCAAGGAGCGGCTGCGCCGCATCAAGGATCTCGCCTCCAAGGTCGAACAGAACGGCAGGCCTGTGATCGAGGACCAGGGTTTCCGCGAGAAGCTCGCGGCCTGCGAGATCGAGCTGAAGGCGCTCGAACTGACGCAGCTTCGCGTCGTCGCCGATGAAGGCAAGCACGGCAAGGGCAAGCCCAATCCGGCATCGTCGGTCTTGAAGATCAAGGGCTCGGAAATCCAGCAGACCACGACCGAACTTTTGATGGAAGTGATCGGCCCGTTTGCCGCGCCCTACGACGTGCATGGCGACGACGGCTCCAACGAGACGATGGACTGGACCGCCCAGATCGCCCCGAGCTACTTCAACAACCGCAAGGTCTCGATCTACGGCGGCTCCAACGAGATCCAGCGCAACATCATCACCAAGGCGGTGCTGGGGCTTTGATCCTCTCCCTCTCCCCGCCCTTCGCGGGGAGAGGGTAGGGGTGAGGGGCCTCTCTCCGAGCAACGATAGCCGAGAGACCGTACCCCCTCACCCGGCGCTGCGCGCCGACCTCTCCGCAAGCGGGGCGAGGTTGAGAAGCCAGCCACAGATAATTCTAGTGACGACGTGTAGTCAGGGAAAAGAACATGGATTTTGATTTGACCGAGGAGCAGCGGCTTCTCAAGGAAAGCATCGACGGCCTGTTGACGGATTCCTACGATTTCGAAGCGCGCAAGAAGTACCAGAAGGAGAAGGGCGGCTGGAGCAAGGCCGTCTGGAACAAGCTGGCCGAGCAGGGCCTGCTGGGCCTGCCGTTCGCCGAGGCAGATGGCGGCATCGGCGCCGGCGCGGTCGAGACCATGATCGTGATGGAAGCGCTCGGCAAGGCGCTGGTGCTGGAGCCCTATCTCGCCACCGTCGTGATCGGCGGCGGCTTCCTGCGCCACGGCGCCTCCGCCGAGCAGAAGGCCGCGCACATTCCCGGCATCATCGACGGCAGCAAGAGCTTTGCCTTTGCGCAGCTCGAGAAGAACTCGCGCTATGACCTCGCCGATGTCTCGACCACGGCCAAGAAGAAGGGCGGGGCTTACGTGATCGACGGCGAGAAATTCGTCGTGCTGAACGGCGAGAATGCCGACACGCTGATCGTCACCGCGCGGACCAAGGGTGGCCGGCATGACAAGACCGGCATCGGCGTGTTCATCGTGCCGGGAAATGCCAAGGGCGTCACCCGCAAGGGCTATCCGACCCAGGACGGCCTGCACGCCGCCGACATCACCTTCACCGGCGTCGAGGTAGGCAGCGATGCCGTGATCGGCGATCCCGAGAACGGCCTGCCGCTGGTCGAGCGCGTGGTCGACGAAGCCCGCACCGCGATGTGCGCTGAAGCCGTCGGCGCGATGGATGAATCGCTGAAGACCACCGTCGAGTATCTCAAGACCCGCAAGCAGTTCGGCGTGCCGATAGGCAGCTTCCAGACCCTGCAGCATCGCGCCGCCGACATGTTCGTGGCGCTGGAGCAGGCCCGCAGCATGTCGATGTTCGCGACCATGGCGGCCGATTTCGACAGCGCCAGGGAGCGCGCCACCGCGGTCGCCGCGGCCAAGGTGCAGATCGGCAAATCAGGCAAGTTCATCGGCCAGCAGTCGATCCAGCTTCACGGCGGCATCGGCATGACCCAGGAAGCCAAGATCGGCCACTACTTCAAGCGGCTGACCATGATCGAGAACACCTTTGGCGACACCGACTACCACCTGCGCCGCGTCACCGACGCGGGCGGGCTGGTGTAGCGTCTTCGCTGTAGGTCGCACTGTAACCGTACAAAGATCGTCATGCCCGGGCTTGTCCCGGGCATCCACGTCTTTGCCGGAAAGGAAGTCGTGGATGGCCAGGACAAGCCCCGCCATGACGGATAGAGAATGCAAACGAACAAGACAAAGAGGGAGCACACCCAGTGAAGAACACCCCGTTCGATCTCACCGGCAAAGTCGCCGTCATCACCGGCTCCAGCCGCGGCATCGGCCGTTCGTCCGCAGAACTGCTCGCCAAGCTCGGCGCCAAGGTCGTGATCTCCAGCCGCAAGACGGACGCCTGCCAGGAAGTTGCGGAGGGCATCAAGAAGGCCGGCGGTGACGCCCACGTCATCCCCTGCAACATCTCGCGCCGCGAGGAGGTCGAGGCGCTGATCTCGGGTACCACCAGGCATTACGGCAAGGTCGACATCCTCGTCTGCAACGCCGCGGTGAACCCCTATTACGGCCCGCTGCTCGACATCAAGGACGAGGCCTTCGACAAGATCATGGGCTCCAACGTCAAGAGCAACATCTGGCTCTGCGCGCTCGCGATCCCGCAGATGGCCGAGCGCGGCAACGGCTCGGTGGTGATCATCTCCTCGATCGGCGGCCTGCGCGGCTCGACCGTGATCGGCGCCTACGGCATCTCCAAGGCCGCCGACTTCGCGCTCTGCCGCAGCCTCGCCGGCGAATGGGGCCCGAAGGGCGTCCGTGTCAATTGCGTCGCGCCGGGACTCGTCAAGACGGATTTCGCCCGTGCGCTGTGGGAAGACCCTGACAACCTCAAGCGCCGCACCTCAGGCTCGCCGCTGCGCCGTATCGGCGAACCCGAGGAAATCGCCGGCGCCGTCGCCTATCTCGCCTCGGACGCCTCCACCTTCATGACCGGCCAGACCATCGTGGTCGACGGTGGCGTGACCACAGCGGCGACGTGAGGCGCTGTCGTCCCTGCTTTCGCGATGCTTTCGCAGGGACGACGGAGATATTGACCTTCGCCGCCCAATCGGATTGCCTCTCCCCGACCAACCGACCTCCCGGGGAAGCAGCGTCATGTCCTTTGTGCTGGCCATCGATCAGGGCACCACGTCCTCGCGCGCCATCGTGTTCCGCGGCGACATTTCCATCGCCGCCACCGCGCAGCAGGAATTCCCGCAGCATTTTCCGGCCTCCGGCTGGGTCGAGCACGAGCCGGAGGACATCTGGACCTCGACGTTGCAGGTCTGCCGCGAGGCGCTGGACAAGGCCGGGCTGAAGGCCAAGGACATCGCCGCGATCGGCATTACCAACCAGCGCGAGACCACCGTGGTGTGGGACCGCGCCACCGGGCAGGCCGTGCACCGCGCCATCGTCTGGCAGGACCGCCGCACCGCGGACATCTGCGCCAAACTGAAGGCTGAGGGACACGAGCCGGCGATTTCGGCGAAGACCGGCCTGATCATCGATCCCTATTTCTCCGGCACCAAGGTCGCCTGGATCCTCGATCACGTGCCGGGCGCGCGCGAACGCGCCGGCCGCGGCGAACTGATGTTCGGCACCGTCGATTGCTATCTGCTGTGGCGGCTCACCGGCGGCAAGGTGCATGCTACCGACGCGACCAACGCCTCGCGCACGCTGCTGTTCAACATCCACACCGGCGAATGGGATGACGAACTGCTGAAACTGTTGCGCGTGCCGCGCTCGATGCTGCCGGAGGTGAAGGATTCCTCCGCCACATTCGGCGACAGCGATGCCGACCTGTTCGGCGGCTCGATTGCGATCTCGGGCATCGCCGGCGACCAGCAGGCCGCGACCATCGGCCAGGCCTGCTTCGAGCCCGGCATGATCAAGTCGACCTACGGGACCGGCTGCTTCGCGCTGCTCAACACCGGCGCCACACCGGTGGCCTCGAAGAACAAGCTGCTCACCACCATCGCCTATCAACTGGACGGCAAGCGCACCTATGCGCTCGAAGGCTCGATCTTCGTCGCAGGAAGCGCGGTGCAATGGCTGCGCGACGGGCTCGGGCTCATCAAGCAGGCGTCCGAGACCGGCCCGCTCGCCGACAAGTCCGATTCCATGCAGAGCGTCTATCTGGTGCCGGCCTTCGTCGGCATGGGGGCGCCCTACTGGAATCCGCGCGTGCGCGGCGCGCTGTTCGGCCTGACCCGCAACACCGGCCCGGCCGAGTTGGCGCATGCCGCGCTGGAAAGTGTTTGTTATCAGACCTACGACCTTCGCGAAGCGATGCGCGCCGACTGGCCCGGCGAAAAGGCCGCCAACGTGCTCCGCGTCGACGGCGGCATGACCGCCTCCGACTGGACCATGCAGCGCCTCGCCGACCTGCTGGATGCTCCCGTCGACCGCCCGATGATCCAGGAGACAACGGCGCTGGGTGCGGCGTATCTCGCCGGGCTGAGTGCTGGCGTTTATCCGGAGCCGGAAAAATTCGCCGACAACTGGCGGCTCGAACGCCGCTTCAAGCCGGCGATGAGCGCGGCGACGCGCGAGCGGAAGCTTGCGGGATGGGCGAGGGCCGTGAAGGGCGTGCTGGCGAGCGACGAGGGGGAGTAGCGCGTCCTCCTCCATTGTCATCCCCGCGAAAGCGGGGCCAGTATTCCAGAGAAGTTGCGATAGAGCCGAGATGCCGCGGCGTACTGGATGGCCCGCTTTCGCAGGGGATGACAGTCTACTACACTGGCTGCTCCATCCGCCCTGAAGAGTGATGAAAACAACATGATCCTGATCGGCCAGTTCGATTCCCCCTTTGTCCGCCGCGTTGCGATCGCGATGCGGCTCTATGGCATCGACTTCGAGCATAGGCCGTGGTCGACCTTCGGCGATGCCGATGAGATCGCGGCCCATAATCCGCTGCGCCGGGTGCCGACGCTGGTGCTGGATAGCGGCGAGGCGCTGATCGAGAGCGCGATGATCCTGGATTATCTCGACGATCGCGTCGGCGAGGGGAAGGCGATGATCGCGCGCGGCGGCGAGGCGCGCCGGAAGCAGCAGCGCATCTGCGCGCTGGCGATGGGGCTTGGCGACAAGGGCGTCAGCCTGTTGTACGAGCGCGTGCTGCGCAAGGACAGGCAGCTCGAACTCTGGGTCGAACGCTGCAAGACACAGATCGCAGGCGTGCTGGAGGTGCTGGAAAAGGAGCGCGCCGCGGTCAAGACGCCGTATTGGTCCGGCGGGAAGATCGGCCATGCCGACATCGCGGTCGCCTGCGTGCTGCGCTTTGTGGGCGAGGCGCATCCCGCGCTGTTCGATGCACGCTATTCCGCGCTGAAGGCGCATTCCGACGCTTGCGAGGCGCTGCCGCCGTTCAAGGAAATCGTGCAGCCGCTGGCGCCGCCGAAGGGCTGACGGCCTGCACTATTTTGTCCGCATCGCCTCCGGCGTATCCGGCTGCGCCAGCGGATGGGCTTTCGAAAACTCCGGCAGCGCCATGGCGGTCTCGAAAATGCGCTTTACCGTCGGATAGATCTTCAAATCGATCTGCTGCGTGATCGCCACGGTGACATGGCCGACCATGCAGATGTCGGCCAGCGTCGGGGTATCGCCATGGCAGAACTTCCCGGTGTCCTTGTGGCCGGCAAGATGTCCCTCCAGCGCCGCCAGCGTTTCCACCGTCCAGTGCCGCCGCCACGCCGCCTGCTGGGTGTCGCGCAGGTTCAGTTCGTGGTCGAGATAGCGCCGCACCCGCGGCGTCAGCAGCGGATGGCCCTCGCAGGCGACCATCAGCGCCAGCGCGCGGACGCGGGCGCGGCCGTTCAGGTCGGCGGGCAGCAGCGGCGGGGAGGGATACTTCTCATCGAGATATTCGAGGATGGCGAGCGACTGGAACAGCGTGGTGCCGTCATCCTCCACCAGCGCCGGCAGCGCCATCTGCGGATTGATCTTCCTGTATTCGGGATCGCGGTGCGCGTTGGCGTCGAGGTCGACGAATACGACCTCGGCCGGCACGTTTTTCAGATTGAGCGCGATGCGAACCCGGAAGCTCGCCAGCGATCGCCAGAACGAGAAGAATTTCATGGGGGAGCCTCGGGCACCGTGTCATGCCCGGACTTGATCCGGGCATCCATCAACTTCGCGAGACTCTTGTGAAGATGGATCACCGGGTCAAGCCCGGTGATGACAAATCAGCCGCCCACCGCCTTCTTGCGCCAGGCCAGGTGCACGGCGCAGGTGCAGCCGGGCGGGTGCGAGGTGACGTCGTTGGCGGGGACGGGCTCCGCTGCCGGGGCAGGCGCTGCCTGCTGCGAGGGAATGTAGTTCAGCACCGGGGCCAGCCAGCGCTCGATCTCGCCGACGCTCATGCCCTTGCGCGCGGCGTAGTCCTCGACCTGGTCGCGCTCGATCTTGCCGACGCCGAAATAGTAGCTTTCGGGATGCGAGAAATAGAGGCCCGACACCGACGAGCCCGGCCACATCGCAAAGCTCTCGGTCAGCTTCACACCGGCGGTCTTCTCCGCGTCAAGCAGGCGGAACAGCGTCGCCTTCTCGGTGTGGTCGGGCTGCGCGGGATAGCCGGGTGCCGGGCGAATGCCGGCATATTGTTCCAGGATCAACTGGTCGGAAGCGAGCGCCTCATCCGGCGCGTAGCCCCAGAATTCCTTGCGCACGCGCTGGTGCATCCGCTCGGCAAAGGCTTCGGCGAGCCGGTCGGCCAGCGCCTTGCACAGGATCGAGGAGTAATCGTCATTGGCGTTCTTGAAGCGGTCGGCGACCGCGTCCTCGCCGATTCCCGCGGTGACGACGAAGCCGCCGATATAGTCAGCCACGCCGGAAGATTTCGGCGCGATGAAGTCGGACAGCGCGGCGTTGAAGCGGCCTTCGCGCTTCTCCAGTTGCTGGCGCAGCGTGTGGAAGGTGGCGATCTTCCTCGTGCGCGTATCGTCGGCATATACCGAGATGTCGTCGCCCTCGGCGTTGGCCGGCCAGAAGCCGACGGTCGCGCGCGCCGTGAACCATTTCTCCTTGATGATGCGATCGAGCATCTTGCGCGCATCATCATAAAGCGAGCGTGCGACTTCGCCGATCTTGGGATCGTCGAGAATGGCCGGGAACCGCCCGGTCAGTTCCCAGGTCTGGAAGAACGGCGTCCAGTCGATGTATTCGGCGAGTTCCGCCAGATCATAGGCCTCAAAGCTCTTCAGCCCCAGGAACGAAGGCTTCTTCGGCGGCGTCCTGGCAAAGTCGGCCTTGACCGCATTGGCGCGGGCATCGGCCAGCTTCAGCCGCTTCTTGTCGGCCTGCGCGCGCAGATGCGCAGCGGATATCCTGGCGTATTCGGCGCGGATATCGGCGGCATAGGTGTCGCGCTTGTCGGGCGAAAGCAGCGAGGAGGCGACGCCGACCGCGCGGCTGGCGTCGTTGACATGAACCACCGGCCCGCCCTTGTAGTTCGGGTCGATCTTGACCGCGGTGTGGACGCGGCTCGTGGTGGCGCCGCCGATCAATAGCGGCATCTTCATGCCCTGCCGCTCCATCTCGCCGGCGAGAAAGCTCATCTCGTCGAGCGAGGGCGTGATCAGGCCGGACAGCCCGATGATATCGGCGCCTTCCGCCTTCGCGGTTTCGATGATCTTGTTGGCGGGCACCATGACCCCGAGGTCGATCACCTCGTAATTGTTACACTGCAGGACGATGCCGACGATGTTCTTGCCGATGTCGTGGACATCTCCCTTTACGGTCGCGAGCACGATCTTGCCGGCGGCGCTGCGGCCTCCGGCATCTGCGCCGCTGGCGAGGTTGCGCGCCTTCTCCTCTTCCATGAACGGCATCAGATAGGCGACTGCCTGCTTCATCACGCGGGCGGATTTCACCACCTGCGGCAGGAACATTTTGCCGTCGCCGAAGAGATCGCCGACGATGTTCATGCCGGCCATCAGCGGTCCCTCGATCACGTTCAAGGGACGCTCGACCGTCAGCCGCGCCGCTTCGGTATCCTGCTCGATGAACTCGGTAATGCCGTGCACCAGCGCGTGGCTCAGACGTTTCTCGACCGGCCATTCACGCCAGGCCAGATCCTGCTCCTTGGTCTGCTTCTCCTTGCCGCGGAACTTCTCCGCCAGCGCCAGCAGCCGCTCGGCGGCGCCGGCATCGCGGTTGAGGATGACGTCCTCGCAAACCTGGCGCAATTCGGGATCGATGTCGTCATAGACGATCATCTGCCCGGCATTGACGATGCCCATGTCCATGCCGGCCTTGATGGCGTGATACAGGAACACCGAATGCATCGCCTCGCGCACCGGCTCGTTGCCGCGGAACGAGAACGACAGGTTCGAGACGCCGCCCGAGATATGGACATCCGGCAGGTTCTGGCGGATCCAGCGCGTCGCCTCGATGAAGTCGACGCCGTAATTGTTGTGCTCTTCCAGACCCGTCGCGATCGCGAAGATGTTGGGGTCGAAGATGATGTCCTCAGGGGGAAAACCGACCTCGCCGACCAGAATGTCGTAGGCGCGCTTGCAGATCTCGGTCTTGCGCGCGAACGTATCGGCCTGACCAACCTCGTCGAACGCCATCACCACGACAGCCGCGCCGTGGCGGCGTGCGATCCGGGCCTCGTGGATGAACTTCTCCACGCCCTCCTTCATCGAGATCGAGTTCACGACAGGCTTGCCCTGCACGCATTTCAGGCCGGCCTCGATCACGTTGAACTTCGAGGAGTCGACCATGACAGGGACGCGGGCGATATCGGGCTCGGCGGCGACGAGGTTGAGGAACGTCACCATCGCGGCTTCCGAATCCAGCAGGCCCTCGTCCATGTTGATGTCGATGATCTGCGCGCCGTTCTCGACCTGGTCACGCGCCACCTGCAGCGCAGCGCTGTAATCGCCCGCGGTGATCAGCTTGCGGAATTTCGCCGAGCCGGTGACGTTGGTGCGCTCGCCGACGTTCACGAAGGGGATTGCCGGCGTGAGCTCGAACGGCTCGAGGCCCGACAGCCGCAGCCGCGGCTCGATCGTGGGGACGATGCGCGGTTTGTGCGGGGCGACCGCGGCGGCAATCGCGGCGATATGGTCCGGCGTGGTGCCGCAGCAGCCGCCGACGA
>NZ_DAINNI010000099.1:0-17890 GCF_036735945.1 Bradyrhizobium sp. | reverse complement strand
ACAAATCATGAACGGACACTATATGTTCGATATGTGTTCCGCAACCACTTAATTTCAGGTGAACGCATTGAGGCTGTCGCGATAAGCATCGCTCATGGCGTCATTCCGGCAAGCGGAGCAATTCGCAACGCAACCCTTTCGCGGCAGCCGGTGCGAATGGCGGACGTATCAGAAGTGCCCGTGCCGCAGCGAGATTCCCGAGCAGCGAGGAGTCCTGATGGTTGACCGGCACGGCGGTCAGCGTGCCGTCATCGCCCTCTTCGAGACGGGCGCGCAGATAATCCTCGCGCTGATCGTTGGCGGCGAGGTCGCGTCCCAGGACGGCGCTTTCCCTGACGTGATGGATGTGGTCGCGGCCCGATAGAGCGCGAATCAGGGGCACCAAAAACAGGAAGCCGCAGACATAGGAGGATACGGGATTGCCGGGCAGGCCGATCACCCGCATCGCGCCGAGCCTGCCGTGCATCATCGGCTTGCCCGGCCGCATCGCGATCCGCCAGAACGCCATGGTCGTCCCCTCGACCTCGAGCGATCGCTTGACGAGGTCATGGTCGCCAACGGAAGCGCCGCCCATGGTGATCAGGATGTCAGCGTTGGCCTCGCGGGCACGGCGGATGCCTTCCGTGGTGGCGGCAACCGTGTCGGCGGCGATGCCGAGATCGACGACCTCGGCGCCCTCGGCCCGCGCCAGCGCGCGCAGGCCATAGCCGTTGGAGTAGACGATCTGGCCGGGGCCGGGGATCGTGCCGGGCATCACCAGCTCGTCGCCTGTGCCGAGCACAGCCACTTTCGCACGGCGATGCACCGCGAGTTCCGGGTAGTTCATGCCGGCGGCAAGCGACAAATCGCGGTCGGAGAGGCGGCGCCCGCGGGTCAGCAGGACGTCGCCCTCGCGGAAGTCGACGCCGGCGGCGCGGATGTGCCGGCCCTGGACGGCGGCTTCCGTGATGGTGATGTGGTCGCCATCGACCGCGGTGTCTTCCTGGATGATGACGGCGTCGGCGCCGTCGGGGATCACGCCGCCGGTGAAGATGCGCACCGCCTCGCCCTGGCCGACCTTGCGTTCGAACGGGCGTCCGGCGGCGACCTCGCCGATCACCTTCAGCCGGGCCGACAGATCGGCAGCGTCAGCCGCGCGCACCGCATAGCCGTCCATCGCCGACATCGCCTGCGGCGGCTGCGTCCGCCGCGCCGCGACGTCACGCGCCAGTACGCGATGATGGGCGGTATCGAGCGCGATCATCTCTTCGGGCAGGGGATCGGCGTCACTCAGGATCGCGGACAACGCATCGTCAACCGGCATCAACGCCACGGGCAGACCTCCTCAAATTCCCAAGTGCTTAAATTCCAAGTGCGGTCAGTGCCCTTGCCACGTCATCCGTCGATGTCACGTGGATGGCAGAAAGGCCGCGCGCCCGCGCGCCTTCGATATTGGCGGCCGAATCGTCGAAGAACAGGATCCGCGGCGCCGGCACGCCGATCGCTCTTATCACGTGATCATAGGCCTCGGCGTCGGGTTTGCGCAAACCGATCGTCGAGGACAGGAATATCTCGCGGAAATGCCTCAGGACACCGGCGTAGGCCGCGGAGAAATGGGCCACATGCGCCGGGTTGGTATTGGAGAAGGCGTAGAGCGGCATGCGCCTGGCCGCCTCGGTCAGGAGCGGCGCGATGCCGGGCATTTCACCGGCGAAGATCGCGTTCCAGCCTTCGAGGAACTGGGCGTCGGTGATGCCGATGCCAAGCGACTGGCGCAGGTTTGCGAAGAACGCGGCATCGTCGATCCGGCCGATCTCGTGGTGCTTGAAACTGTCGTTGACGATAAAGCGCGCGGCGAGGTCCGCAGGGTTGCAGCCCGCATGGGCGGCCCAGCACGCCATCACCTGATCGAAATTGATGTCGAGTACGACGCGGCCGAGGTCGAACAGCAGGACGTCGGCGGAGTGGGGTGCTGGCGGCGAATTCATGGCTGTCGTTTACAAAACTGGTCGGTCATGGGCAACGGGCGGCGCGATTTTCCGCGCAATCCGCCATTTAAGCCGATGCGCGAGCTATGCTATGCGTTGGATCAAACAGGGAGTGACGGCATGAGAATCCTGGGCAGAATTTTGGGCGGTGCGGCTGTGGTTGGGTTGCTGGCCGGACCGGCGCAGGCCCAGAATGGCCCTGCCAGGTACGGCGAGGAGGACAAGGCCAAGACGCAGACGGAAATCACCGCCGAAAAGGACGCCGAGAGGGCCTACCGCAGATCGCTTGGCAACATTCCGGAACAGAAGAGCACGGATCCCTGGGGAACGATGCGCGGCGACAGCGCGGCGCCAAAAGCGGCGACGCCGGCCAAGCCGAAGGCCAAATCCGCCGAAGGCGTGGCGAGCAAGGCCAAGTAAAGCGAGGGTGGTACCGATGACGGAAGCGCTGCTGTTTTCTCCGATGACGATCCGAGGCGTCACGCTGAAGAACCGCATCGTGGTGCCGCCGATGCATCAATATTCGGCGGTGAAGGGCTTTCCGACCGATTGGCACCTGATGAACGCCGGCAAATTCGCCGCCGGCGGCGCCGGCCTTGTCGTGGTGGAATCGACCAAGGTCGAGCGGCGCGGCTGCGGCACGGTCGGCGATCTCGGCATCTGGGACGACAAGTTCATCGAGCCGCTCGGCCGCCTCGTCAAATTCATCAAGCAGCAGAACGCGGCCGTCGGCATTCAACTCGGCCATTCCGGCCGCAAGGCGCGCGCCAGCCGGCCCTGGGAAGGCGACCGGCCGCTGCAGCGGACGCCCGATATCGAGGACTGGGACGCCTGGCAGCCGGTGGCGCCGAGCGCGATTGCCCATAGCGAGAAATGGCCGGTGCCGCGTGCGCTGGAGACGCGGGAAGTGAAGGATCTGGTGCAGGTCTGGGGGCAGGCGGCGCGCCGCGCGGATGCGGCAGGGTTCGACGTGCTGGAACTGCACGGCGCCCACGGCTATCTCGTGCATGAGTTCCTGTCGGAGCGTTCCAACCAGCGCAGCGACGAATATGGCGGCTCGGAAGCGGGGCGCATGCGGTTTCTGATCGAGGTGACGGAGGCGGTGCGCGAGCATTGGCCCGAGCACAAGCCGCTGTTCGTCCGCCTCTCGGTCGAGGACAATGCCGGCTGGGGGCCGGAACAGAGCGCGCGGCTCGCCAGGATTCTCAAGTCCAGGGGCGTTGACGTCATCGACTGCTCCTCGGGCGGCATCACCGACGTGGCGCCGATCCTCGGCAAGGAAATCAAATACAGCTACCAGGTGCCGCTGTCGGAACATGTCCGGCGGCAGGCCGACATCATGACCATGGCGGTCGGCCTCATCATCCATGGCGACCAGGCCGAGCAGATCCTGCGCGACGGGCAGGCCGATCTGATCGCGGTGGGTCGGGAAATCCTCAACAATCCCAACTGGCCGATGGATGCGGCGCTGAAGCTCGGTGTGGACGGGCCATTTCGCAACGTTCCCCCGCAATTCGGCTACTGGCTGGGCACCCGCGCCAAGCGCGGCTTTGGAACCCGGCCCTCGACCTGGCAAAACGGGCTGCAGGAGGCCAATAAGGCCTCCTGACGGTCCTGGTCTTCTCGCGACAGACGCCAAGCGTTGCCGGGATATCACACGCTCAAGGCGACCGTAACGGTCCGGGCCGGCGGTGCCTTGATCCGACCAAAAAGCCATTGTGAGTTGGCGGTGCCGGGACAGGGGCGCCGATTCACCGCAAATCGCGGGCGTCCGTTAGGGAAAAGGGACGCCCCACATGCGCAGGAATTTTGCCTTTCTTCTCGGCACGGCGACGGGTGTGTGCCTGACCCTTCTCGTGGCGGGACCGCAGGGCGCCCATGTGGTGGCAGCGGCAAAGGCCGCGACCCGTTCCGACACCTACAACCAGCTCAATCTGTTCGGCAGCGTGTTCGAGCGGGTCAAATCCAGCTACGTCGAGAAGCCCGACGATTCCAAGCTGATGGAAGGCGCCATCAACGGCATGATCTCCGCGCTCGATCCTCATTCGCGCTACATGAATGAGAAGGGCTGGAGCGACATGCAGGAGACCACCCATGGCGAGTTCGGCGGGCTCGGCATCGAGGTCACGATGGAAGACGGCCTCGTCAAGGTGGTCACCCCGATCGACGATACGCCCGCAGCCAGGGCAGGCATGCTGTCGGGGGATGTCATCACCCAGATCGACGACGAGGCCATCCAGGGCCTGAGCCTCGAACAGGCGGTGAGCCGGATGAAGGGCCCCGCCAACAGCAAGATCCGTCTCAAGGTCATGCGCAAGGGCGCCGCCGCGCCGATCGATGTGGCGATCATGCGCGAGATCATCCGGGTGCGGCCGGTCCGCTACCGCACCGAAGGCGGCGATATCGGCTATATCAGGATCACCCGCTTCAACGAGCAGACCACCGACGGCCTGAAGAAGGCGCTCGCCAACATCGCCAGGGAGATCCCGGCCGACAAGCTCGCGGGCTATGTCGTCGATCTCCGCAACAATCCCGGCGGATTGCTCGACCAGGCGGTATCGGTATCGAGCAGCTTCATGAACCGGGGCGAGGTGGTCTCGACGCGGGGCCGCACCGCGGAGGAAACCCAGCGCTTCACCGCCCGTGGTGGTGATATCACCAGGGGCAAGCCGCTGGTCGTGCTGATCAACGGCGGCTCGGCTTCGGCATCCGAGATCGTGGCCGGTGCGCTGCGCGACCACAAGCGCGCGACGCTGATCGGCACGCGCACCTTCGGCAAGGGCTCGGTACAGACCATCATTCCGCTCGGCCAGGGCAATGGGGCGCTGGCGCTGACCACCGCGCGCTATTTCACGCCCTCGGGCCGCTCGATCCAGGCCCAGGGCATCGCGCCCGATGTCGAGGTGCTGCAGGACGTGCCGGATGAATTGAAGGGCCGCACCGACCTGAAGGGCGAGGCCTCGATGCGCGGCCATCTCGCCGCCGACGGTGCCGAGCAGGCCGGATCGCAGGCCTACGTCCCGCCGAACGAGAAGGACGACAAGGCGCTGATCGCAGCATACAATTTGCTGCGCGGCGTCACCGTGAACGCGAACGGCCCGACCGTGGCCAAGCGCGCGGTGCCGAATTAGGGGCAGCCCGACGCCAAAGAAGCAATCCGTCTCGCTCTCCATGCGCAGAAGCAATGAATTGCTTCGTCTCTTCTGCGCCTCGCCATGACGTGATGCCGATGCCCTTCGGCGGCGCCCCGCAAGGCTCGGACGCAAAATCTCGAAAACAACCCCATGCAAAGTAGAATGGGTGTCCTTTTTTGAAACTCCGTCTTCAGTCGGCCGTAGCTCGCGCGAGATATTCCACCGACCGGTTCCCGCTCGATTGCGTGCTCAAACGGAGTAGTCATGTCGAGAAATCAGACTTTGCTGACCCTGATCCTGTTGCTCGGTTCGGGTGGCGCGCTGCAGGCAGAACCGCTCGATTCACCCGGCGTCGTCTATATCGACGGTCAACCGTGCAACCGCGCGTGCCAGTCCTATATGGACTGGTCATACCGAGCGCAGTCCGCCCGGCGCCACGAGGAACGCGAGACCAGCTTCGCAGCGCCGGCCGGGGCGGAATTGGAGCGGATCGAACCCGTGGCCCGCCGGCGCGTGGCACGGCACAGCGCGCCGGCTTCCCGCGCCGCGCCGCACGCCGGCAAGCCGGCGTCGAACGGCAAGGCGGCCAGCACCAAGGCGTCGAACAGCAAAGAGGTCGCCACCCCCAGATCCGCCCCTGCAGCAACGGGCAAGGCCATTCCGCCGGCAACGCTTGATATCGCCGCACGGCCGGCGGCGCCCGCATCGGACACGGCATCCAGCAAGGCCAGCGAGATCGGAACGACCGCATCCGGTTCGCTCGATGATCAGGACAATCTGGTCGCTCTCGTGCTGGCGCGCCCCGAGATCAATTCATTGTCCGACCTGAACAACAAGAACATCGCGATCACGGAGAAGCAGTCTGCCTCGAGCGGACGCGTCAGCGCCGCGCTGATGGCGGCGGGAGCCGCCGAAGTCCAGTTCAGCGAAGCAAAAGCCAGTGCGGTCGAGCGGCTGGTCAGCGGGGAAGTCCCGGCCGCGGTCCTGCTCGCCTCGCGCGAAGTAGCCGATCTGTTTCCGGAGTTGGAGGGGTTTCGGACGTTTCGGGTGCCCCTGAAGTCGCGGCTCTAGTCGTCGCGCACAGCGACGCCTGGATGAGCGAAGCGATGGCAGGCGCCAGCGGCCCCGCGCATCGCTTCGCGCGCGATGGCAAAGATAGGGGGCGTTACCCGTTTGGGTATTGACGCGGACGAACCCGCTATAGATCGTTGACTGCCGTTTTGCATCGGCGGGCTCTCTGCCGACTTTAGCCATTTTGATCCAATCAATCGAGGGGCACATGATGATATTGCCGACACGACCGCAGGCCATCCTGGCCTCGCTGGCTACTGCCGCTTTCATATTCGCGACCGCGTTTGCGAGTGCTGCCCACGCGCAGGTCCAGGTCGCCGTCATCGGTGACAGCAATGTTTACGGCAAGGGCGTCTCACCTTCGGAGAATTATCCGAGCAAGCTGGAAGCGGCTCTCCGGGCGCGCGGGCTGGATGTTCGTGTCAGCAATGGCGGTATCAATGGCGATACAAGCGCCGGTCTCGCAGCGCGGCTGGACTCCGCGGTGCCGGCGGGTACGCGCGTCGCGGTTATCTGGGTCGGTATCAACGATGTGATCCGACACGGCAAGAGCCGCGCGGAAGTGCAGGCGAATGTAGCCGGCATTGTCAGTCGCCTTCGAGCCAGGGGGATCGAGAGCTATTTCATTCGCCCGCCGGTCTACAATGTCGAGGACCACAAGAATCCCGCACTCATCCTCTCCGGAGACAATCATTTCAACGGCGCGGGCTATAGCCGGATGGTGGCAAAGACGATCGGCCCGATACAGGCCCTGGTCGTCAAGGCGAGCAGGAAGGGCTCTTCTTAAGCCAACATGTTCGAGGGGTTTTGTAGCCCGGATGGCGCAGAGAGCGAAATCCGGGGAGGTCTCGATGCGTGAAGAATCCCGGATTGCGCTTCGCTCCGCCAGCGCTACGTGCCGATCGCGGCGGACAACCGGCTGCGCGGCGCCACCGGGAACGCTCGGAAGTTGCCGTTCCGGAACATTTAACTTTTGATTGCGATATTGGCGGAGGGACAGAGCCTCCAAGGGGTGGAGCGGAGCACTTGCGATGGTCGAAACTCGTATCGCGCCACGTGTCCGCGTCATGAAGCCCGCCAAGATCGAGTATGGCGGCGACAAATATCCGTGCACGGTTCGCGACATTTCGACCACGGGAGCGGCGCTGGATTTTGCCGACCGGATTCGCATCCCCGATGCCTTCACACTGGTCTTGCCCGAGGATCGATTGAAGCTGCCCTGCCACGTCGTCTGGCGCAAGGACTACAGGGTAGGCGTGGCGTTCGATTGACGCCGGTTGCGCGTCACTCTGGCCGGGGTCTCCAGGCCGGCAGTACCGCATGTCGCTTCGCTCGCAACGACGGTGCCAGCGCCGCAGAAGCTCTACGCTGAACGCGCCTCGCTCTTGAGCTTGCGCGAGTGATCCGGGGGCGCGGCGTCGGGGCGCGGCACGTACCGCGAAAGCATCGGCCTGATGTCCGCCGCCGGTTTCGGCGGGCTGAACAAATAGCCCTGCATCTCCGAGCAGCCGAGTTCGCGCAGCAGGTCGCGCTGCTCTGCGGTCTCGACGCCTTCGGCCGTCGTCGTCATGTGGCGATCGGCGGCGATCTTCACGACGGCCTGAACGATGGAGGACGAGCCTTCCGGCTCGGCGATGCCGGTAATGAAGCAGCGGTCGATCTTGATCTTGTCGAACGGGAAGCGCTGCAGGTAGCTCAGCGAGGAATAGCCAGTGCCGAAATCGTCGAGCGCGATACGCACGCCGATCCCGCGCAGGTCGTGCAGCACGGCAAGCGCCGTCTCGTCGTCTCGGATCAGCACCGCTTCGGTGATCTCGAGCTCGAGGCGGTCGGCGGCGAGGCCGGACTCGGCGAGCGCTGCCATAACCTTCAGCGCCAGCGTGCCGCTCCTGAACTGAACCGGCGAAACGTTGACCGCAAGCCTGACACCGCCGGGCCAGCTTGCCGCTTCCTTGCAGGCGGTATTCAGCACCCATTCGCCGAGCTGGTTGATCAACCCGGTATCCTCGGCGAGCGGCACGAACTCGGCGGGCGAGATCATGCCGCGCCGCGGATGGCGCCAGCGCACCAGCGCCTCGCAGCCGGTGATCGCGTTGGTCTGCAGGCTGAGGCAGGGCTGGTAGTAGACCTCGAAGCCGCCATCGACCAGCGCCTGACGCAGGTCGATCTCCAGGCTGCGGCGGGCGCGAACCTCGGCTTCCATGTCAGGCTCGAAGAAGCGATAGGTGCGGCGGCCGGCGGCCTTGGCGGCATACATCGCCAGATCCGCATTCTTCAGGATCTGGTCGATGTCGGAGCCGTCCTGCGGCGACAGCGCGATGCCGATGCTGGCGTCGGTGGTCACCTGGTGGCCGAGGCAATGGTAGGGCGAGCGGATCGCCTGGAAGATGCGGCTGACCAGCATCATCACGTCGTCGGTATCCTCGATGCCGGTCTGCACGATCGCGAACTCGTCGCCGCCGAGCCGGGCCACGAAATCGCTCTTGCGTGTGCAAGCCGCGAGGCTGGCCGCGACCGACTTCAACAGCTCGTCGCCAATCATGTGCCCGAGCGAATCGTTGACGCTCTTGAATTCGTCGATGTCGATATAGAGCACCGCGAGCTGCCGGTTCGGCGCGACATGGGCCAATTCGCGCTTGAGCCGCTCATGGAACAGCGTGCGGTTCGGCAGATCGGTCAGCGCGTCATAATGGGCGAGATGGGTGATGCGCTCCTCGGCGCGGCGGCGCTCGGTGATGTCTTCGTGGGTCGCGAGCCATCCGCCGTCCGGCACCGGCTCGTTGACGATCTGGATCGAGCGTCCGTCGGGCGTCGTGATCACCATGACGTTGCGTTGCGCGATGTCACGCAGCACCACGTCGACATAATGATCGACGTCGCCGACAAATGATCCGGTGTTCCTGCGATGGGCGATCACCTCGCGGAAGCTGCAGCCCGGCTTAACGATGTCGGCCGAAAGGCCGTACATTTCCAGATAGCGCTTGTTGCAGATGATCAGCCGCTGCTTCGAATCGAACAGCAGCAGGCCCTGGGTCATGTTGTTGACGGCGGTATCGAGGCGTTGCTTTTCCAGCGTCAGTTGTCGCTTCGATGCGCGGTGCTGCTGCGAAAGCTTGCGGACCACGAGAACCAGCAGGGCGGCGATCGCCAGCACGGAAAGCCCGGCGATGGCGATCAGCATTGCGATCTGCTCGCGCCAGTCGGCCAGCGCCGCCGCTGTCGTGCTCGTCGCCACGATCACCATCGGAAAATTGGTCAACCGCCGCGAGGCGATGATCCGGTCCTCGCCGTCGATCGGGCTGGTGAGGCGCGAGCTACTGCGGGGCAGCTCGAATACCTGCCGCTGCGTCGGCGGTCCGTCCTTGAAATTCCTGCCGATCAGTTCGGACACATGCGGATAGCGGGCCAGCAGCGTGCCGTCGCTGTGATGCATGGCGATGGAGGTGCCGGGCGCGAGGGCTATGGTGGCGAAGAATTTTTCGAAATTGGCAGGTTCGATGCCGCGTCCGATGACGCCGAGGAATTCGCCCCGGGGGCCGCTGACCTTGCGCGCGATCACCGTGGTCCAGGCGCCGGTGATGCGGCTGTAGACCGGATCGACCAGCATTTCCGGCGATTGCGGGCTGGACTTGAATATCTGGAAGTAGGAGCGATCCGCGGAGTTGACCACAGGCGCCGGCCAGGCTGCCGACGTGTTGATCAGGTTGCCGTCGGCGTCGAAGACGTTGATGCCGCCCACATAGGACTGCGCCTCCAGTTTGGATTTCAACATCAGATGGATGTCGCGGGTGGACATCCGGCGCTTGTAGTTCTCGGCCGTCGCGATCCCGCTGGACCGCATGAACCCGATCAGGTCCTTCTGGACGACCTCGAAATCCTCGAGTTGCTGATCGAAATGGCGGGCGAGCAGCAGCACGGTATTTTCCAGCTCACGCTCGCTGTTGCGCAGCGCGCGCTCGCGAAAATCGCCGGCCATGATGGTCGCGCCGATCGCGATGGCGGCAATCAGAAGCACGCCGCCCAGGATCAGCCAGCGGATCGGGCCGCCGCGAAAAGCGGAGGCGATACTGAATGAATGTGTGCCGGTCGAAGCCATGGGCGAGATCGTTGCCGGGAATTGAACTGCCGGTAGCGGCGCTCTCCCAACCCGGCCCACGACTTCGATATCGCGGCGATATGGAGTTGACGTTAGGAAGTCTGGTTAATGAAAGGTTAGTCGCGGTGGCGGCGGGGTCGGCCGGCAACCACAGGGGTCCGTCGCCTGACCATGGAACCGGGAGGCGCCCCGATTACCGCTTCGCGCGGTAATGCCCGGACTTGCCGCCGAGCTTCTCGACGAGGTGGATGCCCTCGATGCGAACGCCGCGCTCGACCGCCTTGATCATGTCGTAGATGGTCAGGCACGCGACCGAGGCCGCGGTCAGCGCTTCCATCTCGACGCCGGTCGGCCCGGTGACCTTGACGGTGGCGCGGACGATGCAGCCGGGAAGCTTCTTGTCGGGCGTGATGTCGACGCTCACCCTGGACAGCGCCAGCGGGTGGCACAGCGGGATCAAGTCCGAGGTGCGCTTGGCCGCCATGATGCCGGCGATGCGCGCCGTGCCGAGCACATCACCCTTCCTGGCGTTGCCGGAGACGATCAGGTCGAGCGTCGCCATGGTCATGACCACGCGGCCCTCGGCGACCGCGGTGCGCTCGGTTGCCGGCTTGTCCGAGACATCGACCATCCGTGCTTCGCCGGATGAGCCGATATGGGTGAGGGCGGCGCCGCCTTTGGAAGCCTTCTGCGCCATGTTCTAGCCGGTTCCGGTCGCACGCGGCGCGCTCGCGCGCGTCAGCAGCGTGCGCGTCGCCGCCGTCACATCGGCCTGCCGCATCAGGCTTTCGCCGACCAGGAAGGTCGACATGCCGACGCGTTCGAGGCGGGCGAGATCGTCAGGCGTGAAGATGCCGCTTTCGCCGACCATCAGGCGATCTCGGGGGATCAACGGCGCCAGCGCCTCGCTGGTCGCGAGCGTCGTCTCGAAGGTACGCAGGTTGCGGTTGTTGACGCCGATCATCGGCGAGCGAAGTCTCAGCGCACGGTCGAGTTCGGCGCGGTCATGGATCTCGATCAGCACGTCCATGCCGAGCGCAATTGTCGCGTCCTCGATATCCTCCGCGATGGCATCATCGAGCGCGGCCATGATGATCAGGATGCAGTCAGCGCCGTGGGCGCGGGCTTCCACCACCTGATAGGTGTCGAACATGAAATCCTTGCGCAGCACCGGCAGGCTGGTGGCCGCGCGCGCCGCCACCATGAAATCGAGATGGCCCTGGAACGAGGGCGCGTCCGTCAGCACCGACAGGCATGCCGCGCCGCCGGCTTCATAAGCCTTTGCCAGCGCCGGCGGGTCGAAATCGGCGCGGATCAGTCCCTTGGAGGGTGAGGCCTTCTTCACTTCGGCGATCAGCGCATAATCGCCGCGCGCGAGCTTTTCCCGGATAGCGGACACGAAGCCGCGCGGCGGCGATGCCGCCCTGGCGCGTGCTTCGACTTCGGAGAGCGGATGCGCCTTCTTCGCGGCTGCGATTTCCTCGCGCTTGTAGGCCTCGATCTTCTTCAGGATATCGGACATCTCTCAAGGCCTCCTGTCAGCCGCGCGAGACCGCGATCAGGTGCTTCAACCGTTCGGCTGCCGCGCCGCTATCGAGCGATTTCGCGCCGATCGCGACACCCTCCTTGAGATCCCTGGCGCGGCCGGCGACGATCAACGCCGCCGCGGCGTTGAGCAGCGCGACGTCGCGATAGGCGCCGGGCTTGCCGTTCAGCACGCCTTGCAGCGCCACAGCGTTGGCTTCGGCGTCGCCGCCCTTGAGGGCATCGACATTGCAGCAGGCAAGGCCGGCGTCCTCCGGCTTCACCTCGAAGGTGGTGATCTTGCCGTTGTCGAGGCTCGCCACGAAGCTCGGGCCGGTCAGGGTGATTTCATCGAGCCCGTCGGAGCCGTGCACCACCCAGACGGATTCGGAGCCGAGATTTTTCAGAACCTGCGCCAGCGGCTGCACCCATTGCCTGGAGAACACGCCGACCATCTGCCGCTTGACGCCGGCAGGGTTGGAGAGCGGACCGAGCAGGTTGAAGATGGTGCGGGTAGCGAGTTCGACCCGGGTCGGGCCGACATTCTTCATCGCCGGATGGTGCGCGGGCGCGAACATGAAGCCGATGCCGGCTTCCCGGACGCAGCGGCCGACCTGATCCGGCGTCAGGTCGATCTTGACGCCGAGCGAGGCCAGCACGTCGGCCGCGCCGGAGCGCGAGGACAGCGCGCGGTTGCCGTGCTTGGCGACGGGAACGCCGGCGCCTGCAACGATGAAGGCCGCGCAGGTCGAGACGTTGACCGAGCCGGAGCCGTCGCCGCCGGTGCCGACCACGTCCACGGCTTCCGCTGGCGCGTTGACGCGCAGCATCTTGCCGCGCATGGCCGACACCGCGCCGGTGATTTCGTCGACGGTTTCGCCGCGCACCCGGAGCGCCATCAACAGCCCGCCCATCTGCGAAGGGGTGGCCTCGCCGGACATCATGGCGTCGAAGGCGGAGGCCGCTTCCTCGCGCGACAGCGTCGCGCCGGTGGCGACTTTTCCGATGATTGATTTGAGATCGTCCATCGCTTGGCTTTCAAAATCGCGGCCTCACCGCGGGGAAGAACGATGAGGCCCCGGCGTTCATCCCTCGAGGCGCGGCCCGCTGGCCGCGCCTCGGGATGGAGGTGTCATTATGCTCAATTGTTGGCGCCCGTCACCTGCGCGAAGGCGGCCTGGTTGATGGAGGTGCCGATCACGGACTCGATCTTCGCCACATATTGCGCGAGCTGTTCGTCGCTCAGTCCACGCAGCAGCGTCTCCTTCAGCTTCTTCATCTCCTCGGAGTTGGCGTCGACCTGGGGCACGGTCACGTCGGTGACGCGGAAGACGATCCACTCGCTGTTGCCGGCGCCCGGTGTCTGGCCGACGCCATCCTTCGGCGTGCGGAACGCCGCGCTGATGGCATTGGACGGCACGCCCGTGAGCGAGGCGTCGCGGCGGAAGCCCGTCGCGGTCTCGACCTTGGCGCCGACCGCGGCGGCTTCGGTGGCGAGGCTGCTGCCCTGCTCGATCTTCTGCACCATCTCGGTGGCCTTGGTGCGCAACCGGTTCGAAATCTGGTCTTCGCGCCATTTCGCCTCGACCTGGGCGCGGACCTCGTCGAGCGGCCGCTCGCGCGAGGGCGTGATGCCGAGCACGTCGTACCAGACATGGCCGCCGGCAAACTGGATCGGCTCGTTGTCGACGCCGACGTCGCTGTTGAAGGCCTGCGACACCACGTCGAGGCCGCGCGGAATATTGGCGACGGGCTGGCCGTCGGGCGCGCGGCCGGAACGGTCGACGGCTTCGATCGTGACCGGGGTCAGGCCAAGCTTTGCCGAAGCCTCCACCACATTGGCGCCGCCGCTGCGCTCGTCTTCCATCTTGTTCTGGATTTCGTTGACCTTGACGCGGGCGCGCTCGGTCGAGATCTCCTTCTTGATCTGGGCGGCGAGGCTTTCAAAGGTCGGTGTCACGCCCGGCTCGATCTTGCCGACCTTGACCAGCGCCACGCCGAAGCGGCCCTGCACCGGCTGGCTGACTTCGCCCGAGGGCAGCGAGAACGCCGCGTCCGCAATCGCGGGATCGATGATTGCGGTCTTTGCGATGGTGCCAAGTTCGACGTCGGAAGGATTGAGGTTGCGTTCCTTGGCGATGTCGTCGAACGACGCTCCGGAGGTGATGCGGCCGCGCGCGGCCTGCGCTTCGCTCTCGTTCGGGAAGAACATCTGCGAGACTTCGCGCTTCTCGGGCGTGCCGAAGCGGTCGCGGCGCTGCTCGAAAAGTTTTTTGGCGTCGTCGTCGGAGACCTCGATCGATTTGCCGAGCTCTTCGGGGCTGATCACGACGAAGGAAAGCTTGCGAAATTCGGGCGCGCGGAACTGGGTCTTGCGATCCTCGAAATAGGCGGCAAGCGCCTCGGGCGAGGGCGGATCGATGGTGCCGGCCTGTGCGGCGTCGAGCTTGACGAACTCCATCGAGCGCTGCTCGTTCTGGAATCGCGTCAGGGCATCGACCATGGTCTTCGGCGGCTCGAGCCCGGCGGAGACGGTGCCGGCGATCTGGCGGCGCAGGCCAACGCGCCGCTGCTCGTTGAGATAGCGCTGCTCGGTGTAGCCGAACTGGCGGATCGTCGCCTGGAAGCGGGCGGGATCGAACTTGCCGCCCAGTCCCTGGAAATTCGGATCGTTGTAGATCAGCCGCATGGTCTCTTCCGGCGACTGGGCGAGTCCCATCCGTCGCGCTTCCTCGTCCAGCGCGGCCTCGGCAATCGTCTGCCGCAGCACCTGCCGGTCGAGCCCGAAGGCCCGGGCCTGTTCAGAGGTCAACGGACGGCCGAACGAGCGGCCGAGCTGCTGCAGCCTTTCGGTATAGATCTGGCGGAATTGATCGGTCGAAATCTCGATCTTGCCGACCTTGGCGAGCGACGACTGGCCGAACCCCTTGAAGATGTCGGCAATGCCCCACACTGCGAAACTGACAATCAAGACGCCCATCACCGTGGCCATGACTATCTTGCCGAGCCAGTTTGATGAGGCTTTCCGCATTCCTCGAAGCATGGATCCAACTTGTTTTTTAAGGAGAGGGGAACCGGGTCGTGCCCGAAGGGAATTCGGTTCAGGACCGAATCCACAACAGGGCGTCACCGAGTTGAAAACGCATCATAAAGTGGCAAAAGCCCCCCCGCAACCTCGAGCCGGCGGGCTAATTGAAGCGGTTAATGGCACAGCTATCGGCGCTTCGGTATCTGGAACTGGCCGCCCACCTCTGATAGCGCATCTGCAACGCTGATTTTTGCGGGATAATCGACATGACCGATGCCATCCGGCCGCTGATCGCCGGGAACTGGAAAATGAACGGCCTGAAATCCTCGCTGGCCGAGTTCGGGGCGATGATCGCCGGCGCCGGTGCGCTGGCCGGCAAGGCCGACCTGCTGGTCTGTCCGCCGGCCACCTTGATCGCCGCGTTCGCCGACAAGGCGCTCGGCTCGAAGCTCGCCGTCGGCGCCCAGGATTGCCACGCCAAGGCCTCGGGCGCCCATACCGGCGATCTCTCGGCGGAAATGCTCGCCGATGCCGGTGCCAGCGCCGTCATCGTCGGGCATTCGGAGCGCCGCGCCGACCATGGCGAGACCGATGCTGATATCAGGCAGAAGGCGGAAGCGGTGTGGCGGGCGGGGCTCGTCGCGGTCGTCTGCATCGGCGAGACCCAAAAGCAGCGCGACGCCGGCCAGACGCTGGACGTCTGCGGCACCCAGCTCGCCGGTTCCTTGCCCGACGGCGCGACGGCAGCCAATCTGGTGGTCGCGTACGAGCCGGTCTGGGCGATCGGCACCGGGCTCACCCCGACTACGGCCGATGTCGAGCAGGTTCATCGGTTTATCCGGGAAAAGCTCAGCGCACGCTTCAAGGCGGAAGGCGGCAGGATGCGGATCCTCTATGGCGGCTCCGTAAAACCATCAAACGCGAGGGAGCTGATGGCGGTCGCCAACGTCAACGGTGCGCTGGTCGGCGGCGCCAGCCTGAAGGCCTCGGATTTTCTGGCGATTGCGGCGGCGTGCTAATTCAAGCGGGCACGCCTTCCTGCAGTCGCTTCCAGTAGATCAGCGTGCCCGTCAGCCCGCCATGGGGTTTGAGGGCGTAATCTGGGATTAATCCGGTCAGCTTGAAGCCGACGCGCTCATAGAGACCCGCGGCGCCTTCTTCCTCCGCGGTATCAAGCACCAATAGCCAGCGCTGATGCGCCACCGCCAGCCGCTCGGCCTCGCGCAACAGCGCGGTGGCAATGCCGCGCCCGCGATGACTGACGCGCGTCATCATTTTCGCGATCTCGGCGCGGTGCGGCTGGTTCGCCGGCAGATCGAGCAGCAGCGTCACGGTCCCGATCAGTTTATCTCCGTCAAACGCGCCGAGGACGATCCGCTCGCCGCGCTCTGCCGCATCAAGCGACTTCGACCAGAACGTCTCGGCCGCTTCCCGTGACAGCGGATGCATGAAGCTGACCGAGCCGCCATTCGCTACCGTCTCGATCAGTATTTCGCCAAGCACGGCGCAGACTTCCGGCGAAGGCTTCAGGGCTTTGATCTCCAGCATCGGCGTCAGCTCCGCACCAGCGCCACGACATAGGTGCAGGGCGCATTGCCTTCGTTGGCGAAGGTGACCTCCGCTGGTGGACCGAAGCCGAGGCAGTCGCCGGCGCGCAGCTCATGCCGTTCGCCGCCATCGGTCAGCACCAGCGCGCCCGACAGCACCCAGAGCACCTGGCGGATATGGAGATAGGATGCGGCGGGCAGAGTCACGCGCTGCCTGGCCGGCATCTCGACCTTGATGATCTCGATCGGATGATCGGGCCGGCTGAAAACCTGCCGGCGCAAATAGCCGGTCTCGGGATCGCGCCACACCGCCTGGTCGGCCGCGCGCGACAGCCGTCCGCCATGGCCTTCGGCGCGCAGCATCAGGCCCGCGAGGGTGAGGTCGAAGGCGCTGGCGAGGCGGACCAGCACCACCGCGGTCGGCGAGACCTCGGCGCGCTCGATCTTGCTGATGGTCGCCCTGGAGACCCCGGAGCGTTCGGCCAGATCGGCCAGCGACCAGCCGCGGCTGTCGCGCTCCAGCCGCAGGCGGTGGGCGAGGCGGCTGCTCAGATCGTCTATTAAAGTATCCATTCTTCCATTATATGAGAAATTGCGACGGACGCAAGACCCTCAGGCCAAGGGTGTGCACAGCCTTGCCGTCGCGCCTGCGGCAATTATCTCCTCAGCGGCTGACGGGGGTGACAATGCCCCGTCAGATCGTGTAACACCGCGCAACTTCACGAAAACCCGCAAGCGCTTGCTGCAGCCGAAGCCCGGCGCACTCGGCTTGTGACGGAAGGTTTTGAGATGCAGACCGTCATCATCGTCGTTCACCTCATGATCGTTACCGTGCTGATCGGCACCGTGCTGCTGCAGAAATCCGAAGGCGGTGGCCTCGGCATGGGCGGCGGCGCCGGCTTCATGTCGAGCCGCGGCACCGCCAACCTGCTGACGCGCACGACGGCGATCCTGGCGGGGCTTTTCTTCCTGACCAGCATGGCGCTGGCATGGATGGCGGGCATCGACCGCAAGCCGGCTTCGATCATCGGCGCGCCGGCGACGCAATCGCAGCCGGGCGGCGCGACGCCGGTCGCCCCGCCGACCTCGGGCGGCGTGCTCGATACGCTCAAGAAGGTGGACGAACAGCAGGCCCCGTCGGGTCCGCAGGCGCCGCGTTCGCAATAAAGCAGGGTGGCCATGCGGGACGGCCTCTACCGTCCTGCATCAGAACTTCCCATCAATGCTCTGAATTCGTTTCATTTTTAACGTCACCCACAGCCCGGCGAAATGTTCGCCCGCGCACGCGATTCGTTTTGGAGAATCGGGGCAGTGGCCTTAAAGGTAGAATCCCATGGCGCGGTACATATTCATCACCGGCGGCGTGGTTTCCTCGCTCGGAAAGGGTCTGGCTTCGGCGGCACTCGGTGCCCTGCTGCAGGCTCGCGGGTACAAGGTCCGCCTCCGCAAGCTCGACCCCTATCTCAATCTCGATCCCGGAACGATGTCGCCGTATCAGCACGGCGAAGTGTTCGTGACCGATG
>NZ_DAINNI010000098.1:0-18666 GCF_036735945.1 Bradyrhizobium sp. | reverse complement strand
CGATGTGCGGCAACCTCACCGCCCAGGTCCGCAACATCGCCAACGTCACCACCGCGGTCGCCCGCGGCGACCTCTCGCGCAAGATCACGGTCGACGTGCGCGGCGAAATCCTGGAGCTGAAGGACACCATCAACACGATGGTCGACCAGCTCAACTCGTTCGCATCGGAAGTGACCCGCGTCGCGCGCGAGGTCGGCACCGAAGGCAAGCTCGGCGGCCAGGCCCAGGTGCCCGGCGTCGCCGGCACCTGGAAGGACCTCACCGACAACGTCAACTTCATGGCCTCCAACCTCACGGCGCAGGTCCGCAACATCGCCGACGTCGCCACCGCGATCGCGGGCGGCGACCTCTCCAAGAAGATCACCGTGAACGTATCGGGTGAAATCCTTCAGTTGAAGGAAACCCTCAACACGATGGTCGACCAGCTCAACGCCTTCGCCGGCGAGGTGACGCGCGTGGCGCGCGAAGTCGGCACCGAGGGACGGCTCGGCGGCCAGGCCAATGTGCTCGGCGTCGCCGGCACCTGGAAGGACCTCACCGAAAGCGTCAACTCGATGGCGTCGAACCTCACCGCTCAGGTCCGCAACATCGCCGAGGTGACGACCGCGGTCGCCAATGGCGACCTTTCGAAGAAGATCACGGTCGACGTGCGCGGCGAAATTCTGGAGCTGAAGGACACCATCAACACGATGGTCGACCAGCTCAACGCCTTCGCCGGCGAAGTGACGCGCGTGGCCCGCGAGGTCGGCACCGAAGGCAAGCTCGGCGGCCAGGCCAACGTGCGCGGCGTCGCCGGCACCTGGAAGGACCTCACCGACAACGTCAACTCCATGGCCGGCAACCTCACCGCCCAGGTCCGCAACATCGCCGAAGTCGCGACCGCGGTGGCCAAGGGCGACCTGTCAAAGAAGATCACCGTCAACGTTTCAGGCGAAATCCTTCAGCTCAAGGAAACGCTGAACACGATGGTCGACCAGCTCAACGCCTTCGCCGGCGAAGTGACGCGCGTGGCGCGCGAGGTCGGCACCGACGGCAAGCTCGGCGGCCAGGCCGAGGTACCCGGCGTCGCCGGCACCTGGAAGGATCTGACCGACTCCGTGAACTCGATGGCCGGCAACCTCACCGCTCAGGTGCGCAACATCGCCGAGGTCGCGACCGCGATCGCCGGCGGCGACCTGTCGCGCAAGATCACGGTCGACGTCCGCGGCGAGATCCTGCAGCTCAAGGAAACGCTGAACACGATGGTCGACCAGCTCAACCGCTTCGCGGGCGAAGTGACCCGCGTGGCGCGCGAGGTCGGCACCGAAGGGCGGCTGGGCGGCCAGGCCAACGTGCCCGGCGTCGCCGGCACCTGGAAGGACCTCACCGACAACGTCAACTCGATGGCCGGCAACCTGACCGGCCAGGTCCGCAACATCGCCGAAGTCACCACCGCCGTGGCGAAGGGCGACCTGTCCAAGAAGATCACGGTCGACGTCAAGGGCGAAATCCTCGAGCTGAAGAACACCGTCAACACGATGGTGGACCAGCTCAACGCCTTCGCCTCCGAAGTGACGCGCGTGGCGCGCGAGGTCGGCACCGAAGGCAAGCTCGGCGGTCAGGCTCAGGTGCCCGGCGTCGCCGGCACCTGGAAGGATCTGACCGACAACGTCAACTTCATGGCCTCGAACCTGACGGCGCAGGTCCGCAACATCGCCGAGGTCGCGACCGCGATCGCGGGCGGCGACCTGTCGAAGAAGATCACGGTCGACGTTCGCGGCGAGATCCTGCTGCTGAAGGACACCCTCAACACGATGGTCGAGCAGCTCCGCTCGTTCGCCGCCGAGGTGACGCGCGTCGCGCGCGAGGTCGGCACCGAGGGCCGGCTCGGCGGCCAGGCCGTGGTGCCCGGCGTCGGCGGGACCTGGAAGGACCTCACCGACAACGTCAACCTGCTGGCGGCCAACCTCACCACGCAGGTCCGCAACATCGCCGAGGTCACCACCGCCGTGGCGCGCGGTGACCTGTCGCGCAAGATCACTGTCGACGTGAAGGGCGAAATCCTCGAGCTGAAGAACACCATCAACACGATGGTCGACCAGCTCAACGCCTTCGCCGGCGAAGTGACGCGCGTGGCGCGCGAAGTCGGTACCGAGGGCAAGCTCGGCGGCCAGGCCGAAGTCCCCGGCGTCGCCGGCACCTGGAAGGACCTGACCGACACCGTCAACTTCATGGCGGCCAATTTGACCGAGCAGGTCCGCGGCATCGTCAAGGTCGTGACCGCGGTCGCCAACGGCGACCTGAAGCAGAACCTGACGGTGAAATCGAAGGGCGAGGTCGCCGCCCTCGCCGACACCATCAACAACATGACCGAGACGCTCGCGACCTTCGCCGATCAGGTGACCAGCGTGGCCCGCGAGGTCGGCGTCGAGGGACGGCTTGGCGGCCAGGCCAACGTGCCCGGCGCCGCCGGCACCTGGAAGGACCTCACCGGCAACGTCAACCTGCTCGCCGCCAATTTGACCTCGCAGGTGCGCTCGATCGCCGAAGTCGCCACCGCCGTGACCAAGGGCGACCTGACCCGCTCGATCCAGGTCGACGCCCGCGGCGAAGTCGCCGAACTCAAGGACAACATCAACACGATGATCGGCAACCTTCGTCTGACGACGCAGGTCAATACCGAGCAGGACTGGCTGAAGACCAACCTCGCCCGGTTCACCAACATGCTGCAGGGCCAGCGCGACCTCACCACCGTCGGCCGCCTGCTGCTGACCGAACTGGCGCCGCTGATCAACGCGCATATGGGCGTGATCTACCAGGTCGAGAATTCAGACAATGCGCAATTGCGCCTGCTCTCGTCCTACGCCGGCAACGCCGCCAATCCGCATCCGCAGGTCGTGCAATTCGGCGAAGGGCTGGTCGGACAGTGCGCCACGGACAAGCGTCATCGGCTGGTCGCAGATATTCCCGACAATACAGCGCCGATCAATTCGGCGATGCTCCGCGTGATCCCGAGGAACATCGTCGTGCTGCCGGTGCTGTTCGAGAACCAGGTGAAGGCCGTGATCGAGCTCTCCTCGATCTCTTCGTTCACGACGTCGCAGATGACCTTCCTCGAACAATTGACCGACAGCATCGGCATCGTGCTCAACTCGATCGAGGCCACGATGCAGACCGAGGGCCTCCTGAAGCAGTCGCAGCAGCTTGCCGGCGAATTGCAGACCCAGCAGAAGGAGCTGCAGCAGACCAACGATCAGCTCGAACAGAAGGCGCAGCAGCTCGCCGAGCGCAACGTCGAGGTCGAGGCAAAGAACCAGGAAATCGAGCAGGCGCGGCGCGCGCTCGAGGAAAAGGCGACGGAACTGGCGCTGACCTCGAAGTACAAGTCGGAATTCCTCGCCAACATGTCGCACGAGCTGCGCACGCCGCTGAACAGCATCCTGATCCTCGGCCAGCAGCTCACCGAAAATCCGGACGGCAATCTGTCGGCGAAACAGGTCGAGTTCGCCCGCACCATCCACGGCGCCGGCACCGACCTGCTCAACCTGATCAGCGACATCCTCGACCTCTCGAAGATCGAATCCGGCACCGTCACCGTCGATGCCGAGGAGATCCTGACGTCGAACCTGCTGGAGACCGTCGGACGGCCGTTCAGGCATGAAGCCGACGACCGCCACCTCGCGTTCAACATCAGCGTCGACGAGAGCCTGCCGCGCAGCATGGTGACCGACTCCAAACGCCTGCAGCAGGTCCTGAAGAACCTGCTGTCGAACGCGTTCAAGTTCACCGCGGAAGGCGGCGTAAGCCTGAGCGTATCGGCCGCGGTCGGCGGCTGGGGCGCCGAACACCCGATCCTCAACCACGCGCCGGCCGTCGTCGCCTTCGAGGTGACCGACACCGGCATCGGCATTCCCACGGAGAAGCAGAAGCTGATCTTCGAAGCGTTCCAGCAGGCGGATGCCGGCACCAGCCGCAAATATGGCGGCACCGGGCTCGGCCTTGCCATCAGCCGCGAACTCGCCAGCCTGCTCGGCGGCGAAATCCACCTGCGCAGCGCGCCCGGCAAGGGCAGCAGCTTCGTGCTCTATCTGCCGCTGAAATATTCCGGCCCGACCGTTGCACCGCGCATCCCGGCCGCCTCGCCGTTCACGCCCGCGCCGGCGATCCAGGTCGCGGCAAGCCAGGAACGCGCGATCGAGCAATTGCCGGACGATCGGCTCGACCTCGCCCCGGGCGACACCATCCTGCTGATCGTCGAGGACGATCCGCATTACGCGCGGGTCCTGATCGATCTGGCGCGCGACAAGGGCTTCAAGGTGCTGGTGGCGAGCCGCGGCACCGAAGCGCTCGAACTCGCAAAGCAGTTCCAGCCGGCCGCAGTGTCGCTCGACGTGTTCCTGCCCGACATGCTCGGCTGGACGGTGCTGAGCCAGCTCAAGCACAATCCGCTGACGCGGCACATTCCGGTGCAGATCATCACGCTCGACGAAGACCGTCAGCACGCGCTGGCGCGCGGCGCGTTCTCCTTCGTCAATAAGCCGACCACGACCGAGGGCGTCAGCGCGGCGCTGTCGCAGATCAAGGAATACGCCAAGCCACGCCGCAAGCGCCTTCTGATCGTGGAGGACGATGCCGCCGAGCAGATGAGCATCACCGAACTGCTGGGACACGACGACATCGAGATCGTCACCGCCGACACCGGCGCCGATGCGCTGACGACGCTGCGGAACCAGCCATGCGACTGCGTCGTTCTGGACCTGCGGCTGCCCGACATGAGCGGCTTCGAGGTGCTCGATCGCCTGCGCAACGACGAAACGCTGACGAACGTGCCGGTCGTGGTGTTCACGGGACGGGAACTCTCGGCCGAGGAGGACGCGGAACTTCACACCATGGCGCGGAGCATCGTGGTGAAAGGCGTCGAATCGCCGGAACGCCTGCTCGACGAAACGTCGCTGTTTTTACACCGTGTGATCACGGAATTGCCGGTCGAGAAGCAGAGGATGCTCGAAAAGCTCAACAGTTCCGATGAGGACCTTGTTGGCAAGACCGCGCTTCTCGTCGACGACGATGCGCGCAACATCTTCGCGCTGTCGAGCGTTCTCGAACGGCGCGGTATGAAGGTGCTGACCGCGACGACGGGCCACGAGGCCGTCGCGCTGGTCGAATCGACCCCGAATATCGCAATCGTCCTGATGGATATCATGATGCCGCAGATGGACGGATATCAGACCATTGGCGTCATCAGGCAGGACCCGTCCTTCAGCCGCCTGCCGATCATTGCGCTGACCGCCAAGGCGATGAAGGGCGACCGCGAGAAATGTCTCGAAGCCGGCGCATCGGACTATCTCGCCAAACCGGTCAACACCGAGCAGTTGCTGCTCGCGATCCGAATGTGGTTACACCGCTGATGTGCGGAAGCAGATGATGGACCAAGAGAAAGTAAACATCCTTCTGGTTGACGATCAGCCGGCGAAGCTGCTCGCCTATGAAGTCATCCTGAAGGAACTCGGCGAGAATCTGGTCAAGGCCTCGTCGGGACGCGAAGCGCTCGAGTTCCTGCTCAAGAACGACGTCGCCATCATCCTGGTCGATGTCTGCATGCCTGAGCTTGATGGCTTCGAGCTCGCCGCGATGATCCGCGAACATCCCCGCTTCCAGAAGACGGCGATGATCTTCATCTCCGCTATCCAGGTCAGCGACCTCGACCGGTTGCGCGGCTACGAGATGGGCGCGGTCGACTATGTTCCGGTACCCGTCGTGCCCGAGGTGCTGCGCGCCAAGATCAAGGTGTTCGCCGAGCTCTACCGCAAGACGCGCCAGCTCGAACGCCTCAACCTCGAACTCGAGGATCGCGTTCGCGCCCGCACCGCCGAGCTCGAGGAATCGCACGCCCGCCTGCTGGAAAGCGAGCAGCGCCGCAGCCTTGCGATCGCCGCCGGCAAGATGGGCTCCTGGGACTGGGACTGGGTCAACGGCGACTTCATGTGGGATGAGGGCCAGTACCAGATCCTCGGCCTCGACCCCGGCAAGTTCGAACTGACGCCCGCCAATATCCAGGCGCTGTTTCACCCCGACGACGTTCAGGAACTGCACGATGCGTGGGCGAGCTTCGCCCGCGGCGCGAAATCATACGAAACCGAATTCCGCATCATCCGCCCCAACGGCGAGATGCGCTGGTGCGCCGGCACGGCGGCCGCGAGCACCGACAGGGGCGGCCGCGTCATCCGCGTCAGCGGCGTCACCGTCGACATCACCGAGCGCAAGCAGGCCGAGGAGCGGCAAAACCTGCTGGCGCGCGAGGTCGATCACCGCGCCAAGAACGCACTCGCGCTGGCGCAGTCCATCGTCCGGCTGACGCGCGGCGATAACGTCAAGACCTATATCCGTTCGGTCGAGGGGCGGATCAACGCGCTGGCGCGCGTGCACACCGTGCTGTCGCTGTCGAGCTGGCAAGGCGCCGAGATCCGCAAGCTGATCGACGAGGAGCTCGCGCCCTATTCCACCGGCGAGCAGATCGAACTTTCCGGCCCGGAGGTAAGGCTCGAGCCCGCGACGGCGCAGACCATCGCGCTGGCCCTGCATGAGCTCGTCACCAATTCGGCGAAGTACGGCGCGCTGTCGACGCTGTCGGGCCGGCTCGCGGTGAGCTGGGAGGATCAGGAAGACCTGCTCCGGATTACATGGGTGGAAAGCGGCGGACCGCCGGTCGAGAAGCCGATATCGCGCGGTTTCGGAACCAGAAGCGTGATCGCCAGCATCGAATCGCAACTCGGCGGGCAGGCCGAATTCGACTGGCGTCCCGAAGGCCTCGTCTGCCGCCTGTCGGTGCCGCTGTCGCAACGGCGGTTCGCCGCCAATCCGGTGTCGCGCCGCGATGTTGCCGCCGTGGACGGCAACGGTCTGCGGCGCGCGGAGCGATAGTCTCAAGACCGTACATTTCAGGCCACACCGGCATCGCGACCGCGCTTGCCAGTTGAAGCGCCGGCGGCGGCTGATATATCCGTTGATGGAACGCGCAGTCACGGACCGGCCTTGAAAAACCTGCTCACCGATATATCCGGCGTCCACGTCGGCCACGCTCACGACGCGGCGCTCGCCTCCGGCGTTACCGCGATCCTTTTCGATCCCCCCGCAGTCGCGTCGCTTGACGTTCGCGGTGGCGGCCCCGGCACCCGCGAGGACGCCCTGCTCAAGCCCGAAAGCACGGTCGAGGCCATCGACGGCCTTGCGCTGTCAGGCGGGTCAGCGCACGGGCTCGATGCCGGGGGCGGCGTGCAGGCCTGGCTTGCCGAACAGGGCCGCGGCTTTCGCGTCCGCGATGCGGTGATCCCGATCGTGCCGGGGGCGATCTGCTTTGACCTGCTCAACGGCGGCAACAAGGCATGGGGTCGTTTTCCGCCCTATCGCGATCTCGGTTATGCCGCAGCGAGCGCTGCGGCTGCGGATTTCGCGCTCGGCAGCGTCGGCGCCGGCTTCGGCGCGACCACGGCCAATTTCAAGGGCGGCCTTGGCTCCGCGTCCGCGCAAACCGGGAGCGGGTTGATGGTCGGAGCGCTGGCCGTGGTCAATGCGGTCGGCAGCGCGACGGTCGGCGACGGGCCGTGGTTCTGGGCGGCGCCGTTCGAACAGGGCAACGAGTTTGGCGGGCGCGGCCTGCCGCCCTCGTTCACGCCTGACATGCTCAGGGCGCGCCTCAAGGGGGGCGCGGACGCAACGCCGGTCGAGAACACCACGCTGGTGGTCGTCGTCACGGACGCGGTGCTGACGAAGGCGCAGGCCAAGCGGCTCGCGATGATCGCGCAAACCGGGATGGCCCGCGCCATCTACCCCGTGCATGCGCCGACCGATGGCGACGTGGTCTACGCCGCCGCCACCGGCAGGAAGCCGATCGATCCGCGGTTCGGCCTCACCGAACTCGGCATGGTCGCCGCCAATGTGGTCGCCCGCGCCATCGCGCGCGGCGTTCACAGTGCGACCGCGCTACCCTTTCTGGGTGCGCTACCGGCGTGGGGCGATCGCTTCGATTAGGTCGCAATCCGAAGCGGTCTCGCCGGGTCTCGCAATCACGCGCTCATCGAAACCGACGCCGTGGCCGCGGACGAAATCGCGTTGGCCTGGCGCTGGATCATCTGCTCGATGAAATTGTAGGACGACGTCGCGGCGCTGGACGAACCGCCTGAAGCAGCCGATGTCATCGTCACCTTCGAGCCGTCCGCATAGGTCAGCGATGTCGTCACCGAACCATCGCTGTTGGTAACGGATGTGGTGGTCGCGCCCTGCAGGGCCTGCGAGAATGGATCGGAATTTGATCCGTCGTTATTGCCGGAAGCGTCGCTCGCCTGGTGATGGTGATGGCCCTTCCCCTTCAGCGCCGATGCCAGCTCCTTGAGGGTGACCGAGCCATCGCCGTCCTTGTCGAGCTTGCCGAACACGCTGTCGGCGTTCGCAAGGTTGGTGCCGCCGGCGCCAAGCGCCTGCTCGAATTCCTCCTTGCTGATCTTGCCGTCGCCGTCGCCATCGATCTGTCCGAACAGATCCTTCAGTGCGGAGTGCCGGCTCTTGGAAGCGGCGTCCGCTCCGCCCGAGGACTGGCTTTGCGCGTCGAGCAGCGCGCTCATGGTTTCCGGTGAGATCTGCGCGCCGCCGCTGCCCGAGCCAATTCCCGCGCCGGCCGAAGTCGACGCGTTGGACGATAGAAGGGCGAACGGATTTTGGGCAGTCTGGCCGGCGCCGCTGGTTTGCGAAGACGACTTCGACGATGTCAGCGCCTTGAGGGCATCGATCGCCGACGACGCGGCGCCCAGAGCAAATAACATGGCGGAACTCCAACACTGCCGCAGGAAGCGCGGCGAACAATCCCGTGCACATTGCTCAGCAAGCGCCGTGCCACACAGAAAAACCCAATGAAATCGGGCTTTCGCACTTTTCGTCCGGGCGCAGAGCCCGGCAATAGCTGCCGCTCACGGCAGATTTTTCCGCCCACAGGCGAGCGCGGCCGGCACATTGCCCCCGGCCCTCCTGCATGTTACGCGGGGCCATTCCGCCCCCTCGAAGAGCTATGGGAAGGCACCGATGTCCCAGCCGTTTGCGTCGCGTCCCCTCGTCATTGCGCCGTCGATCCTGGCGGCGGATTTTGCCAAGCTCGGCGAGGAAGTCCGCGCCGTGGACGCCGCCGGCGCCGACTGGATCCATCTCGACGTGATGGACGGGCATTTCGTGCCGAACATTTCCTATGGCCCCGATGTCATCAAGGCGATGCGCCCGCATACGAAGAAGATCTTCGACGCGCACCTGATGATCTCGCCCTGCGATCCCTATCTCGAGGCGTTCGCAAAGGCCGGCTGCGATCATATCACCGTCCACGCCGAGGCCGGCCCGCATCTGCATCGCTCGCTGCAGGCGATCCGCGCGCTCGGCAAGAAGGCCGGCGTCTCGCTCAACCCGGGCACGCCGGTGAGCGCGATCGAGTACGTCATCGACCTGATCGACCTCGTGCTGGTGATGTCGGTCAATCCCGGCTTCGGCGGCCAGGCCTTCATCAAGTCCGCGCTCGGCAAGGTCAGCGACATCAGGGCGATGACGGCGGGACGTCCGATCGATATCGAGGTCGACGGCGGCGTCGCGCCCGACGTCGCGGGCCAGCTCGCCGCCGCCGGCGCCAATGCACTGGTCGCCGGCTCCGCGGTGTTCAAGGGCGGCACCATGGAATCCTACAAGGCGAACATTTCGGCGATTCGCGGCGCGGCGGCGTTGGCGCGCGGCGAAGCGATCTAATTCCAGGCCACAGACGGGCCGCGGAACCCTGAAAGTCCACGCTCCGGCCACAAAGCGTCACCCATCTCGCCATAAAGGCAGGCCAGCATCCGGCCTTTCACGGATGGGACACCGATATGATCAAGGCCTTCGCCACCGCTGCATTGCTCCTGGCCCTCGCGCCCTCGGCCGCGCTCGCGCAGCGCGCCGGTGATGCTGCGCTCGGCGCGGTGGCCGGCGCCGTCGTGCTGGGCCCGGTCGGGGCCGTTGCCGGCGCATTCGTCGGCTATACCGCCGGACCTTCGATTTCGCGCTCATGGGGAATCGACGGTTCGCGCTCGTCCCGAAACCGAAGGCAATCGTCGAAGGACAGCGTGCGCGGCGCGCGGGCGGAGGCCGTCGGCCCAGCCGAACGGAGCGCCCGCGTCGCCAGCTCTCCCGCGCCAAACCCGCCGCGCTCAAAGGCGCCGCCCGTCCAAACCCTCGAGTGAGTACACGCACCGCCTGAACCGGCCTAGCCACCTTCCTGCAGCGGCACCGCCGCCGATCGCGGCGGCCGCACCACCGTCACCGAGCAGGCGGCTTCGGCGGCGACCTTGCCGGCAACGCTGCCGAGCAGCGTCCGCATCATTGAATTCTGCCGCGCGCCGATCACGATATGATCGACGTTATTGACCCGGGTGAATTCCAGGATTGCGGTGGCGGGATCGATCGCCTGAAGCACATGGACCGTGAACCGGCCTTCGTCGAGTTCCAGCGGCTGCGCCCAGTGCCGCAGCGCCACCATGCGGTCGATATGCTTGTTGTTGCCCTCCTCGTCGAGCGTCCGGTCGATGGTGATGCGCCCGAGCTTGAGCACGTTCAGGCAGGCGAGCCGCGCCAAGGGCAAGGTCGAGAGCAGTTGCGCGGCGGCACGGCGCAGGCATTCGTCGAGCGCGGTCGACCCCTCCTCGGTGTCGATCGCGACCACGACGGTCGGCCCCGACGCCAGTTGCGCCGAGACGTCGGATTTCGCTCTCGGGACGGTCGCACCCTGGTTGAAGCGGCGGCGCCATACCGTGCTGAGCGGGTCGCGCTGCAAGCGCTCCGACCGCGCCGTCAGCTTGACCTGGTCGGGATGGGCGAGTTCGAACGCCAGTTGCGACGCCGTGGGATGCCGCCACACCGGCTCGATCTCCAGGCAGTGCAGCACGATTTCCTGCAGCCATGGCGGATAATCGGGACGGAGCTTGCGCGGCGGATAGGGATCGCGCCAAAGCCTGCGCCGCATGCCGCGCAGCGTTTCGCTCTCGCCGAACGGGCGCACGCCGGTGGTGAAGAAATACAAGAGCACGCCGAGCGAAAACAGGTCGCTGCGCGGATCGTCGCGCACGCCGAGCAGCCGCTCCGGCGCCATGTAGGGCGCGGTGCCGTAGGGCAGCCGGAATTCTTCCTGCAACAGGTCCGGCAACTGGTTGTGGTGCGACAGGCCGAAATCGATCAGCACGCATTCGCCTGACGGGCGGAACATGATGCTGCTCGGCTTGATGTCGTGGTGGATGACGTTCTGGCGATGCAGGTCGGCCAGCGCGGTCGCGATCTTGCCGCCCAGCAGCCGCGCCTCTTCGTACGGGATCGGCAGCTCATCGATCCGGCTATACAGCGTCTTGCCGGGAATCCGCTCCAGCACGACATAGGCCTGCCGGCCGAAATCGCCGGTGCCGAAACAGCCCGGCACGTGCGCGCCCGCCAGCCGCGGCAGGATCATCTGCTCCATCTCGAACGAGACGATGGCCGCCGGATCCTCGCCCTCGGCAACCCGCGGCACCTTCATCAACAGCGGCACGGGGATGCCGGGATGCGTCACCGTCCACAGCGTCGCCATGCCGCCCTGGTGGACGCAGTCGCCGATCGTGAAGCCGTCGAGCTCCGTACCCGGCGCGATTTCAGGCTTGCCCATCGCCTCACCTCCCGATCAGCAGACGATCGGCCAGCCAATGCGGCAGGCCGTTGGCGAGGATCCGCTTCGCAGCCGCCTCCACGTCATAGGGCACGCGGCAATAGGTGATCTCGCGCGAAACAGTGTCGAGCATCACGAAGGACGCCGCCGGATTGCCGTCGCGCGGCTGGCCGACCGAGCCGAGAACGGCGAGCCAGCGCCGGCCGCCAAGCAGTTGCACCGGCACGTCGGCCGTCGGAATGAAGCTCGTCATCTTCGCCGTCGAGGACATCGAATAGAGCGCGGGACGATGGATGTGCCCGCAGAAGGTGACGTGGGCGTCGGTGGCCTCCAGGCTGCGCGCGGCATCCGTCGTCCCGCGCACATAGTGCCACCGCGCCGGATGCGAGGCTTCGGAATGGACGTAGAGGCGATCGTCCTCGCGCTGCGTCAGCGGCAGTCCGGCGAGAAAACGCCGCTGCACCACGCTCAGCCGGCCGCGCGTCCACTCGATCGCGATCTGGGCTTCGGCATTCATGGTTTCCGACGGCGTGCCGATCGCATGATCGTGGTTGCCGATGACAGCGACCGCGCCGTCGTCGACGAGATCAATCACGGTATCGACCGCCCATTCCGGATCGGCACCGTAACCGACGATATCACCGAGACAGATCAGCCGCTCCGCACCGCGGGCGCGCGCAAAACCGAGGCAGGCGGCAAAGGCCTGCCGGTTGGCATGGATGTCGGCAAAGATGGCCAGCCGCAATGCGTCGTCTCCCTACCCATCATCGCGCCCGTGCCTGCGCGCGCGTTGATGGATATCAAACAACAGTCGGCTTGCGGGTTGCAATCAGACGGAGGAACAGCGCAGGTAATCTCAGCAGCCGCGCTGCGCTTCCAGGCCCCTGAGCACGAGCGACAGCAGCGCATCGATGCGGGCCGGGGCGCCCGGCTCCTTCCATTCATCGGCATGGGCCGGATGGTGGAAGCGGCTGGTGGCGTCGAAGATGGCGCGTGCCGTCACCTTGACGTCGGCGACTTCAAAAGTGCCCTGCTTGACGCCGTCTGCGAGGATCAGCGCGATCTGATCGACCAGGCAGTCCTTGTGGCAGCTCACGGCCTTGCAGGCCTCGCGGGCCAGCGTCAGGTAGGTCGCAAACATTTCGGGGTCGTCGCCGAGCCGCTCGTGCTTGATCGAAAACATCGTGCGCAGCCATTTGTCGAGCCGCGCCGGCGCCGGGCCGGAAGCTTCCGCGATCTTCAACAGCGGCGCGCTGAGGCGGTCGAGCCAGCGCTTGGCGACCGCCTCGCGCAGCGAGGCTTTGCTGGGGAAATGGCGGTAGACGCTGCCGTGGCTGACATCGAGCGCACGCGCGACATCGACCACGGTGGCCTTGGCCAAGCCGTAGCGACGCAAAACGTCCTCGGTTACCTCCAGAATCCGCTCGGGAGTGAGAACCACGACTTCGTTCATGCGCACACCTTCGATGCGATCGGACGGGTGGTCATCCTATCCCCCTTGTAATGCCCCTGATCGGGTTAATGTTTCGCCGGCTCAAACCGCTCGGCCTGGGCCGCCAGGTGACGGGCGACGCTCTGGTCGAGCCAGCGCTGAATTTGGGTAGCCAGATGAATAAGTTGGGCAGCCATAACGATAGTCCTTTGCAAGTCCCCGGCTCCAAACCTGATGAACCGGGTGACGCCCGAATACCGGCGTCGGCAATGGATATAGCATGTCCCGCTGACAGATTTCAATATCTGTCAGTCAATAATCCGTGATTGACAGGCTCGCTGCGGCGCTTGGCGGCCGAGAACGCTCATTGCTCGTCCTTAGGTGGCATCCGCGGCGGTAGCAGCGGCGTAAAGGCCACCCCGTCGCCCTCCTGAGGCGCCGCGACCAATCCTCCGCCGGTCGAGGGATCGCCGCCCGAGGTGTCGAGAATAACCCCGGGCCTGATGTATTCCCGGGCGGCCTGAAGCAGGCTGCCCCCGCCATCGCCAAAATCGGCGGCGCGGCCGCCTTGGGGCCGGCCGGCGGCGAGCTCGCCGGCCGCCTTGTCGGATTTCTGCGCGAGGCGCTCGGTATAGGCCAGGCGGTAGGCCCGCGGCACGCCGCTCGGCCTGTTATCGTCATCGAGCATCTCGACCCAGAGATAGATCGAGCCCCGATCGCCCTCCAGCGTATGCGGCTCGACGATGCGGACCTGCAGCAGCTTGAAGCTGGCGGGCAGCCGGTCGATGGTCGCCCAGCCGAGCAGGCCGCGCGCGCCGATGAAGCTCGCGATGTAGAATGCGCTGGTCACGACCACCGCGACGGCCTTGGCCTGCCACGGCAGCCGCGCATAGACCAGCACGACCAGCAGCAGCGCGCCGATCAGCGCGTAGCTGATGGAGAGCGTGAGGACGACGGATTGCAGGCTACTCACGGCGCGGCATCCTGACGCCGGTTTTCGGATCGAGGTCGGCGCCATTGGAGCGGACGTTACGGAACGTCTCCATCAGCGATTTGTGCCGCTGCTGAACGTCGACCACCTTGCCTTCGGCATCGAGCCAGAAGCGCAGCGCGGTCTTCTCGTGGCCGGTGTGGTCGACCGTCAGCTTGTTGTCGAAGATCACCTGCGCGGTCGGATTGAGCTTCTGGACCTTCACGCTCGCCTCGACGGGCTGGCCGGTGGTGGCCTGGAAGTGCGAGACGTTGACGGTGTACTCGCCCGGCACGATGCCGCGCACGGTGACGATCTCCTCCCGGATCGGCGACGGAATCTTCTTGCCGTTGACGATGATGAAATCGTTGGCGCCGCCGCGGTCGTCGCGGTCGAGCGTGAGGAAGCCGGCCTCGCGGCGTCGGTACCAGGCGATGTTGCCAGCGGGATCCTGCACGAACAGGTCGAGGTCGTCGGGGTGATTGTCAGGCCAGTCCATGGTGATGATGAACTCAGCCTTGGAATCGATCTTGCCGTCCTTGGCATCCGGCGAGACCGCGAGCAGCGCCAGGAAGAACAGGAACGCGATCACCTGCAGCGCCTTGAACAGCATCACGCCGAGCGGATCGAACGGCTCCTCGCGCGGATAGAGGCCGAAATCATCCATCATGACGGCGTTCCAGCGCCGGCGTGACGTGCGTCTCGGTCAGCGTCACGGCATCGGAAAACACCCGCTGGGTCGCGGCATCCAGCATGTAGTACTGGATCCTGACGAGGATCGAGCCGATCAGGCCGGCCAGCGTCGTGTACATCGCCACCGCCATGCCGTCGCTCATCAGGCCCATGGAGGATTTCATCGCGACCTTATCGGCGGCATCAAGGGTTGCGATCGGCGCCAGCATGATGATGAAGCCGATGATGGTGCCGAGCAGGCCGAGCTTCATTAACGTATCCGAGACGAACGCGCCAAAGCCGTTGGAGCCGCGCAGGCGATCGGCGAGCGAGCGCAACAGCAGCGACTGGTCGATCCGCCCCTCGCCCTGCGCTTCCGCCTTCTGCACGAGATTGCGGATGTGATCCGGCACCAGCCCGGCCGGCAGCGCACGCGCATCATCAAGGCTCCTCGCCCCGCCGGGCGCAGCCAGGATGGCGCGGCAGCGCCGCGTGATCTCGCCTTCGCGCGCGATCGCGCGGCTCCGCCAGAAGCAATGGGCGCAGGTGACGACGTAAAGGACGGCGATCACGCTCGAAATATAGGTGCGGTCGGAAACCACCATCAGATGCAGCAGGCCGTAGCGCCAGAGCACGACGCAGGCGAACACCGAAAGCCCGGTGAAGACCATCCACAGCAGGAGAACGCTGCGCTCCGATGAATCCGGGGACGAAACGGTTTCGGCGGTCGCCGTGGCACTCATGCTGCGCAATTCCCTTGACGGCCGTCGCCCGCACGGCGCGGAGCGGCGAACGGATCCTTTGGCCTTGTTAGATCAGCCGCAGCAGTGCCGTCCAAAGAGATATGCCCGGGATTTGCTGGGAAAATTTCCCAAGCCGACCATCGGCCCGCTTGCATTTGGCACCGGTCGGCGGTGCTGTTAGGCTCGTCGACACCCTGCGGAGTGATCGCATGCGCCTCGTGCTTCAACTCGTCGCCCGCCTCTTCGTCATCGTCATCCTATGCCTGGGAGCCGCCACCGTCTGGGCAACGGTCGACGCCTATCGCAGCGTCGATCGCGCCAGTGCCGCTTCCGCCGAGCGCGTCTCGGTCGCGCTGGAAGCGCTGTACTGGCGTGAAATATTGCTGCGCAGCAGCAGGATGCGCGAGCAGCTTCTGCCAACTGCGGAATGGCGTACCATTCAAACCATGGGCCTGATCTCGCCGGGCATCTGTATCAGGGTCGAGCCCGCCGGCGCGTTCGAGCAACCGCTCTGCGGCCAGAGCAAAGGCATCGGCCAGACCCCGCCGCGCTGGTTCGCGGCCACCGTGGAGACCGTGCTTGGAACCCACGCCCCGGCTGTCCGGCCGATCAGCACCCGCGCCGACACGGCCGGCAGTGTCTCGGCCATGCCAGATCCGCATGCCGCGATCGCGCTGGCCTGGCAGCACGTCCTCGACAACATCCACCTCGCTTTGCTGATGGCGGTTGCGATCGCCCTCCTCGCTTCGCTGGCAATTGCGCATACGCTGGCACCCGCACGGCAGATCGTTACCGCGCTGCAGCGCATGGCGCGCGGCGAGTACCGGACCGCGCTGCCGCGCTTCCGCTCGATGGAACTCGCCATGATCGGGCAAGCCGTCGGCGACCTCGGCGACCGCCTCGCGCTGGCCACGGAAGAACGCGCCGCGCTGACCCGGCGTCTGCTGGAAATCCGCAGCGACGAACGACGCGCGCTGGCTCGCGAACTGCACGACGAGTTCGGCCAGAACCTGACCGCGATCCTCGCCTTTGCCAACACGATCGAGGCCGCCAGCGCACAGGAGAACGGCAAGAACGAGGTCGCGAAGGACGCGCGGATGATCTCGCAAGCCACCCACCGCATCATGGCCTGCCTCCGGGACACGCTGAAGCGCCTGCGCCATCCGCCCGCCGAGGAACTCGGGCTGGAGGCCTGCCTCGTCGATCTCGTCGACGTCTGGCGCTCGCGGAATGCGACGCAGCCGATGATCCAGCTCGATCTCAAGGGCGATCTCGCAGATGTCCGCGGCGCGGTCGCAGCGGCCGCCTACCGGGTGGCACAGGAATGCCTGACCAATTCGCTGCGGCACAGTTCGGCGCGCGAGATCGTGCTCCGGATCGAACGGACCAGCGGCGCTGAAAACGCGCTGCTGGTCCATGTCGAGGACGATGGCGGCGGTAATGCCGCCAAGGTGGCGGCGTCCCCCGGCTTCGGCCTGACCGGGATTCGCGAAAGGATCACCGCACTCGGCGGCTCGCTGTCGATCGCGGACGCCAATCGCGGGGTGCGCGTCGCCGCCACGATCCCGCTTGCGGCCTGATGACCGCGCCGGATACCCAAAGCGCTTCGACACAAGGCGCTTCGACACAAGGCATCTCGATCCTGCTCGTCGACGACCATCCCGTGGTCCGGCAGGGCTATCGGCGCGTCCTTGAACATCAGGACGATTTCCATGTGGTGGCCGAGGCCGACAACGCGGCCGACGCCTACCGCGCCTTCAAGGCGCACGCTCCCGATGTCGTGGTGATGGACATCCTGATGCCGGGCGCCAGCGGGCTCGAGGCATGCAGGAACATCCGCTCGCGCAGTTCCACCACGCGCATTCTCGTCTTCTCGATGCACAGCGAGGCCGCGCAGGTGAAGGCCGCCTTCAATGCCGGTGCGAACGGCTATGTCACCAAGGGCTCCGCCCCCGCCGAGTTGGTCCGGGCAATCCGTGCGATCGTCCGTGGCGAGCAGGCGATCAGCGACGACATCGCCCGCATTCTGGCGCTGGAAAGCCTGTCCCCGTCACGCTCGCTGCTCGATCAGCTTGGCGAGCGGGAAATCGAGATCTTGAGGCAACTCGCAGCCGGCGCGACCACGGAACAGATCGCCGCGAACCTCAACCTCAGCATGAAGACGGTTCAGAACTACCACTATCTGATCAAGACCAAGACCGGCATGCGCACCGACGCCCAGCTTGTCCGCCTGGCCGTGGAGTGCGGGCTGGCCAGCCTGTAGTGGCCTCATCAGGCACGATTTGCTAAAATACGTCGTAAAAAACAACTCGGCCGGGGATAGCTTCGCGCGCCCCTGCTGGTCCGGAGTTTTCGATGATCCCCCGCTACACCCGCCCGGAAATGGCTGCCATCTGGGAGCCGCAGACCCGTTTCAAGATCTGGTTCGAGATCGAAGCGCATGCGGCTGATGCGCTGGCGGAATTGGGCGTGATCCCGAAGGAGGCGGCGAAGACGATCTGGGCCAAGGCCAGGGATGCCACCTTCGACGTGGCGCGGATCGACGAGATCGAGCGCGAGACCAGGCACGACGTCATCGCCTTCCTGACCCACCTGGCCGAAATCGTCGGCCCCGAGGCGCGCTTCGTCCACCGGGGCATGACCTCCTCCGACGTGCTCGACACCTGCCTCAACGTGCAGCTCACCCGCGCCGCCGATCTGCTGATGACAGATATCGACAAGGTTCTGGCCGCGCTGAAGAAGCGCGCCTTCGAGCACAAGATGACGCCGACCATCGGCCGCTCGCACGGAATCCATGCCGAGCCCGTCACGTTCGGGCTCAAGCTCGCCTACGCCTATGCGGAATTTTCCCGCGCCCGCGATCGGCTGATCGCCGCGCGCAAGGAAGTCGCGACTTGCGCGATCTCCGGCGCCGTCGGCACCTTCGCCCAGATCGACCCGCGCGTCGAAGAACATGTCGCGAAAGCGATGGGGCTGGTGCCCGAGCCGGTCTCGACACAGGTCATCCCACGCGACCGCCATGCGATGTATTTCGCAACGCTCGGCGTGATCGCCTCCTCCGTCGAGCGTCTCGCCATCGAGATCCGCCATCTGCAGCGCACCGAGGTGCTGGAGGCGGAAGAGTTCTTCTCCGAGGGCCAGAAGGGCTCGTCGGCGATGCCGCACAAGCGCAACCCCG
>NZ_DAINNI010000097.1:0-18685 GCF_036735945.1 Bradyrhizobium sp. | reverse complement strand
CGCACGCCGTCGATCCACATCGTATCGGCGTTGAGATGGAAGAACGGCTCCTTGCCGAGCAATGGCAGCGCCTTCACCACGGCACCGCCGGTGCCGAGCACCTCGTCGCGCTCGTCGGAGATGATGATGCGGGGGCGGCTGCGGCTTGCGGTGTGCTGGATGATCTGGTCGGGCAAATAATGCACGTTGACCACGGCCTCGCCGACGCCGGCGGCGGCGAGCTTGTCAAGCACATGATCGAGCAGCGGCTGGCCGGCGACGCGCACCAGCGGCTTTGGCATGTGGTCGGTCAGGGGGCGCATGCGCACGCCGAGGCCGGCGGCAAGGACCATGGCTTTGGTGGGCGTAACGGGCATTGCTGGAATTTCTTTCCAATCGTCCAAATCGCGCTGCGGACCATACCACGGCGAACCGACTGTTGCAGTGACCGGGAGGCCATAGTTGCCGCTGATGACGGCCGTACGACAGCCCCCAAGGATGCCGATAGCGCCGCGCCGATATCAGGCGTTGGCGTCCTCGGCTCCGCGCTTGGCCGCCTTCTTCTTCTTGTCGCCCTGTCTGAGGAAGTTGACGCCGATCTGGTCGCCATTGACCCAGGCCAGTTCGCAGCGCCGATAGGCCAGGCCCGTGGACGACAGCAGCAGGAAGAATTCCTTCAGATGCAGGCCCTCGACCGAGCCTTCCACGGTGAGCTTGGCGCCGGTCTCGGAGACGTCCTCCATCACGCAGTTGCGTCGCCAGGTGCCGTCGATGCCCATCATGTGCGCCGCAAAGCCGCGCTCGAATACGACTCGATCTCCCCTGCGCCGTTCCGCCGCCGCCATGGTCAACTTCCCGCATCAATGCTGACTGCGCCCTGCCTGCGCGGCCGGACCGGTTCCAGATTAAATGCGGGACGGCTAACAGGAGGTAAATCAGGCAACCGGCGGCGGTACGTTGGCCGTATACCATTCGCGGAAATCCGCCAATGCCGGATGGGCCAGGGAGCGGTTCAGATAGGTCCAGATCCGGGGCTGGTGGCGCAGATATTGCGGCTTGCCGTCGCGCCGGTTGAGCCGGGCGAAGGTGCCGAGCAGGCGGGTATTCCGCTGCGCCGACATGATGGCATAAAGCTCGGCGAAGCTCGCCGGATCGAACTGGCTGTCGGCCGCGCGGCGCGCCTTGATGTAGCGGGTCAGAAGCATCAACTCGAGCTGTTCGGGAACGTCGATCCGCGCGTCCTGCAACAGCGACACCAGATCGTAGGCCGCCGGACCCAGCACGGTGTCCTGGAAATCGATGATGCCGACGCGCAGGATTCCCGTGCGCTCGCCGAGCCAGATGATGTTGGGCGAGTGAAAGTCCCGCATCACCCAGGTGCGCGGCGCCGCCGCCGGCTTTTCGAGAAGAGTTCGCCACATCGCGGCGAACTCGTCGCGCCGCTCGCGGCTGACCTCGGCGCCGCGATCCGGCAGATACCAATCGAGCATCAGTCCCATCTCGACCAGCCAGGCATCGATGCCGTAAAGGGGAATGTCGTAGGTGAGCTGCGGCGCCAGCGGCACGCGCTCGGGCAGGGATTTGCGATGCAGCTCCGCCAGCATGTCGGTGGCGACCTCGTAGCGTTCCACGATCGGCCGCGGCGGGTCGCCTTCGACGACGGCAGCGGTGCCGAAATCCTCTGTTATCAGGAAACCGAAATCGAGATCGGCGTGGCGGATCGCGGGCGCCGAGAATCCATGCGCGCGCAGGCCGTTGTCGATGGCGACGAACGGCTTGACGTCTTCGGCGAGATGAACGGCGGCGCTGTAGGATTTTCCGTCATGGATCGCCGGTCCGTCCGGGCGGCGCGGCGAGTTCATCAGGATCGAGGTGCCGTCATTGGTGATCAGCCGCGCATAGGAGCGCGTCGAGGCATCGCCCGGCATGCGCTCGCGTGTCGCCGCGAGAACACCGGCAGCGGTGAGAAATTCGCGTAGCGCGTCCAGCCGCGCCACCTGGGCTGCCGCCGTGCCATAGCCGGTGATCTCGGCGGCGCGCGCGGTGGATCCGAGCGCCGGTCGGTGGCTGAAGGCGATGTGGATGCGGTCTTCGGGCAGCGCGTCCGGCGCGCGCTCCGGCCATTCGATCAGCGCCAGCGTGCCTTCCGGCAGCGGCGACAACCCGATCTCCTCCAGTTCGCTCGCATCGTTGATGCGGTAGAGGTCGGCATGGACGATCGAAAACGGCACCTCGTAACCCTGCGCCAGCGTGAAGGTCGGGCTCGGCACCTCCAGCTCGGGATCGCCGGCGAGGTAGCGGATCATCGCGCGTGCAGCCGCGGTCTTGCCCGCGCCGAGATCGCCGGAGAGCGTGATCACGTCGCCGGGGCCGACCAATAGCGCGAGGTCGGCCATCAGAGACGCCGTGGCTGCCTCGTTCGCCAGCGCCACCGTGAATGTCGCGGGCGAGGTCATTCGGCGGCGTTGCGGTGCGCGTTCTGGTCGATCGGGAAGTCGCAGGAGACCGTGGTGCCGTTGCCGACCACCGAATCGACGCGCACCTTGCCGCCGTGCAGCTCGACGAAGGAGCGCACCAGCGACAGGCCAAGGCCCGCGCCGCGGTGCCGCGAGCCGTGCGAGTGGCTCTCGAACCAGTCGAACACCTTGTCCTTTACCTCGGCCGGAATGCCGGGGCCGCAATCGCTGACGGTGAAGATCACGCGATGTTCGGTTCGCCGCGCACTGATGGTGACGGCGGCGCCGTGCGGCGAGAATCCGACGGCGTTGGCGAGCAGATTATAGAGCACCTGCACCACGCGCCGCTCGTCGCCGGTGAAGTTGCCGATATTGGGATCGATCTCGATCTTGAGTTCGATGCGGTCGGTCGCGAGGCGATCCTGAATGCCCTCGGCGGCGGCCTGGATCGCCTTGTCGATGTTGACCGGGCCGAGCTCGAGCTTCATCGCGCCGGCATCGATGGTGGCGAGATCGAGGATGTTGTTGGTGAGCGCCAGCAGCGCGTTGGTCGATTTCGTCACGTAGTCGAGATATTCGGCCTGCTTGGGCGTCAGCGGGCCGGTCGAGGGATCGCTGAGGAAATGCGCGAAGCCGATGATGGTGGTGAGCGGCGCGCGCAGTTCGTATGACACGTGGTGGACGAAATCCACCTTCATCTGGTCGGCGGCCTCGAGCGCCTCGTTGCGCTCGCGCAGGGCACGCTCGACATTTTCTGTGTCGCTGATGTCCTGGAAGGTCAGCAGCGTCGCGCCGTCGGGCAGCGGCATGGTCATGCAGTCGAGCACGCTGCCGTCCTTGCGCTCGAGCTTCAGCGCGACTTGCGCCCGGTTCTCGATTCCGGTGATGGCCTCGCGGAGCGCCCGCCAGGCCGGCGCGTCCTCGAACAGCGGCTTGCACCAGGCTTCCACGGTTTCGACGTGCGGCTGCTCCTTCAGCGCTTCCGCCGGCAGCTTCCACATTTTGGCGAAGGCGGGATTGAAGAACTCGACGCGGCCGTTGCTGCCGAACACCGCGACAGCCTCGGTCAGATTATCGAGCGTTTCGTGCTGAACCCGGGTCAGGCGGTCAAAGCGGCGCGCGAGATCGAGGCTCTCGGTGACATTGTCGAACAGATAGGTGACGCCGCCTTCGAGGTTCGGCGTGGTGACGACGCTGACGGCGCGGCCGTCGGGCAGGAACCAGGTGTAGGTCTGCGGCTCCACGGCGCGGTAGGCCTCGTGCAGCTTGGCCTTCCACGCCCGGAAGTCGGGCTGTTCGGGCAGCTTGCGCGCCGCGCGCAGGCGGTCGAGCACGCTTGAATCATCCGGATTGGAATCGAGGAAGGCCTGATCGAGGCCCCACAGCCGGCGGTAGGATTCATTGTAGAAGGCCAGCCGGCGCTGGCCGTCGAACACGGCAACCCCGGACGACAACTGGTCGAGGGTGCGGCGATGGGCCTCCACCATCCGCTCCATGGCGTCGCGCAGCTGCTCCGCCTCGCTGGCGTCGATGGCGATGCCGGCGCTGCCGCCGTTCAGCTTCAGTGCCTGGATGTCATAGATGCGCCGCTCGCCGCCGACCACGATCGGCAGCCGCGCGCTGAAGGCCGAATTGTCGTTGAGCACGCGGCTCATCTCGGCGCGCTGGTCGTTCTCCAGCAGTTCGAGGTTGCGGTAAAGCGTATCGGCGACGCTCGAGCCTTCCGTGGCCCGCACATAGGCCGCGTTGGCGTAACGCAGATTGCCTTCGGCGCTCTTGGCCCAGATCGGCCAGGGCGCGGTGGCGGCGAATTCGCGCAACAGCTCGGTCTCCTCCAGCAATGTCCTGTAGCGCAGATTGGATTCGGCAAGCTCGCGGCGCAACCCGCCAAGTTCGCGAATCCGCACAATGGCTTGACCGCCGATGGCGCGGCCCATCGCTTCGATGGCGCGGCCGTTCGCGGTGGAGAGATGGAGCAGGAAGCCCTCGCCGAATTCACGCAGCGCATCGACGGCGTGATCCATCTGCAGCGCCGGTTCCGGCGGCAGCCAGGTTCCAAAGGCGAGAATGCGTTGCGGCGAATTCGACAGCGCGTCCTGCCCGAGCAGAAGCGAGATATCGCCGCTGATCTGCGGCCGGTTGTCGCCGGCAGCCCAGGCGATCAGGACCTGGGGTTCGGCGAACAGCAGCGCCCGCAGCCGGTCGGCCTGCACCTGCAGGTCGGCGATGTCGGAGCGCAGGCCGAGTTCCGTCCGGGTGGCCCGAACGCGGGTCCGCATCAGGAGGATCGCGGCCAGCACCGTAAAGCCGAGCAGGGACAGCGCGGTCGTCAGCGCCGCGAATTCCTGGTGGTTGAGGTCGAGCAGGGCCGAAAAGGTCTGCGCAATGTTCAAATCGGTAGCCAATGCAGGTTCCGGCAATGCCGAGAGGGTGGCGAGCACGATCATGCCGTGGCGCGCCAGTGAGGTGCACGACAGCAGGGTTCGACGCATTGCAGCGACTACGCCCGACATTATTTGCCCCAACTACGCGACTGCAGGCTCGGCACTACCCCCAGCGCATAATCCCGCCGGAAAATGAGCGGTTTGGCGTTGAGATTGTGGGCCGAATCAGGATTGAGCGCGCCCGTACCCCACTTTTGCCGGCCGCGCTCCGCACGAATCGAAACGAGAGTATCCCCAACGCGACTCGGGGGGTAAGAGTCCAGATCGTGAACGTGATTAGGCTGTGAAAAAATCGGCCCTCACGCTTCCGATCGCAGCGACTTCAGCGCCCCGTCGAGCCGAAACCGCCGCTGCCGCGCGCCGTCGACGAGAGCGAGGTCACGGGAACAAGGTCTGCCTGCACGACGGGGGTGATCACCATCTGCGCGATGCGCTCGCCGCGCCGGATCGGGAACGGCGTATCGCCATGGTTGATGAGGAGCACGTTGATCTCGCCACGATAATCCGCATCCACCGTGCCCGGCGAGTTCAACACCGTGACGGCGTGCCTGGCGGCAAGCCCGGAGCGCGGCCGCACCTGCGCCTCGTAGCCCGAAGGCAGCGCGATCGTCAGCCCGGTCGGCACCATCGCATGCTTTCCCGGCGCCAGGATCAACGGCGCATCGACCGGGACGGCGGCGAGCAGGTCGAGCCCGGCGGCGTCGGCGCTCTGGTAGGCCGGCAGTGCGAGACCTTCGCCGTGCGGCAGTTGCTGGACTTCGACCTTCACGGTCGCGCTCACGAATTCTTCTCCACCGGCTTGTTCTCCATCGCCTTGGCGATCTTCGCCACCAGTTCGGACGCGACCTGTTCCTTGGTCATGACCGGCCATGAATCGACGGCGATATCGGTGCCCTCGTGCGTCAGCAGATGGACGGTATTGCGGTCGCCGCCCATCACGCCGGTTGCGGGTGAAACGTCGTTGGCGACGATCCAGTCGCAGCCCTTGCGCGCGATCTTGGCCTTGGCGTTGTCGATCAGATGCTCGGTCTCCGCGGCAAAGCCGATCACCAGCGGCGGACGCCGGTCCTTCAGCTTCGAGATCGTCGCCAGGATATCGGGATTTTCAACCAGTTGCAGCGGCGGCATGCCGGCCGAGGTCTTCTTCAGCTTCTGCTCGCCTTCATTGGCGACGCGCCAGTCGGCGACAGCGGCGGCAAAGATCGCGATGTCGGCCGGCAGCGCGGCTTCGACCCGGTGCAGCATGTCGCGCGCCGACTCGACGCGGATGACGGTGACGCCGGCGGGATCGCGCAGTTCGACGGGACCGGTAACCAGCGTGACGTCGGCGCCCGCGGTCTGCGCTGCGGCGGCGATGGCAAAGCCCTGCTTGCCGGAGGAGCGGTTGGCGATATAGCGCACGGGGTCGATCGCCTCATGCGTTGGTCCTGCCGTGATCAGCACGCGCTTGCCCAGGAGCGGGCGCGGCCGCGGCGGGCGGAGAATGTCGATCGCGGCGGCCGCGATCTCGACCGCCTCCGACATCCGCCCGACGCCGGCCTCGTTGGACTCGGCCATTTCGCCGGCGTTGGGACCGATCATCCGGACGCCGTCGCGGCGGAGCTGCATCACGTTGCGGCGGGTGGCGGCGTTATTCCACATCAGCGGATTCATCGCCGGCGCCAGCAGGATCGGCCGGTCGGCCGCAAGCAGGATGGCGCTGGCGAGATCGTCGGCATGGCCATTCGCCATCTTGGCCATCAGGTCGGCGGTCGTCGGCGCCACCACGATCAGATCGCATTCGCGCGCAAGCCGGATGTGGCCGGCGTCGAATTCGCTGCCGGGATCGAACAGATCGGTATAGACGCGCTCATGCGACAGCGCGCTCACCGAAAGCGGGGTGACGAATTGCTGCGCGGCATGGGTCAGCACGCAGCGGACGTCGACATGCCGCTCCTTCAGCCGCCGGATCAGCTCCAGCGACTTGAACGCGGCAATACCGCCGCCGATGATCAGAGTGACGCTGGCCTGTCCCGCCACGTTCGGGCGCTCGACGGCGGTCCGGTCGGTCGCAATGGGCGAGGATGCTGATGATGCCGCCGGTGCCGGGCTGCCCTCGCAATATTCGCGCAGGATCACCCGGACCTCCTCCTCGACCGAACGCCCGTTCTTGGCCGAGCGGAGCCGCAGATAGGACTTGATGCCCTCGTCGAGTTTTCGGATCGTCAGGCTGGCCATGGCGGCCTCCGGCAGAGAATGCCATCAATGATAGCAAATTGATGCTGTCAATGCAATCAAAGCTGCCGGATGGCGATCAGGATTCCGATGAAGGTGGCCGCGATAATCCAGAGCGCCACGGTCCGCCAGCGGCTCTTGCGGCCTTCGGCGCGGCCCAGTGCCGCAATCGTCTCCGGCGACAGCGTCAGCCCCTCCCGGGTCATTTTCTCCATGTTCTCGAGCACGGCAACCGCGCGGGAGGCGACCGCCGGCAGGCTCGCGGCGACGCGGCCGAGTTCACCCGCGCCTGACATCGCGCCCTGAACCCGCCCGAGCGGGCCGAGATTGCGCTCGATCCATTCGCGCACCACGGGGTCGGCGACCTTCCAGATGTCGAGCCTGGGGTCGAAACCGCGCGCCACGCCTTCGACCACCACCATGGTCTTCTGCAGCAGGATCAGTTCGGGCCGGGTCTGCATGTCGAACAGGCCGGTGACCTCGAGCAGCAGGGTCAGCAGCTTCGCCATCGAGATTTCTTCGGCGGTACGGTTGTGGATCGGCTCGCCGATGGCCCGAATGGCTTGCGCGAAATTCTCCACCGAATGATGGCCCGGCACGTAGCCGGCCTCGAAATGCACTTCGGCGACGCGGCGATAGTTGCGGGTGATGAAGCCGAGCAGGATTTCGGCGAGGAAGCGCCGCTCCTTCATGCCGAGCCGGCCCATGATTCCGAAATCGACGGCGACCAGGCGGCCGGCGTCGTCGAGGAACAGATTGCCGGGATGCATGTCGGCATGAAAGAAGCCGTCACGCAACGCATGGCGCAGAAAGCTCTGAATCACCTTGCGGCCGAGATCGGGCAGGTCGACCTGCGCGGCTTCGAGTCGCGCATGATCGTTCAGCGCGATGCCGTCGATCCACTCCATCGTCAGCACATTATGGGCGGTGCGATCCCAGTCGACCGTGGGCACGCGGAAGTCCGGATCGTCGCGCGTGTTCTCCGCCATCTCGGACAGCGCGGCCGCTTCCAGCCGCAGGTCCATCTCCATCGCGACCGAGCGCGACATCGTGTTGATGACCTCGATCAGCCGCAGCCGCCGCGCTTCCGCCGAATGCGCTTCGGCGTTGCGCGCCACGAAGAAGAAATCGGCGAGGTCACGGCGGAAGCGTACGGCGACATTCGGCCGAAGCACCTTGACGGCGACCGCATGGCGCACGCCGTCGCGCTCCACCTCGCCGCGGTGCACCTGCGCGATCGAGGCGGCGGCGACCGCAGGTCCCAGGCTGACAAAAGCCTGCGCCAGCGGGCGTTCCAGCGAAGCTGCGATAGCGGCCTCGGCCTCGCTCTGGGCAAACGGCGGCAGCCGGTCCTGCAAGCTTTCCAGGTCGCGCGCCATGACGACGCCGACGACGTCGGGCCGGGTGGCGAGAAATTGTCCGAGCTTGAGGTAGGCGGGCCCCAGCCGCGTCAGCGCGCGTGATAGCCGCGGTCCGACCTTGACGCCGGGCCGCTCGATCAGCCGCGCCAGCCGCAGCGCCACCTGTCCGGGCGGCGGCACCAGGCTTGGGTCGACGACGCCGAACACGCCTTCGCGCGCGAACACGTAAGCGGCGCGGACGAGCCGCGCGATGTGGGTCGCCGCAGAGATCACAAACGCCAGCCCGAATGCAACGCCACGATGCCGCCGGACAGGCTCTGCCACTTCACCCGCGAAAAGCCGGCGTCCTGGATCATCCCGGCAAACGCATTGGGCCGCGGGAATTTCCGGATCGATTCGACGAGATATCGATAGGATTCCGCGTCGCCGGTCACGGCGCGGCCGAGCGGCGGAATCACCTTGAAGGAGAACTGGTCGTACAGCCAATCCAGTCCGGGCACGTCGACGGCGGAGAATTCCAGGCAGAGGAATCGGCTACCCGGCCGCAGCACGCGATAGGCCTCGCGCAGCGCCGCATCGATCCGCGGCACGTTGCGGATGCCGAACGCGATCGTGTAGGCGTCGAACGAACGGTCGGGAAACGCCAGCGCTTCGGCGTTGCCTTCCACGAAGGTCACCTGGTGGTCGAGATGCCGCGCCAGCGCGCGGTTGCGGCCGACCTCGAGCATGTCGCTGTTGATGTCGCAGACGGTGGCATGAAAGCCGAAGCCGGAGGCCTCGGCGGCACGGAAGGCGATATCGCCGGTGCCGCCGGCGACGTCGAGCAGCGCAAACGGCGCATCGTTCTTCGGCGGGTTGAGCGCCGTGATCATGATGTCCTTCCAGGCCCGGTGCAGGCCCGCCGACATCAGATCGTTCATCAGGTCGTAGCGGGACGCCACGCTGTGGAACACGTCGTTCACCAGCGTCTGCTTGTCCCCCAGGGGCACGTCCCTGAAGCCAAAATGGGTGGTTTGCTCCGGCCGAACCATTACATGTACTCCACTACCGGACCATAGCGCGCCCGGCGCAATGGCGCTATCACGTCACCTCCATAAGGTGAATGCCTGCATGCCTGAATTGCCCGAAGTTGAGACCGTCCGCCGCGGCCTGCAGCCGGCCATGGAGGGGGCGAAAATCCTCAAAGCGGAAGCCCGGCGCAAGGATCTGCGGTTTCCCTTTCAAAAGGACTTTATCGCGCGGCTGGAGGGGCAGACCGTGACCGGTCTCGGCCGCCGCGCCAAATACCTGATGGCGGACCTCACCTCCGGCGACGTGCTGCTGATGCATCTGGGCATGTCCGGCTCGTTCCGGGTGCTCGACGGCATCAATGACAACACGCCGGGCCAATTCCACCATCCACGCAGCGAGGATCGCGCGCATGATCATGTGGTGTTTCACATGTCGTCGGGCGCGGCCATCGTGTTCAACGATCCGCGCCGTTTCGGCTACATGAAGATCATCGCCCGGCAGGGGCTGGAAGAAGAGCCGCTGCTCAAGGGGCTGGGTCCGGAGCCGCTCGGCAATGAATTCGACGCCGCGATGCTGGCGCATTCCTGCTTCAACAAGAAGACCAGCCTGAAGGCCGCGCTGCTCGATCAGCGCGTGGTCGCGGGCCTCGGCAACATCTATGTCTGCGAGGCGCTGTACCGCTCGCATCTGTCGCCGCGGCGGCTGGCGGCCACGCTGGCGACGAAGAAAGGCGAGCCGACCGACCACGCGGGCCGGCTGGTGAATGCGATCCACTCCGTGCTCAACCAGGCGATCAAGGCCGGCGGCTCCTCGATCAGCGACCATCGCCTCACATCGGGCGAGCTCGGCTATTTCCAGCATTCGTTTCAAGTCTATGACCGCGAAGGCGAGAAGTGCCAGACCAGGGGATGCGGGGGCATCGTGCGGCGCTTCGTGCAGAACGGCCGCTCTACGTTTTGGTGTCCGAAATGTCAGAAATAACCGAAACCCCGACGCTCGAGACGGCGCGGCTGATCCTGCGCCCGCTCGCGCTGACGGATGCGCCGGCGATCCAGCGCCATTTCAACAACTGGAATATCATCCAGCATCTCGCGCAGAACGTTCCCTGGCCATATCCGGAAGATGGCGCGGTGACATTCATCGAGCGGGAATTGGAGCGAGTCGCGGCGGGACAGGTGATCTACAACTGGATGCTGGTGCTGCGCGGCGGCGACGGCGAGGCGATCGGCAATATCCGGCTGCGGCCATGGGCCGACGATCCCAAGGGCAACCGCGGATTCTGGCTCGCGGAACGCTACTGGAATCAGGGCTTGATGACCGAGGCCGTCACGGCGGTGAACGATTTTGCCTTCCGCGTCCTCGGTGTCGACGTTCTGCACGTCTGCAACGCCGTTACCAATGAGGCGTCACGGCGGGTCAAGCAAAAGACCGGCGCCGAATTCGTCGGCTATGTCGAGCTTTCCCATCACAACGGTCAGACGCGCGCGGAACGATGGCGCGTGACGCGGAAAAACTGGCTGCGCCGGGATCTGTAGCGAGGCGAAGCAATCGAGCGGGGCTGGTGGCTGGATTGCTTCTCTCGTCACCCCTGCGCGCCGGCTTTCGCGAAGCGGGGCGTCAGGTTCGAGCCGGTGCGCGCAGGAAGAAGGCGCTGTCGTTCCTGGTGGACGGGAGCGCTGCCCATTTCGGAATGATCGCGGGTGTTTCCACGAACTCCTCGATGATCGGCTCGTCGGCAACCGTGGCCGTAGCCCTAATCGAATTGCCCAGCCGCGCCTCGATCCACTGCCAGAGATCGCGGATTTCCTCGGCCGACTTGCCGCCCGGCGCGTATTCGCAGACCGCAAGCCCGGCGGTCAGAGCGTCCTGGTGATCGTTGCGCATCATGATGACGGGCCTGGCGACGATTTCGTCGATGTCGAGCGCGGCCTCGTCGCTCAGCGCGTGCTCCGCGCCGGCGAGGCGCGACGCGCCCCGGATCGGGGCCTGGTTCAGGGCATAGGCGAACGGCTTTTTCCAGGCCCTGATGACGCTCAGCGTTGCGGCCGTCGCCTCGATGTCGGCGATGCTGGGGCGGGTCGGGATCAGGCAGAAGTCCGCGTAGCGGATCGCCGAATTGGTCGCGGCGGTGATGCCGCCGGCGGTATCCACGATCGTCACCGTCACGCCCTCGCGGGCGAGCGTTTGCAGGCGCTGCTCGACTTCCCTGGCGGCATAGATCGGCTCGACGATCGGCGCGGCGTAGGGACGTCGGCGCTTCCAGTTCGAAAGTGTGCCCTGCGAGTCCGTCTCGATCATGCGGACATTATGTCCGGCCCGGATGGCGGCAAGCGCAAGGCCAATGGCGAGCGTGCTTTTCCCCGAGCCGCCCTTCTGGGTGGCCAATACGATCGTCTGCATTTCAAGTCCTCTGGATGGCTTTCAGGCTTTTGGATTACGCCACGAGCTGCGCCGCATTCTGCGGCGTCAAGATACGCGCTCGCTCAGACGTGCCCAGCCCGATCCAAAGGTCAGGGGATCGCGGTTGTCCGAATCAGTCAGGTTGCAATGATGCACGAATATGGAATGGTGGTCATCCGGGTAAATACTGCCGCGCGGCGCATTTTGCCGGCGATGAAACCACAAGAAGAAACGGGAAGCAGCATGACAAGTCTTTGGCGGGAGCGCGCGGCCACCGGTTTTCAATGCCAGAAGCGACCGGCGACCGGCAGCCGCGGCATGGTGGTCAGCAACCATCCGCTGGCGTCGAGCGCGGGCGCCGAGATGCTCGCGGCCGGCGGCAACGCCATCGATGCGGCGATCGCGACGCTGTTCGCCCTGACGGTGGTCGAGCCGATGATGGTCGGCATCATCGGCGGCGGCATGGCCCATATCCGTCTGGCCGACGGCAGCCATCGCTTCGTCGACGGCCAGAGCACGGTACCCTCGGCGGTGAGGCCCGATACCTACACCTCGAAGCCCGGCTCGGCGCATGACGTATTCGATACGGCCGGCGACGAGAACCTGAACGGCCCGAAGGCGGTCGCGGTGCCCGGCTCATTGAAGGCCTGGTGCGAGACGCTGCAGCGATACGGCACCATGCCGCTCGCCGACGTCATGCAGCCCGCGATCAAGCATGCCGCGCGCGGCTATGCCGCCACGCCCTATCTGCACGAATGCATCACCGACAGCGCCGGTGAGATGCTGAAGGACAAGGCGATCTCGGCGATCTATCTGCCCAATGGCACGCCCCTGAAGCCCGGCGAGCGCGTCGTGCAGACCGAATATGCCGAGACGCTGCGGTATATCGCGCAGCATGGCGAGGCCGCGCTCTATCACGGCCCGCTCGGCGATATCCTGGTCGACTACATGAAGAAGCATGGCGGCTTCATCGCTCGCGAGGATCTCGTCGGCTACAAGACCGTCGAGCGCCAGCCGATCCGCGCCGACTATCGCGGCTGGGAAATTCTCGGACCGCCGCCGCCGGCAGCCTCCGGCGTGCATATCGCGCAGATGCTCAATATCCTGGAAGGCTATGACATCGCCGGGCTCGGGTTTGGTTCCGCCGCCACGATCCATTACCTCGCCGAGGTGCTGAAGATCGCCTTTGCCGACCGCGCCGCCGCCAGCGGCGATCCCGATTTCATCAACGTGCCGGTCGAACGGCTGACCTCGAAGGCCTATGCCGACGAGCGCCGTCGCGCGATCGATCCGGACCGCGCGCAGGCCTGGGGCGCCGGCATCGCGCAACTCGAAAGCGCCGATACCACCCACATGACGGCGGCCGATGCGTTCGGCAATGTGGTCGCGACCACGCAGACCATCAACAATCTGTTCGGCGCCAAGATCCTGATTCCGGGATTGGGCGCCATTCCGAACAATTACATGAATCTCTACGATCCGCGCCCGGGACACGCGCTGTCGCTGGCGCCGGGCAAGCGCGTCACCACCTCGATGTCGCCTGTCATGGCGCTGCGTGGCGGCAAGCTGGTCTACGCGCTCGGCCTGCCCGGCGGAAAGCGCATCTTCCCGAGCGCGATGCAGGCGCTGATCAACCTGATCGACCACGGCATGAGCCTGCAGGAGGCGGTGGAGGCGCCGCGGGTCTGGACCGAGGGCAATGCGCTCGAGGTCGAACAGGCGGTGCCGGAGAGCGTTCGCGCCAAACTCGTCGCGATGGGCCACAAGGTGCTGGCGATGCCGACGGTCGCCGGCGGCATGAACGCCATCCAGTTCCACGAGGACGGCACGATGTCGGGCGCGGCGTGCTGGCGCGCGGACGGCTCGCCGGTCGGCATCGCCGGCGGTCTGGCGCGCGCCGGCGTGAGGTTCGGGCTTGCGTGATCGTGAATGTGGCTGGATCTTACTTCCTGACGCAGATCACGCGAACCACTGAGGTCTTTGCGTCGGTCGATCCGCCAGTTGCATTGACGCCATTCGCCTTGAGGAAACCGCGCAACGCGTCGGCGGTGACCAGCGCCGCCGGCGCCGCGGGGGTGTCGTTGGCTGGCCCGGCGACCTGAATCGGCTTCAGCAATGCGATGCCGGCAAACTTGCCGTCGGCATCCTGCGCGGCCGCGCCGGAAAAACCGATCGCAGGCGCAGGCGTCAGCGCCACGTCGTTGCTCCCGCCAAGCTGGGCTACCGAAGCCCTGGCGGTTGTCACCGCGGAACCGCCACCTTGAGCCTGCGGATCGGCGATGCCCGTGAGGTCGAGCGCGGTCTTCGTAGCAGTGCCGGCGATGTTGAGCGGCTTCAGTCCGCGCGCGCCATAGATGCGCAGCAGCGCGAGATCGTGCGCCCTGTCCTCGGCGATCCGATCGGCATTGCCGAAGCCGGCGATCGCAACAGTGAGACAGCCGTCGGTGATCTGGCGGTCGGCAATGATTGCGCCGTCGTCGCTGACGACGACGCCGGTGCCGTATTCAACCGTCTTGCGCGGCGGCGGCCCGGCTGTCTGCGGGGCCGCGGGAAATGCGTTGAATGCGCTCGACATCGCGATCACGACCGGCTCCATGGTGTTCCCGGTCGCCTGGTCGTACATGATGGTGAGGATGCGGACCTCGTCGCCCTTGAAGGTGCCGCGGATGTAGAACTTCTTCAGGCCCTGCAGGCCCGAGAGCACGAAGAAGTCAGGCTTGACCACGGTGTAATCGACATTGCGGCCCGGTTCCTTCTTTTCGCGTTCGGCGAGCTTGGCCGTGGTGGGACCAGCCTCCTTGCGCCGCGCCAGTTGAACCTGGATGGTGCCGGTCGGCGAATTCCATTTGGTGCCGTTGGCGTCGCTGGCCTGCTGCGGCACCAGCTTTGTGGGAATGCCGAGCCGCACGCCGGTGCCGGGATCGGTTGCGATCTTCCAGCCGACGCTTTCCTGCCTCTTCTTCGCGGTTTCCGCCAGCGCGCCGCGTTCCTGCGGATTGAGGACACCGGTCTGCCTGGCGCCGCGCGATTTCTGGAATTCCTTGATCGCATTGACCATGCGGTCGCTGACGTCGCCGGTGATGGCGCCGTTATATTGCCCGACCCAGGCGAGATCAGATTGCAGCGCCAGCCGCTCGGGCTGACTCAATGCCTTGGCGGTATCCTCCGGCTTCTGCACCGCGGGGCGGATCGGCTCCGTTGCCACGGGTTTCGGCTTGGCGCCGGCGGCGGACGGCGGCGTCATTTGCGCCCATGCCGTTGGGCCGGAGACCGTCAAGCCCAGGGTTGTCATCATCAATGTTGCCGAAAGCATCGATCTCATGACAAATCCCGGCAGAAGAGTGGAGTACGATCATTGACGCGCGGCCAATTAAGCACATCTGCTTGGTCGGCAACACCCGCGCCCCGGTTCAGCGGTTTTCCTCACCATGAGGGTCTGGGGAGAAAGTAGTGCGACCATGCTGACGGCCGACGAACTCGAACGCTATGCCCGCCATATCGTGCTGCGCGACGTCGGCGGCCCGGGGCAGGCGGCGCTGAAGAAGGCGTCCGTGCTCGTGATCGGCGCCGGCGGGCTCGGTGCGCCGGTCCTGATGTATCTGGCGGCCGCCGGCGTCGGCCGGCTCGGCGCCGTCGATGACGATGTCGTCTCGCTCTCCAATCTGCAGCGCCAGATCATCCACACCACGCCGGATATCGGACGGCTCAAGGTCGACAGCGCCGCGGATACGGTGCAGGCGCTGAACCCGCATGTCGTGTTCGAGCCGCATGCGGTCCGCCTGGGTGCGGGGAACGTGATGCCGCTGATCGACGGATACGATCTCGTGCTCGACGGTTCCGACAATTTCGAAACGCGATATCTCGTGTCCGACGCCTGCTTCTTTGCCGGCAAGCCGCTGATCACGGCGGCGCTGGGCCAGTTCGACGCTTCGTTGACCACGATACGGGCGCACGAACGCGACGCCGACGGTCATTACAATCCGACCTATCGTTGCCTGTTTCCCGAGCCGCCGCCGCCCGGCACCGTGCCGGCCTGCGCCGAGGCCGGCGTGATGGGCGCGCTAGCGGGCATGATGGGCTCGATGATGGCGCTGGAAGCGATCCGCGAGATCGTCGGCTTCGGCGAGAGCCTCGTCGGGCGGCTCGTCATGGTGGATGCGCGCGCGATGCGTTTCGAGACCTTGCGCTACACCCGCGATCCGCAAAATGCGCTCAACGGCGATACGCCCGTCATCGTCGATCTGAGCGGCCACGCGGCGTAGCCGCTCGGATTTCTCCTCACGCCCCGCCGCGCTTCTCGCTATCCATGTGCGCGAGCTGGGCCTCGGGGTAGCGCGCGCCGGCGGCTGCGCCCGGCGGAAACGCCTCGGCCAAGGCGGCCAGATGGGGCGTCAGCCTGACGTCGAGCGCGCCGAGCGCCTCGGTAAGACGATCGCGGCGGCGGGCGCCGACCAGCGGCACGATATCGCGGCCCTGCGCTGCGACCCAGGCGATGGCGACCTGCGCAGGTGAAGCGCCGACATCATCCGCAATCTGCCGCAGCGAGTCCACGAGGCCGAGGTTCGCATCGAGATTGGCGCCCTGAAAGCGCGGACTCATGCTGCGGAAATCCTGCGCGGCGGAGCGATCCCTGGTCCAGTGGCCGCTGATCAGGCCGCGCGCCAACACGCCGTAGGCGGTGATGCCGATGCCGAGTTCGCGGCAGGTCTTCAGGATGTCGCTCTCGATGCCGCGCGCGATCAGCGAGTATTCGATCTGCAGATCGACGATCGGATGCACCGCATGCGCCCGGCGGATCGTATCGGAGCCCACCTCGGAAAGGCCGATATGCCTGATCCAGCCGGCCTTCACCATGTCGGCCATGGCGCCGACGGTTTCCTCGATCGGCACATCCGGGTCGAGCCGTGCGGGCCGATAGATGTCGATCGTATCGACGCCGAGCCGCTGCAGCGAATAGGCGACGAAATTCCGGATCGCGGCCGGACGGCTGTCGTAGCCGAGAAAGCCCTTGTTGGGATCGCGCAACGCGCCGAACTTGACGCTGATCCGCAGATTGTCGCGGTTGCGCGAGGTGAGCGCCTCGCGGATCAGCATCTCGTTGTGGCCCATGCCGTAGAAATCGCCGGTGTCGAGCAGGGTGATGCCGGCATCGAGCGCGGCATGGATGGTGGCGATGCTCTCGCCGCGGTCGGCCGCGCCGTAAAAGTCCGACATGCCCATGCAGCCGAGGCCGATGGCGGAGACGACCGGGCCTGTGGTGCCGAGATTGCGTTGTTCCATGGTGGTTCTCCTCGTGAATGGTGGCGGCAATGCCGCCGAAATGACGAGGCTGATATGAACCTTATCGGCTCGCGCGATAAGCTGGACAATTTCAAATGGCTTGTTCACTATATCGAACAATGAAGAATTTCGATCTCCGCGACCTCGACGCTTTCGTTGCCGTGGCGCGCACGCGCAATTTCCGCCGCGCCGCGACGGAGCAGGGCGTCTCCGTTTCCAGCCTCAGCCAGCGCCTCTCCGACATGGAGGAGCGGCTCGGCGTCCGCCTGATGAACCGCACCACGCGCAGCGTCGCGCTCACCGAGGCCGGCGAACTCTTGCTGAACCGCATTGCGCCCGCGATGTCGGAAGTCGGCGCCGCGCTGGACCATGTGCGGGGCTTGCGGGCCGTGCCGTCGGGGCGCCTGCGCATCAACGCGCCGCCGCCGGCGATCGACCTGGTGCTGGCGCCGATGGTGGCCCCGTTCCTTCAGGCGCATCCCAGGATCGATCTGGAGGTCGTCGGCGACAGTTCGTTCGTCGACATCGTGGCCCAGGGCTTCGACGCGGGCGTGCGCTATGGCGAGCATCTGGCGCAGGACATGATCGCGGTCCCGCTCGGGGCGCCGCAGCGCTATGCGGTGGTGGCGTCGCGCGAATATGTCGCGCAGCACGGCCGTCCGAAGCATCCGAAGGAACTGCTGGAGCACGCCTGCATCCGCACCCGCTTCGGCAGCGGCGCGATGCTGGATTGGGAGTTCGAGAAGGCCGGGCGCGTCGTCAAGGTCTCGCCGCCGCCGAAACTGGTCGCGACCTATCTTGGCCTCGCGCTGCGCGCCGTCCATGACGGCATCGGCTTCTGGCTGACCTTCGAGGGTTACGTTCGCTACGGCATCAAGTCGGGCGCGCTGGTCAGCGTGCTCGACGACTGGTGCCCGCCGTTTCCGGGGCCGTATCTGTATTATCCGAGCCGGCGTCAGCCGCCGCCGGCGCTTGCCGCGTTCGTCGCCTTCGTGGCGCAATGGCGCAAGCAGGAGCGGCGGAAGGGAAAGTAGCGCCGTAGCCCGGATGGAGCGCAGCGCAATCCGGGGCAGCACGAATAGCGGAGCCACTGGTCCCGGATTTCGCTGCGCTGCATCCGGGCTACGCACTTACAGCATGCTGGGCAGCACGCGGTCCGGTGGCTTGTGGTTGTCGAGGAAGGTTCTGATGTTGATGATCACCTTCTCGCCCATCTCGACGCGGCCCTCGATCGTGGCCGAGCCCATATGCGGCAGCAGCGTCACCTTGCCGGCCCTGGCGAGCCGCACCAGCTTCGGATTGACAGCGGGTTCGTGCTCGTAGACGTCGAGCGCGGCGCCGCCAATGTCGCCGGCTTCCAGCAGCTTGATCAGCATGTCCTCGTCGATCACCCCGCCGCGCGCGGTGTTGACGATATAGGCCTCCTTGCGGATCAGCTTCAGCCGCCGCGCCGACAGCAAATGATAGGTCGCGGGCGTATGCGGACAGTTCACCGAGATGATGTCCATCCGCGCCAGCATCTGGTCGAGGCTTTCCCAAT
>NZ_DAINNI010000096.1:0-18806 GCF_036735945.1 Bradyrhizobium sp. | reverse complement strand
TCCAGCCGACGGTGCGGGCGACCGCGAACAGCACGGTGAACATCGAGGTCGGGAAACCCATCGCCTTCAGCGTGATGCCCGAATAGAAGTCGACGTTCGGATAGAGCTTGCGGTCGATGAAGTACTGGTCGGAGAGCGCGATCTTCTCGAGCTCCAGCGCGACCTTCAGCATCGGGTCGTCGCCGTGGCCGGTTTCCTTCAGCACGGCGTGACACATCTTCTGCATGATCTTGGCGCGCGGATCGTAGTTCTTGTAGACGCGGTGACCGAAGCCCATCAGGCGGACTTCCGAGTTCTTGTCCTTCACCTTGGCGATGAATTCCGGAATCTTGTCGACCGAACCGATCTCGGCGAGCATCGCCAGCGCCGCTTCGTTGGCGCCGCCATGCGCCGGGCCCCACAGACAGGCGATGCCGGCGGCGATGCAGGCGAACGGATTGGCGCCGGAGGAGCCGGCGATGCGCACCGTCGAGGTCGAGGCGTTCTGCTCGTGGTCGGCGTGCAGGATGAAGATCTTGTCCAGCGCGTCCGCCAGCACCGGGTTGATCTTGTAGTCCTCGCAGGGCACCGCGAAGCACATGTGCAGGAAGTTCTGGGCAAAGGAGAGCGAGTTCTTCGGGTACATGAAGGGCTGGCCGATGGTGTATTTGTAGGCCATTGCCGCCAGCGTCGGGATCTTCGCGATCATCCGCATCGAGGCGATCATGCGCTGCTGCGGGTCGTTGATGTCGGTCGAGTCGTGATAGAACGCGGCCAGCGCGCCGACGCAGCCGACCATGACGGCCATCGGATGCGCGTCGCGGCGGAAGCCCTGGAAGAAGCGGGCCATCTGCTCGTGCACCATGGTGTGGCGGGTGACGCGATTATCGAAGTCCTGCTTCTGCGCCTTGGTCGGCAATTCCCCGTACAGCAGCAGGTAGCAGGTTTCCAGGAAATCGCCGTTCTCGGCGAGTTGCTCAATCGGGTAGCCGCGGTATTCGAGGATGCCGGCGTCGCCGTCGATATAGGTGATCTTGGACTGGCAGCTTCCGGTCGATGTGAAACCGGGATCGTAGGTAAACATGCCGGCCTGGGCGTAGAGCTTGGCGATGTCGATGACATCCGGCCCCACCGTGCCGCTGATGATCGGGAAATCGTAGGTCTTGTTGCCTACCGTGAGCGTAGCAGTCTTGTTGCTGGATTTTGCGTCCATCGTGGGTCCCCGATGAAATCGTTACGAAAAACAGGCCACCATGGTGCCATTTCTCAAGGCAGCAGCAAGGCAGGCCGGATTGTCTAGAAGCGGCGCCAAATGGGTTAGCTTATTGGCCTGTGCACCGCAAGATGGGCCGAAACCCGTATAAGGTAGGGGCTTAACCAGCGGCCTGATCGCCGAGGCGGGCAAGGCATTCATCCCGCCCGAGGACGGCCAAAACGTCGAAAATCCCCGGGGAAGTCGTCCGTCCAGTCAGCGCCACCCGAAGCGGCTGGGCGACGGCGCCGAGCTTGAGGTTATTTTGCTCGGCGAAATTTCGCATGGCGGCTTCCGTCGTCTCGGCGCTCCAGTCGGTCACCGTTTCCAGCGCGGTCCGCAGCCTGCCGATCAGGGCGCGGGTCTCCGGCGTCAGCAGGGCGACCGCCTTGGCCTCGATCTGCAGCGGCCGGTCGGCAAAGATGAAATAGGCGCCGGCAATCAGCTCGATCAGCGTCTTGGCGCGCTCCTTCAGGCTCGGCATCGCCCGCAGCAATTGCGCGCGTGTGGTGTCGTTGAGCTTCGCCTTGAGGTCGGCGCCTTCGGGCACGTAGTCGAGCACGCTCTCGAATTTCTGCACCAACTCGCGATCGTCGGCCTGGCGGATGTAATGGCCGTTGAGGTTTTCCAGCTTGGCGAAATCGAACCGGGCCGCGGAGCGCCCGATCGCGGGCAGATCGAACGCGTCGATCATCTCCTGCGTCGAGAAGATTTCCTGGTCGCCGTGGCTCCAGCCGAGCCGGACCAGGTAATTGCGCAGCGCCGCCGGCAAATAGCCCAGGGCACGATAGGCATCGACGCCGAGCGCCCCGTGCCGCTTGGAGAGCTTCGAACCGTCGGGGCCATGGATCAGCGGAATATGGGACATGTTCGGGATGTCCCAGCCGAGCGCGTCGTAGATCTGCTTCTGCCGCGCGGCGTTGATCAGATGGTCGTCGCCGCGAATGACGTGGGTGACGCCCATGTCATGGTCGTCGACCACGACCGCCAGCATGTAGGTCGGGTTGCCGTCGCCACGCAGCAGCACGAGGTCGTCGAGGTTCTCGTTCTGCCAGACCACGCGGCCCTGCACCTGGTCTTCGATCACGGTCTCGCCGTCTTGCTGCGCCTTCAGGCGAATGGTCGGTTTCATGCCTTCAGGCGCTTCGGCCGGGTCGCGGTCCCGCCACATCCCGTCATAGAGCCGGGTTCGTCCCTCGGCGCGCGCCTTCTCGCGCATCGCCGTCAGTTGCTCCGCGGTGGCGTAGCAGCGGTAGGCCTTGCCGCTGGCGAGCAGTTGCTCGGCCACCTCGCGGTGCCGGGCGGCACGGCTGAACTGGTAGATCACCTCGCCGTCCCAATCGAGCTCCAGCCATTTCAGGCCGTCGAGAATGGCCGCGATCGCCGGCTCGGTCGAACGCTCGCGGTCGGTATCCTCGATCCGCAGCAGCATCTTGCCGCCGGTTTTCCTGGCATAGAGCCAGTTGAACAGCGCGGTGCGGGCGCCGCCGATGTGGAGGAAGCCGGTGGGCGAGGGGGCAAAGCGTGTGACGACGGAATCAGTCATTACCAAGCGGGACAGGGGTTGGAATTGGCGGTGGTGTATAGCAGGAACGGTGCATAACTAAAGCCTCAGCCGCCGCAAAGTAGGCTTGGCTCACAGGGGCGAATTTGGCAGAAGGTTCGCCAATCCCTAACAGGAACCCAGGATGACCACAGAACCGGTAACGGCAGAGGCGGGGCGCGATTTCATCCGCGATATCGTCCAGGCCGATCTCTCTTCCAAGAAGCACAAGGGGATCGTGACCCGCTTCCCGCCGGAGCCGAACGGCTATCTGCACATCGGTCACGCCAAGTCGATTGCCCTCAATTTCGGCATCGCGCAGGAATTCGCCGGCAAATGCCATCTGCGCTTCGACGACACCAACCCGACCAAGGAGGAGCAGGAATATATCGATTCCATCCAGGCCGACGTGCACTGGCTCGGCTACGACTGGGGAACCGACCTCTATTATGCCTCCGACTATTTCGAGCGGCTCTACGACTGGGCCGAGGGCCTGATCAAGGCCGGCGATGCCTATGTCGACGACCAGTCGCAGGAGGAAATCCGCGTCAACCGCGGCACGCTCACGGAACCCGGCAAAAACTCGCCGTTCCGCGACCGCACGGTCGAGGAGAACCTCGATCTCTTCCGGCGCATGAAGGCCGGTGAATTCCCGAACGGGACGCGGGTGCTGCGCGCGAAAATCGACATGGCTGCCGGCAATATCAACCTGCGCGACCCCGTGCTCTACCGCATCCTGCATGCCGAGCATCCGCGCACCGGCACCAAATGGTCGATCTATCCGAGCTACGACTATGCCCATGGCCAGTCGGACGCCATTGAAGGCATCACCCATTCGATCTGCACGCTGGAGTTCGAGGACCACCGTCCCCTCTATGACTGGCTGCTCGACAAGCTGCCGGTGCCGTCGAAGCCGCGGCAGTATGAATTCGCCCGCCTCAACCTCACCTATACGCTGCTGTCGAAGCGGGTGCTGACGCAGCTCGTCCGCGACGGACACGTCTCGGGCTGGGACGATCCGCGGATGCCGACAATTGCCGGCTTGAAGCGGCGCGGCGTGCCGCCGGCGGCGGTGCGCGAGTTCATCAAGCGCATCGGGGTGGCGAAGGCCAACAGCGTCGTCGACGTCGGTATGCTCGAGTTCTGCATCCGCGAGCACCTCAACAAATCGGCGCAGCGGCGCATGGCGGTGCTGCGACCGCTCAAGGTCGTGATCGAGAACTATCCGGAAGGGCAGGTCGAAGAGCTCGACGCCGTCAACCATCCCGACGACGCTTCCGCCGGCACGCGAAAAATCTCCTTCGGCCGCGAGCTCTATATCGAGCGCGACGACTTCATGGAGAACCCGCCGAAGAAGTTCTTCCGTCTGTCGCCGGGCAACGAGGTGCGGCTGCGCTACGCCTATTTCGTCAAATGCACCGGCGTGATCAAGAACGATGCGGGTGAGGTCGTCGAGCTGCGCTGCACCTACGATCCCGAGACCCGCGGCGGCAACGCGCCCGACGGCCGCAAGGTCAAGGCCACCATGCACTGGCTGTCGGCGAAGGATTCGGTGCCGGCGGAGATCCGCGTCTACAATCAGCTGTTCGCGAACCCGAGCCCGAGTGCTGCGAATTTCGCCGCCGACCTCAATCCGGAATCGCTCGAAGTGCTGCCCGACGCGCGGATCGAGCCGTCGGTCGCCGCTGATAATTCCGGCGAGGTGATGCAGTTCGAGCGCCAGGGCTATTTCGTGCGCGATCAGGATTCCGCGCCCGGCAAGCCCGTGTTCAACCGCACCATCGGCCTGCGTGATACCTTTGCGAAGGAAGTCGGCGGGAAGGGGTGACCTATCCCTGCGATTTGGGAACGCGTTGATGCAGAGCGCAACCGACGACATCGTCTCCGGCATCATGGCCAGGTGGGCAGCAGCTTTCACCCGGCTGGATGCCGCGGGGCTCGCCTCGCTCTATTCGAGGAGCGCGTTCTTCTTCGGCTCGAACCCGACCTTCTACCGCGGCAATGATGGCGTGAAGGCCTATTTCGATGGCCTGCCCCGATGGCAGTCGCCATCGGTCGAGTTCACCGATGTCAGAACCGCGCAGGCGGCTTCCGACGTGATCAACGTTGCAGGCACCGCGACGTTCACCGTCGAGCACGGCGCCGAGCCGCTGGTCGTGAAAATAACCTGGGTCATCGTTCGTGAAGACGGCGACTGGAAGATCGTCAGCCATCACGTCTCGTCAAAGACGCCGCTGATCAGGCAGTAGCGGCGTACCCTAACAGCCCCGGCAGATGCCGCGCATGGCCTTGGCGAGCTGAGTGTCGTCCTCCGTCATCGGCTCGTAGGGCTTCTGCTGCTGCTCGGCCTCTCGAACCTCGTTCGCCTTTTGCCGGGCCAGCCGCGCCGCCTCCTGGCGCTGATAGCAGGCTTCGCGATCGGCGCGCGCTTCGATGAAGCGGCATTGCGCCAGCGGTGCGGCAATGGCCGGAGAGCCAGTCAGCATGATCGCAAACAAAATCCCCGCCGCACGCTTCATATCTCGCTGTCCTGATATTCGATTTCCAGTGTGCAGCCGTGCGCCCGACCGGCGCGTGAATCTACTGGCTTTCCTGATCCGAGAGTAGCGGCCAATGACGGCGGAACTTCAGCGCGGATCGATCAGCGTCGAAGCGATGCTGCCGGTTACCTCCGGTGCATCACCCGAGGTGCGCCACGCCGCAACTCCGAAGCACGCCGTCAGCGTCAGAGCCGTCACCAGCAAAAGCGTAGTCGAAAACTGGCTCACCATCGCACTCCACCACCCGCTGCGAATCATCAGGAAGCACGGCGCGCCGAGTCGGAAAATACACACCGGATGACAAAATGATGTTTTCCACGCCGATCGTTGCTCTACGTGAAGACTGCGCGCGTGAGGCTGATTTGCAATTCTTGAGGTTTCACCTTTCGTTCTGCTAGCGGTCGAAATTCACCTTCCGGTAGTATTGACGTCTCCACAAGACTGTAAGGCGTAAGCTCGGTGGCGGAGCAGGGCGACACATCGGGCCGAAAGCGTGGCTATGCCGGAACCTGGCCGCCGCGCGCCGCTACGCCGGTCGGCGGCCTTGCGCCATCGCGTCCCGCGTTCTGGCCGCCGTTGATCGAGACCTTGCGCGCGTGGGTCCGCGCGGAAGCCGGCGCCGGGCGCTTGCTGCCCTGGGTACCGGTGGCGTTCGGCAGCGGCATCGCGCTCTACTTCGCCGCCGATCACGAGCCGGTGCTGTCGGTGGCGGCGGTCGTGGCCACCGCGCTGGTCACGGTCGCGGTCCTGCTGCGTCGCCAGAAGTTCTTTCCCGCCGCCGTCATGATCGCAGCGGTGGCGGCGGGATTTGCGGTCGCCACCTGGAAGACGGCGCGGATCGCGCACGGCGTGCTGGCGCGGCCGATGTTCTCGGTGTCGCTGACCGGCTTCGTCGAGACCCGCGACATCCGCGAGCGCACCGACCGTTTTGTGTTGCGCGTCGTCACCATGGAAAGCGCGCGCGGGACGACGAAGCTGGAGCGCGTGCGGCTGTCGGTGAAAAAGGGCACCGCGCCTGCGGTCGGCAGCTTCGTCGAGCTGAAGGCGCGGCTATTGCCGCCGCTCGGGCCGGTGCGGCCCGGCAGCTATGATTTCAGCCGCGACATGTTCTTCGCCGGCATCGGCGCCTCCGGATTCGTGATGGGTGCGATCAGGATCAGGGAACCGCCGGAGGGCGGCGGGCTGCGCCTGCGCTATTCCGCCTTCATGCAGGACCTGCGCGACAGCATCGACGCGCGGATCAGGACCACGCTGGAGGGCGACAAGCGCGCCATTGCCACCGCGCTTTTGACCGGACGGCGCGATGCGATCTCGCCGCCGGTCAACGACGCCATGTTCATCTCCGGCCTCGGCCATGTGCTGTCGATCTCGGGTTACCACATGGCGGTCGTCGCCGGTGTCGTGTTCTTCGCGGCGCGGGCGTTGCTGGCGCTGTTTCCGGTGCTGACGGTCGGCTACGCTATCAAGAAATGGGCGGCCGTGGCCGCGCTCGCGGCGGCGGCGTTCTATCTCCTGCTCTCGGGCGCCGAGGTCGCCACCCAGCGCTCGTTCTTCATGACGGCCGTGGTGCTGATCGCCGTGATGGTCGATCGCCGCGCCATTACCTTTCGCACGCTCGCGGTCGCCGCCATGATCGTGCTGACGGTCGCGCCGGAGGCGCTCGTGCATCCGAGCTTCCAGATGTCGTTTGCCGCCACGCTGGGTCTGGTGGCGCTGGTGCAGGTCGGCATGCCGCGGCTGTTCGCGACGGCCGATCACAATGCCACCGCACGGGCGGCGCTGTGGGGCGGCCGCGAACTGACCATGCTGCTGCTGGCTTCGCTGGTGGCGGGACTTGCGACCATGCCTTACGCCGCCTTCCACTTCCATCGCGTCACGCCCTATGGCGTGCTCGCCAATCTCGCGGCGATGCCGGTGGTGTCGGCGATCGTGATGCCGGCGGGCCTGCTCGGCCTCGTCGCCATGCCGTTCGGCTTCGATCGCCTGTTCTGGGCCATCATGGGCTTCGGCATCGACTGGATGATCGCGGTGACGCAATGGGTCGCGGCGTTGCCCGGCGCGGTCGGCCGGGTGCCGGCCTTCGGCATCGGCCCGCTGATCGCGGCGAGCCTCGGCATCATCCTGCTCGGCCTGTTGCGGACGCCGCTGCGCTGGTCGGGCGCCGTGCTGGTGCTGCTGGCAGCGGTATGGGCGGCGAGGGTGCCGCAGCCGGATATCCTGATTTCCGCCGATGGCCGCACTGTCGGCGTCCGCGGCCAGGACGGCCGGCTGCACCTGATGCACGCGGTGAAGGGCTCCAAGGATACGTTCCTCTTGAAGGAGTGGCTGGCGGCGGATGCGGACGCGCGCAGCGCGGCCGACGCCTCGCTCACTTCGGGCGTGTCCTGCGACGATCTCGGTTGCGTGGTGCCATCCGCCGGCGGAGCGCTGGTCGCGCAGGCGTTCAGGCCGGAGGCCTTTGCCGACGATTGCGAGCGAACGGCGCTGATCGTGACGTTGCGGCAGGCGCCCGCGGCCTGTCGCGCCTCGGTCATCGGCGCCGAGCGGCTGCGGCGGCAGGGCGCGATGGCACTGCTGGGCGGCCGCGAGGGGTTCGTGGTGGAGGCGGTCAAGCCGCGCGGCATCGACCGTCCCTGGTCGCCCGCTTCAGGGGACGAAAGCGAGGCCGACGCCACCGTACTTGCCCCGCGCGTGCCGGCGCGCGCAGTCGATGCGACGCCGGCCGAGGCGGACCTGCAGGCGGAGGAGTAGGGATCGGCGAGGGAACCGGGTCTACTTCAGGACAGCGCAGACTGTTTGATGGTTGCGACCGGCAGCGTTGCCCGGCGTCCGCAGGCATACATTTCGCCACCAGCCATCGAGCGCCTGCCGATCGCAGGCAAGCCTCACGCTCATGCCGTCCGCGTACCTGATCCAGTCGGCGAAACGGTCGCTGGCCACCGCGATCACCACGGGAATATCGGCGTTGAGCGCGCGCTCGATCAGGTGCGCCAGCCCCTTGCCGTCACGCTCCCGCTTGCCGAAGCGGTTGATGATGACGAGGTCGGCACCATCGGCCATCGCTTCCGCGACGCGCTCACCGGCGCGCTGCAGTCGGGCGAGATCGAGCCTGCATCCGGTGGCGGCGGGATCGAAATCCTGTGCCAGCAGCAGCTTCTCGCCGCCGGGCAGGAGCACCGCGGACAGGCTGGAATCGGCGCACTGACCCGCCTGCACCATGCCGACAGCGCGAAATCCGCACGCCTTCAGATCGGCCGCAAAGCCGCGCAGGATGGCGTCGGGGTCCTGGTGCGGCTCATACACCAGGGCGGCAAGGTCGCATTGGGCGTCGAACATGGTCGGGCCTCCGTAGTCTCTGCAAAGTATACACCGCAAAACGTGCCGGGGTCGCGGCGGTTCCGTCGCGACCCCGGATGGCGTCAGGCCGCGGGCGGCCCGTTGATGATCTGGAGCTGGGTGAACTCGGCGAGGCCTTCCTCGGCGAATTCGGTCCCGATGCCCGACTGCTTGGCGCCGCCGAACGGGATGTTCGGGGCCATGTCGAGGTGCTTGTTGATCCACACCGTGCCGGCCTCGATCTGGCTGGCGACCTCGTGGGCCCGCTTGGGATCGGACGACCAGACCGAAGCGCCGAGCCCGTAGGTGGTGGCGTTGGCGCGCCGGATCACGTCGTCCTTGTCGGAGTATTTGATGAGCGGCAGCACCGGCCCGAACTGCTCCTCGTCGACCAGTTTCGAGCCTTCCTTGATGTCGCGCACGATGGTCGGCTCGATGAAGTAGCCGGGGCGATCCATCGCCGAACCGCCGGCGACGACATTGCCGTTCTTGCGCGCGTCCTCGAGGAACGCCTTCACCTTCTCGTACTGCATCTTGTTCTGCAACGGCCCGAGCTTGGTGCCCTGCTTGGAGCCGTCGTCGACCACGGTATTCCTGGCGATCGCGACCAGCTCGTTGCACAGTTCGTCATAGACGGACTCGTGCACATAGAGCCGCTTGATCGCGAGGCAGACCTGTCCCGAATTCTGGAACGCGCCCTCGAAAATTCCGGGGGCGACCTTCTTCGGATCGACGTCGTCGAGCACGATGCCGGCGTCGTTGCCGCCGAGTTCGAGCGTGATGCGCTTCAGCGTCTGCGCTGCGCTCGCCATCACCTTCTGGCCGGTGGCGGAGGATCCCGTGAACGAGATCTTCCTGATATCGGGGTGCCTGGTCATGTGATCGCCGAGGTCGTTGGCGTCGGTGATGACGTTGAGCACGCCTTTCGGAAGGACGTCCTTGACCAGTTCGGCGAAACGGAGCGTCGCCAGCGGCGTGGTCGGGGCGGGCTTCACGACCAGCGTGTTGCCGGCGAGCAGCGCCGAGGGCAGCTTGAAGCTCAGGATCAGAAGCGGATAATTCCAGGGAATGATGGCGCCGACGACCCCGAGCGGGCGGCGGTGCGCTTCGACGCGGCGGTCGCCGGAATTCTCGATCACCCGCATCGGCAATTCGAGCGAGCCGAGATAGCGGAAGAAGGCGGCCATGCCCATCACTTCGCCTGTCGCGTCGGCCAGCGGCTTGCCTTGCTCCGATGTCAGCAGCCGCGCCAACTCGCCGGCATTGGCTTCGATGACGTCGGCCATCCTGATCACGAGCTTGCGCCGTTCCTCGATCGGGGTCGCCGCCCAGGCCGGGAAGGCGGCCTTCGCGGCGGCGACGGCCGCGTCCATCTGCGACTTCGAGGCCCGCGGACACTGCGCCAGCACCTCTTCGGTCGCGGGATTGAGAACGGGCATGGTGAGGTCGCCGGGTATCATTTTGCCGTTGATGAGAAGATTGTAGTTGTTCATAGGCTTTCGCTCCCTTGCAGAACGGGCCGTTGGAGGCCTCGTTATATCCTTGTATATATCACGTTGGATCGGTTCTCGCCATCGGCCGATCGCGGAAACCGATCAAAAGCCATGCTGGACCTCTGGGAGCGGTAACGATATATTCCAAGAAATATAACGAAGAAGAATGCCGCGGAGTTCAGGATGGAAATCAGCGTCAAATCGCTCACGAGCTGCGGGGTCGCCTCCGATGGCGCCGCTATTTCCCTCGGCTTCGAGGATGCGTCCGGAAACCCGGCCGCGGTCCATGTCTCGCTCAATCAGGTCGGGGCGCTGATCATGACTCTGCCGGGGCTGCTGGAAGCGGCGCTGAAGGCACGTTATGGCGACCAGAGCCTGCGCTATGCCTATCCGCTGGCCTCATGGGCGCTCGAACAGTCGAGCGACACGACGCAGCGGATCATAACGCTGCAGACGGAAGACGGCTTCAAGGTTCGTTTCTCGATCCCGAAGGGCGAGGAGAGCGTACTCGGCGAGGCCCTGATCCGGCCGTTCCCCGAGGTGACGGTGCGGCCGAACTAGCTGCCACAACCGCCTATTTGCGGGAACGCCCGATATCGGTCTTGAGCGCCAGCAGCTCCTTGCGGACGGCACGTGCCGCGTCGCGCTCGATCTTGCGATAGCGCGCCACCAGCGCAGCGCCGAATGGCGTGAGCATCGCGCCGCCGCCATTCTTGCCGCCGGTCTGCGAGTCGACCACGGCATGCCCGCAGATACGGTTGATATCGTCGACGAGATCCCACGCCCGCTTGTAGGACATGCCCATGGCGCGACCCGCGGCCGAGATCGACCCATGCTGCATGATTTGCTCCAGCAGCTCGATCTTGCCCGGTCCGATCCGATCCTCGCCGTCGAGGTCGATACGAACGCTCAATTGAGGAAGCGAACTGACACTCGCGCGCGACATGATTTGGTCTCTTGGCCCTTGCTGGCGAGACTGCCACTCTTGCCCGCCGCGAACAAGCTCAGGCGGTTCGATATCCAGAGGCACCCGTGGATCAGTTTTGGCCTGCGATCAGCTTCAGCGAGCCGTCAAAGAACGGCTGCCTCCGATAGTGGCCATATTGCCGTTCCCATCGACCCGACTTGATGTCGGATGCCAGCAGATTTTCAAATCGCTGCACCACGTCCTCACTGACAAAGCTCCAGGCCGAGCAGGCGAGCCGCGCTGCCGGCTCCAGCAGCATGTGCGGGCGGCCGTAATAGGCTTCGTTGAAGCCATCGGTGCAATCAAGCGGAATCGGAACCGGCAGGACCTCCGAGCGGGCGCCAAGCGCCTGCGCGATGTCGCGGACGGATGGATATCTGGTGACCTCCACCGCAATGACCTCGGGGCAGTAGGCGTGCAGCCAGAAGCGGTCGAGCTCGGTCGGCTCGCAGCTCATGATCACGACCGGGCCTTTCGTCACTCGACGCAACTCGCGCAGCCCGGCGGCGAGGTCCTTCCATTGATGGACGGAGAAGGTCGACATCGCCGCATCGAAGGAGTTGTCGCCGAACGGCAGATGCTCGGCCACCGCGTCGATCGCCGGGGGCAGATGAGAGGGGCGCTGGTCGCGCATCGATTGCGAGGGCTCGACCGCCGTCACCAGGCGCCCGGTGGGCTCATAGGACCCCGCGCCGGCGCCGACATTGAGCACGGTCCGGGCATCGCCCAGCGCCTGCTCGATCAGCGCCGCGATCTGCGGGTCTGGCCTGCGAAAGTCGGCATAGCGCCCAGCCGATCGTGCCGTAGTTGGCGTCACCAGCGCTGCCGTCCCGATGTCGTCCGAGGTTCTCTTGCATGGGGCTAGAATGCCTTATGCGAGACGTTCTTGACGACCGTGTAACACTGCAAGCCTTCCACGCCGCCTTCGCGTCCGTAGCCGCTCTCCTTCACCCCGCCAAAGGGCGTCTCGGCACTAGAGGAGACAAAGTGATTGATCGAGAGGTTGCCCACTTCGACTTCGTCGGCCAGGCGATCCGCGTTGCCGGCGGATCGCGTAAAAGCGTAGGCGGCAAGCCCGTAGGGAAGCGAGTTGGCCTTTTCAATCGCCTCGTCGAGCGTCGTGACCGGATTGACCAAGGCGAGCGGCCCGAACGGCTCCTCGTTCATGGCGCGGGCATCGTCCGGGACGTCGGCGAGCACGGTCAGCGGAAAGAAATAGCCGCGGTTGCCGATCCGATGTCCACCGGCAAGAACGCGCGCACCCCTGGTCTTGGCGTCTGCCACCAGCGTTTCCATCGCGTCGATCCGGCGCGCATTGGCAAGCGGCCCCATCTGCGTCGAGGGATCGAGCCCGTTGCCGACCTTTAATTGGCTCGCACGCTCGGCGAAAGATTGCGCAAACTGTCCATAGATCGCTTTCTGCACGAAGAAGCGCGTCGGAGCGACACATACCTGTCCCGCATTGCGCGACTTGCCGATGGCGGAAGCTGCTCCGGTCGAAGCCGGGTCGACGTCGTCGCACACGATGACCGGAGCGTGCCCGCCCAGCTCCATGATCGCCGGCTTCATGTGGCGACCGGCCATTTCCGCCAGATGTTTTCCAACCGGAATGGACCCCGTGAAGGTGACGAGGCGAATGCGCGATTGCGGGATGAGATAGTCCGAAATCTCGGAAGGATTGCCGAACACGAGGTTGAGCACGCCGGCGGGCAGGCCGGCGTCATGGAAGGCGCGGACTAGCTGGACGGCGCCGGCCGGCGTCTCCTCCGACGCCTTGAGAATGATCGAGCATCCCGCGGACAGCGCGCCGGCGACCTTGCGGGCCGGCGAGCTCATCGGGAAATTCCACGGCGAGAAGGCCGCCACGGGGCCGATCGGCTGCCGCAGCACGGTGTGGCGCATGCCGGGCTCGCTCGGGATGACGCGGCCGTAGAGCCGGAGGCCCTCGGTGGCGTCCCATTCGATGATGTCGCAACCCCTGAGGATCTCCAGCCGCGCCTGTTCGATCGGCTTGCCCTGTTCGAGCGTCATCGCTTCGGCCATTATATCGACGCGCTGGCGAATGAGCGCGGCCGCCTTCAGGATGATCTGCGCGCGCTTGGCGGGCGCCGTCTTGCGCCACACCGCAAATCCCTTTTCGGCGGCTGCAAGCGCGTCATCGAGGTCGGCCCTGGTCGCTGACGGCACCGTGCCCAGCACGCTTTCGTCGGCGGGATTAAGGACGGGCTGGCCGCAGGCGCGTTTCCACCGGCCGTCGATATAGAGTTCGATCTCTGGATACACAGCCATTTCCTTTTACCTTGCTTCTGCGATTGGCTGGAGCGGCGCGTCGCGGTGTCCGAGCTGCCGAAGCCAGCCGGTGAATACGCTGTCAGCCTGTTGTCCGAGAACGTGCGAACGCTCCGCTGCCGTACTGAAATCCCGGCTGCGGCAAGTTCGACGGCGTGGCCGACGTACCACTCTTCGAGCTGTCGAGGGTCCGCCTCCAGATGGAACTGGAGAGCGAGCGCATGGCTGCCGCAGGCAAATGCCTGGTTCTCGTAATTTTCGTTTGCGGCAAGTCGCGTCGCGGAGGCGGGCAGATCGAAGGTGTCGCCATGCCAGTGCAGAACGGGCGTTTCGCTGCCCAGGGGCGCCAGGCAGGACGCGCGGCCGGTCTCGGTCAACGACACCGGCCCCCAGCCGATTTCCTTGAGGTGGCCGGCATAGACGCGGCTGCCCAGCGCTTTCGCCATCAGCTGCGCGCCGAGGCAGATGCCGAGCGTCGGCCGCTTCCGACGGAGGCGATGCTCGATCAGCGCGATTTCACTGACAATGAAGGGGTAGTTCTCGGTCTCGTAGACGCCGATCGGGCCGCCGAGAACGATCACGAGATCTGCATCCCTGATCGAGGGGTGGTTGAGGTCGTCGACCGGGGCATCGCAGAACGAGACGTTCCAGCCCTCGCACTCCATGATGGGCGCGAGCAGGCCCAGATCCTCAAACGCAACGTGGCGGAGGGCGACGGCAGATCGACGGCGTTGAAACATCTCGTGACTCTACGGCTCCTGTATTTACGCCCACCTCGTTATATCGTCTCAAATATAGCGTATTGCAGGCGTCGTCCAGATGCATTCGAGTATCCGCAGGTCAGGAGGCGGCGTCCATCTTTTCCAGGAAGGCCTTGACCGTGCTCACCGCGCCGGTTTCCGATGGGGTGTAGCCGGGGAGGCTCCCGACAGCGAGTTGGAAATCGGCGCTGCGGACGATCGCGAGAATGCGCCGCATCGGCTCGGTCTCGAGAAAGGCGCGCTTGCAGACGAAGAAATAATCCTCGGTCAGGATGCGGATGAAGTCGAGGCCGAACTGCCGGGCGGCGGCTTCGACACCAAAACAGGCATCGGCCATGCCGCTTGCGACATAGGCGGCGACGGCGGCATGCGTGAATTCGATTTGCTGGGCGCCGTTGATTTTTGCTTCGTCGATATCGTGCCGGGCCAGCAGCTGGTCGAACAGCAGGCGCGTTCCGGAATCATGATCGCGATTGACGAAGCGCACTTTCGATCCGGTCAAATCGTGCAGCGACTTGATGCCCAGCGGGTTGCCGCGCGCCACCATCAGGCCCATGTCGCGCGTGACAAAGCCGATCACGCGGTCCTCGCGCGGATCGAGCCACTCGCGGCAGGCCTTGAGGCCCTGCGCCCGCAGCTCGCCGCGCGGTACGTGCAGGCCGGAGAGATCGCAGGCGCCCTGCGCCAGCGAGACCAGCGAATGCTGGTTGCTGACGTAGCGAAGATCGACGCCGATGCTGGGCTCGCGGTCGAGGAATTCGCGCAGCTTGGCGACGGCGAAGCCGTGGCTGGCATGAACGCGGATCACCGAGGGGCGCTGCTCCAGGAACGGCTTGATCTCGCTCGCAAGCTCCTGTGCCAGGTTTTCAAGCTGCGGGCCCAGCCGGGCCTGCATGCGCTCGCCGGCCCACACCAGCCGCTCGCCGAAGGCGGTGAGCTTGGTGCCCTTGCCGCGCTGGGTCTCGACCAGCGGCGTGCCGAAGAACTCCGACCACTGCTCGATCAGGTTCCAGACGTGGCGGTAGGAGAGGTGCGCGTCGCTGGCGGCGCTGGTGATCTTTCCGGTTTTGCGGATTTCGTTGAGCACCCCGAGCATGACGATCGCGGTGCGGGGGCTGCCTTCGCGGCGGAATCGCCACACGGCCTCGATTTCGATTTGCAGCATGGTGACCGATAATTATGAAGTTGACTTCATATGCTGGGCGTCCATAGGTACACCATATCATATTTACGGCAGGAAATGACCTCCTATTCTGGCATACCAGAACCGGAGGAAATATGATGTTGATTGCATATGACTATAGGCCCGAGACGGCGGCCGCCGCCTTCCTCGCCAAACCCCAGGGATTGCTCATAGATGGTGGCCGGGTGGCCTCGGCCTCGGGCCGGATGTTCAAATCGCTCAATCCGGCCACCGAAGAGGTCATCGCGAGCATCGCGGAGGGCAATGAGGCGGACGTCGACCGTGCGGTGGTCAGCGCGCGCCGCGCATTCGAAGGTCCGTGGCGCACGATGCGCGCGTCCGAGCGCGGCCAGATCCTGCAGCGCTGGGCCGGGCTGCTCAAACAGCACGCCGACGAGATCGTCGAACTGGAGTCGCTCGATGCCGGCAAGCCGATCGCGGCGGTGCTGCGCCAGGATCTTCCGGCCGCAATCGACACGCTGACCTACTACGCCGGCTGGGCCGACAAGATCAGCGGCGACGTCGTTCCGGTGCGCGACGACGCCTTGACCTACACCGTGCGCGAGCCCGTCGGCGTGGTCGCAGCGATCGTGCCATGGAATTTCCCGCTGATGATCGGCATGTGGAAGCTGGCGCCTGCGCTGGCCTGCGGCTGCACTGTCGTGATGAAGCCGGCGGAACTGACGTCGCTGTCTGCGCTGCGCATCGGTGAGCTTGCGCTCGAAGCTGGCCTGCCGCCCGGCGTGTTCAACATCGTGACGGGGCCGGGCCGCGTCGTCGGCGATGCGCTGGTCAATCATCCTGATGTCGACAAGGTCACCTTCACCGGCTCGCCGGGCGTCGGCCGCGGCATCATGAAGGGCGCTTCCGGCAACTTCAAACGCGTGTCGCTGGAACTCGGCGGCAAGTCGGCCAATGTCATCTTCGCCGACGCCGATCTCGAAGCAGCCTCCAAGGCCGCCGCGTCCGGCATCTTCTTCAATGCCGGACAGGTGTGCTCGGCAGGCTCGCGCGTGCTGGTGCAAGAGAGCGCCTATGACGAGGTGGTCGAACGCATCGCGGCGCGCGCCCGATCGCTGCGTATCGGCGATCCCCTCGATCGCAGCACGGCGCTCGGCCCGGTGATCTCCGAGAAGCAGATGAAGTCGATCCTCGACTACGTCGACATCGGCCGGCAGGAGGGCGCCTCGCTCGTTACCGGCGGTGAGCGGGTCGGCAAGCGCGGCTACTTTGTCAGCCCCACCGTGTTCGCCAATGTCGCGCACGAGATGCGGATCTCGCAGGAGGAGATTTTTGGTCCCGTCGTCAGCGTGATCAGGTTCAAGGACGAGGCGGACGCGCTGCGGATCGCCAATGGCACGGCCTATAGCCTCGCCGCCGGGATCTGGAGCCGCGACATCGGCCGGCTGCAGCGCTTTGCGAAGAAGGCGAGGGCAGGCACGGTGTGGATGAACACCTATGGCTACACCGATGTGCGCCTGCCATGGGGCGGAGAACGCGACTCCGGCCTCGGCCGCGAGCACGGCACGGCCGCCATCGACAACTTCACCGAGCCGAAAGCGGTCTGGGTGAACCTGAACGTCTGACGCAGAGCCGGCCGGCGACGATGGTCATGCCTAGCGTGCGTCGTGGGAGGGGCTTGTCGGTATCTCGAACGCGCCGAGGTGAAATTCTTCGGGCGCGTCGGGGTCCGACGGCAGGTTGACCAGCGTGAACGATGCTTCCGGGAATCGCTGCCAGACCGCCAGATCGTCAGCCGTGACAGTGAGCCAGCCGTAGCGGAACATGTACCGTCCCGGCTCGCTGACGCGTCCCGCTCTTTGCCATGTAATCTTGTTGACCACCGACCGTCCTCGGCGCCTCTTTCCAACCACTATATCACCTTGATCCGCCGGCTTAAACCGGCGGATCGGATGTTTGCGGTGTTTAGCCGGTCACGATCGAGGTGGCCGGGGGTGCTTCCACGGCCTTCGGCGCCCGCTCGCCGCCGGTCATGACCACCGGCAATTGCAGCACGGTCGCCCGCTGGCCTTCGCAGAGCTGCGTCACCAGGACATGGCTTCCGTCGGGAAATTCGATCGCGTCATGGTGACGGTCGGCGACTTCGGGCTCGATCTGGTTGAACTTGGCAACCCGCCATTCGGTGGTCCGGGTCCAGATCCAGCGATTGTCGTATTTGACGTCCTGGGCGAACGCCAATTCGGTGCCGGGAAGCATGCAGACCGCCACGGCAGGCTCGCGCTCGGACGCAAAGCCGCGGGTCGATGTACCGCGGAAGGTCGTGGTAACGAGCGTCTCGCCAACCCGGGCAGGGCGTGTCTTCACGGCGTGCAGGCTATAGTCACACATCGGACGGCTCCCTCGTTGGGATAGCTGACCCGTGTCTGGAACGAGGCACAGGCCTCTATCGCAGTGGACTTTATCGCAGTGGACTTTGGCAGAAGCCTTTTCTTGGTTCTGGGCAATTCTGCAACGGGCGCGTACCACGACGAAATCACAAGCGCGCTAACGCAGATTTGTTCCTGCGCGCAGCAAAAAACCCCGGCCGAGGGCCGGGGCTCAGGTGTCGTCATAGCGATGTACGCCAGGCGACAGATCGAAATTTACAGATCAGTATTTGCGGTAGAGCCCGATCAGCTTGCCCTGAATCCGGACCCGGTTCGGCGGCAGGATGCGGACTTCATAGGCCGCGTTGGCGGGCTCGAGCGCGATCGAGGCGCCGCGGCGGCGGAAACGCTTGAGGGTTGCTTCCTCCTCGTCGATCAGCGCCACGACGATGTCGCCGGTGTCGGCGGTCTCGTTGCGCTGGATCAGCGCCATGTCGCCGTCGAGAATGCCGGCGTCCACCATGGAATCGCCGCGCACTTCGAGCGCGTAATGTTCGCCGGAGCCGAGCATGTCAGGCGGCACGCTGATGGTGTGGCTGCGGGTCTGCAGCGCCTCGATCGGCGTACCGGCGGCGATCCGGCCCATCACGGGGACGGCGACCGGGCGATTGCCATCGTCCTCGGTGACGGACGGGCTCGAGGCGCGCTTGCCGAGCGTGCCTTCGATGACGCTTGGCGTGAAGCCGCGGCGGCCATTGCCGGCGGTTGCAAGTTCGGGAAGCTTGATGACTTCGATGGCGCGGGCGCGGTTGGGCAGGCGGCGGATGAAGCCGCGCTCCTCCAGCGCCGTGATCAGGCGGTGGATGCCGGATTTCGAGCGCAGATCCAGCGCGTCCTTCATCTCGTCGAAGGAAGGCGGCACGCCGGCCTCCTTCAGCCGTTCATTGATGAAACGCAGTAGTTCGTACTGTTTGCGCGTAAGCATCGCGAGCAATCCCCCGGTTTGGCGTCGTCCTTCGGTTTCGAATTTCTGGGGCCCGGATCGCGGGAGTCCCCCAACTCCCGATCAAGACACTAGCAGTCGAAACAAATCATGAACGGACACTATATGTTCGATATGTGTTCCGCAACCACTT
>NZ_DAINNI010000095.1:0-19064 GCF_036735945.1 Bradyrhizobium sp. | reverse complement strand
AAATGTAAAATTCTCCGGGCGAGAGCGAAACATTCTCCCCCTCTCAGGATGAGGTTCTGCATCCGCGGCCTGCCGCTCACTCCGCGCGAAGTTTCAGCTGCACGGTGCGCGGATTGGCCGCCGCGATATTGAACGCGCTCGAACACTCGTCCTCGTTCTCGCCGTCCGCCAGCGCCGCGCCGCAGTGCCGGCAAAGCCGCGTCGAGAACGCCTGCGCCTTGTCAGCGATGCGGCCCTGCTGATAGCGCGCCAGATCGATGACATTACGCGGCAACATTATACGTTTCTCAACCATGGGATCCTCGCGGCCTGAGACGCAAGTTATCGCAGACAAATTTCGACCATTCGTTCAGTCCACCGCTCAAATTTTAGCGGTGGAGTTGAACCGGTCTTCGCAGGTGTGGAAACGCCAAGGAAACGCCAAGGAAACCTCAAGGAAACCTACGCTACAGCCACTTCTTCCACTTGAAGAGAAAGTACGGCAGCACCGCTGCCATGAGCATCATGACGAGCGCCATCGGATAGCCGTGCGCCCATTCGAGTTCCGGCATGGCCTTGAAGTTCATGCCGTAGATCGAGGCGATCAGCGTCGGCGGCATCAGCACGACCGCCATCACCGAGAACAGCTTGATGATGTTGTTCTGCTCGAGATTGACGACGCCGAGCATGGCGTCGAGCACAAAGGTGATCTTGTTGGAAAGATAGGAGGCGTGATCGGTCAGGGAACCGACGTCGCGCTGCATGGTCTTGAGCTGCTCGCGCATGTCCTTGGACCATTTGACGCCCTCGACCACGGCCGACAGGAAGGTGACGACGCGGCCGATCGAGACCAGGCTTTCGCGGACCTTGGAGACCAGGTCGCCCTTGCGGCCGATCGCGATCAGGATCTGCGAGTAGCGCTTGGCCTGGCCGTGGCGCGCGCTTTCCGGCTCGAAGATGTCGTGCGAGACCTGGTCAACCTCGGCGCCGGCGCGCTCCAGAATGTCAGCGCAGCGGTCGATCACCGCATCGAGCAGTTCCATCATCACCATCTCGCCCGATATGCCCGGCATGCATGAGCGCGCCAGCTTGTGCTCGATCAGGGCAAACGGCTTCGGCTCATCGTAGCGGACGGTGACCAGGCGGTGACCGGCCAGAATGAAGGTCACGGCCGTGGTCTTCGGCATGTCGGTGTCGGAATTGCACATCAGCGTCGCGGTCATGTAGCGGGCGCCGTTCTCGATATAGAGGCGGCTGGAAATCTCGATTTCCTGCATGTCTTCCCGGGTCGGGACCGCGATCCCCGCCAGCCGCTCGACCGCCCGGTCCTCCTCCGTGGTCGGATTCAACAGGTCGATCCAGACCACATTGTCCGGCAGCGCCGCCGGGTCCATCGGGGGGAGCTTCTTGAGGGCGGCTCCGGCAGGAACAAACACCGAAAACATGGGCAACTCCGGAACTGGGCGGCAGCCCGTTGTTCTGACGCGCGTTCTTTACGCGAACCGGCACCCACTTCGCTTCAAAACGCAATTAATAACAGCGGCACTAAACCCGATTCTGGCAAGGGCTTCATGACCCGCGCATTAACCGCCTGTCCATATTTATGGCAACGGGGTGGCGCAGGAGCGACTTCGATCGTGCTCAGGCGCATCAGATGCTCAGAAATCAACCGGGAGTCGCAAAATTTGCGACCCAAAAGCCACAGCTAGCCTTCCGCAGCGCCGAACGGGACTGCAAATGCTGGCCTATTGGCCGGTTTTTGCGGATAATGAATTTAATGGAATCGTCGCGTTTCGGGCGCAAGATGGGCCCGCGAACGCCAGACTTTCGATTGGAACTGTGTCATGTCGTCGTTGAAAGTAATCTTGGGGCTGCTCGCTGCCGGCCTTGCGTTGTCTGGTTGCATGCCGGCAACAACCTATCAGGCAGCCCCTGAAGCCAGCCTCAAGCCCAACGACAAGGCTCAACTCGCCAAGGCGCGCTACACGGCCGTTCCGGTGGCCGAGCCGTTCCGCCGCGCCATCGTCGACTATCACCGCAAGGAACTCCCCGGCACGATCGTCGTCGATTCCGACAACCACTATCTCTATCTGGTGCAGGACAACGGCAAGGCGATCCGCTACGGCGTTACCGTCGGCGAGGAAGCGCTCGCGTTTTCCGGCATCGCAAAGGTCGGCAACATGGCGGAATGGCCGAAATGGACGCCGACTGCCGACATCCACAAGCGGATCGAAGGCCTGCCGGCCTCGGTGCCCGGCGGCGTCGACAATCCGCTCGGCGCCCGCGCGCTCTACCTCTATCAGGGCGGCCGCGACACGCTGTTCCGCATCCACGGCACCAACCAGCCGGAATATATCGGCGCTTCGATCTCGTCGGGCTGCATCCGCATGACCAACGAGGACGTCATCGACCTCTACACCCGCGTCAAGCAGGGCACGGTCGTCGTCGTGCTCGAGCCCAAGCAGGGTGACTCGCCGTACAATTCCAAGATGGCGCTGCAGGGCGGCGGCCTGGCCGGTCCGAGCCCGCAATAAGCCGGGCGCTGAGGTCGGCGTCGCGTACAACTTCAAGCCACGATTCAAGAGCGCCGGTTTTGCCGGCGCTTTTTCGTTGCGGGCTTCTCCTCGCGCGGCGGCTCAGCCTCGTCCGATTTCTCGCTGTCCGGTTTCTCGGCCTCCGATTTCTCGGCATCCGGCCTGCCGGCATGCGGTTTGCTGTCTTCCTTGCCGGCGACCTCGCGCGGCGGCGCCTCCTCGGGCCGCTCGGCGGGCAATAGCGGGGCTTTTGGCGGCAGCGGGTCCAATACGTCCCACTGGCAGATCCGGTAATTGCCGCGCCGTTCCATCAGGTCGAGATGGATGTGGTCCTCGTGGTACCAGTCCGAATTCGGCCCGAGTACGGTGGAAAATCGCGTGCAGACCGAATGCAGCACGGTTTCGCGCAATTGCCGCGGCACGGTGCGGTCGGTCAGCGAGACGAAGCTGCCATCGGCGAACTTGAAACCGCGCACGTCGAGCGCGTTGGCGCGGCCGTGTTCGGACAGTTTCGCGCCGACCACACGGTTGCGGCCGCGGCACTCGAACGAGTCGAAATTGTCGAGTTCGGAAATGGCGCTGCCGACCCGCTGCGCCAGGGGCGCGATGTCGCTGCGGATCCAGTCGGCAATCGCGGAGGCCATGGTACAGCGCAGGATCGCCGCGGGCTTCACCGAAACCTGCCGCTTGTCCGGCAGCACGACCGCCTCCAGCCGCACCAAATCCTCGCCCCCGCAGCCGCCGGCGCCGCGGATATCGGGGACGCTCGGCGCAATCGCGATGGCCTCCGTCAGCGCCAGCCGGCACGCCGATGGCTCCGGCGTGGACGGCGTGGGCTTGGGCGCCGGCGTCGCCTGCTGCTTCGCCTTATCCGCAGCCTTGTCCTTCTCGGGGGACGCCTGGTCCTTGTCGGTATCTTCGTCGCGCTCGGCCGAAGGCGCCTCCTCCGGACGCGGCTTCGGCAGCGGCACCACGGCATCGCGCGCCTTTCCTCGCGCGCGGGGCTCCAGATGGCTGAACAGGCCGTCCCAGGGCGTGGCGCGCGAGCCTTTGGCCGCCCGGGCCGGATCGGCTGGCATGCCAATCAAGAGCGCTCCCGCAGCGGCAGTAACCATGGCGCCTCCGATGCGGCCAATGGCACCATTAGCCCATTTTCGGCTTGCTTTCCGCGCGGTAGAGTTCATGTCAATTCCACGAACCAAACCGCCGAGCCGCCGGTCACGGATGCGGATCGCGGCAAAGAACGAACCACTGGAGGGAAGTGCGTATGCTCGGATTGATGCAAGACTGGCCTTTGCTTTGCCATCGGATTATCGAACACGCGGCGAAGTATCACGGTACGCAAGAGGTCGTCACCCGATCCGTCGAGGGGCCCATTCATCGGACCAATTACGCCGAAATTCATGCACGCGCGCTGAAAGTATCGCAACGTCTCGAGCGCGACGGCATCAAGCTTGGCGACCGCATCGCCACAATCGCCTGGAATACCTGGCGCCATCTCGAATGCTGGTACGGCATCATGGGAATCGGTGCGATCTGCCACACCGTCAATCCGCGGCTTTTCCCCGACCAGATCGCCTGGATCGTCAACCATGCGCAGGACCGCATCGTCATCACCGACATCACCTTCGTGCCGATCCTGGAGAAGCTCGCCGACAGCCTGACGAGCGTCGAGCGCTATGTCGTGCTGACCGACAAGGCCAACATGCCGAAGACCACGCTGAAGAACGCGGTCGCCTATGAGGACTGGATCGGCGAAGTCGACGGCAAGTTCACCTGGAAGGACTTTGACGAAAATACCGCGGCCGCGATGTGCTACACCTCGGGCACCACGGGCGATCCGAAGGGCGTGTTGTATTCGCATCGCTCCAACGTGTTGCACGGGCTGATGGCCAACAATGTCGACGCCCTCGGCACCAGCGCCGCCGAGACAATGCTGCCGGTGGTGCCGTTGTTCCATGCCAACAGCTGGGGCATCGCCTTCTCCGCACCTTCGATGGGCACCAAGCTCGTAATGCCCGGTCCCAAGCTCGACGGCGCGTCGGTGTACGAACTGCTCGACACCGAGAAGGTCACGCATACCGCCGGCGTGCCGACGGTATGGCTGATGCTGCTCAACCACATGGCGGCCAACAATCTGAAGCTGCCCCACCTCAAGAGCGTGGTGTGCGGCGGCTCGGCGATGCCGCGCTCGATGATCAAGTCGTTCGTCGACATGGGGATTCGCGTGCGCCACGCCTGGGGCATGACCGAGATGAGCCCGATCGGCACGGTTGCGGCGCTGAAGCCGCCGTTCGCCGAACTCGCCGGCGAAGAGCGGCTCGACATCCTGCAGACCCAGGGCTACCCACCGTTCGGCGTCGAGATGAAGATCACCGACGATGCCGGCAAGGAGCTGCCGTGGGACGGCAAGACCTTCGGCCGCCTCAAGGTCTCCGGTCCCGCGGTCGCCAGGGCCTATTTCAAGGTCGACACCAGCATCCTCGACGAGGAAGGCTTCTTCGACACCGGCGACGTCGCGACCATCGACGAACACGGCTACATGCGGATCACCGACCGCTCCAAGGACGTCATCAAGTCCGGCGGCGAATGGATTTCGTCGATCGACCTGGAGAACCTCGCGGTCGGCCATCCCGCAGTCGCGGAAGCCGCCGTGATCGGCGTCTACCATCCCAAATGGGACGAGCGCCCGCTGCTGATCGTGCAGCTCAAGGCCGGCCAGACCGCAACGCGGGAAGACATCCTGAAATTCATGGACGGCAAGATCGCCAAATGGTGGATGCCCGACGACGTCGCTTTCGTCGAGGGCATTCCCCACACCGCGACCGGCAAGATCCTGAAGACCGCGCTGCGCGATCAGTTCAAGAGCTACCGCTTCCCGAACGCGGCGGCGTGAAGCAGATTCGTCCCTGAGGGAAATGCCAACGAAAGGCCGGCGTGCGCCAGATCGCACGCCGGCTTTTCCGACTGGACGTTTCGGAATTCAGGCGGACCGGGGCGTTGGTCCGTGACGGACGTGTGAGACGCGGCCGTCGATGACTCAGCGCGAGAGTGCCAGCGCGTCGAGCCGCCGCTGCGCGTCAGGCTCGCCCCATTCCTTTGCCCGCTGATACCACATGCGGGCCTGCGCGACGTCGGCGAGCGGGCCGCCGGCGCCGATCTGCCTGAGCCGCGCCGGATCGTAGGTCGTGCCTACCAGCAGGGCCGAGCGAGCGTCCCGGGCTTCGGCGCCGCGCAACAGCAACAGGCGGGCCGACTGCACGTCTCCGGCCGAAAGCAGGTCCTGTCCGCGCTTGAGCAGGACGGCGATTTCCTTCGGATCGAGCGTACGCACGACCTCCGCCTGCGGCGGGGCCGCGGCGAGCGCGGGCGTCGACGGTGCGGCCGTGGCGACCGCGACGGGCGACGGCAACATCGGGGCAGCGGCAACCGGCGGAGCAACGACCGGCGGCGCAACGACCGGCGCGGGAGCAGCTACCGGCGCGGGTGCCGCAACGGGCACCGGCGCCCAGGTCAGCCGCGTCGAGGTCCCGGTCAGCGCCGCACCACTGCCGTCGCGCAATTCGGCGGTCACCAGCATCTGACCGCTGAATCCATCAGGCGGAATCACCGAAACCCCGGAGATCTCGGTCGCGGGCACGCGCCATTCGCTGGCGCCGACCCGCTTGCCGGAGGTCAGCCGCGAACCGGCGGTCAGGCCGGCAACGGATACATAGGCGTCGGGCGGCGGAGAGCCGACGTGAATTCCAAGCGGCACGGGATCGTTGGTGAAGCCGCTGCCATCCTGTACGGCGAGCGTCGGCGTGCGCTTCGCCGGCTGCGGCGGCTGGGTCGGAATTACCGATGACTTCACCGACTGCCAGGCGGCCGAAAGCGACGCATTTTCCTGGTTGGGACGCTGCGGAGACGGAATGGCCATCACGAGCAGCATCGCGATGCTGGCCGCGATCGCCACCGCGATCGAGAAGCGGATCGCCTGCTGAAACAAGGCGCGGCGGCCCGACAGGTCGCGCAGCACGGACGGCGCCTCGACGGGCACGTTGTCCCTCGCCTCCTGCATGGCCTGGGCGACGGCCTTGCTGAACATTTCGGAATCCTGGCGGCGGGCGGGCTTGCTGAGCGGCTGCAAGGGCGGCCCCTCGGTCGTCACGCGCGGACGCCAGCCATCGTTGTTCTGCATGATCATCGGATTGGGCTGCTCACCGCCCGCCCGGTCCCTCGACTCCCGCGGCGCATAATATGACGGGTCGTTCGGGCCGACAGATCCTCGGTGCTTTGCATCACTCATACTGAACACTCGCCCTCGTGGGGCCTTCCGCCAGCCCCGTGGACGTATGCCGATTGCGCCCACTCCGATCCTAGAACTCCCGGGGCGCAACCGCAATTTTTTTGCGACTCCGCCCCATAACAAGGACCAAGAGTAGTTGAGATCTGGTTGAGATCACCCTGCAGCGCTTCCGGCTACACCCGCCGTTTCCTCAATCGGCTGGCGCGTGTGCCGGCGTCCCGTGCAGGACAGTCCCGTTTTGCGGCAAATACGACAACCCGGCGGCGAGAGGTAGACGAAAGTGGGAACCACTTCAATGTACAACTAATAATCACTTTACAGCGATGGTTAACCCGCAGGGTTGCCGTAGCGTTGCAATTGATCGACTGCCATCGCGTGCAAAACCTTGAAATTCGCGCCATGCCGTGGTCTCAAGCTGCGGGCTTGCAACCCGGCCCGTCCGCCGGACCGAACCCTGAAACACGGTAGATTTTCACCGATGGCCCGAAGGTTTTCCGCTCCCTACCAGTCGGAGCCCGTGTCCAGCCTCGCCACCTGGTCGCGCAACCTTGCCATCTTCGCCGTGGTCGCGGTCATCGTCTCGATCCTGATCGTCCGCTTCGGCTTTCTCGAGATGAAGCCGGCGCTGGCGACCTTTTTCGGCGCGCTCGGCCTCGCCGTGCTTTCGATCCTGCTTGGCCTCGCCGCCTTTGCCGCGATCTGGCAGAACGGCTCGCGCGGCATGGGGCGCATCCTGCTGGCGTTCCTGATCAACGCCGTGCTGCTCGCCTACCCGGCCTACCTCGCCCTGCAATACCGCAAGCTGCCGGCAATCCACGACATCACCACCGATCCGGTCGACCCGCCCCGCTTCGAGGCACTGGCGCGGCTGCGCAGCGGCGACGGCAGCAACTCCGCCGTCTATGCCGGGCTCTATTCGGCCGAGCAGCAGCGGATCGCCTACCCAGATATCGAGACGGTGGAACTCGAAGTGCCGCCGCAGCGCGCCTATGACGTGGCGCTGGCGCTGGTCACCAGGCGCAAATGGCTTGTCATCGACGAGCGCCCGCCGCAGCCGCCGCGCCGGGTCGGCCGCATCGAGGCGGTGGCGCGGACGCCGATCATGGGCTTCCGCGAGGACGTCGCGATCCGCATCACCCCCGATGGCGAGGAATCGCGCGTCGATATCCGCTCCTCCTCGCGCTATTTCGAAAGCGACCTCGGCAGCAACGCCGCGCGCGTCTCGAAGCTGATCGAGGACATCAACACCGCCGTCGACAATGCCAAGCCGGCAACGAAGAAGCCGCAGGCGCCGGCCAAGGCCCAGGCAAAGACGGTGAAGAAATGAGACGGCGAGTAGCGAATGGCGAATGGTGGTCACGCGACCCTTCCCTATTCGCCATTCGCTCTTCGCCCCTAAGCCATCCGATACGTTCCGCCGATCACCGGATCGCCGTCGGTTGCGACGATGCCGCGGGCGACCAGATCTTCCAGATGGGCCAGCACCGAATAGCCGGCGGCGTTGGTCAGCCGCGGGTCGATGCCGATATAGATCGCACGCACCATGGTCGGGATGTCGGCCTCGCCCTTGGCCAGCCGGTGCAGGATCGAGGCCTCGCGGGCCTGGCGGTGGCGGGTCAGGAAACGGACGTAGCGCGGCCCTTCCGGAATTTCCGGCCCATGGCCTGAGAAATACAGGTCCTCCGCGCGCGCTTCCAGCCGCGCCAGCGAGGCCATGTAGTCGATCATCGATCCGTCCGGCGGCGCCACGATCGAGGTCGACCAGCCCATCACGTGATCCCCGACGAAATTGATCTTTCGCTCACCCCAGGCGAACGCCAGATGATTGGCGGTGTGGCCGGGGGTCGCAACCGCCTCCAGCGCCCAGCCCGTCCCTTCGATGACGTCGCCGTCCTTGACCTCGATGTCGGGCCGGAAATCGCGGTCGGAGCCGGATTCCGGATTGTGCTTCTCGCTCTCGAAGCGCGGCCGCGAAGCGCGGTGCGGTCCCTCGGCATAGACGGGCGCGCCGGTCGCCGTCTTGATCCGCGCGGTATTCGGCGAATGGTCGCGATGGGTATGGGTGACCAGGATATGCGTCACGGTCTCGCCCCTGACGGCATCGAGCAGCGCCTTCGCATGCGCTTCGTCGTCCGGGCCGGGATCGATGATCGCGACATTGCCGGTGCCCACGATGTAGCTGACCGTGCCGGTGAAGGTGAACGGGCTCGGATTGTTGCACAGCACCCGCCGCACGCCGGGCCGCGCCTCGTCGACGACGCCGGGCTTGAGCGGGAAGTCGCGGTTGAACGGGATGTCGTCGTTGTCGGCCATGGCTTTTCTTCTTGGCGTCATTCCGGGGCATCGCAGAGCGATGAACCCGGAATCTCGAAATGAGGGAAAAGAATACGGCCCGAGATTCCGGGTTCGATGCTTCGCATCGCCCCGGAATGACGAGTAAGGAGTTTACCCAAACGCCTGAATGCCGGTGATCGCCCGGCCCAGGATCAGGGCGTGGACGTCGTGGGTACCTTCATAGGTGTTCACGGTTTCCAAATTCGCGGTGTGGCGCATCACGTGATATTCGATCTGGATGCCGTTGCCGCCGTGCATGTCGCGCGAGACGCGCGCGATGTCGAGCGCCTTGCCGCAATTGTTGCGCTTGACGATCGAGATCATTTCCGGGGCGAACCTGCCCTCGTCCATCAGGCGGCCGACGCGGAGCGATGCCTGCAGGCCGAGCGCGATCTCGGTTTCCATGTCGGCGAGTTTCTTCTGCACCAGTTGCGTGGCCGCGAGCGGCCGGTTGAACTGCTTGCGGTCGAGCGTGTATTGCCGCGCGCGGTGCATGCAGTCCTCGGCGGCGCCCATCGCGCCCCAGGAAATGCCGTAGCGGGCGCGGTTGAGGCAGCCGAACGGCCCCTTCAGGCCCGATACGTTGGGCAGCAGCGCGCTCTCCGGCACCACGACGCCGTCCATCACGATCTCGCCGGTCACGGACGCGCGCAACGACAGCTTGCCGCCGACCTTCGGCGCCGACAGGCCCTTCATGCCCTTCTCGAGGATGAAGCCGCGGATCTGGTTGTCATGTGCCGCCGACTTGGCCCAGACCACGAAGACATCGGCGATCGGCGCATTCGAGATCCACATCTTGGCGCCGGTCAGCCGGTAGCCGTCGGCGACCTTCTCGGCGCGGGTCTTCATGCCGCCCGGGTCGGAGCCGGCGTCCGGCTCGGTCAGGCCGAAGCAGCCGACCCACTCGCCGGTCGCAAGCTTCGGCAGGTATTTCTTGCGCTGGTTCTCGTCGCCATAGGCGTAGATCGGATACATCACCAGCGAGGACTGCACCGAGTTCATCGAGCGATAGCCGGAATCGACCCGCTCGATCTCGCGCGCAACGAGGCCGTAGGCGACGTAGCTCGCATTGGCGCAGCCATACTCTTCCGGCAGCGTGACGCCGATCAGGCCGAGTTCGCCCATCTCGTTGAAGATCTCGCGGTCGGTCTTCTCCTCCAGATACGCGTTGATGACGCGCGGCAGGAGCTTGTCCTGCGCATAGGCGCGCGCGGTGTCGCGGATCATGCGCTCATCTTCGGTGAGCTGTTCGTCGAGCAGGAACGGATCATCCCACTGGAAGGAAGCCGCCGCCGGCTTGTCCTTGGCTTGAGGGCGCACGCTCATGAAAATCCCTTTCGCATCACGCTGCTGTTGGAAATTTGCCGCCAAATTAATGCGCTATCGGCAGAAGCGCAAATGGATTGGTCGATTGTCATTCCGGGATGGTGCGTAAGCACCAGACCCGGAATCTCGAGATTCCGGGTTCGATGCTGCGCATCGCCCCGGAATGACAACTCATCAGTCCAGCTTTTCGTTCGAAACGATCTCGATGCCGAAACCGGACAGGCCCTTGTAGTCGTGCACCGAGGAGGTCAGGTTGACGATCGAGGTGATGCCGAGATCGCGCAGGATCTGGGCACCGACGCCGACTTCACGCCATTGCCGGTTGCGATCGGCCTCCGCGGACTTCTGTTCGCCGACCGGCTCGACCGGAACCCCGGCCGCGCCGTCGCGCAAATAGACCAGCACGCCGCGGCCGGACTTCCTGAAATGGTCCAGCACGACTTGCATGCGCGCCTGTCCGGTGAAGAGATCCTTGACGATGTTCGGCTTGTGCAGCCGCGTCAGCACCTTCTTGCCGTCGCCGATGCCGTTGTAGACAAAGGCGACGTGCGCGATTTCGTCGAACGGCGAACGGTAGGCATAGCCCTGCAGCGGACCGATCGGGCTGTCGGTCGTGAAGGTCGCGACGCGCTCGATCAGCTTCTCGCGCGCCTGCCGGTAGGCGATCATGTCAGCGATCGTGACATGCTTCAGCTTGTGCTGGGCGGCGAAGCGCGCGACCTGCTCGCCCTTCATCACGGTGCCGTCGTCGTTCATCAACTCGGAGATGACGCCGACCGGCGGCAGCCCGGAGAGCTTGCAGAGATCGACCGCAGCTTCGGTATGGCCGGAGCGCAAGAGCACGCCGCCGTCGCGGGCGATCAGCGGGAAGATGTGACCGGGCCGGGCGAAATCATTGGCGCCGGCGTTGGGATTGGCAAGCGCGCGGCAGCACGAGGCGCGCTCCTCCGCCGAGATGCCGGTGCCTCCGTCGGGCTTGTAGTCGATCGAGACGGTGAAGGCGGTGGTGTGGTTGGATTCATTGTGCGCCACCATCGGATCGAGCCGCAGCCGGCGGGCGTCGTCGGTGGTGATCGGCGCGCAGACGATGCCGGAGGTATGGCGGATGATGAACGCCATCTTCTCCGCGGTGCACAGCGAGGCCGCGACGATCAGATCGCCCTCGCCCTCGCGATCGTCATCGTCGGTGACGACGACGAGCTCACCCCTGGCAAAGGCTTGCAGCACTTCCTGGATCGTATCGGCCATTTTCCCAAGATCTCACTTTGTTCAGCAAGTGCATTAGCCGGACTCAATGGCTCGCGCCAGTGTCAATACGCAACCGGATTGTACCGGCCTGCGGGCCAGCATGGCAAAAGGCATTGACGAGGTCCTGATACCATCGTCATGGTCACCCCCGACAAGAACAAGAACAGACGTTGGGGAAGAGACGAGCATGCGTCTTCCGTTGAATTTCCGCAGCATGGCATGGGCCGCTCTGGCGCTGCTGGCTGCGCTTGCCGGCACAGCACAGCCTTCGCGCGCCGCGGATGAGTGGCCGACCCGCGATATCACCTTCTACGTGCCCTACGCCCCGGGTGGATCGACCGACCCGATCAGCCGTAAATATGCCGAGCTCCTCGAGAAGCAACTCAAGGTCAAGGTCATCGTCGAGAATAAGCCCGGCGCGTCGGCGACGATCGGCACCGGCGCCGTGATCCGCTCGGCCCCGGACGGCTATACGATCGGGCTCGGCTCCAGTTCGTCCCTTGCCTACCAGCCACATGAAATGAAGGGGCTGGCCTGGAAGTCGGCCAACGACTACCAGTCGATTGCCAAGCTTTCCGATCTCCCGGTCATCCTGGCGGTGCCGGCGGATTCGCGATGGAAGACGCTGGACGACTTCCTGACCGAAGCGCGCGCCAATCCGCGCAAGCTGAAGGTTTCGGTATCCGGCCTGCGTTCCATCAACGACATCGCGGTTCAGCAGCTCAACAAGCTGGCCGGCCTGCGCATCGTCACCGTGCCGTTCACCGGCGGCGGCGGCGAAGCCACATTGGCCGCGCTCGGCGGCCGGGTCGACGGCACGGCTGGATTTGCGCCCGGCATGAAGGGCCAGATCGACGCCGGCAAGCTGCGGGTGCTGGCGGTGTTCCAGGAGGGCAAGTATGAGCTGCTCCCGGACGCCAAGCCGATCGGCGAGACGCCATGGAAGGACACCTTTCCGGTGGGATACTACGTGATCGCACCCAACGGCCTGCCAAGGCCGGTGCTGGACAAGCTGCTTGCGGTCTCGAAAGTCATCGTCGAGAGCGAGGAGTTCAAGACCTTCCTGAAAGCCAATGGCTACACCTCCGATCCGAAACTCGGCGACGACATGAAGAAGGAACTTGCCGCCTATGACAGCAAGTTCCGCGATGTCATCAAATTCCTGGACGACGACAAGTGACGCCGGAGCGCAGTTTCCCGCTGGCGCCGGCCCGGCGGATCACCGCCCTGATCGCGCTGCTGCTGGCCGGCCTCTACGTTTCGAACGCCTGGCAAACGCTCTCGTTCGGGCGATGGCACAAGCCGGGAGCGGCGATCTTCCCGGTCGCGCTCGGCCTGCTGCTGGCGCTGTCGGCGCTCACGATCCTGTTCGAACGCCGTGGCGACGGGTCGCTGCCGGCGACCTTCTCGCTCCCGGCCGGCGCCGACCTTCACCGGCTGCTTCTGCTGCTCGGCGCGTTCGCGTTCTACTTCCTCGCGATGCCCGTCATCGGCAACATGGTCGCTTCCGCACTGTTTCTGTTCGCCAGCATGCGGCTGCTGTCGGATGATCCCGCGAGATCGCTCGTGCGGATAGCGATCTACGCCACCGTCATCGCCGTCGGTTTCGAGCTGTTCTTCGTCCGGCTGCTGCAGGTGCAGATGCCCGGCGGCCTGTTCCGGCAATGGCTGTTCTAGCACGGGCATGAAATGAATTCGTTCCAGGGCCTGCTGTATGGATTGAGCGTTGCCGCGACCCCGGCCAATCTGCTGGCCGCCTTCGTCGGCGCGTTCGCGGGCACCGCGATCGGCGTGCTGCCGGGGCTCGGTCCGGTCGCCGGCGTGGCGCTGATCCTGCCGCTGACCTTCTCGCTCGATCCGACCGCGGGCCTGATCATGATGGCCGGCATCTTCTACGGCTCGATGTATGGCGGTTCGACGACGGCAATCCTGCTCAACATTCCCGGCGAATCCGCCTCCGTCGTCACCGCGATCGACGGCTACCAGCTCGCGAGAAAAGGCCGCGCCGGAGCGACCCTGACCATCGTGGCGGTCGGCTCCTTTGTCGGCGGCACGCTTGCCGTGATCGGCGTCATGATGTTCTCCTCACTGCTCGCCAAGGTCGCGATCCTGTTCGGGCCGGCGGAATTCTTCGCGCTCACCGCGGGCGGCCTGATCGTGATGTCGCGGATTTCAGGCGGCACGCTGGCCTCGGCGCTGCTGCCGATGACGATCGGGCTGATGCTCGGCACCATCGGTCAGGAGGCCGTGACCGGCGAGACCCGCTTTACCTTCGGCATTCCCGATCTCGCCGAGGGCGTGTCGCTGGTGCCGGTCGTGGTCGGTCTCTACGGGTTCGCCGAGCTGATGCTGCTGGTCGAAGACCGCATGCATGCGGCAAACAAGCCTCAATCGGTGAAGATGCGCGAGCTGTTGCCGACGCGCACCGAGTGGAAACGCGCCGTGCCGTCCTGGCTGCGCGGGACGTCGCTGGGCTTCCTGTTCGGCCTGGTGCCCGGCCCCGCCGCCACGCTGGCCTCGTTCGCCGCCTACCGGCTGGAAAAGGCGACCTCGAAACACGCCAAGGAGATCGGCAGCGGTGCGATCGAAGGCGTCGCCGGCCCGGAGGCCGCCAACAACTCGGCCGCGACCGCCTCGCTGGTGCCCCTGCTCGCGCTCGGGATTCCCTTCACGCCGATCGCAGCGCTGATGATCTCGGCGATGCTGGTACAGGGAATCCAGCCCGGGCCGCTCTTGATCACGCAGCATCCGGAAATCTTCTGGGGCCTGATTGCCTCGGCCTATATCGGCAACGTCATGCTGCTGGCGCTGAACATTCCGATGGTCGGCGTCTGGGTGAGCCTGCTGCGGATACCGCACTATCTGTTCATTCCGCTGCTGCTGGTGCTGTCCGTGATCGGCACCTACAGCGTCCGCAACAGCATCTTCGACGTCTGGGTGCTGCTTGCCGCCGGCGTGGTCGGCTACTTCTTCAACAAGATCAAGTTCCAGCTGGCGCCGCTGGTGGTCGGGCTGATCCTCGGGCCCAACATCGAAAAGCATTTTCGCGAGGCGCTGTTCCTCAGCCAGGGCGATCCCTGGGTCTATGTCGAGAGCCCGATTGCGGTAGCGGTCTGGCTGCTGGTAGCGGCAATCCTGATCGCCGGCTTCATCGCCCGCCGCCGCGCCGCCTTTGCCGATGCCATGGCGCAGGAAAGCAGCTTGTGATGGTACAGAACATTGAGGCTGGGCGAGTCACCTGCGGAATAGTCCGCCCACCACGCCCCCTACAACGCCGTGCACCGCGCCGCCGATCGCGCCGATTGGACCGCCGACACCGCGCGAATAGCGAGAACGGCGCCCAGCGCGACGACGCTCCCGATGGCCAGATTTGCGAGCCTCTGCCGCGGCGTCCGTTAGTACCTTGTGCTGGGCGACGTTGAGGAAGCCAGTCGCAGGGTAGCCGCGCTCCTCCTGCCAGCGCGCGATGACGGCGCGGGTCGATTCATCGAACTTCCCGTTGACCTTGGTGTCGAACCCGAGCCTGGTCAGCCCACGTTGCACCGCACGGCGCTTTGCCCTGGTGAGGCCGATCTGTTCCTCGGTCTCCTGAGTCGCTTCGTCGGTAGCGTTTGCCGTATCGGCGGGCGCCAACGTTTCGCGGGGCGTGCTGCTCAGACCAGCCTTGGCAGAGTGCGCGCTGCCGAAGATCGCCAGAATAGACAATGCCAGGATCAAGGCGCGCATGGCCTTTCGTTCGCCCCCAAATCTGCCGATGGTTCGGTCTGGAAAGTAAAGATACACCGCGCCGTCCTGAACTATCAACAATCGGCGGCACAACTCCGCTTCGTCGGGGGGTAACTGTTGTCCGCGGCACACGGTTCCCTGGTCTCGCGCCGATTATTGCGCCGCATTGCACGCGGGAGACATGGGTTGCCGCCAAAGACGACGAATGCTCAGCCCGCACAAGCCCGGCATAACGGCATTCTTGGATCGATCGTTACGGCAGCACTTCGCGGCGCTCGCTGAGCAGCGTGTCGGTCTCGGCACGCTTGTCGTGCAGCAGCCCGGCCTGGGCGGCCTCGATCACCTTGTAGAGCTCATGGGCGTCGCTGAGCCGCGTCACCGTGACGTAATCGGCGCCGGCCTCGTAGAGGTCGTCGACATCGGCCAGTATCTCCGCAGTCGCGACGATCTTGGCGGTCGGATTGAGCGAGCGGACATGCCGGACCAGCTTTTCGTTGTCGGCACCCTTGAGCAGCGAATCCGGGATGCTGAGGATGATCAGTTCGGCCTTGCCGACGCCGGCATGCACCAGCGTATCGACGCTGCTGATATCGCCATAGACCACGTGCATGCCGCGATCCGTCAGGGTGCGGAACACCAGCGGATTGAAGTCGATCACGGTGATCTGGTCGAGCGCCGGCGGGTTGCGGCGCTCGATCTCGGCAACCAGCGCGCTGGCGGCGCGGAAGAAACCGAGGATGACAACCCGCCGCGCATCGCCATGGCCGCCCCCGTGCTCGCCATCCTCATGCTTGTGGTCGAGATCGCGCAGGCCGATCCGCTTCAGGATGCCGATCAGGCCGCGCGTGACCTGGTCGCTGCGGCCCATCACGAAGGTGCTCAGCACCGCCAGCACCACGAAGGCAAAGGATGCCGCGCTCGACGTCTCCGTGCTGATGTGATTGGCGAGAACCCCGGTCTGGATCACCACCAGCGAGAATTCCGAAATCTGCGCCAGGTTGATCGCCGGCAGCAGGCTGGCGCGCAGGCCCTGGTTCATCAGATAGAGCGGCAGGAACGTCGTCACCACGCGGCTGACGACGGTGAAGGCAGCAATGGCCAGCGCCAGCCCGATCACCGATGCGCCGGGAATCGGAATGGTCATGCCGAGCGAGACGAAGAACAGCGTGATGAAGAAGTCGCGCAGCGTCGTCACCTTGGCGGTGACGTCGAGCGCATAGGGGAACGTCGACAGTGACACGCCCGCGACCAGCGAGCCCATCTCGCGCGACAGATGCAGCCTTTCTGCGATCTCGCCGATCAGGAAGCACCAGGCCAGCGCGCCGAGCAGGACCAGTTCGGGCCGCCGCGCGATCTGGTGGAACAGCCACGGCAGCACGTAGCGGCTGAGCACCAGCGCGGTCGCAACCAGCGCGCCGACCCGGGCGATCGACAGCAGGATGACGCTGACCTGCAGATTATCGAGGCTGGGCTGCACCGCCAGGAACAGGATCGCAAAAATATCCTGCAGCACCAGCACGCCGAGCGTGATCCGGCCCGGCAAGGTGTCGAGTTCGTGCTTCTCGTAGAGCACCTTGACGATGATGACGGTGCTCGACAGCGCGCAGGCGACGCACAGATACAGCGCGTCGAAATGGCCGGAGCCCATCGACAGGCCGATGCCGATGAAGAACAGCAACCCGAGCACGACGCCGCCGACCAACTGCCCGCCCGCCGCGAACAGGATGACCTTGCCGGCGCGCACGATCTTCTTCAGGTCGATTTCCAGCCCGATCATGAACAGCATGAAGATCAGGCCGAGCTCGGAGATGACGTTGATCGACTCCTGGGACTTGACCCAGCCGATGCCGAATGGACCAATGAGGAACCCGGCGATAAGGTAGGCCAGGATCAGCGGCTGCCGGGAGAAATGTGCCAACAGGCCAAGCACCCAGGCGAACAGGATGCATAAGGTGATATCGCCAATAAGCTCGTGCATGGTTCCGGACTTCCCCCTGCCGCAACCTAGAGATCCCGGCGCGGGGGTCAAACAAGCAATGTGTCACAGCGGTAGAATAGGCCTTCTTTTCGTGATTCTGGCCGTGATGTCGATCCTTCATTGTGCGGCCGCCGGGGCGCAGACCGGGAATATCGAGCAGAATTTCGCCGCCTCGCTCACCACGCTGCCGCCGGAAAATCTCGCAATATCGGGCGCGTTCTATGTCCCGGTCTATTCCAGCGTCTCGATGAGCCAGGGCAAGCTGCGGGCGGATTTCTCGGTCACGCTCAGCGTCCACAATGCCTCCGAAACCCGCCCGCTGGTGCTGAAGCGGATCGCCTATTTCGACACGTCGGGCAAGATGGTGGAGAGCTACCTGAAGTCCCCGGTTGCGCTGAAACCGTTTGCGACCGTCGAAGTCTTCATCGCGGCGAACGATTTGCGCGGCGGAACGGGCGCCAATTTTGTGGTCGACTGGGCGGCCACCGGCGAGATCGCCGAGCCCGCGGTCGAAGCCCTGATGTTCGGCAGCGTCGGCGCCGGGCATTATGCCTTCATCAGCCAGGGCCGTCCGATCAAGGTCATCAAGAACTAGCCTGCCGGAAGGCCATGCGCCTTCTCAACGAAAAACAAAACGGGAGCAACTATCCATGTCCACCGCAACCCCCTTCGACTTCTCAGCCCTGCTGCCCGCCGGATTGCCGGCGCCGGCCGCGCGGTGGACGGGTCTGGCCAAATACAGTTTCGTCGGCGGCAACAACGATCCCGAGCAGGTTCCGGTCGATGACCTGATCGAAGCGGTCAATGCCGTGCTCCGCCGCGAGGGCAAGACGCTCGCGACCTATGGGCTCGCCAGCGGTCCGCAGGGCTATCGCCCCTTGCGCGAATTCCTCACCAGAAAGCTGAAGCGCGATGCCGGCATCGCCTGCAGCGCCGACGACATCCTGATCGTCTCGGGCTCGCTGCAGGCGCTCGACCTCGTCAACCAGACCCTGCTGGCGCGCGGCGATACCGTGCTGGTCGAGCAGGAGACCTATCAGGGCGCGCTGACGCGGCTGACGCGGCTCGGCGTCAACGCGGTCGGCATTCCCCTTGACGATCAGGGCATGCGGATGGATGCGCTGGCGGCTGCGCTTGCCGACCACAAGAGGCGCGGCATCACGCCGAAATATATCTACACCATCCCGACCGTGCAGAACCCGACCGGTTCGATCATGCCGGAGACGCGCCGCGCGGAACTCTTGAAGCTGTCGCAAGAATACGGCGTGCCTGTTTTCGAGGACGATTGCTACGCCGACCTGATCTGGAAGGGCGAGCGCCCGCCCGCGATCCATGCGATGAGCAAGCATGGCGGCGTGATCCATATCGGCTCGTTCTCGAAGTCGATCGCCCCAGCGCTACGGGTCGGATTCATCGTCGCGCCCTGGGAGATGATGTCGCGGATGCTGGCGCTGAAGACCGACGCCGGCAGCGGCGCGCTGGAGCAGATGGTGCTGGCGGAATATTGCGCGCCGCATTTTGCAACCCATGTGCCGAAGCTGACGCGCGGCCTGCGCGCCAAGCTCGACACGCTGATGGAGGCGCTCAATGAGCAGTTCGGCACCGCGGCCGAATTCGAGGCGCCGGAGGGCGGCATCTTCCTGTGGGTGAA
>NZ_DAINNI010000094.1:0-19192 GCF_036735945.1 Bradyrhizobium sp. | reverse complement strand
GCGCGATCACCGCGTCCGATCCGTCCGAGAAGGGCATGATGTTCGAGCCGGCGGAATCCAAGATCTACCGCCATCCCACATTCTACGACGTACCCGACGAAGTCGGGCACATGTGACGCCGTCATTGCGAGCGCAGCGAAGCAATCCATCGCGCCGCAACAGAAGAATGGATTGCTTCGTCGCTTCGCTCCCTTGCGCAAACGCTTCGCGTTTGTCGCAGGCAATGACGACCGCTAGCAGGTGATTGACATGACCGCAGCCAACATCACCGTCTCCGAAACGCCGCTGGTGCTCTGCATCCTGCGCCGCGCCGATGATGCGTTGATCCTGGGTCACCGGCTGTCGGAATGGTGCGGCCATGCGCCAATGCTTGAAGAGGACATGGCGCTCGCCAATATGGGCCTCGATCTGCTTGGCCAGGCCCGCGAACTCTATACCTACGCCGCCAAGGTCGAGGGCAGGGGCAACGACGAGGACAAGTTCGCCTACCTGCGCGATGTCAGGCAGTACCGCAATCTCCTGCTGCTGGAGCAGCCGAACGGCGATTTCGCGCGCACCATGGTGCGCCAGTTCTTCTACGCGACCTTCGCCGATCTGTACTGGCGCGCGATGATGCGCTCCAGCGACGCCACGCTGGCGGCGATCGCCGCGAAATCGGAAAAGGAAAGCGCCTATCATTTGCGCCATTCTTCGGAATGGATCATCCGCCTCGGCGACGGCACCGAGGAAAGCCACCGCCGCGCGCAATCGGCCGTCGACGAGTTCTGGGCCTTTACCGGCGAGATGTTTTCGGTCGACGACAGCGAGCGCGGCCTGATCGATGCCGGCATCGCGATCGATCCTGCGGCGTTGCGTCCGCAATGGCTCAGGATGATCTCCAGCGTCGTCAACGAGGCGACATTGACGCTGCCGGACAACGACTGGATGCAGCAGGGCGGCAGGAGCGGCCGGCACAGCGAGCATCTCGGCCATCTCCTCAGCGAGCTGCAATCGATGCAGCGGACGTTTCCGGGGGCGACATGGTGACGCTTCTCAGCGATACCGACCTGCGCCGCCGCGCCTGGGAGGCGGCCTCGACGGTCGTCGATCCCGAAATTCCCGTGCTCACCATCGCCGATCTCGGCGTGCTGCGCGAAATCGAGGTGCATGACGGCCGCGTCGAGGTCGCGATCACGCCGACCTATTCCGGCTGTCCCGCCATGAACATGATCGCGCTGGAGATCGAGCTGGCGCTGGAGCGCGCCGGCATCGGTCGGCCGACCGTTCGCACCGTGCTGTCGCCGGCCTGGACCACCGACTGGATGAGCGAGGACGGCCGCAACAAGCTCCGCGCCTACGGCATCGCACCGCCGCAGGCCTCGGGCTCGCGCCGCGCGCTGTTCGGCGAACAGCAGGTGGCCTGCCCGCAATGCGGCTCTGCCAATACCGAGCGGCTCGCCGAGTTCGGCTCGACCTCCTGCAAGGCGCTGTGGCGTTGCAAGGCCTGCCGCGAACCCTTCGATTATTTCAAGTGTCATTGATCATGTCCTCGTCTTGCGTAGCCCAACAGGGAGTCCCGTCATTGCGAGCGAAGCGAAGCAATCCATGGCCCGGCGTAACGAGAGATGGATTGCTTCGTCGCTTCGCTCCTCGCAATGACGGGGGGAGATAACAGATGTCCCACGCGCCGCGCTTCCATCGTCTTGCCGTCAACGACCTCCGCCGCGAGGCCGCCGACGCCGTGTCCATGACTTTCGCGATTCCGAAGGAGCTGGAAGGCGACTACAGCTTCAACCCCGGCCAATACCTCACGCTGCGTACGACCATGGACGGCGAGGAAGTGCGCCGCTCCTATTCGATCTGTTCCGGGCCCGATGACGGCGAACTGCGTATCGCCGTGAAGAAGGTCGATGGCGGCGCGTTCTCGAACTGGGCCGCCGACGAACTGAAGGCCGGCGACGAGCTCGACGTGATGACGCCGACCGGCCGCTTCGGCGTCGCGCACGCGCCCGGCGAGGGGCGGGTCCATGTCGGCTTTGCCGCCGGCAGCGGCATCACGCCGATCCTCTCGATCATCAAGGGCGTACTGGCCCGCGAGCCGGATGGCCGCTTCTTCCTGTTCTACGGCAACCGCTCGACGTCGAGCATGCTGTTCTTAGAAGAGCTGGAGGAACTGAAGGACCGCTTCCTGCAGCGGCTGTCGCTGTTCCATGTCATCTCGGGCGAAGAGCAGGACATCCCGATCCTGCACGGCCGGCTCGACGGCGCGAAAGTGCGCGTCCTGCTGCGCTCGCTGGTGCCCGCGTCCAGCGTCGATCACGTCTTTGTCTGCGGCCCGATCGGCATGAGCGAGGATATCGAGGCGACCTGCCGCGACATCGGCATCGCAGAGGATCGTATCCACGTCGAGCGCTTCGTCTCGGAATTCGGCGGCAAGCCGCGTCCGAAGAAGGTGGTCGAAGCCTCCGCGCCGCCGAAGGCGGTGGCATCCCTGATCATCGACGGCAAGCGGCGCGAGGTGCCGGTTGCCGAGGAGGAATCCATTCTCGATGCCGCCTTGCGCGCCGGTATGGATTTGCCGTTCGCCTGCAAGGGCGGCATGTGCTCGACCTGCCGCGCCAAGCTGGTCGAGGGCGACGCGCAGATGGAAGTCAATTATTCGCTGGAGCCGTGGGAGCTGAAGTCAGGATTTATCCTGACCTGCCAGGCCCGGCCGTGCTCGGACAAGGTCGTGGTGGACTACGATCATGTGTGAGTGAGCCTCGTCATTCCGGGGCGCGTCTTAGACGCGAACCCGGAATCTCGGGATTCCCCGGTGCGCAATTGCGCACCTGAGGTCTGGTGCTTACGCACCATCCCGGAATGACGGAAGTGGTTGAGGCTGCAGAAGAAGGGATCGTTGACACCGCAGGTGCTTCGACCCGACACTGAGACTTACGTAAAGCGGCCGAACCGGCCCGTACGCAAAAGGGAGAGAACGTCGTGAAACCGTCTCGCCGGGCGGGTAGCCCGTTATGAACGTCGCGCTGTCGCCGGATGAAGTCGCCCGCGCCTGCGCGGATGCGATGTGGAGAGAAGACGACGCCAGCAAGGGCCTCGGCATGACAATTGTCGAGGTCAAGCCGGGGCAGGCGACGCTGACGATGACGGTGGCGCCGCACATGGTCAACGGCCAGCGCATCGCCCATGGCGGCTTCATCTTCCTGCTCGCCGATTCCACCTTTGCCTTTGCCTGCAACTCCCGCAACGAACGCGCGGTCGCCGCGCAGTGCGACATCGCCTTCATCCGGCCGGGGAAGCTTGGCGACGTGCTGGTGGCGACCGCGCGTGAGATTTCGCGCAGCGGCCGCTCCGGCATCTACGACGTTCGTGTGACCGCAGGCGACGTCGTGATCGCCGAGTTCCGCGGTCACTCCCGCACCATCGCCGGCACCTGGCTGCCGGTGGTGGACAGCGCAGCCGCACAAAAATAGCGACAAGGGAAACGCGTCATGGCCATGGCCAAATTGAAGTCCAGCGGAAGCGGCTACCACCCTGAAATGGATGAATCCGAGCGCGCCTCGCGGGACGAGATCATGGCGCTGCAGACCAGGCGCCTCGCCTGGTCGCTCAAGCACGCCTACGACAACGTCGCGCATTACAAAAAGGCGTTCGATGCGGCCGGCGTGCATCCGTCCGATTTCAGGCAGCTTGCCGATCTCGCCCGATTTCCGTTCACCGCGAAGACGGACCTTCGCGACAATTATCCCTTCGACATGTTCGCCGTCCCCCGCGAAAGACTGGTCCGCGTTCATGCCTCCTCGGGCACGACAGGCAAGCCGATCGTGGTCGGCTACACCCAGGGCGATATCGACATCTGGTCGGAGGTGATGGCGCGCTCGATCCGCGCCGCCGGCGGCCGCACCGGCATGATCATCCACAATGCCTATGGCTACGGCCTGTTCACCGGCGGGCTCGGCGTGCACTACGGCGCCGAGATGCTCGGCTGCACGGTGGTGCCGGTGTCCGGCGGCATGACCGAACGGCAGGTGCAACTGATCAACGATTTCAGGCCTGATATCATCACGGTGACGCCGAGCTACATGCTCGCGATCCTCGACGAGTTCAAGCGGCAGGGCCTCGATCCCCGAAAATCGTCGCTGAAGTTCGGCATCTTCGGCGCCGAGCCCTGGACCAATGCGATGCGCGCCGAGATCGAGCAGGCCTTCGACATGGACGCCACCGACATCTACGGGCTATCAGAGGTGATCGGCCCCGGCGTCGCGCAGGAATGCGTGGAGACCAAGGACGGCCTGCACATCTGGGAAGATCATTTCTATCCGGAAGTGATCGATCCCGAGACCGGCGCGGTGCTGCCCGACGGCGAGAAAGGCGAACTGGTCTTCACCTCGCTCACCAAGCAGGGCTTTCCAATCATCCGTTACCGCACCCGCGACCTGACGCGGCTGTTGCCGGGCACGGCGCGGCCGGGGATGCGGCGCATGGAGAAGGTGACGGGCCGCTCCGACGACATGATCATCATGCGCGGCGTCAACGTCTTCCCGACCCAGATCGAGGAAGCGCTGCTGGCGACCGACTGGTGCGGCGGCCATTTCATCATCGAGCTGACGCGGGAAGGGCGGATGGACGAAATGACCGTGCTCGCCGAAGCCCGCCCGGAAAGCTGGGACGGCAGCGGCTTGCCCGCGCATACCGAAAAGGTCTCGGTCTTCATCAAGAACACCATCGGCATCACCGCCCGCATCAGGGCCGTCGCGCCCGACACGCTGGAACGCTCGCTCGGCAAGGCCAAACGGGTTTACGACAAGCGGCCGAAAGGGTAACTCCTGCCTCACATGAGTGAGCAGGAACGACGTGATGCCGGTTGCGAAAGAGCAAGACGCCAAGCCCGTAACAGTCCAGGCCCGCTGCGTGCGCCTGCCTGCGAAGGCCGCCGATGCGGCTTCGCTTGCGCCCGTCATCGAGACGCATGCGCTGTCGCGTGGCGCGAGCGATCTGCTGATCGAAATCAGGGCCGCGGCGGTCAATCCGTCCGACGTCAAGGCCGCGACCGGGCTGATGCCCTACGCGGTCTTTCCGCGCACGCCGGGGCGCGACTATGCGGGCGTCGTGATCGACGGGCCGCAGGGCTGGATCGGGCGCGAGGTGTTCGGCTCGTCGGGCGATCTCGGTATTCGCCGCGACGGCACCCATGCCACGCATCTCGTGGTCGAGGCTGATGCGGTGGTGGAGAAACCAGGCAGCATTTCCTGGGAAGAGGCTGCCGGCATCGGCGTGCCGTTTGTGACCGCGATGGAGGGCCTGCGCCGCGCCGGCATCCCGAAAGCCGGCGAGACCGTGCTGGTGATGGGTGTCAATGGCAAGGTCGGGCAGGCCGCGGTGCAGATCGCGAGTTGGCACGGCGCGCGCGTGATCGGCGTGGTGCGCAAGGCCGAGCCGTACGAAGGTCACAGCAATTCCGAGGTTGAAGTCATCGATGCCTCGGTGACCGACGTCGCATCGCGCGTGCGCGAACTGACGGATGGCAAGGGCGCCGACATCGTCTTCAACACCGTCGGCGATCCCTATTTTCAGGCGGCGCACAAGTCGCTGGCGTTGCGCGGGCGGCAGATCCTGATCGCGGCGATCGACCGTATCGTGCAGTTCAACATCCTCGAATTCTACCGGGGACAGCACACCTATGTCGGCATCGACACGCTCGGCCTGTCGTCGGTCGCGACCGGCGCGGTGCTGCGGGAGCTCGCTCCCGGCTTCGCCAGCGGGCATCTCAAGCCGTTCCCGATCAAGCCGAACGCGGTCTATGGGCTGGAGCAGGCAAAGGCGGCCTTCATTGCGGTCGCCGGCTCCTCGCGGGATCGCGTGATCTTGCGGCCGGCTTAGGGTCTTCGGCAGAGCTGCCCTCCGTTTTTGCACGGAAAACAAATCTCTCCGCTTTTGGTGAACGACAGTATTTCTGTTCCCTGATCGTGCCGTCACGCGAGAGATTAATTCTTTGCGCGGAGAAGCCGTGGACGCACCCATGCTTCCGACGTATTAGCAGCACGGAAATTGCCTCCTATTTGAGCTCTGACGGCCGCTTTCGCGGCGTTTGGTGCGGAGATATGCCGGTGCTGGACGGTAGCAACATCATTGTCATCAGCGGATTGCTGATCGGTCTTATCTATGGATCGGTGGCCTTGTTGAGCAGCTTCTGCCTGCTCAGCAGCCTGCGCGGTTTTTGGGCCGGCGGTGATGGCCGGCTGGTGCGGACCTACGCGCTCGCGATCGGCGTAGCTGTTGCGGCGACGCAATTGCTGGCGGCGGCGGGCCTCGTCGATATCGGCAAGTCGATCTATCTGCAGCCATCCTTCTCCGCTCCCGTGATGTTCTTCGGCGGCCTCCTGTTCGGCTACGGCATGGTGCTGTCGAACGGTTGCGGCTCGCGCGCGCTGGTGCTGCTCGGCCGCGGTAACCTGCGCTCCTTTCTCGTGGTCGTCGTGCTTGCGATCTTCGCCCAGATGGCGCTGAAGGGCCTGATTGCGCCAGCGCGTATCGCGATGGTCGGGGCATCGCAGACCACGACAAGCGCCAACTCCGTGCCCGCGCTGCTGGCGTCCGCGGGCCTCAGCGCCACGGCCGCGCGCATGCTGGCGGCCTCGATCATTTCGGCGGCGCTGATCATCTTCGCCTTTGCGCACCCGGCGTTCCGCCGTTCGCCGGGCCAGATCGCCGCCGGCCTTGTGATCGGGTCGTTGGTGGCCGGGGGCTGGTTCGCGACCGGCTATCTCGGCGCCGACGATTTCAACCCTGTGCCGGTGACTTCGCTCACCTTCATCGCGCCGATCGCGGACGCGCTGCAGTACATCATGCTGTCGACGGGCTCGGCGCTGAATTTCGGCATCGTCACCGTATTCGGCGTGTTCGCCGGCAGCCTCGCGACCGCGCTGCTCACCGGCCGCTTTCAGCTCGAAGGCTTTCAGTCGCCGCGCCACATGCTGCGCTCCGGCGGCGGCGCAGCGCTGATGGGCATCGGCGGCGTGATGGCGTTCGGCTGCTCGATCGGGCAGGGACTGACCGGATTTTCGACGCTGGCGCTGGCCTCGCTGATCGCCTTCGCCGGCATCCTCGTCGGAAGCGCAGTTGGCCTGCGCGGCGCGCTGCGCGTCAGGCCGCTGGCCGCGGCCTAATCCGCGGCCTTCGTCACGATCCTTATCTCCGACTTCAGCGTCCGGTGCACCGGGCACTTGTCGGCGATCTCCATCAGCCTTGTGCGCTGATCGGCGTCCAGCGCGCCCTCCATCGAGATCACGCGCTCGATCTGGTCCAGCATGCCCTCGCGTGTCTCGCACTCCGCGCAATCCTCCGCGTGAATCTTGCCATGCTGGAGCGTCACCGTGACGCGCTCGAGCGGCAGCGACTTGCGGTCGGCATACATCCGCATCGTCATCGATGTGCAGGCGCCAAGGCCGGCAAGCAGGAAATCATACGGTCCGGGTCCGCTGTCCTGGCCGCCGACGGCCACCGGTTCATCCGCCAGCATTTCGTGCGGACCGGTGGTGATGACCTGCTCGAATTTGCCGTTGCGGGTTTCGCGCACCACGACGTTGCGCGGCCCCTCGCTCACTGCGGGCTTCGCTGCGGCAGGCTCGATATAGCGCTCGGCCCAGGCCGCGATCACGTCGGCGACATAGGCGCCGTCACGCCTGTCGCTCAGGAGATGATCGGAGCCCGACAGCGATACGAAGCTCTTGGGATGTTTGGCGCCGACAAAAATCCTTGTCGCGTTGTCGATGCCGACCGTGTCGTCGGTCGGCGAATGCATCACCAGCAGCGCCTTGTGCAGCTTTGCGATATGGGCAGCCAGGTTGTGCTCGGCAACGTCATCGAGGAATTCGCGCTTGATGTGGAAGGGACGTCCGGCGAGTTGCACCTCCACCTTGCCCTGCGCGCGGATATCCTCGATGCGGTCCTTGAAGAGGTGCGTGACATGGACGGGATCGGAGGGCGCGGCGATGGTGACGACCGCCTTTGCTTCCGGAATCTGCCCGGCGGCGGCGAGAATCGCCGCGCCCCCCAGGCTGTGTCCGATCAGCAGCGCGGGCGCGGCGCGGGTTTCACGCAGATGGGTTGCGGCGCGGACGAGGTCGGCGACATCAGATGAGAATGTCGCATTGGCGAATTCGCCTTCGCTGGCGCCAAGCCCGGTGAAATCGAAGCGCAATACCGCAATTCCCTTGATCGCCAGCGCGGCCGCGATGCGCTTGGCCGCCAGCACGTCCTTGCCGCAGGTGAAGCAATGCGCGAACAGCGCGTAGGCCCGGACGGGGCCATCAGGCGTATCCAGCGCGGCGGCAAGCTGATGGCCGCCTTCGCCGGTGAATTGAAAGCGTTCAGTCGGCACGGCTGATCTCCCTGCACCTGAAACTAGTCGTTCGAATAGCGCTGCTCGGCCCAGGGATCACCGCGGTTGTGGTAACCGCGCACTTCCCAATAGCCGGGTTGGTCCTCGGCCAAAAACTCGATGCTCTGCAGCCATTTCGCGCTTTTCCAGAAATAGAGATGCGGCACCACGAGCCGCACCGGGCCGCCATGCTCCTGCTCCAGCGGTGCGCCGGACCAGCTATGGACGAGCAGCGCGTCCTCGGCGGCGAAATCTTCCAGCGAAAGGTTCGTCGTGTAGCCGTCATGGCAATGCAGCACCACGAAGCGCGCTTCCTCGCGCGGCCGGCAGGCGTCGAGAAGATCGCTTGTCGCGAGCCCCTCCCATTGATTGTCGTAGCGCGACCAGGTGGTGACGCAGTGAATGTCGGATAGAAATTTGCTCTGCGGCTGCGATGTGAACTCCGGGAAATCCCAGAACAGCGGCGCTTCGACCGCGCCATAGACGTCCAGCCGCCAGCGCTGGCGCGAGATGTTCGGGGTCAATCCGAGATCGAGCGTCGGCCAGTCGTTCGTCAGGTGCTGGCCGGGCGGCAGGCGTGTCTCCTCGGGGCGCGCGATCCTGCCGGTGAGGAATTTGCCTTCGCGCGCCCAGCGCCGCTTGCTGCGCGTCAGCTTGCTTTCCGGCGGCGGCTCGTTCTCGTCTGCCATATCTGCAACAGTTACTCGTGGCGATGCATGGCGGATGCATGCTTGGTGTCGCGCATCGTGGCATAGATGAGGAGCGAGAGAAAGATCATGCCGCTCAGATAGTAGTAGAACCACTGCTCATGGCCCAGCGTCTTGAAATAGAGCGCAACCGCGGGCGCGGTGCCGCCGAACAGCGAGACCGTGATCGCATAGGGCAGGCCGACGCCGAGTGCGCGGACATTGGTCGGGAATAGCTCCGCCTTCACCACGGCGTTGATCGAGGTATAGCCGGCGACGAACAGCCAGGCGCCGCAGATCAGCAGGAACGCGGTGAATGGCGATTTCGTCTCCTTCAGCGTGGTCAGGATCGGGACGGTGGTCAGCGTGCCAGCTACCCCGAAGAAGATCAGCAGCGGCTTGCGGCCGATGTAATCGGAAAGGCCGCCATAGATCGGCTGCAGCAGGGTCGCGAACACCAGCGAGCCGAAGATCACGAAGGTGGTCTGGTCCTCGGTGAGGCCGACGGAGAGTTTGACGAAGGTCTGCATGTAGGTGGTGAAGGTGTAGAACGCCGCGGTGCCGCCGGCGGTGAGACCGACCACGAGCAGCACCTCGCGCGGATATTTCAGGAGGCCGCGGATCGAACCGGTCGGCTTGGTCACCTTCCTGGCTTCTTCGAACGCTTCCGTCTCATGCAGGTTACGCCGCATCACGGCAGCCGAGCGCGGTTCCATTTCAGGAACCGGAGAATGTCGCGTCAGGCGGAGGCGATAGCGCTAACGATCGCTGCTATTTGGGCGGCCTTGGATCGATCGGCGTCGTGCCGCGCACGCCAAGGATGTCCTCCAGCACCTTGGCGCCGGCCAGCAATTGCGCCTCGCCGCGCGGCGGCGCCACCATCTGCAGCCCGACCGGCAGGCCGGAGGCGGTGAAGCCGCACGGCAGCGACAGCGCGGGGCAACACGCCAGCGTGATCGCGTAGACGATGCCGAGCCATTCGACGTAATTGTCGAATTTCTTGCCGGCGCATTCGGCGACATAGCGGTTCTCGACCGGGAAGGGCGCCACGATCGTCGCCGGGCAAAGCAACAGGTCGTATGTGTCGAAGAATTCCAGCGTGCGCGCGGTCATCGCGACACGCTGCGCTTCGGCGCGTTCGATCTGCTCGACGGTGAGCTTGAGGCCTTCCTCGATATTCCAGATCACTTCAGGCTTGAGCAGGTCGCGCTTGGTGCGCAGCAGCGCCGCCTTGGAGAGCGCGAAGTCGAACGCGCGCAGCACGTGGAAGCATTCATGGGCCTCGCGCAGGTCGGGATGGGATTCCTCGACGATGACGCCGGCCTCGGCAAAGCGCTCCGCCGCCTTGCGGGTGATGGCGGCGACTTCGGGGTCGACAGGCGTGATGCCGAGATCGGGCGAATAGGCGACGCGCTTCGGCTTGTGGCCGGAACGCGCGGCGGAGAGAAACGAATTGGGCAGTACCGGCAGCGACAGCGGATCGCCGGGATGTTCACCGCTCATGGCGTCGAGCAGCAGCGCGACGTCTTCGACATTGCGCGCCATCGGGCCCTGGACGCCGAGATTGCGGTCGACGGCCGCCGCTATCGTATGCGCGACACGGCCGATGCTCGGCCGCAAGCCGACGATGCCGCAGAAGCTCGCGGGGTTGCGAAGCGAGCCGCCCATGTCGGAGCCATGCGCCAGCCATGCCGTGCCGGTCGCGAGCGCGACCGCCGCGCCGCCCGACGAGCCGGCGGCGGAGCGCGAAGTGTCCCAGGGATTGCGCGTCGGGCCGAACACTTCGTTGAATGTGTTGGCGCCGGCGCCAAATTCCGGCGTGTTCGATTTCGCGTAGATCACCCCGCCATTGTTTTCGAGGTGCTCGACGAGAATGTCAGACTTGGCCGGGATATTGTCCTTGTAGATCGGCGAGCCCTGCGTCGTCAGCACGCCCTCGACATTGGTGAGGTCCTTGATCGGGATCGGAAGGCCGGCAAGCAGCCCGCGCTCGCTGGCCGGCTTCTTCATCAGATCAGTGGCGTGCTTGCGGGCACGATCGAAGCGCAGCGTCGGCAGCGCGTTGACCTCGCCGTCGACCTCGGCAATCCGCTTTTCCAGCACGTCGAGCAGGTCGAGCGGGGTGACTTCGCCCGACTTCAGCTTGCCGACAATGGCGATTGCCGTCTCACGCACCAGCCCCTGATCAGCCACTTCGCTTTCTCCCGCTTGTTGCAACTTGTTGGTTACCGATGGTGCTGTAGACCATTTTGCGGCACAGTGGAAACGCATGGAAGTTGTGGCCGACCGGAGATAATGCATGACGACATTGTTTTCTGCGCTGGACTGGCGTGCCCTGAGCCAGGAGGAGCGCGACCTCGGCCTCAACAACGGGGCCGCGGTATCCGGCAGCGTCGACATGGTCGCCGGCTGGGAGCAGCGCTCCGCCGAACTGCGCAAGCGGTTTCCCGCGCATATGGATCTGAGGTACGGGCCGCGCGAACGCAACCGGATCGATTTCCTCAAAGCGGCCGACAATGCGCCGACGCTGCTGTTCATCCACGGCGGCTACTGGCAGGCGCGCGCCAAGGAGGTCTTCACCGTCGTTGCCGAGGGCGCGATGGCACATGGCATCAACGTCGCCCTGACCGGCTACACCCTGGCGCCGGAGGCGAATCTCGACGAGATCGTCGCCGAGATCCATGCCGGGATCACATTTCTCGCCGGGCAATTGCCCGCGCTCGGCGCCGCCGATGCCGGCATCGTGGTGTCGGGCTGGTCCGCCGGCGGGCATCTCACCGCGATGTCGCTGTCGCATCCGAAGGTGAGGGCGGGCATGGCGATATCAGGCATCTACGATCTCGAGCCTGTCAGGCATTCCTACCTCAACGAGAAACTCGGCGCTGATGAAGCGATGTCGCGGCGCAATTCGCCTCTCATGCAGGAAGGCGGTCCGTCGAAGCCGCTGTCGCTGGTGGTCGGCAGCGCCGAACTGCCGCTGCTGCGCAGGCAGACCGCCGATTTCGCCTGCCACCGCGCGAAGCATGGTTTGCCGGTGACGTACGAAGAAATTCCCGGCGCCAACCATTTCACCATCCTGTACGAGATGATGTCGCCGAAGGGACGGATCACGACGCTGATCCGTCAGTTGTTCGAGCGGACGACGGGGTAGGCGCTATCGCCGTCATTGCGAGCAATCCATGCTTCCTCGCGGGGACAATGGATTGCTTCGCTTCGCTCGCAATGACGGTGGAGACTGATGAACTAACCCCACCCCGACGTATGCCCGCCGTCCACCGTGAAGATCACGCCCGACGTATAGCCCGACCGCTCCGACGCCAGGAACGCCATGAGATCGCCGATCTCGCGCGCATGCGCGGGCCTGCCGAGCGGCATGCCCTTCTGGAATTCCCTGTAGCGGTTCTCGTCGCCGAACTGGTTCTTCGCCCGCGTCTTCAGCAGCGTGACGTGGCGATCGGTGCCGACGGGACCCGGATTGATGCCGACGACGCGGATGTTGTCGGCGAGGCTCTTGCCGCCGAGCGCGCGGGTGAAGGCCATCAGCGCGGCGTTGCCGGCGCTGCCGCAGATGTAGTTGGCGTCGAATTTTTCGCCGGCCGCGCCGATGTCGTTGACGATCACGCCGCCGCCGCGCGCCTTCATCCGGGCGTAGATCGTGCGGGTGAGGTTGATGTAGCCGAACACCTTCAGTTCCCAGGCGTGCCGCCAGGTCGCCTCGTCGATCTTCTCGACCGAGCCGCCGGGGATGTCGCCGGCATTGTTGACGAGGATGTCGATCTCGGCGGCTTCGTTCGCAAGCCGTGCGATATCCTCGCCCTTGCGCAGGTCCACGACGTGGGTGGTCGCGCTGATCTGGTGCGCCGAGCGCAGCCGCTCAGCCAGCGCCTTCAGCGCCTCGCCGTTGCGGGCGGCCAGCATGACGTCGGCGCCTTCCTCGGCAAAGGCTTCGGCGGCGGCCGCGCCAATGCCCTTGGAGGCGCCGGTGATCAGGACGCGTTTGCCGCGCAGGTGCAGGTCCATGGAAATTCTCGCTTGGCTTGAAGGAGGGGCGGGGCTTCGCCGGAAATTGGTAGGCGGATGCGGCCGTTGCGGTCAACATTGCACTGCAGCGTTGCACTGCGCCGAAGATTGGTCCATTGCAATTCGATCGAATTGGCCGGCGCGCTGGCGCGGCCCGAAAACCCCTAGGGACGAGTAACGGATGAGCACGAAGAAGACATATCGGGTCGCAGTCATTCCCGGCGACGGCATCGGCAAGGAAGTGATGCCGGAAGGCCTGCGCGTGCTGGAGACGGCGGCGAAAAAGCACGGCGTCACCGTACAGTTCGATCATTTCGACTTTGCCTCCTATGACTATTACGAGAAACACGGCGAGATGATGCCGGAGGACTGGAAGGCGCAAATCGGCAAGCACGATGCGATCTATTTCGGCGCGGTCGGCTGGCCGGCGAAAATCCCCGATCACATTTCCTTGTGGGGCTCGCTGATCAAGTTTCGCCGCGAGTTCGACCAGTACGTCAATCTGCGCCCGGTGCGGCTGATGCCGGGCGTGCCGTCGCCGCTCGCGGGCCGCAAGCCCGGCGACATCGACTTCTGGGTGGTGCGCGAGAATACGGAAGGCGAGTATTCGTCCGTAGGCGGCCGCATGTTCCCGGATACCGACCGCGAATTCGTGACACAGCAGACCGTGATGACGCGCACCGGCGTCGACCGCATCCTGAAATTTGCGTTCGATCTGGCGCAGTCGCGGCCGAAGAAGCATTTGACCTCGGCGACCAAATCCAACGGCATCTCGATCACGATGCCCTATTGGGACGAGCGCGTGGAGGCGATGGCGAAGAAATATCCCGGCGTGAAGTGGGACAAGTACCACATCGATATTCTCACCGCGAACTTCGTGCTGCATCCGGACTGGTTCGACGTCGTGGTCGGCTCCAACCTGTTCGGCGACATCCTGTCCGATCTGGGGCCCGCCTGCACCGGCACCATCGGCATCGCGCCATCGGGCAACATCAATCCGGAAGGCAATTTCCCCTCGGTGTTCGAGCCGGTGCACGGTTCGGCCCCCGATATCGCGGGGCAGGGCATCGCCAACCCGATCGGCATGATCTGGTCCGGCGCGATGATGATGGAGCATCTCGGCGAGAAGGAAGCGGCGGCGTCGATCGTCGGCGCGATCGAGCGCACGCTGGCCGAACGCACGCTGCGGACCAAGGATCTCGGCGGCAATGCGGACACCACCGCCTGCGGCAAGGCGGTGGCCGAGATGGTGGATTAGGCTCCCTCGTCTTTGCGAGGAGCAAAGCGACGAAGCAATCCATCCATCCGCTATGCCGCGAAATGGATTGCTTCGCTTCGCTCGCAATGACGGAATGTCCCGGAGGGTGGGCAAAGCGTGGCATGCCCACCATCGCATCGTTGCGATTTGAGATAGTCCAAACCCAAGGGATCACGGGGGAGCAAGGGGCGCCTATTTCTTGTTTGCGATCCGCCGGCAATGCTGCCACGCGGCGCGCATCAAATTCTCGCTGGCTTCCGGCGTGCGGAATGCCGAATGCGCCGACAGCGTCACGTTGGGCAGTTTGGTCAGCGGATGATCCGCCGGCAGCGGCTCGATGTTGAAGACATCCAGCCCGGCATGCCGGATGTGGCCCGACTTCAGCGCGTCGATCATGGCTTCCTCGTCGACGATGGCGCCGCGCGCGGTGTTGACGAGGATCACGCCGGGCTTCATGCCCTCGATGCAGGCGCGCGAGATCATGCCGCGCGTCTCGTCGTTCAGCAGCAGGTGGATCGAGATCACGTCGCTCTCGGTCAGCACTTCGTCGTAATCGAGAAACTCGACTTTCGGAAACTTCTTCGGCGTCCGGTTCCAGGCGATGACGCGCATGCCCGACCCCTGCGCAATCCGCGCCACTTCGGCGGCGATGCCGCCAAAGCCGATCAGGCCGAGCGTCTTGCCGGTCAACTGCATGCCGTCGTCGCGCAGCCAGTTTCCGGCGCGGATGCCGCGATCCATCTTTGCAAGGCCGCGCGCGCCTTCCCACATCAGCGCAACAGCGCATTCGGCGACCGCGGTGTCGCCATAGCCCTTGATCAGGTGCACATGGATGCCGGTCCCGGCGAGTTCGTCCGGGTTCATGTAGCTGCGCGCGCCGGTGCCGAGAAACACGACGTGCTTCAGCCCGGCGCACTTTTTGGCGATATCGGTCGGCAGCGCCGTATGGTCGACGATCGCGATCTCCGCGCCGTCGAGGATCGCGGGATACTGATCCGGGGTGATATCGGGGTTGCGGTTGATCCGCACCTCGGGATCACCGGCTTCCTGCAGCCGTTCGAAGATCACCGCCAGCGATTCATTGGCGTCGACGAAAACTCCACGCATGGTTTCCCCCAAGTGATATCTGCAGTCTTGATTGTCAGGATGCGACGCCGGCCAGCGCCAGCACGGTATGCATCAGCACGTTGGCGCCCGCCGCGCAATCGGCCTGGGTCGCGTCTTCCAGTTCGTTGTGGCTGACGCCGTCCTTGCAGGGCACGAACACCATCGCCGCCGGGATCACCGTGTTGAGGTTGCAGGCATCATGGCCGGCGCCGGAGGTGATGCGGCGATGCGAATAGCCCAGCATCGTCGCGGCATTCTCCACGGCGTCGACGAGTTTCGGATTGAAATGCGTCGGCGGCTTGCGCCAGATCAGGTCGAACTGCACCTCGACCTTGCGCCGCGCCGCGATCTCGGCGATGGCGGCGCGCAAATCCCTGTCCAGCGCATCCATGATCGCGGCATCGGCGCTGCGGCAGTCCACGGTGAAGGCGATCTCGCCGGGAATGACGTTGCGCGAGGGATTGGCGATCACGGCTTCGCCGATCGTGCCGACCGCCTTCGGCCCGTGCTGCTTCGCAATCTCTTCCATCGCCAGCACGATTTCCGACAGCGTCGCCAGTGCGTCGCGCCGCAGCGGCATCGGCGTCGAGCCGGCATGGCTTTCGAAGCCGGTGATCTTGCCGTCGTACCACAGCACGCCCTGGCCGGAATCGACCACGCCGATGGTCTTGTTCTCGGCTTCCAGGATCGGTCCCTGTTCGATGTGGAGTTCGACGAAGCCGGAGAACTTTTGCGTCCCCACTGCGGTTGCGCCGCGATAGCCGATGCTGTCGAGCGCCTGCGCCACGGTGACGCCTTCGGCATCCCGGCGCGACAAAATGTCGTCGGTGGTGAAGTCGCCGACATAGGCGGCGGAAGCCATCATGGCCGGCGCAAAGCGCGAGCCTTCCTCATTGGTCCAGTTACAGATGCAGATCGGTATCTCGGTTTCGATGCCGGCAGCGTTCAGCGTCCGCACCACCTCCAGCGCCGCCAGCGTGCCGAGCACGCCGTCATATTTGCCGCCGGTCGGCTGGGTATCGAGGTGCGAGCCGAGGCCGATCGGGGCCTTCGACATGTCGCGGCCCTTGCGCAGGCCGAACATCGAGCCCAGCGCATCGACCTGCACTTCCAGGCCGGCGTCCTCGCAGGCCTTGCGGAACCAGTCGCGTACCTGCTTGTCCTCGGGCCCCAGGGTCAGCCGCCGAACGCCGCCCTTCGGCGTCGCGCCAAATCTGGCGGTTTCGTGAATCGTGCCCCACAGCCGGGCGGAATCGATCTGCAGGTTGGATCCGATGTTGGTCATGGGCTACTTCCGGGCACTGGAAACGCAAGAACAGGACGCAAGACAGGCAGCTTCAATGACGCGCCTGCGGCGGCGCGTCAACAATGACGCCGCCGCGCGCCAGGCTCGCGGCGATCTCGACCACGCGTTCCACCGCGACCGTATCGGGCGAGGAGAGCCAGCTTGCCGAAAACGTCAGCGGCGCCAGTTGCAGGTTAGTCGACAACAGTTGCAGCCGGCCATGCGCCATGTCGTCCTCGACGATCGCGGTCGGGATCAGGGCAATGCCGAGGCCTTCGATCGCCATGTGGATGACGGTGGCGAGCGAGGCGGAAGCATGCAGCCGGATCGGCGGCAGGTCGGGGCGGTTGAACAGGGAGCGCACGATCTCGTAAGGTTGGGTCCGCCGCGAGAAGGTGATGATCGGGAATTTCGCGAGGTCATGCAGCGTCAGCTCCTGCCTGCCGAGGCCGAGCGAGGGGCTTGCCGTAAAGCCCACCGGGTAGTCGCACAGCTCCCGGTTATTGACCATCGGCGCCGACAGCGGCCCGAGCAGGAAAGCGAGCTCGATTTCCTGGGCCAGCAGGCGGGTGCGCAAATTCGAGGTGATGTCGACCTCGATCTCGAGCGAAAGGTTCGGGTAGGCGTGATTGACGCTCTTGATCAGTTGCGGCAGCCAGGTGTGCACGATGGTCTCGGCGACGCCGAGCCTGAGCACGCCGCGCATCGCCGAGCGGTCGCCGACGACAGCCAGCATCTCCGAGCGCAGCCCGATCAGCTTCTCGGCATAGAGCAGCAATTGCCGGCCGCTCGGCGTCGGCAGTACCATGCGGCGGTCGCGCTGCAGCAGCTTGACGCCGATCTCGCGTTCGAGCTGCGCGATCCGCTGCGAGATCGCCGGCTGGGTCGTATTGAGCTTCTGGGCCGCGCCGCGGAAACTGCCGAGCGTGACCACCCACATGAAGGTTTCCATTGCCTTGAAATCGGTCATGCACCCTCTGCCTGCAGCTTGATAAGTGTTATTTATCAAAACCAATTAAAAAAGACGATTAGACATTATCTTAGCCATATGCCGGAGTAGATGCCAACAAGATTGGAAGCGGGGATCAACGATGACCAGCTCGGCGAGGGACGAACGGCCCGGTCTCGATACGGCGGATTTATCGCCCAGCGTCGCGGCCCGGCATGCCTGCCGGAACGGCATGGCCGATACCACGGCCGGCGTCGCCAACGGCTACGTCCAGGGCAATCTGGCGATCCTGCCGGAAAAGCTCGCGAGCGCCTTTCATCGCTTCTGCCAGCTCAATCCCAAGCCGTGCCCGATTATCGGCATGTCCGATGTCGGCGACCCCCGCATCCCTGCGCTCGGCATCGATCTCGATATCCGGACCGACGTGCCGCGCTACCGCGTCTGGCGTGACGGCGAGGTGGTGGAGGAGCCGACCGACATCATGGCGCACTGGCGCGCCGACCTCGTCGCCTTCGTCATCGGCTGTTCCTATTCATTCGAGGAGGCATTGCTGGCCGACGGCCTGCCGATCCGCCACGTCGAGCGCAAGCTGCGGGTGCCGATGTACCGCACCAATATCGCCTGCGCGCCGGCGGGGCCTTTCGCGGGGCCCATGGTGGTCTCGATGCGACCGTTCAAGCCGGCGGACGCGATCCGCGCGGTGCAGGTCACCTCGCGCTTTCCCTCCGTGCACGGCGCGCCGGTCCATCTCGGCCATCCGCATTCGATTGGCATCGCCGACATCAACAAGCCGGATTACGGTGATGCGGTGCCGATTGCGGCCGATGAGATTCCGGTGTTCTGGGCATGCGGTGTCACCCCGCAATCGGTTATCCAGGCTGCGAAGCTGCCGTTTGCGATCACGCATTCGCCGGGACTGATGCTGGTGACCGATCTCATGAACAGGCACCTTGCCGTGCTTTGATGCTACCATTGCCGTGCATTCAGGCTTTACCGTCATCGCCAACCGTTTCATCGATAGCCGCCGATCAACAGAGGATACTGCCATGAACATCTCGCGCCGAAACGTGCTGCTTGGAGCCACCGCTGCCGCCGCGTTCGCGCCGCTCGCAAGCCGCGCGCAGACTTCCGAAGTGGTGATCGGCGTGATCTATCCGCTGTCCGGCGCCAGCGCGCAGATCGGCGTCGACGCCCAGAAGGCGTTCGAGACCGCGGCCGACCTCATCAACAAGAACTATGACTTCGACCTGCCGCTGGCGAAGGGCGAGGGACTGTCGGGCCTTGGCGGCGCCAAGGTCCGACTCGTATTCGCCGACCATCAGGCCGATCCGCAGAAGGGCCGCGCGGAAGCCGAGCGCCTGATCACGCAGGAGAAGGTCTGCGCCATCATTGGCACCTATCAGAGCTCGGTGGCCGTCACCGTCAGCCAGATCTGCGAGCGCTATCAGATTCCCTTCCTCTCGGCCGACAACTCCTCGCCGAGCCTGCATCGCCGCGGCCTGAAGTTCTATTTCCGCGCCGCGCCGCA
>NZ_DAINNI010000093.1:0-19239 GCF_036735945.1 Bradyrhizobium sp. | reverse complement strand
GCGACCTCGCCAACTGGATGATCCCCGGCAAGATGGTGAAGGGCATGGGCGGCGCGATGGACCTCGTCGCCGGCGTCAAGCGCGTCGTCGTGGTGATGGAGCATTCCGCCAAGGACGGCCCGAAGCTTCTGAAGACGTGCAACCTGCCGCTGACCGGCGAGCGTGTCGTCGACATGGTCGTGACGGATCTTGCCGTCTTCACGATCGACAAGCACGGCAAGGACGGCATGGCGCTGATCGAACTCGCCGACGGCGTTACGCTGGACGAGGTCAAGGCGAAGACCGAAGCCGAGTTCCGCGTCGCGCTCAAGAACGTGTGATGCAATGGCGGGGCGGTCGCAATCAGCGATCCGTCCCGCGCATGCCGAAGATGCACGCTTCATTGCCCGCAACATCCTGGCCTCGCAGCGCGGCCCGCTGCCGCGCGGCTGGTTCGACGTCGCGCTCGGCTGGGACGAGCCGCGATGTCTCGATTTCGTCGAGCACGTAGCGACGGCACGAACGCCGTCGTGGTGGCATGTCGCGCATTTCATCATTGCCGAGGTCGAGGGAACGCCGGCCGCCTCGCTGTGCGCGTTGACGGCTTCGGGCACCGGCGTTGCCGCGAGAGCGGCGATCGCAGCGGTGGCCGCCGAGAGCGGGCTCGGCGCTGCGGACGTGGACGCGATGCTCCGCCGCGGCGCCTACACCAGGAATTGCTGGGTGCAGGGTGGTGACGGCGACTGGCTGATCGAACACGTCGCGACGCTGCCCCAATATCGCGGCCGCGGGCTGGTCCAGTCGCTGATCGATCATGCGCTGGCGGCCGGAGCGCGAGCGGGATTCGCGCGCGCCTCGATCTCGTTTCTGATCGGCAACGAGGCGGCCGAGCGATCTTACGCGAAAGCTGGTTTTGCCTTCGCAGAAGAAAAGCGCGATCCGGCATTCGAGGCCATCACGGGATCGCCGGGCTTCCGTCGGTTTGCGCGGGTGATCGGATAACTGCGCCAAGCGCGCATGTTCAGTGATCGAGCGGCTTTCCCGGCCCGAGATGGTAGCGGCTGGAGAAGAACACCAGCGGAAGATTGTCGCAGTGATCGCAGCGCGATACTTCGGCGATGAACAGCGTGTGGTCGCTGACGTCGATCGTCCTGATCACCTCGCAGGCGAAGAACGCCACGCAGTTCGACAGTCGCGGCAGGCCTTCGACGATGTCGTAATCGGGGCAGGTGCCGCGCGACCGATCCGCAAAATGCTTCGATAGCGCCCTGGCCTGGTCCGGCAGCACGCTGACGCCGTAGCGCCGGCTTGCCGATATCGCATCATGCGTTCGGCCCGGCTTCACCGAGACCAGCACGGTCGGCGGCGCCAGGCTGATGCTGACAAAGCTGTTGGCCGTCATGCCGCAGGCTTCCCCGCGCCGGTCGAATGCCGTCAGTACCGCAACCCCCGTCGCAAATCGCGACGCGGCCTGGCGAAAGGCGAGCGGGTCGGCGCGCTGCATCGCATGCTCTCCTCACGCCGTCGCCCGCATCGGCGCGGCGGGCACGGCTTTTTGCTGGATCCAGGCGCGGATGCGATCGGCTGACGCGACGCGATCCCATTGATGATCCGGATAGTTGAAGTTCTCGGTGAACTCGTCGGCAAGCGCCTGGTTCTGGCTCATCGTTCCGATCAGCATGCCGAGCGCCTCCGTGGGCGGCTGCAGCATGATGTTGGTCCAGCGCGCGGCCGCCAGCACCCGGTCCTGCCGCTTGAGGTCGACCTTCTCGCAGAAGCGCCGATCGAGCACGTCGGCGTTGACGATCTCCTCGCCGAGCACGAACGCGGCGTAGGAGGCGACATTGGCGCCCTGTCCCATCATGGGATCGACGACCGAATGGACGTCGCCGAGCGCGATCGCGCATTTGCCGCCGTCGAATTCGACAACGGTGTTGCGAACCGTCGGCACCACGCCGCCCTGCAGGAGATCGAGCGGCTGCGCGAGATCGAAGCGCGCGGTGTCGATGCGGTCGTAGGTGGTCGGATGATGTCTCTCGAGCTTCTCCAGCACGGTGCTCAGGAAACGCTTGCGGTCTGCCTCATAGCTCAGCGTCGCCAACTCCTCCATGTCGCCGCCCGGGACGTTCTCCATCAGAAGCGCGCTGGCGATGCCGTTGAAGGTGATGGTGGGAATCACGATCATCTCGCCATGCCCGGGCGAAACCGACAGCGTCACGTTCATCGGGTCGGGCTCGCGGACGCCGGTATAGAGGCCGACGCAGAGCCGCCGCTGCGGCTGCGAATAGGGCGAGTGCTCGGGCCGGTAGGCGAACAACTGGCCCAGCGGACCCTTGCCGCTGGCAACGACGAGCAAATCGAAGCGATTGACCAGCGGCGCGATGTCGCCTTCGTCGATGCGGCTGTATTCGATCCTGCCGCCGCGATCCGCAAAGTCCTTCATCAGCACCGGCAGATAGATCCGGTAATCGACCGCGCGACTCGGCCGCGAGAAGTAACCGCGGAAGCTGATCGGCTGCGGAAAATTGAAGAAGTGATCGTGGTAGTAATAATGCTGCTTGGGGTCGTTCCAGTGATTGACGCCAAGATGATCCTCGCGGGCGATCGTCACATGGTGGTGTGCGACCGTGTTGAGCAGGCGGATGCCGCGATAGTCATCCGGCGCGCGGTCGGTGATCAGTGTCGCGTCGACACCGTGCTTCTGGAGATAAAGGGCGAGGTGCAGGCCGGCGATACCGGCCCCTACGATCCCGATGCGCCGTCCCATGTCCGCCTCCCCCCATGAATTGGTTCGGGAGCCTGCTGTCCCGTTGTTGCCTGCACCCTAGCTGCGAACTTGCCGGAGTAATATGGAATGGATAGGATATGATCTATTCCTGATGGGAATGATTGCAATGGACCGGATCGACTGCCTGCGCGCCTTTGTCCGTTCGCTGGAAGGCGGCAGCTTCTCGGTCGCCGCCAATGAGCTCGGCATCGGTCAGCCGGCCGTGAGCAAGCGGATCGCCCTGCTCGAGAGCGAGTTCGGCACGCAACTGTTCTTTCGCACCACGCGCAAGCTCAAGCCGACGCCGGAGGGCCAGCGCATCTACGATCTTGCCCGGCAAATTCTCGGCAACTTCGATCTGGCGCGGGCGAACGTCGAGGAAAGCTCGCTGCGGCCGAGCGGCACGCTGCGGGTCAGCCTGCCGTCGGCATTCGGCCGGCGCTACCTGATGCCTGTCATCGCCGAATATGTGCGGACCTATCAGGGCGTTCGCCTCGACGTCCGCTTCAGCGAGCGGTTCGTCAATCTGGTCGAGGAGGGGATCGAGCTGGCGCTGCGGATCGGGCAACTCGAGTCGAGCACGCTGGTTGCGCGGCGGCTCGGCACGGTGCGGCGTTATCTGGTCGCGACGCCGACCTACCTCAGGGGACGCGCTCCGCCGCGTGCGCCTGACGACCTCAACGCGCACCAATGCATCGTCTACTCACGCATTCAGTCCGCCAACGACTGGATTTTCGAATCCGAACACGGCCGCCACGTCGTTTCGATCGGTGGGCCGCTTCTGGTCGATGACGCCGATGCAATGGAGCAGGCCGTGATGCATCATCTCGGCATCGCGATCCTGCCGGAATGGAGCGCGCTTGCCGGCATCCGCTGCGGCCAGTTGCAGAACCTGCTGCCGGATTTCTCGATCGCCGCGCTGCCGCTGCACGCGGTCTATCCCGAGACGCACTGGATGTCGCTTCGGGCGCGCAGCTTCCTCGATCTCCTGATCAAGCGCGCCGGGCAATTCTCCACTCCGCAAGACACGTAAGGGTCGGAAGCGATTACGCCGGCCCGCTCGGAACGTCCGAAAACCGCGTCAGCCACGCCACCGGGCCGATGCTGGCGGCGACGATCAAGAGCGCGGCCAGCGCGCCTTCCTCGAAACTGCCGCGGCTGGCGTATTGATAGATCGAGGTCGCCAGCGTCTCGACGTTGAGCGGCCGCAGCAGCAGCGTCGCCGGCAACTCCTTCAGGCAATCCACGAAGACGACGATGGCCGCGCCCAGCATGGCGGGACGCAGCAGCGGCAGATGGATCAGCCGCATCGTCGTGGCCTGGCGGGCGCCGACGGCACGCGCGCTGTCGTCATAGTCGCGCGGAATTCGTTCGAATCCTGCCTTGATGAATCCGGTCGGCACCGCCAGAAAGCGGATCACATAGGCGATGACGACCGCAGCTCCGGAGCCGACCACGATCAGTCCCGGCAGCGATCGTCCGAGCCATCCGGCGATTGCGTTCAGCGCATTGTCGATCGCGAGCACGGGACCAAGCAGGCCGATCGCCAGCACGAGGCCTGGAAGGGTGTAGCCGGTCTGCGCGACGTTCATGGCGACCGCGCGCAGCGTGCTCGGCCGCCAGCGCCAGGCCAGAATGGTGGCAAGGCCGAGCAGCAGCGCTGTCAGCGTGGCCAGGGTGGCGAAAGCGATCGAGTTGAAGGCGTCGTGCCACAGCGCCGTATCGAAATTCGAAAGCAGGCCGCGCTTGAAACTCTGATGCGCGAGATACAGCAGCGGCACGACGAAGCCGAGCGCGACCGGCATCAGGCAGGCGGCGAAAGCGGCGGCGCCCTTGAGGCCGGCCAGCGGCGTGCGCTGGGTCAGCCGCGGGCTCTCGGCGGAGAACTCCGCGGTGATGTTGCGGCGGCCGTAGCGTTCGATCGCGATCAGGCCGGCGACGATGGCGAGCATGAAGCAGGAGAGCTGCGCGGCGCCGGCGAGGCTGCCGCGGTTGAGCCAGGTCGTGAACACCGAGACGGTGAGGGTGCGGACGCCGAGATATTCGCTGGCGCCGATATCGTTCAGCGTCTCCAGCGACACCAGCGCGACGCCGACTGCGAGCGCTGGCCGCGCCATCGGCAGCGAGACGCGCCAGAAGATGGTCCAGCGCCCGGCGCCGAGCGTGCGCGCGGCCTCGGCGAATTCGGCGCTCTGGAGCTGGAACATCGGCCGCGCCGAGAAATAGACGTAGGGGTAGAGCACCAGCGCGATCACGATGATGGCGCCGGGCAGGGAGCGCAGACTGGGAAGCAGCCGCACCGCATCCTGCATCGGAAGCCACAGCGCGAGCGTCTGGTGGACGAGGCCGAGCGGTTCGAACAGGTCGACATAGACGTAGGCAGCGAGATAGGTCGGGATCGCCAGCGGCAGCGGCACCAGCCACAGCAGGATGCCGCGGCCGCGGAAATCATGCAGCGAGATCAGCCACGCGGTGCCGGCGCCCATCGCAAGCGACAAGGCGCCGACGCCGCCGAGCAGCAGTGCTGTGTCGAGCATGGTCGCCGGCAGCACATAGGTGATGAGGTGCTGCCAGATGTCAGGCGCAGGCTGCAGCGCCAGCGCGATGATCGAGACGACGGGGGCGGCGACGAGAATGGCGGTCGCAACCGCAATCGCTGCCGCGATGCGGCCGGCATGGGTGGACCCCTTCACGCCAGATCGCAGCGGCGCAAGGCCGCGAGCCCAAGCAGCATTATGCCCTCTCCCGGGGAGGGAGAGGGCATGTTGGCGGGAATGCTTTCGAAATTCGATGCGATCAATTATCGAACCCGACCTTGTCGACCAGCGTCGAGGCGGCCTTGCGGCTGGCGACGATCTTGGCGATCGGCGTCGGATCGGCGGTGAGCTTGCCGTAGCCCGCGATGGTCGGGTTGACGGCGACGCCGGCGCGGATCGGGTACTCGTAGTTGGCATCGGCGTAGATGTGCTGGGCCTTTTCGCCGGCGAGCCATTCGATCAGCTTGACGGCGTTAGCCTTGTTCGGCGCGTGCTTGGCCAAAATGACGCCGGAGAGATTGACGTGGGTGCCGCCGCCTTCGAACGTCGGCAGGATCACCTTGGTGGCTTCCGCCCACGGCTTCTTCTCGGGATCGTTGTTCATCATCAGCGCCCAGTAATAGGTGTTGCCGATGCCGATATCGCACTTGCCGGCCGCGACGTCGCGCGCGGCTTCGCGGTCGCCGCCGGAGGGCTTTTGCGCCAGATTGGCCTTCACGCCCTTCAGCCATTCCTCGGCCTTGGCCTCGCCGTACTTGGCGACATAGGCCGCGAACAGGCCGTTGTTGTAGATGTGCTGGCCGGAGCGGATGCAGATCTTGCCCTTCCACTTGGGATCGGCGAGCTCTTCATAGGTAATCTTGTCCTGCTTGACGCGATCCTTCGAGGCATAGATCACGCGCGCGCGCATCGAGATGCCGGCCCACTGACCGTCCGGATCGCGATATTGCGGCGGCACGATCTCGTCGATCACCACCGACTTGAACGGCTGGGTGACGCCGGCCTGAACCGCGTCGTCGAGGCGGCCGAGATCGACCGTGAGCAGCACGTCGGCGGGGCTCGACGCGCCTTCGGCCTTCATCCGCTGCTCGAGGCCGGAGCTCGCCGAGACGACGTTGACCTTGATGCCGGTATCCTTGGTGAAGGCGTCGAACAGCGGCTGGACCAGCTTGGTTTCGCGATAGGTGTAGACATTGACCTCGCCGTCGGCGGATGCCGGCGAGGCGCCGAACGCGATGAAGCAGAGCAACGCGGCGGTTGCGGCGGTAGCGCGAAATGTTGTCATGAGAGCTGCCCGACAAAGCTGGTGGAGATGCCGGTCTCAGTAGCGCAGCCTCCGTCATGCCGTCAGCGACCGGATGTCGCGCATGACCTCGATTTAGAGCGATTCCAGCAAACTATTTTAGAGCGATTCCAAATCGAGGCTAGCTGACTTGTCTGAACAGTTTCTTCGCCTGTTCGATTTCGGGGAGATCTTGCCCGGTATCGAGATCGATCAGGGCTCGCGTGAGTACGTCCGACCCGGCGGTTTCCCGGCCGTCGTTCATGAAAAGATGCGCAAGCCCAAGCGCGCTGCGCAGTTCGAAAGCCTTGGTCTGCTGGCCTCGGGCGATCTCGAGCGCCCTTCCAAAAGCGTGCTCCGCCTCGCAGACGTTGGCCCGGTCGCGACGCAACAGAAGCTCGCCCTTGATACGATGCAGTTCCGCATCGAGCCAATGCTGACCGGACCGTTCCGTCGTGGCGATCAGCTCGCGCAAGGTCTCCAATCCTGTGTCCGTTCGCCCTGCCGCCGCATCCGCCACGGCAACCTGCATTCCCCAGAACGGTTCGCAGAGGTAACAATCGTTTTCGTGCAGCAGGGTCCAGCCGCGGCGCATTTCCGCAAGCCCGCTCCGCCGGTCGCCGGCACGCCAGCTTGCGAGGCCGGTCAGGTAGGTGCCCGCGGCGACATACAACGGCATCGTATGGTCGCGGGCGAGAGCGAGTGCCAGGATCGTCTCCGTTTGCTGCAACGGCCCGCCGCATAGTCCGTCGAACACCGCCTTGTGTACGAGCGCATTGGCCTGGGAGAGCGCGCGCTTTTCCCCGAGGGAATGCACCGCTTCCGCGGCGAGCCGCCGGGCGCGATCGATCTTCCCCATCGGCCAAAGCACCAGGGAAAGAAATCTCATGATGACGAACGGCAGGTCCAGCGTTGACGTCCTGAAGACCTCCAGATCCGACTCGGCTTCATAGGTCGCGAGCGCCTGCTCGAGATGCGTTTTCGCGTTCACATAGTCGCCTCCGAACCAGCAGGTCGCCCCGTTGGTCCAATGTGCGACAATGGCGGCAACCGGCGAGTCCGGCCGCCTGTTCGCAGCGCTCATGGTTGCATCCGCCAGCTCCCACATCGGCGCAATCTCGCCATGGGTCAGACAGGCATTGAACAATCCCGAATAGATCGGCGCCAGTTCGACCGGATCATTGATATCGGCGGCGAATTGCCGGGCGCGTGTCCATGCGGCGACCGTTTGCGGTGCGCTGTGCCCAAGGTTGCCCCGCAGCGCCCGGCTATAGGTGATTTGAAGATGAAGCCGGTTCATGGTCCGGCCGGGGTCGTTGGGCAGCCCGTCGGCAATCGCAACCGCCTTGCCGAGATGTGCGATGGCCTCGGTATAGGCGGAGCGTTTGAGCGCCTGCTGGCCCGCCTTGCTCCACCAGTCGAGCGCAACGCCGTCGAGCCCCGCTTCGGTGAAGTGATAGGCCACCACCTCCGGCTCGGTCCTGGCGATGGCCGGAAACCGATCGCGCAGGACACTGCCAATCTGGTTGTGGAGCAGTTGCCGGCGGCTCTTGAGCAGGCTCTCATAGGCCGCTTCCTGGACCAGCGCGTGCTTGAAGCTGTAGCTCGCGTCCGGCGGCGTCCCGCGGCGCAATAGCAGTTCGGCTTCCTCCAATTGCCTCAGCGCGGTGTTCAGCGTCAGATCATCGCGGCCTGCCACCGACCTCAGCAATGTGTAGGAGAAGTCGCGGCCAATGGCGGCGCCTATCTGTGCGACTTCCTTGACCGGCGCCAGCCGGTCAAGGCGGGCCATCAGCGAATCCTGCAGCGTCGCGGGAATGGCGAGCGGCGGCAGCGGGCGATCCAGGCGAAGGCTTCCGGCATCCTCCACCAGCAGGCCGGATTCCAAGATCGTCTTGGTCAATTCCTCGATAAACAGCGGGATGCCATCCGTCCTGTCGATGATCTGCTTCATCATGTCGCCCGGCAGCTGCCGGCCGATGGTCACCTGTTCGACCAGCGCGCGCGTGTCTCGCCGATCCAGCCGATCGAGCTTCAGCAGGCTGATATTGGCCAGTCCCGTCCATGGCGGTTCGTACTCGGGCCGGAACGTCATCAGCGCAAGGATCGGTAATCCCCTGATCCGGTCGACGGCGAGATCGAATAGTTCAAGCGTGGTGGCGTCGGCCCAATGCAGGTCCTCGCAGACGATCAGCACCGGCAGCTGCCGGGCCAGACCTTCGAGCTGATCGAGCAGGGCGGCGAACGTCTGTCGCCGCTGCTGCACCGGATTCAGGCCGAGCGGCGGATAGCGTTCGCCCGTTGCGATCGAAAGAAGTGCCGCGATCAGCGGCGCCGCGTTGGCCACCTGCTGCGTTCCAACTGCAAGCATTGCCTCGAGCTTGTCGAGCTTCTGCTCGGGCGTGTCCTGTGAGCGGATGCCGGCGGCGCGCTCGAGCTGAGCGACGAAGGGGTGGAGCGCACTGTTGGTATGGTAAGGCGAGCACTGAAACCGCACCCGGCAGTGTGCTCCGAGCTCGGGATTTTCGCAGAGCATCGCAACCAGGCGCGATTTGCCGATCCCCGCCTCGCCGGAAATCAGCACGGCCTGGCCCTGACCCTGCCACGCCAGCTGTTGCCGTGAGTTCGCGAATTCGATTTCGGCCTTGCGGCCGACAAAGCCCATCGAGCGCGCCGTGCGCACCGCCTCGAAGCGGCTCTCCGATGCCGCTCCACCTTCGACCGCCCAGGCTGCAATCGGTTCGGAGATGCCCTTGACCTGGCGAAGGCCGAGGTTCCGGAACGTGAAGAGATCGCCGAGCAGTTCGCGCGTCGAAGCAGCGACGACGACGGCCCCGGGCTCGGCAAGGCTCTGCAGCCGCGCTGCGATGTTCGGCGTGTCGCCGACCATGGCCTGCTGCTCCGACGCGCATCCGCTGATGAGGTCGCCCACCACCACAAGCCCGGTCGCGATCGCGATCCGCGCCTCAACCCGTTCGGCGCGGGTTTCGAGCGGCTCTATTGCCGCAATCATGTCGAGCCCGGCTCGCACGGCGCGCTCGGCGTCATCCTCGTGCGCGCGGGGATAGCCGAAATAGGCAAGCACGCCATCGCCGACGAACCTGGCGATGTTGCCGTCGTATTTGGCAATGACTTTCGCGCAGGCAGCGCGATAGGCGCGGATCACCTCCCACATGTCTTCCGGATCAAGGCGGGCAGAGAGCTCGGTCGAACCTACCAGATCGCAGAACATCACCGTGAGGTGGCGCCGCTCGGCGTCATGCCGATTGGTCTGCTCGTCGACCAGGTCGGCTCGCTTGAGTTCGTCGATCGCGCGCAGCATCTTGAGACGATGGCCGAGCAGGACTTCGAGCTTGTCGAAGTCGCGGTCCGTCAGTTCGGGAAGAACACCGAGATCGATGCCGTTCTCGGCAAAACGCAGCGCGTACTGCCCGAGCCCCAGCTTCTCCAGCCAGTCCGCAATTGCTTGCATTGGCTTCACCGACGGTGAGGTGGCGGCCTGCCTGATATGGACTACTGCAGTCGCGATGTTATGCCAGTTTTTCCCGAATGGCACGTATCGTTTGCAGCAACAATTCTGCTGCGGTTTCGGGATACCAAATCGCAGCGCTGCGCAACCATGCCGATACGATCAGCACCGGCGACTAATTGGGCGGGAGATTTGTCGGTTCACGACCGATTGAATCGCAAGCAGAATCAATCAGCTCTTGCCGGCGTCGAGAAAAGTGGGTCGGCAATGCGACTCAAGGATGTGAGCCAAGCGGTGGGACCAGTACCGGTGCGGCGCGGCGCAGCAGCGCTACGAACCCGATTTCGTCCGCGTGACGCGCTTCACGGCGGCATGCGCGTCGCGATGCGAGACGCCGAGCGATTGCAGAATAGCAGTGACGGCGGACGGTACGTCCGGGCTCCGCACATTTCCTTCGCTCGCTGACAGCATCACCTGGAGAACGATTCCAACGACAATCGCCGTGCCGAGATGAGGTGAGATCTCGGCAATGCGGCCCTGGCGTGCGGCCTGATGCAGGTCTTCGGCGAGCAGGCCACGAGCCGCGCTTCCCACCGTCGGAAATGACCAGGCGTAGCGAGCAACCAGGCCACCCCACCTTGGATTGAGTGTCGCCTGAGACAGGAATGTGCAGCATCCATCCGCAATTCGCTCAACGGGATTCTCGAATATTGCGCGGCGCGGCTGCAGCAAATCCACGAACGTCTGGGTCAATTCATCCGCGACCGCCATCTGAACGGCCTCGATGTTCTTGAAATGCACATAGAGGGTGCCTTTGGCGACGCCCGCCTCGCGCACGACATCCTCGACCGTTACGGCTTCGACCGCTTGCCTTGCATACAGCGAACGCGCCGCGCCAAGGATCTGCTCGCGGGTTCTCGCGCTCTTGGCGCGTCCGATTTCGGCGCGTCTGGCCGGGTCAATTTTTGCCACGATGGAGCCTTCCCAACTTACCGTTCTTTTACCGTATTGACATTCAGGTCAAAATGACTTCAACGTCAATTTCAGAATTTCGAGTTTGAAGAACCGTTGCATATTTCCGTTTGTTTTCGCTGCCGGCGGTATTTGCCGCAGCGATGGCGCCGACCGCGGTCGCGGTTGGCTTCCAATAGGAGGATCCGATATGAACCGTCACCTCGCCATCATCTCCTCGGTACTGATCCTTGGCATCTGCAGTGCGTCCGCGCAGACCGAACTGTCCAAATACGCCGACGCAAAGGGCTACATCGACGTTCAAAAACTTACCTGCGGGCAACTGGCCGGTACATATCAGGAAGACGCGGATTTTCTCGGGGTCTGGTATAGCGGCTGGTACAACGGACTAGCCAAGAAGCACGCGATCAACGTGCCGCGCGTCAAGGAGAGCATTCACAACGTCATCGTCTACTGCAAGGCAAATCGAGACGTGACAGTCATCAAGGCGATCGACGCGATTCTGAAGGCGGAGAAGCAATAGCCCGTATCGCCGATCGAGTTCACGCTGCCGCGGAAGTCGGAATCCAATAACGGCTGGTTCAGACCCAGCCAGAGAGGCCATCCATGTTGCGCTTGACCTGTGCCGTTCTGGTTTCCGCGACGGCGATCCTGATCAGCCTTCCGGCCCGGGCTGCCGATTTGCCCACCCGCGCTCAGCCGGCGGCGCCGGTTCCGTATGTGCCATCGTTTTCCTGGACCGGCTTCTACCTCGGTGGTGAACTCGGCTGGATACGAACCGATCCGGAATACACCACCGGAGCCATGTTGCTTGGAACGCCTTTTCTGGTCTCGGCCGCGACCGGCAAGAGCGGCCTGAGCTACGGCGCGCTGGCAGGCTACAATTACCAGGCAGGAAGCGTGGTGCTCGGCATCGAAGGTGATTTCGAAGGCTGGACGGTCGGCACGATCCGCTACACCTCGATCACCGGGGATTTTCTGACCGCTCACAGCAAATGGGGCGGATCGGTCCGCGGGCGATTAGGCTTTGCGGCCGATCGCGCGCTGTTCTACATGACGGGCGGCGCAGCATTCGTCTCGAACAAGACGTCCATCCCGACCACCGGAATTTCGATCGGCGGTGACGATACGCGGATCGGATGGACGGTGGGAGCGGGCATCGACTACGCCTTCACGAATAACTGGTTTACCGGCTTCGAGTATCGCTATTCGCAATTTGAGTCCAGATCGTTTGTCTATCCGATCCCGGTCCTGAATCTCGGGACGATTGGATTGAAGCAGGATTTGAGCACCAACCAGGTTACGGCCCGGATCGGCTATAAATTCTAGAATCGAACCGCAACCAGAGGCGAGCGAACGACGGCTCTCACGGCAACCGCTTCTCCGAGGACACGAAATGAGTCACCGGCCGACCGACAAATCCCCGCGTCATGGCATCAATCGCCGGGACGTCTTGCTGAATGGAAGCTCCGCGCTCGCCGCCGCTTGCATAACTTCGATGGCGCCGGCGAGCATCACATCGGCGGCGGCGCAATTGCCGTCGCGACGGCCGCACATCGTCTACATTGTCGCGGACGATCTCGGATGGAAAGACGTCGGCTTTCACGGCTCTGACATCAAGACCCCGAATATCGACAGGCTGGCGCAGAACGGTGCACAACTCGAGCAGTTTTACGTCCAGCCGATGTGCACGCCCACGCGCGCAGCCTTGATGACAGGGCGGTATCCGTGTCGCTATGGCCTGCAAACGCTGGTCATTCCGACACCCAGCAAGTACGGCCTGCCCACGGACGAACGGCTGCTGCCGCAGGCACTCAAGGACGCAGGCTATCGGACGGCCATGGTCGGCAAGTGGCACCTGGGACACGCCGATCGCAAGTATTGGCCTCGCCAGCGCGGCTTCGACTACCATTACGGATCAATGGTAGGCGAGGTCGATTACTTCACTCATTCATCGGGAAATGTGCGCGACTGGTATCGCGACGACCGACCGGTCAACGAGCAGGGTTACGTCACCCAATTATGGGGCAAGGATGCGGTAGCGCAGATCAATGCTCATGACACCAAGACACCGCTGTTTCTGTACCTCGCCTTTACGGCTCCCCACTCGCCGTACCAGGCTCCGAAGGAGTACATCGACAGGTATCGCCACATCGAAGATCCCACGAGACGCAGCTACGCGGCCATGATCACGTGCATGGACGACGAAATCGGCAAGGTGGTCGCCGCGCTCGAACGAAAGCAGATGCGCGACAACACGTTGATCGTTTTCATGAGCGATAACGGCGGCAACCAGACCGCGCTGCTTGCCGGAGACGCCGATGTGTCGAAACTCAAGCTCCCCGCCGATAACGGTCCATACCGTGGCGGAAAAGGGATGCTCTACGAGGGCGGAACACGCGTCGCCGCCCTCGCGAACTGGCCCGGGCGCATCAAGCCCGGCGAGGTGAAGGAGATGATGCACGTTGTCGACATGTTCCCGACTCTGGCCGGACTTGCGGGAGCCAGCCTGACGAAGGGAAAGCCTCTCGACGGATTGGATGTCTGGCCGACCATCAGCAGCGGCGCCGCCTCGCCACGCCAGGAGATCGTATACAACGTCGAGCCGTTTCGCGGTGGCGTGCGGATAGGCGACTGGAAGCTGATCTGGCGGACTGCCCTTCCATCCGCCATTGAGCTTTACAACATTCCGCAGGATCCATCGGAAAAGACGAACCTGGCCGACAGCAATCCGGCGAAGGTCGCGGAGTTGCAGAAGCGCATCGAGCAGCTCGCCAGGGAAAGCGCGAAATCCCTGTTCCTGCTGGATGCATTCGGGACGGTGAAAAGCGCCGCGCATGGACCGCCCTCGTTACCGAACGAGGATGCCTACTTCACGCGAGGCGATTGAAGCGGCCGCCCCGGCATGGAGTCACGGCGCTCAAATGTGCCGCGTGATGCCGCTGCCGCACGCGCGGTCGAGCACGCAGCTCCTGAGCGTATTGTCGAAGTCAGTGTCGCGCTCGCCGTCGATGCGCACGTCCGGAAAGCCGTTGCGGCGCAGGTAGAGTTGCACTCGCAGGACCGCCCGCTTGCCGCCTGACAGCAACAGCACCTCGACGTCGTGGTTGGACTCCTCGCGTCTGCCGAGCTGCGCCAGTAGCCGCGCACGCTGGAACAGGATTTCGCGATTGTGGGGCAGGGCGACGGCGGTTGTCGGCTGGCCGGGCGGCCCGAGCAATACATTCAGATCCTCGATCGCCTCCGCCGGCCGATTGAGGGCGATCAGCCCGAGGGCCCGTGTCTCACGCGCCATGAGATCGCCCGCCGAAATTGCGAGCGTCTGCGTTGCGTCGTCGACCGCACCCTCGAATTGTCCGAGGCGAAGCTGCGCCTGCGCCTTCATCAGCCGCGTGCGGCGATCGCCGGGGTCGAGCGAAACCGCATGTTTGAGGTCGCGCTCCGCGACGTCGATTTCACCGCGGCTCACGTGGATTCGCGCCTTGATCCACAATATATCGGTGTCGTCCGGTCGCCGTGCGATCGCCGCCGTGATGTCTGCGAGCGCATCGGGCTTTCCTGCGTTGAGCAGCACCTCCGCGCGCGAGGCAAGCAGCACCGGATTGGTCGGCTCGATCATCAGGGCGGCATTGAGGTCGCGTTCGGCCGCATCGAGCTTCAGCAGCGTCAAGAGCAGGCGCCCGCGAAATGTCAGTGACGAGACATTTGACGGATCGATGGCTACCGCGGCATTCGCCGCCTTGAGCGCTTCCTCCGTGCGCGTCTGCGCCAGCAAGGCAACCGACCGCTCGATATGAGCGCGCGCGAGCGACGGGCCTGCCAGCGTGGCATCGACTGGCGCGGGGTCGCACGCGCCTTGCTTCCATTCCTGGTACGACGCCTGGCACTGCGCCCACCCGACCGAACGGAACGAGCCGGCTGTGCCGATGGGGTCCCTTGCCAGGGCGGGCGAGGCAAGCGCGAGCGCGAACGCAACGAGCGCGAGGCGGCCGATCATTGGTTCGACGCCCACTGTTGCCAGGTGGAGTAGTTGATTGCGCCGGTGCAGAGAGGCGGCTTCCGTTGGCACAGGCCGCGTGCCAGCGCGAACGGTCCCTCGCTCCGCATCGTGCCTGGAAAAGCCGCCGTGCGGCACGAATTCGCCTGTGGCCGCGGCGCGGATTGGCAGGCCGACCCACTCTCCGCGAGCGCGGCGGTGTTGGAAACTACAAGGAAGGCAACGACGAATAAGGCTCTGGTTTGCATCCTGTCCTCGGTTAGCATTGGGGATCGATCATGCAGGCACGCATGGCGTCATCGAGTTCCCGTGTTTGTCGGCGCGGCAGTCCCGGCTCGCTCCAGTAGCCGGCGTGGCGTAGCGCGTTCATCAAGTCGTTCAATTCGCTTTGATCCAGCGAGACGGCCATTTTCAGGTCGCGCACCGCCGCATCGGTGCGTCCGAACTGACGGTGCATGCGTGCTCGCATGGTCAGGCCTGTCGCGTAATCCGGGCGCGCCGTCACGGCGGCGTCGAAGGCCGCGAAAGCCTCCTCAAAGCGATTGAATCCCGCAAGTGAGATGCCGAGCGCATAGAGAGCCTTGGCGTTCCGGGGCTCGCTATGCACGGCCTCGGTCAAGTCGCGCAGCGCGTCGTCCTTGCGCTGGACGTAGAAGCCCAGGAAATGCGCCCGCGCGGCGAGCGCAGGCGCCGAACGCCCGGTATCGACCGCCGCGTCGTAATTCTTTTCGGCAAGATCGAGCCGACCGGAATCCTCGTAGCTATAAGCGAGCTCAAGCAGCGCCTTGACGTGGAAATCGCGAACGATCCCGTTCTCGTCGAGAAAGCCCTGCGCGTCGTTGAGTCTCGCCGTCGGAATGGCGAGGAGCGCATTCGCGTCCGCGATCGCCTCGGCGAATTGGCGCTTGAAGCGATATTCACGCGCGCGAAAATACAGTGCGAAGCCCTCGGTCGGATCGATCTCGATTGCCTTGCTGTAGAACTCAATCGCCCTGTTGCTTTCTCCGAGGTCCGACTGCAGCGCTCCGACCGCCCTGAGCACGCGCGCATTCCGCGGATCGAGCGCGTAGGCCTGCTCGATTCGCCTCCTGGAAACGTTTACGCGCCGCTGGCGCATATCGACATTCGACCATGAGACGAGGATTTCCGCGTTCTTCGGATCGAGCGCAAAGGCCGCGCGGTAGTCTTCGGCTGCCTCATTGAGACGCAGCGCGCGGTGATAAGCGCGCCCGCGGATGAAATACGCCTGTGCCCGGTCGCCATCGGACAAGTTATCAGCGGCGAGCCTTTCGCCGCAGGGCGTGATGACCGACGCCGAGTCGATCGCGACCTGGCCCATAGTGCATTCGACAGCCGATGCTGACGACATCGCGCCAAGGACCCATGCAACGACGAAGGTATTACGACGGTGCATCGATCTTTCAGCTCCGGTTTCGGTACAACCGAAGGTTTATCGTGCCACCAATCAAATTCCCTTCAACGCAATCGCTAAAACTTTATCGAAGCGCCCGCCGCACGAATCTGAATTGACGAGTACGCCTAGTCCTCGGTCGCCTTGAAGCGGTCGAGGCCCCTCAGCACGAATGGCGCCAACAGCGCGATCAGGGCGATCGCGAGCAGCGTCGCCGACATCGGGCTCTGCAGCAGCACGAGGGGATCGCCGAGGCTGATCGCAAGCGCGCGGCGCAACTGGCTTTCGGCGATCGGCCCCAGGATCAGGCCGACGACGACGGGCGCGATCGGAAAGTCGAACCGGCGCATCAGGAAGCCCAGCACGCCAAAGCCCGCCAGCATCGAGAGCTCCACGACTGACGGCTTTGCCGCGATGGTGCCCATGGTCGCGAAGACGAGAATGCCGGCGTACAGCCACGGCTGCGGAATGGCGAGCAGCCGCACCCAGAGCCCGACCAGCGGCAGGTTGAGCACCAGCAGCATGACGTTGGCGATGAAGAGGCTGGCGATCAGGCCCCACACCAGGTCGGGCCGTTCCGCGAACAGCAGCGGTCCCGGGTTCAGTCCATATTGCTGAAAACCCGCCAGCATCATCGCCGCGGTCGCCGAGGTCGGCAAGCCCAGCGTCAAGAGCGGCACCAGCGTGCCGGCGGCGGAGGCGTTGTTGGCGGCCTCCGGCCCTGCGACGCCTTCGATCGCGCCCTTGCCGAATTCCTCCGGATGCTTCGTCAGCCGCTTCTCGGTCGAATAGGACAGGAAGGTCGGAATCTCCGCGCCGCCGGCGGGCAGCGCACCGATCGGAAAACCGAACATCGTGCCGCGCAGCCACGGCTTCCACGACCGCTTCCAGTCCTCCTTCGTCATCCACAGCGAGCCGCGCACCGGCTCGATCTTCTCCTCGGCGTGATGGCGGCGCGAGGCGACGTAAAGCGCTTCGCCGACGGCGAACAGGCCGACCGCCAGCGTCGTCACCTCGACGCCGTCGAGCAGTTCCGGCACGCCGAACGCAAGCCGCGCCTGCCCGGTGAGCTTGTCGATGCCGATCAGGCCGAGCGTCAGCCCGATGAACAGGCTGGTCAGTCCGCGGATCGGTGAATCGCCGAAGGTCGCCGACACCGTGACAAAGGCGACGCACATCAGCGCGAAATAATCCTCCGGCCCGAAGCGCACGGCGAAGTCGACCAGCCACGGCGCCAGGAAGGCAAGGCCGATGGTGGCAATGGTGCCCGCGACGAACGAGCCGATCGCCGAGGTCGCCAGCGCCGGGCCGCCGCGGCCGGCCTTCGCCATCTTGTTGCCCTCGAGCGCGGTCGCCATCGATGCGCTCTCGCCGGGCGTGTTGATGAGGATGGCGGTGGTCGATCCGCCATACATGCCGCCGTAATAGATGCCGGCGAACATGATCAGCGAGCCGCCGGGATCGAGCTTGTAGGTCACCGGCAGCAGCAGGGCGACGGTGAGGGCGGGACCGATGCCGGGCAGCACGCCGACCGCGGTGCCGAGAAACACGCCGATCAGCGCATAGAGCAGGTTCATGGGCTGCACGGCGACCGCCATGCCATGCGCGAGGGCGGCGAAGGTTTCCATTACAGAAGTCTTTCCAGGGGGCCGGAAGGCAGGCTCAGCGTCAGCAACCGATCGAAAGCGAAATAGATCAGGGTGCTCATCACGAGGGCGATGACGAGATCGGTCAGGATCGCGCGCCGCCCGAACGCCGCCGAGGTCGCAACGAACAGCACCGAGGTTGCAAGGATGAAGCCGCCGCCGAGGCCGATGATGGCGATCAGCAGCACGAGCCCGCCGAGGATCAGCAGCACCGGCTTCGGATCCATGCTCTCGCGCGGCGGCAGGTTGCCGCGCAAGGCATCGATCAGATTGCCGATCGCGAGCAGGCCGAGGCCTGCGGCGATGACGATCGGCATCGCCTCCGGGCCCATGCCGTACATCGAGGTCGCAGGCAGGCGGCTTGCGTCCACCACCAGCACCACGGCGAGCACCGCAAGCAATGCGGCGATGACGAGGCCGGCAGGATCGACGTGCCGCGTGGCCGGCCTCTGCGGGGCGTCGCTGGAAGCGTCGTCGGTCATGATTTGATGAGGCCGACTGATTTCAGCACGTCGGTGACGCGGATCGTTTCCTTCTTCAGGAAATCGGCGAACGCGTCGCCACCGAGATAGGCGTCCTCCCAGCCCTTCTGCTTGAGGATCTCTTTCCAGGCATCCGACTTGACCATGTTCTCCACGGCATCGCTCAGGACCTTGCGCTGCTCAGGCGTGATGCCGGGAGGCGCCACCACCGAGCGCCAGTTGGCGATCACGAGATCGATGCCCTGTTCCTTGAAGGTCGGAATGTCGTGGCCCGGGATGCGCTTCTCCGAAGTGACGCCGAGCGCGCGCAATTTGCCCGACTTGATCTGTCCCTCATATTCGCTGAGGCCCGAAATGCCGGCGGTGACCTTGCCGCCGAGAATGGCCGCCAGCGACTCGCCGCCGCCGGAGAACGGGATGTAATTGATCTTCCTGGCGTCGGCGCCGATCGTTCCCGCAAACAGCGCGGCCATCACATGGTCGACGCCGCCGGCCGAACCGCCGGCAAAGGTGACCTTGGCGATGTCGGCCTTCACGGCGGCGGCAAGGTCCTGCGCGGTCTTCAGCGGCGAGTTCGCCGGCACCACGATGACCTGGATTTCCTCGGTGAGCCGCGCGATCGGCGTCGTCTGTTCGAGCGTCACCGGCGACTTGTTCATGGCGAGCGCGCCGACCATGACGAAGCCGTTCACCATCA
>NZ_DAINNI010000092.1:0-19313 GCF_036735945.1 Bradyrhizobium sp. | reverse complement strand
GAAGCGGACATTTGATGTGTTACCAAAACCGGCCAACTTAATTAGCTATCGACACAAATGTTTTACGTCGGGGAAGCGGAGGGTTCGCCGCCTCTAAGCCACCACGAAATCGAACCGGCCGGCCAGCGCGCCGGCATTCCTGGTCGTGCGCATCAGTAGCTCGCGGCGGAACAGGCCGTCGGTGCGGTTGACGGGTTCGCCTGGGAAATAGAGCTGGGTGGTCAGCACGCGGCCATCGCGCGGCTGCACCTTCACGTGGATATGCCGGGTACGGCCCGGATAGAGGCCCGGCACGACACTGCGCAGCCGGTAGCGCCCCTCCGCATCGGTGAACTGGTGACCGCGCAGGCGGAAGCCGGAATTGTCGTAGCGGCCCTGGTCGTCGGCCTGCCAGAAATCCAGCAAGGCGCCGGCCAGCGGTCTGCAGGCGCGGGTCAGAACGAAGCCGGCCAATTCGATCGGCTGGCCGGCCATGCCCTCTTCGATCAGTTCGATCCGCTCCGGCGAAGACGGCTTGAAGTAAGGCCCTTCGGTCTGCGCCAGCGTGACGGCATCGCCGTCATGGCAGGCGGGCGTCAGGCTTAAGGGAACCTCGGCCATGCCGGCGTCGATCGTGAGCAGCGAGCCGGCCGCGAAAACGCCCGCGCCAAGCACTGAGCGCCGTGTCGGGGTGTCGATCATGGGCCCTGCCCTCCTGTCGCCACCACAATGACGGGCGACGGCGGCTCAAATTGTGTCCGCGCCCATCACAAATCCGTTTCGCACGCCTCGCGAACGAACCCGTCAGTCGATTGCCTCGAGTTCGTCGATCATGCCCGAGATCACCGAAAGCCCGCCGTCCCAGAACTTGGGATCCTTGGCGTCGAGCCCGAACGGTTTGAGCAGTTCGGAATAATGCTTGGTGCCACCGGCCGCGAGCATCGCAAGATAGCGCTCGGCAAAACCTTCGGAGGCGTTCTCGTAGACCGCATAGAGCGAGTTCACCAGGCAATCGCCGAACGCGTAGGCGTAGACGTAGAACGGCGAATGGATGAAATGCGGGATGTACATCCAGAAATTCTCGTAGCCGGGACGGATGTCGATGGCAGGCCCGAGGCTCTCGTTCTGCACGCTGAGCCAGATCTGGCCGATCCGCTCGGCGGTCAACTCGCCGTCCTTGCGCTCGGTGTGCACGGCACGCTCGAACGAATAGAACGCGATCTGGCGCACGACCGTGTTGATCATGTCCTCGACCTTGCCGGCGAGCAGCGCTTGGCGCTGCCTGGCGTTCCTGGTCTGCGACAACAGCCGCTTGAAGGTCAGCATCTCGCCGAACACGCTCGCGGTCTCGGCAAGCGTCAGCGGCGTCGGCGCCATCAGCGCACCCTGCCTGGCCGCAAGCACCTGGTGCACGCCATGGCCGAGCTCATGCGCGAGCGTCATCACGTCACGCGGCTTGCCTTGATAATTCATCAGCACATAGGGATGCGCCGACGGCGTGGTCGGGTGCGAGAACGCGCCCGGCGCCTTGCCTGGCCGCACCGGCGCATCGATCCAGCGATCGGTGAAGAAGCGCTCCGCGATCGCGGCCATCTCGGCGGAGAATCCGCGATAGGCCGTCAGCACCATCTTCTGCGCCTCCGGCCACGCGATCGTTCCGGTTGCCGCAAACGGCAGCGGCGCATTGCGATCCCAATGCGCGAGTTTCTTCTTTTTGAACCAGCCGGCTTTCAGATTGTAATAGCGGTGGGACAGCCGCGGATAGGCCGCGCGCACCGAGCCGACCAGCGCATCGACGACCTCGCGCTCGACGCGGTTGTTGAGGTGCCGCGAATCCGCAACATCCTGGAAGCCGCGCCAGCGGTCCGAAATCTCCTTGTCCTTGGCGAGCGTGTTGGTGATGAGCGCAAAGGTCCGCTCATTGTCCTTGAAGGTTTTCGCCAGCGCCTGCGCGGCTGCCTTGCGCTTGTCCGGCGCACGGTCCTGCAACAGGTTGAGCGTCGGCTCGATCGCGAGCTCCTTGGCCCCAACCTTGAAGCGCAGGCCGGAGATGGTCTGATCGAACAGCCGGTTCCAGGCGGCGTAGCCGCTCTGCGACTTTTCATGGAACAGCTGCTCGACGCGATCCTCGAGCTGGTACGGCTTGTCCTTGCGCAGATCCTCGATCCAGGGACGGTAATACCCGAGCTCCGGCGTCTGCATCGCGCGCTCGATCACGGCATCGTCGATGCGGTTGAGTTCGAGCGCGAAGAACAGAAGATGCAGCGAAGCCGCCGTCAGCCGCTCGGAGACGTCGCCATAGAATTTGGAGATCGCGGGATCGACGCTGTCGCCGGCATGAACGAGGCCGGCATAGGAGCCGAGCCGGCCGGCGAGATCGTCGATCGCCTCGTAGCGCCTGACGGCCTCGGCAAGCGAGCGCCCGCCGTCGTCGCGTGCAACGCCGTCAGCCAGCTTGCCCTTGTAGTCCGTCTCGAACGCCGCGCAGTCAGCATCCATCTTCTGCAAGTCGCGCGTGATTTCAGGCGCGTCGATGCCCGCATAGAGATCGGCCAGGTTCCATTCCGGCAACTTGCCGGTCTTGGATTTGGCGGCGGCCGCCTTGCTGCTGGTGGCGGGCTTGCGGGATATCTTGCCGGCTCGGGAGGTCGCAGATTTTGCGCTCATGACACTTTCAAATTGACAGGTGATCAGGAAATCGGCGGGAGATCAGGCGAAAGCCGCAAGCTGCGGGGCAAACTGAGCGAGCAGTTCTTCGCCCTCGACGAGCAGCGGTTCCACCTTTTCATCAATCGTGTTGCGGATGGCACACCACAATGTGATCGCGCGCATCACCAGCCATGACGTGGACGGGACCGCGGCCTTCGCGTGCAACATCACAAGGTCGAGGTTGCGATGCTCGAACAACAGCCGGCCGCATCCGTCTTCCAGGATGTAACGGCCGCCTACTCGGGAAACGCACAATTCGCACGCCTGATCCGGCTGCGGGCCCAACAGATAGAACTGGACATCGCCGCTTTCCGTCATGCCGGTTTCCCATTCGCGGCCGGACCTCGGCGCGAGCGCCTTGTCCAGCGCCGCGACAATGGCGCTGAGTTCCCTTTCGCTCCATTCGCCGGTGTCTTGTTTGCGCTCGAACGCAACCACGCTCATTTCTTTTCGGCTCCGAACAGCAGCCGGTGCATTTCCGGCTCGTAGTACATTAACAGATGCCTAGCGAAGGCGCCCTGTTCAAGGCCCAATTCATTGGCCCACGCGCCCATGATTTCGGTTGGAACCCGGCTGAACCCGTTCTCAACCTGCGAGATGAACGTGTAATATTTCAGGCCAAGGCGTGCGGCGAGATCGGCCTGCGACAATTCGGCCTCCGCCCTGCGCTGCTTCAGCCAGTCCCCGGCGAGTTTCCGCAATGATTTGGCGTCCGGCGCGGCCTTGGCCAACGGCCGCTCGGCGAAAATATCTTGCTGTTTCCCACGTTTCATGTTTACTAAACTAGTCATATTGAATTGGCGGACAGGTCATGCTTCCTACCACAATTCCAGTTCGCAAATAACAACCCCAATGGCCTTCCTGGACCGCAGTCAGATCGTTGAAGTACCGTCCCGGCGCTCCCCCGCGGTTCGCGGCAAGGAGTTGTTTACCGGCATCCTGCTGGTGGCGGTGATCGCGGCCGTCGGAATCCGGAACGTGGTGCCGCTGGACGCCCTGGCGCCCGCAATCGTCACCCTGCTCTTTGCAGTTGCCGCACTGACGGCCGGCTTCGCGCTGCTCTGCCGGCGCGACCGATTCCGCGTCATCTGGTTCGACCTCGCCGGAAGCCTGACCTTTGTCGGCGTCGTCCTCTCGATCCTGATCGAGCCCGACCAGATGGTCAGGCTCTTCGCCGTCCCGGATCAACCTGAGTAACAGGAAAGCATTTTCCGCAGTCTGACCCTGACTGCGTCTTACACGCGTCCAAGCCCGGGCCCCTCTGGCAGTTCATGCGAACTGCGATGTCGGATTGGACCATCAACGGAGTGGCCCGAATGCTGGAACTGATCACCTCGCAACACCTGACGGCACTTTTCCAGGTCATCATGATCGACCTGGTGCTCGCCGGCGATAACGCGATCGTTATCGGGCTTGCCGCCGCGGGGCTGCCCGAAGGCCAGCGCAAGAAGGCGATCCTGATCGGCATCGTAGCCGCCACGGCGCTGCGAATTGGCTTCGCCAGCATCACGGTCCAGTTGCTGCAAATCATCGGGCTGCTGCTTGCCGGCGGCATTCTGCTGCTTTGGGTGTGCTGGAAGATGTGGCGCGAGTTGCGCATGCTGCATCACGAACCGAAGATGCAGAGTCTCTCGGCCGCAAGCGCCATCGATGCGTCAGCCGCTGGACGTCATCAAAAGACGCTTGGCCAGGCCGTGTGGCAGATCACGATCGCTGACGTTTCGATGTCTTTGGACAACGTACTCGCCGTCGCGGGCGCCGCGCGCGAGCACCCGATCATCCTGATCTTCGGTCTGGGATTATCCATTGCGCTGATGGGCCTGGCGGCCACCTTCATCGCGCGCCTCCTGGAAAAGCAACGCTGGATCGCCTATGTCGGCCTCGCCATCATCCTCTATGTGGCGCTCGACATGTGCTATCGCGGCGCCCTGGAGGTCTGGCCACACCTCAACATCTAGCCGCTTCTCAACAACGCCGTTTTCAACCTTTAAGAGGTCGTTAATCGGCTTCGGCGAAAGTGCCCCGATTCGGTACAATGCAGTAGCGTACGGGGAAACACATGGCCGCCACCATCTTGATTGCCGACGACGACGCCGTGCAGCGCCGTTTGGTTGAAAACATGGTGCAGAAATGCGGCTATGAGGCGCTCGTCGCCGAGAGCGGCGACGAGGCCGTCGCCCTGCTGACCGCTTCCGATGCGCAGGCGATCGACGCCGTCGTGCTCGACCTCGTGATGCCCGGCCTCGACGGCCTCGGCGTGCTCGCCAAGATGCGCGACGCGGGCGTCTGCACCCCCGTCATCGTGCAGACCGCCCATGGCGGCATCGACAATGTGGTTTCGGCGATGCGCGCCGGCGCGCAGGATTTCGTGGTCAAGCCGGTCGGTTTCGAGCGGCTGCAGGTGTCGCTGCGCAACGCGCTCAACACCAGCGCGCTGAAAGGCGAACTGCAGCGCATCCGCCACAGCCGCGAGGGCCGCCTCACCTTCGCCGACATCATCACCCGCAGCGAAGCGATGGCTACCGTGCTGCGTACCGCGCAGAAGGCGGCTGCCTCCAGCATTCCCGTATTGGTCGAGGGCGAATCCGGCGTCGGCAAGGAACTGTTCGCTCGCGCCATTCATGGTTCGAGCGAACGCAAGTCGAAGCCGTTCGTTGCGATCAATTGCGGCGCTATCCCCGACAATCTCGTGGAATCGATCCTGTTCGGTCACGAGAAGGGCGCGTTCACCGGCGCCACCGAACGACACACCGGCAAGTTCATCGAGGCTTCCGGCGGCACGCTGTTCCTCGACGAGGTCGGTGAGTTGCCGCTGGCCGCGCAGGTGAAGCTGCTGCGCGCGCTGCAGGAGGGCACCGTCGAGGCCGTCGGCGGCCGCAAGCCGGTGAAGGTCGACGTCCGCATCATCTCCGCGACCAACCGCAAGCTGCTCGACCTCGTGAAGAACGGCGCGTTCCGCGAGGATCTGTTCTACCGGCTCCACGTGCTGCCGCTGACCATTCCGCCGCTGCGAATGCGGCGCGAAGACATCCCGCATCTGCTGCGCCATTTCCTGGCGCGCTTTGCCGCCGAGGAAAACCGCACCATCACCGGGATCGGCGGCGACGCCGTGGCCCATCTCGCGCAGCTCGACTGGCCCGGCAACATCCGCCAGCTTGAGAACGCGGTGTATCGCGCCGTGGTGCTGAGCGAGAGCGACATGCTCGGCCTGCCTGATTTTCCCCAGACGACCGGTCAGGTCCTGTCCGACGGCCAGTTCCCGCATCATGAACCGCTGGTCGTTGCGCCGTCAGCGGCGCCGTCCCTGGTGTCGGGTAGTGAAATACCAATCGCCCCGCTCGCCAGCGCCGGCAGCCTTTCGATACTCACCGCCAACGGTGAAGTGCGGCCGCTCGAAGACATGGAAAGCGAGATCATCCGTTTCGCGATCTCGCATTACCGCGGCCAGATGTCGGAGGTCGCGCGCCGCCTCAAGATCGGGCGTTCCACGCTCTACCGCAAACTCGACGAAGCCGCCGCCGATGACCCGGCTGAAGGCGGCGCACAGGACGCAAACTAGGCCTGCGAATGCAGCCGACGGCGCGTGGTGCGATTATGGCCCCCGCATGGCAAAGATCGTGGCAAACCAACGACATCCATTCGTTCGGAAGCTTTTGAACCGTGGCCTGGAAGTGACAGACAAAGGGCGGAGGGCGTGGCAAAAACGCGCGACCCGGGTTTGAACGGGTAGTTTGAGGTCAGTTTGTCGTGAGTTGTCCCGCATGGCGCTGGCTGCATGATAGGGGCACATGTATCGTCTGCGTTGAATCGTGGCGTGCAGGCGTACGACTGAGAACCGAAGCCGGCGCCTTCCCGCGCAAGCTATGACGAGCAATACCAACTGTTCCATGCCGGGGCAGTTTCGCCCAAGGGGGTGTGACGATGCGTGACTGTTCGATAAATCGTGCAGGATTTGACCGCGTGCTGATGGCCGTCGCGGCAACTTTCCTCACGGTGTCTGCGACCTCAGCACTGGCGGGTCAGTCGACGACGCCGCGTGCCAGTGCCGCCGAGCTCGCGATCGACGCAGCCATTCCTCGTCCGGAACCCGCCAACGTTCCGCCGCCGACCATCGGCGACTTCAAGATGGACTCCACCGCCTCGGTGCCCGACGTAACCAAGGCGATCGACAAGCCGGCCGAAGCCGCGACCGCCGCCGAACCCAAACCGGCCGAGACCGCTACCGCACCGGCCGCTGCTGCACCTGCCGTAACCGCCCCCGCGGCCAACGATGCCGCGACCGCTGCGCCTCCGGCTGCGACGGCCACCGCGCCCGCCGCCGAACCGGCCAAGGAGCCGGTGAAGGTCAGCACCGTCACGCCGGCTGACCAGCCGGTCGCCGACCGCCTGCGCGACATGCTCGGCACCAAGTCGCTGCGCTATTTCGATCGCAAGAACGAGCGTGCCGCCGTCGAGAAGTTCTACACCGCGCGCGACTACGCGCCGCTTTGGACGCAGGCCGGCAAGCTGACCGACAGCGGCAAGGGCGTCGTCGCGCGTTTGAAGGACGCCGCCTCCGAAGGTCTCAATCCGGCCGACTATCCGGTGCCGGACTTCGCTTCCGCTACGTCGCCGGACCAGCTCGCCGAAGCCGAGCTGAAACTGACCGCGAGCATGCTCGACTATGCGCGGCAGGCGCAGAGCGGCCGGATGCATTGGTCGCAGGTCTCCGCCGATATCCAGTATCCGGAACACCCGACCGATCCGGCGGAAGTGCTCGCCAATATCTCGACGGCCAAGGACGCTTCCGCCGCGCTCGACGGCTACAACCCGCCTCACAAGCTCTACAGGGAGCTCAGGGCCAAGCTCGCCGAGCTGCGCGGCCAGGGCGACGGGCCGCTGCTCCAGATCGCCGAAGGCCCTGCGCTGGCCTACAAGGCCGCGACCAGGAAGCAGGGTGAGGTCGCGCCGGAGGACTCGCGCGTGCCGCAACTGCGCGCCAAGCTCGGCGTCTCCGACCATCCCGACAGCACATTGTACGACGCCAAGGTCGCCGCGGCCGTGCGCAAGTTCCAGGAGAGCGTCGACCTCAAGGCGACCGGCGTGCTCGATGACCGCACCGTGAAGGCGATCAACAGCCCGAAGCGCGACCGCCAGATCGATACGATCCTCGTCAACATGGAGCGCTGGCGCTGGCTGCCGCGCCAGCTTGGCGCTTCCTCGATCGGCAACGCCTATGTCATCCTCAACGTGCCAGATTTTACGCTGAAGGTGATGCAGAACGGCGCGCAGGTCTGGACCACGCGGGTGGTGACCGGCAAGCCCGGCAAGCATGCAACGCCGATGCTGACGGAGACGATGAAGTTCATCACGGTCAATCCGACCTGGAACGTTCCGCCGTCCATCATCTACAACGAATATTTGCCGGCCCTGCAGCAGGACCCGACCGTGCTGCAGCGCATGGGCCTGAGGCTCGAGCGCAACCGCGACGGCAGCATCCATATCTCGCAGCCGCCGGGCGAGGCCAATGCGCTCGGCCGCGTCCGCTTCAACTTCCCGAACAAGTTCCTGGTCTATCAGCACGACACGCCGGACAAGCACCTGTTCGCCAAGGAAGAGCGCGCGTTCAGCCACGGCTGCATGCGCGTGCAGAACCCGGATGTCTACGCAGCAACGCTGCTCAACATCACGATGCCGAACGAGCGCTATACGCCGGAAAGAATTCGCAGCATGTACGGCCGCAGCGAGATCGACCTGAAATTCCCGACGCCGATCCCGGTCAACATCACCTACCAGACCGCGTTCGTGGACGACGCCGGCAAGCTGCAGATTCGCAAGGACATCTATGGCCGCGACGCCGCCATGATCGCGTTGCTCAAGAACACCCGCAACAAGGACCTGGAGGCCATGGTCGCCCACGCGCAGCCGAGCTATTCGCGGCCATCCGGATCGAGCCTGCCTGCTGGCGTGAACTTCGCCAGCGACAACACCTACTCGTCCGGCCCGTCGTTCTTCGAGCGGCTGTTCGGAGGTCCCTCGGCCGCAACGCCGCCGGCCCCGATCGGCCGCCGGCCCCAGCCGCGCTTCACCCGGTAATCCCCGGGATCACGATCCCGCATTGTCTCCTGACAACATTTCTCAACAAAATCAATAACCTCTCCTTTCAGGAGAGGTTATTTACGTTAATCACTATCCCTGCCCCAGCGGCTGCCCGGCACTTTTTTGCCACAGTCAGCGCGTTAGGTTAAGGCTTGCTTGGGGGCAGGTACGGTAAACCTCGGTTAACCGTCCTGCTTTAAGAAAGCGTTCATCGTCCTTTTGCCGGGGGTCTGCAAAAGAACTTTTCTGAACGCTCGTCGACTGGGTGGGCTCATACGTGCTGGCTGGTTTCGCGCGCCAATTAAATCCGCTTGCTCTGCCAAAGGCCGGATATCGGATCGGCTTGACGTCGCTGTTGCTGCTCGCCGGCGCCGGCACGGTGCATGATGCGACGGCGCTGAACGAAACCCGCACCCTCTCCTTCCACCATACCCATTCCGACGAAGACCTTACCGTCACCTTCAAGCGCGACGGGCGCTACGACGAAGACGCTCTGAAAAAACTCAATCACTTCCTCCGCGACTGGCGCAGCCAGGACTCCACGACGATGAATCGGCAACTGTTCGATATCATCTGGGAAGTCTATCGCGACGTCGACGGCAGGAAGCCAATCCAGATCGTCTCCGCCTATCGCTCCCCCGCCACCAACGCCATGCTCCGCCGCCGCTCGTCGGGCGTCGCGCGTTTCAGCCAGCACATGCTCGGCCACGCGATGGATTTCTACATCCCCGACGTGCCGCTGGAGCAGATCCGCGCCGCCGGTCTTCGCCTGCAGCGTGGCGGCGTCGGCTTCTACCCGACCTCGGGTTCGCCGTTCGTGCATCTCGATACCGGCAGCATCCGGCACTGGCCGCGCATGACCCACGATCAGCTCGCCAAGGTCTTCCCGGACGGACGCACCGTGCATCTGCCGTCCAATGGCGGTCCGATGAAGGGCTATGAGCTGGCCCGCGCCGACATCGAACGTCGTGGCAATGGCGACGAGGCATCGACCGTCAGGATGCCGAACCTGTTCGCGTCCCTGTTCAAGGGCGGCAAGTCGGCGGAAGAGGATGACGAGGGCGGCGGCGCGCCGGTCAGGAACGAGAAGCCGGCACCGGCGAGCGTAGCGGCTGTGAAATCCGCCGATCCGGTGCCGACGCCGCGTGCGAAACCGGCCGGCGCGACCATCCAGCTGGCCGCCGCCGATGCGCAGATCGTGCCGGTGCCCAAAGCCAAGACCGACGCCAAGGCAGAGTCCAGGTCCGAGGCAAAACCGGTCCAGGTGGCCGCCGCCGACAAGGGCGAGACGAAGCCGCAGACCCCGGCCGACATCATCAATTCCCGCGGCTTCTGGGACGACATACCGAAAGACCCCAATCAGGCCTCCCCCGCCCAGGTCGCAGCCTACCGTGCCCGCCAGGCGCTCGCGGCCGCCACCGATCCGCAATCGACCGCCAGCGTCGGCGAATCGTTCAACCGGGCGATGGCCTATGCGCCGGCCGCCTCCTCGCCGGTCGACCGCGCCAACATCGTCGCGGCCACTGCGCCGGTGCCGCGCGCCGTCCGCCCGGTCCGTACCGCCGGCGCCGCCGCAACCGAAATCAACACCGTGGTGGCCAAGGGACCGCAGGGCAGCCAGGGTCAGGACGCCGTGGTCACCACCTCGGCCCGTATCGCCGCCGCCCGCGGCAACGATGTCTGGATGCGCGTCGTGATGTTGGCGCCGAGCGCGAGCACCGCGATGTCGACCACCGTGCTCGGCGATACCGAGATGACCCAGATGCGGGCCTACTTCGTCAAGCCGCCGGCCGCGATCGCCATCACCTTCTCGGAAGATCCGATGATGGGCATGACCTCCGACAGCTTCACCGGTTCGGCGACTACGCAACTGCCGACGCAATCGTTCGTGATGCGCACCGCCGCGCTGCGCTAAACGCCGCGAGTCAGCGCCGGGTTTGTCCCGGCATCCATTCTCTCCGCATAAAGCCGTAGCCCGGATGCAGCGCAGCGCAATCCGGGATCAGCAGGGGCGTGTGGTGAGATGGCCCCGGATTTCGCTTCTCTGCATCCGGGCTACGCGAAACTAACGCCTCACAGCATCCCGAGCGCCTGCATGTAGGTTTCCAGAATGGTTTCCTGCTCGGCGCGCTCGTTCGCGTCCTGCTTGCGCATGCGCACGATGGTGCGCAGCGCCTTGGTGTCGAAACCGTTGCCCTTGGCTTCGGCATAGACGTCGCGAATGTCGTCGGAGATGGTCTTCTTCTCTTCTTCCAGCCGTTCGATGCGCTCGATGATGGCCTTGAGCTGGTCTTTGGCAAATCTGTGCGCGACGTCGTCCTGGACGGCTTCGGCGGCGGAGGTGGCCATCGGATACTCCTGAAATGGAACTGATCGGTGATGCTGAAAGATCGAGCGCCGCACGCGTTACCGCACGGCGCCCTGTTCGGGAGTGACCCTCAAGATCGGGGGGCCTTGCGTCAAGGCAGCATCGCGCTCATCCACAGCGCGCCCACAGGAGATGACGGCATTCCGTTTCCGTCACGGCCATCCACGTCTTCCTTGCAAGGAATCGCGGCCTGACCCTCAATGCCCGGGATGAACCTTCTTCATCGCCGCCAGTTGCTCGGGCGTGGCTGCTCCCTGGTGCTTGGCCTTCCACTCCTCATAGGGCATCCCGTAGATGGCCTCGCGGCTCTCGTCCTTGCTGATGGCGATCCCCTTGGCGTCGGCCTCTTCCTTCATCCAGTTGGAGAGGCAGTTGCGGCAGAAACCGGCCAGGTTCATCAGATCGATGTTCTGGACATCGGTCCGGTCCCGGAGGTGGCTGACCAGGCGCCGGAAAGCGGCGGCTTCCAGTTCTGTTCTGGTTTTGTCGTCGATCGTCATGGCTTGGATCCCGCCTCGTATGGTGCCGACATGTTGATATCAGTTGGGAATTTGTCACAGATTTTGCCATATCTACGGGCAAAATTGGCAGCCTCGCAGGGAACTTCGGTTTCCCATAGCGCGGGAAAGGCGTTCCCCGGACGTTGACAGGTCCCGCCACCTCGCGCGAAATCGTCAATGATTTGATATAGCTTGGCTGCATGACTGCAAAAGATTCGCGCTGCTTGCCCCCCTCTTTCGCTCGCATGACCGCCGGCCTGGCGCCCGTGCTGGCAGTGGCGGCGACGTGCCTCTGGAGCGATCCGGCGGCGGCCGATTTCCGGCTCTGCAACAACACGTCGAGCCGGGTCGGCATCGCGCTTGGCTACAAGGACGCCGAGGGCTGGACCACCGAAGGCTGGTGGAACGTGTCCTCGCGGAGTTGCGAGACCTTGCTGCGCGGAACACTTGTCGCACGCTTCTATTACATCTACGCGCTCGACTATGACCGCGGAGGTGAATGGTCGGGACAAGCCTTCATGTGTTCGCGCGACAAGGAATTTACCATCAAGGGTACCGAGAATTGCCTGGCGCGCGGCTACGACCGCACCGGCTTTTTCGAGGTCGATACAGGCGAACAGCGAGCGTGGACCGTGCAACTCACCGAAGCCAACGAGCAACCCGGGCAACGCGTGCCGGGAATTCCGGGAACAGTGGGACCGGGCGGACCAGGCGGGGTTCCCGGCCTCACCAATCCGCCGGGCGGACCGGGTCTGCCGCCAGCGCCGGCACCGAAGCAATGAGACGTCTTCGTCGCATCAAGATTCTCGCGACCCTCGGCCCGGCATCATCAGACAGTGCGATGATCCGGAAGCTGTTCGAGGCCGGCGCGGATGTATTCCGCATCAACATGAGCCATACCCCGCATGACAAGATGCGGGAGTTGGTCAGCACTATCAGGAATGTCGAGAGCAGCTACGGCCGTCCGATCGGCATCCTGGTCGATCTGCAGGGACCGAAGCTGCGCCTTGGCGCGTTCGCCGAAGGCTCGACGCAACTCAAGAACGGCCAGAGTTTCGTGCTCGATTCCGACAAGGCGCCGGGCGACAACAGCCGCGTACAGCTTCCGCATCCTGAAATTCTCGCAGCCCTTCGCTCGGGCCATGCACTGTTGCTCGACGACGGCAAGGTGCGCCTGATCGTCGAGGAAGCCACGCCCGAACGTGCGGTGACGCGCGTCGTGATCGGCGGCAAGATGTCGGACCGCAAGGGCGTCAGCCTGCCCGACACCGATCTGCCGGTGTCGGCGATGACGCCGAAGGATCGCGCCGATCTCGAAGCGGCGCTCGTCACCGGGGTCGACTGGATCGCGCTCTCGTTCGTGCAGCGTGCCGAGGACGTCAACGAGGCCAAGCGGATGATCCGCGGCCGGGCCGCCGTGATGGCCAAGATCGAGAAGCCGCAGGCGATCGACCGGCTCGCCGAGATCATCGAGGCGTCTGACGCGCTGATGGTGGCGCGCGGCGATCTCGGCGTCGAACTGCCGCTGGAGCGGGTGCCGAGCCTGCAGAAGCAGATGACGCGAATGGCGCGCCGCGCCGGCAAGCCGGTGGTGGTCGCAACCCAGATGCTGGAATCGATGATCCAGGCGCCGGTGCCGACACGCGCCGAAGTGTCCGACGTCGCGACCGCGGTCTATGAAGGCGCCGATGCCATCATGCTGTCGGCGGAGTCCGCCGCCGGCAAATTCCCGGTCGAGGCCGTCTCCACCATGAATCGCATCGGCGAGGAAGTGGAGCGTGACCCGACCTATCGCTCGGTGCTGACGGCGCAACGGCCCGGACCGGAGAACACGGTCGGCGACGCCATCGCGGATGCGGCACGGCAGATCGCCGAGACGCTGGAATTGGCGGCGATCATCTGCTGGACCTCGTCGGGCTCCACCGCCATCCGCGTGGCGCGCGAGCGGCCGAAGCTGCCGGTGGTCGCGATCACGCCAAACATCGCGACCGGGCGCAAATTGTCCGTTGTCTGGGGCGTGCATTGCGTGGTGGCGGAAGACGCCCACGACCAGGACGACATGGTCGATCGCGCGGGCTCCATCGCCTTCCGGGACGGCTTTGCCAAGGCGGGCCAGCGCGTGATTGTCGTCGCCGGCGTGCCGCTCGGCATTCCCGGCACCACCAACATGGTGCGCATCGCCAATGTCGAGGCGGAGAAGTAACGGCAGATGTCACTCCGGGTCGATGCCAGGCATCGCCCCGGAATGGGCGACCCCTACGCCAGCTTCGCGTCCAGCGTGATCTTCGTGTTCAGGAGCTTCGACACCGGGCAGCCGGCCTTGGCCTTGCCGACCAGTTCCTGAAACGTCGCATTGTCGGCGCCCGGTATCTTCGCATTCAGCGTCAGATGAACCGAGGTGATCGCAAAGCCATCGGCCTGCTTTTCAAGCGTGACGTCGGCTTTGGTCTCCATCTGCTCGGCGGTCAGCCTGGCTTCGCCCAAAATCAGCGACAGCGCCATGGTGAAGCAGGCGGCATGCGCCGCGCCGATCAGTTCTTCCGGATTGGAGCCCGGCTTGCCTTCGAAGCGGCTGGCGAAGCCGTAAGGGTAGTCGTTCAGCGCGCCGCTTTTGGTCGAGATCGCGCCCTTGCCGTCCTTGATGCCGCCCTGCCATTTGGCTGATCCTGATGTCGTCGTCATCGCATGCTCCTGGTCGCGGGTTGGACCGTCGATAAGCCGCAGGCTGGCAAATGGTTGCGACGGGATCGTGTCGCGAGCCGCGAAGTTTCTAGGCGCCGACCAGCGCCTTCGCCGGCAGCACGGCCTGCACCACCAGGCCGCGGGCGCGGGCATCCATCACGCCGACGGCGCGCAGCGCCAGCAGCGTCACCGTCTGCACGGCGTCGCGCAGCTTCGCCGAATCGTCGAGATTCTCGGGCGCCAGCGGGCCGACCAGCGCTTCGTGCAGCGCGCCGAGCAGCGCGGTGGCGGCCAGCGCCGTATCCTGCGCGGGCAAGTGACCGGCGCGCACCGCCGCGTCGATCCGGGTCGCAATCTCGCCGGATATTTCCCGCCGGCTGGCGAGCCGCGAGACCGAGACGTCGACATCGACCGGCTCGGCGAGAATGCCCCAGGCGAGCTTGCGCTGCGACAGCACGTGGACCGCAACGGTGGTGACGGCGGCCGCCAGCGCCGAGGATGGCCCCGGCGCCGCATCCGCCGCGCGGCGGATCGCCGCCAGTTCGTCCCGCGACACTTCGGCGATCAGTTCGGAGATCAATTCGGCCTTCGAAGGAAAGTAGCGGTAGACGGTGCCGGCCGCGACATTGGCGCGGACCGCCACGGGGGCGATCTGCACCGCCACCATGCCGCCTTCGGCCGCAGCGTCCCGCGCCGCCGCCAGGATGGCGCTCCGCCGGGCCGCCAGCCGTTTTACGACCTGATGGGTTCGCCGATACACCATGGCGCGTCTTCCGTCCCTGCACGCCCTAAGGCCCCGTTGGGGCCGGAACGTGCACACCTTCAATGTTTTGAACGACAAGCGCACTCATCGCTTGAAGAACTGAACACCTATTCACGACTGAAGACAAGACGGATTTGTGATTCAGCCAGCCGATGCCTGCCGTTCACGCCCCTGCTGCGGCGAGCCTGGGCGCGGGCTCGTGCCGCCAGAACGATCCGGCGCGGCCGAGGATCAGCACTGATACCACCAGCGTGGCGCCGAGACCGGTCGGGATTCCGGTCAGCATGTAGCAAATCAGCAGGGCTGCAGCGGCGCCGAGCGCCGGCAACTCGTATGAACGGAAGCCGTGCTTCAATCCGATGCGGATCAGGAAGGCGATCGGGATCGCCAGCACCATCATGTCGTACATGAAGAGGTAGGGCGTGGTCAGCAGCGCGCCGGACGCCAGCGCTGCGGCCTTCAGCGAATAGGGCACGCGGCTTCGCCATATCAGCGTCACCGTCACGGCGACGGAGGAAATGAGGGCCCACTGGAACGCCCAGCCGAGCGGCTCGCTGCCGCCGAGATAGCGAACCATCGCGTAGACGCTCTGCAGCTTCCACCAGGGCGCTTTGCCCTCGGTCAGGAACGCCTGCGAGAATCGCGGCATCCAGTGGAAGAACGCCAGCCAGCTTTCGATGCCGAAGGCGAGCATGGAGGCAAGCGCGACCACGACCGCCGTGACCGCAGCGCTGATGAACACCCGCCAATGCCCGGTCGCGATCAGCACGATCGGAAACAGCAGCCCGTATTGCGGCTTGTAGGTCAGAAGCCCGAGGCAGATGCCTGCGAGGACCGGACGAACCGGAATCAGATAGAGCGTGCCGCCGATCAACGCCGCGGTGAGGAAGCCGTTCTGGCCAACCAGCGAATTGATGAATGCGATCGGCATCGCGAGCGCCAGCATGAATCCGAAATTGCGGCCGACGATGGCACGCACCGCGGCGAGATAGGGCAACGCCGTAACGAAAACCCAGCCGGTGAATCCCACCGAATAGGGAAGCTGCGCCAGCAGCGATGCAACGAACAGAAATGGCGGCGGATAGTGCCAGGCGAAATAGCCGACGAAATCCTGCCCGAGTTTTGCGACCTCGACCTGCTTCTGGATGTCCCAATCATAGGCCTGCGCAGGCAAGCCATCGAGGACCAGCCGACCCGCAGCCCAGACGTTGATGAAGTCGGTCGGGATGCCGAGGCCGCCCTTCTCGTACACCCACCACTCCGCGACATACGCCGTCAACAACAGCGTCAGATTCACCATGGCGAGCGCAAAGCACACGCGCAGCAGCCAGGCGGGAGTAGCTGTCGGCTCCGGAATGGCCTTGGGCGGGCTGAGGGCAACACTCATTCGGCATCCTTTGCTCAGGCGCACATGTCCGAACGCGCAAGGCCACCAAGCAATAGGCCGAACTGAATTGAGGAAATCTTAAGGTTTGGCGATCGTGACGGCCATTTCTGTCGTCCCGGCGAAAGCATGCGCCGGGACGACTTGTTGCCAGCATGCGGGCTCCCCTACTCCCAGCTCAGCGCGCCGCCGTTCTGGTATTCGATCACGCGCGTCTCGAAGAAGTTCTTTTCCTTCTTCAGGTCCATCGCCTCCGACATCCAGGGAAATGGATTTTCGGCTTCTGCGAACACTCGCGCCAGCCCGAGTTGCGCGCAGCGGCGGTTGGCGATGAAGTGCATATAGGTTTCGCACAGCGCGGCGTTGAGGCCGAGGAAGCCGCGCGGCATGGTGTCCCGGCCATAGGCCGCCTCGAGTTCGGCCGCCTCGCGCACCATGGCGCGGACCTCGTCCTGGAACGCGCTGGTCCACAGATGCGGATTCTCGATCCTGATCTGGTTGATGACGTCGATGCCGAAATTCAGATGAATCGATTCATCGCGCAGGATGTACTGATACTGCTCGGCGATGCCGACCATCTTGTTGCGGCGGCCGAGCGAGAGGATCTGCGCAAATCCGGTATAGAACCACATGCCCTCGAAGATGACGTAGAAGGCGACGAGGTCGCGCAGGAACGCCTGATCCGCCTGCGGCGTCCCGGTCTTGAAGCCGGGATCATCGAGATGCTGGGTGTGCTTGAGCGCCCACGCCGCCTTGTCGGTGATCGACGGCACCTCGCGGTACATGTTGAACAGTTCGCCCTCATCCAGGCCGAGGCTTTCGACGATGTACTGGAACGTATGGGTATGGACGGCTTCTTCGAAGGCTTGCCGCAACAGGTATTGCCGGCATTCCGGATTGGTCAAATGGCGGTAGATCGCCAGCACGATGTTATTGGCGACGAGACTTTCGGAGGCCGCGAAGAAGCCGAGGTTGCGCTTGATGGCGCGGCGCTCGTCTTCCGTCAGCCCGTCGCGCGACTTCCACAGCGCGATGTCGGCCTGCATCGAGACCTCGGTCGGCATCCAGTGATTGTTGCAGCCGGCGAGATATTTCTCCCACGCCCATTTGTATTTCAGCGGCAGCAATTGGTTGACGTCGGCGCGGCAGTTGATCATCCGCTTGTCGTCGACGGACACCCTGCCGCCGCTTCGGTCGATCGCGCCAAGGCCGGTGTGATCGGCCGCGACAGCTTGTTGCGTCACCACGGCAGGCGGCATCCGGCGCTGCGGCGCCGAAGGTTCGGACCAGTCGAGCATTGTCGTTTCCTTTTTCTTCTGGCTGCTTACTGGCAGGCTTCGCAGTCGGGATTGTCGATGGAGCACGCCACCCCACCGGACAGGTCGGGCGCCGTGACGGCCGACGGCACGATGATCGGAGCGCCCGCCGACAGGATCGGCGCCGCCGCCACCGCGTTGAGCTTGCCGTCGGTGCCCCGCAACGTCGACTTCTCGACATGGGTCGCGCTGCGCGAGCGCAGGTAATAGGTCGTCTTCAGGCCCCGCGCCCAGGCCAGGCGATAAAGCGCATCGAGCTTCTTGCCCGAGGGGTTGGCGATATAGAGGTTGAGCGATTGCGCCTGGTCGATCCATTTCTGCCGCCGCGACGCCGCCTCGATCAGCCAGGCGCTGTCGATCTCGAAGGCGGTGGCGTAGATCGCCTTGAGATCATCGGGAATGCGATCGATGGCCCCCAGGCTGCCGTCGAAATATTTGAGATCATTGACCATCACCTCGTCCCACAGCCCGCGCGCCTTGAGGTCGCGCACCAGAAACTCGTTCACCACCGTGAAGTCGCCGGACATGTTGGATTTGACATAGAGGTTCTGGTAGGCGGGCTCGATCGACTGCGCGACGCCACAGATGTTGGAAATCGTCGCTGTCGGCGCGATCGCCATCACGTTCGAATTGCGCATCCCTGTCGCCTTGACGAGCTCGCGCAGACGGTCCCAGTCGAGGGTCTTGCCGCGGTCCATCGCAAGGTCCTCGCGCGCTTCCGCCAGCAGCTCGATCGAATCGATCGGCAGGATGCCGCGGCTCCACAGCGAGCCGTCGAACGACGGATAGCGTCCGCGCTCGGCCGCCAGATCGACGGAGGCCGAGATCGCGTAATAGGAAATCATCTCCATGCTGAGATCGGCGAACCCGACCGCCGCATCGGACGCGATCGCGATCCGCAGCACCTGCAGCGCGTCCTGGAAGCCCATCAACCCGAGGCCGACCGGGCGGTGCCGCAGGTTGGAACGGCGCGCTTCGGGAATCGTGTAGAAATTGATGTCGATGACGTTGTCGAGCATCCGCATCGCTGTCGTCACGCTGCGCTTTAGCCGCGCCTCGTCCAGCCGGCCCTCCCGCAGATGGTTGAGCAGGTTGATCGAGCCGAGATTGCAGACCGCCGTTTCGTCGTCGGAAGTGTTGAGCGTGATTTCCGTGCAGAGATTCGAGGAGTGGATCACGCCGGCGTGACGCTGCGGCGAGCGCAGGTTGCAGGGATCCTTGAAGGTGATCCAGGGATGCCCGGTCTCGAACAGCATGGTCAGCATCTTGCGCCACAGATCGGTGGCGCGGACCTGCTTGAACACGCGGATGTCACCGCGCGCGGCCTTTTCCTCGTAGAGCGCGTAGCGCTCGGCGAACGCCTTGCCGTAGAGGTCGTGCAGGTCCGGCGTCTCGTCCGGCGAGAACAGCGTCCATTCGCCGTCCTGCTCGACGCGCAGCATGAAGAGATCAGGCACCCAATTCGCCGTGTTCATGTCATGGGTGCGGCGGCGGTCGTCGCCGGTGTTCTTGCGCAGGTCGAGGAATTCCTCGA
>NZ_DAINNI010000091.1:0-20189 GCF_036735945.1 Bradyrhizobium sp. | reverse complement strand
GCAACAGCACACGAGACCGCGGGTGCGGCGCGCACCTGGTCTTCCCTGCGCCCTCTGATCTTCATGAGGGCGAAGAAGATGCAAACCTCGGGCAGATGATGTCGCGAGATCGCGAACTCACATTCACCTGTCATCGTCCGGCCTGCGCGCAATTGCGCACTCGACCGGACGACCCGGTATTCCAGAGACATCAATGATTGATCCGAAAAGCCGCAGCGTACTGGGTCCCCCGCCTGCGCGGGGGACGACAACGGTGTGTGTGCCTGCCGCCAGCCCACCCCTTTCCACCCCCGGGAACCCGCTTCCCCGGCCCGTAACCCCTCGGCCTGCCTGCATTTCCCGGCAGCCAAGTTCCCCTTTGGTAACCAAAACTTAACCAAGCTTAGCGTCTGGTTAGGGACGGAATGACGCGCTGATAGCCCTCGTTTTGACATGTTGGCAGGGGAAGCAGGGCCCGGCTTTCGGCGGGCCCCCCATGCGACACCCAGAGAGGCTTTCGCGCTGGCGCAACCGCCGCGCCCAACGCGCGGCTGTGGAACCGGCAGCCATTTGCTCCCGGAGGAAATAGGGACACTTGCGTTGAGAGGATACCGCTCATGAATCCCGCTGACGTCGCTCAGTCAGCCCTGCCGATGGTGTCGGCCGACGTATCGCTGATCGCGCTGTTCATGCAGGCGCATTGGGTCGTCAAGGCCGTCATGCTGGGCCTGCTGGCCTGCTCGGTCTGGGTCTGGGCGATCGCGATCGACAAGATCTTCCTCTATTCGCGCACCAAGCGCGCGATGGACCGCTTCGAGCAGGCATTCTGGTCGGGGCAGTCGATCGAGGAACTCTACCGCGCGCTGTCGGCGAAGCCGACGCAATCGATGGCGGCCTGCTTCGTCGCGGCGATGCGCGAATGGAAGCGCTCGTTCGAGAGCCAGTCGCGCTCCTTCGCCGGCCTGCAGATGCGGATCGAGAAGGTGATGAACGTCTCGATCGCGCGCGAGGTTGAACGGCTGGAGCGGCGGCTGCTGGTGCTCGCGACCGTCGGCTCGGCCGGGCCTTTCGTCGGCCTGTTCGGAACCGTCTGGGGCATCATGTCGAGCTTCCAGTCGATCGCGGCGTCGAAAAACACGTCGCTGGCCGTGGTGGCGCCGGGTATCGCGGAAGCGCTGTTTGCGACCGCCATCGGGCTTATCGCCGCCATCCCCGCGACCATTTTCTACAATAAGTTCACATCCGAGGTGAATCGGCAGGCGCAGCGGCTGGAAGGCTTTGCCGATGAATTTTCCGCCATCCTGTCGCGCCAGATCGACGAGCGGGCGTGAGGGCGGCACATGACGAGCGCAGCGTGAGAGCACGATCATGGCGATGAACATGGCAGGTTCGGCCGGCGGCGGCGGTGGACGCCGTGGCCGGCGTCGTGCCGCCGTGATGGCGGAGATCAACGTCACGCCGATGGTCGACGTGATGCTGGTGCTGCTCATCATCTTCATGGTGGCAGCGCCGCTGATGACCTCGAGCATCGACATCGACCTGCCGGTCGCCGGCGGCGGCAAGCAGATCCAGGCCAACGCCCCACCGCTGACGCTGTCGGTCAAGCGCACCGGCGGCGCCTGCAATTCCAATGTCGAACTCTATCTCGGGGACACGCTGATTCCCGCCAACGAGATCCTGCCCAAGATAACGGCGATCAAGGAGACCCGGTCGGAGGCCGAGCGGGTGGTATACCTGCGGGGGGATAAGGACGTTTGCTACACGGATATGATGAAATTATTGGGGTATATTAGGCAGGCCGGGTTCAAGGCGAACATTGTGATCGTGCCGGAGCAGGGGTCCTGAACCATGGGACGCACGGCGCCTGACGGGGGAGCGGGAAAGCTCAGGTGAAGGTCAAGGTCGACAAGACGGTTCTGGCGTCGGTTGCCCTGCACGTGCTCGTGCTGGGGTGGGTGATGCTGTCGTTCTCGACCAAGGCGCTGGAAATGCCGCCGGAGGATTCCGTGCCCGTCGACGTCATTTCGTCGGACCAACTCGCCAAGACCATGGCCGGGATGAAGACCGGCAAGAAGGAAAACCCGAAGCCGCTGGTCGAGAAGATCGCCGAAGCCAAGCCGGTCGATGACGCCGTCGGCAAGATCACCGAGAAGGCGCCTGTGGTGACCGAGACCGCGCCGCAGCCTCAGCCGAAGGCCGAGGAGAAGCCGGTCGAGAAGAAGCCGGACCCGCCGAAGGTGGTCGAGAAGCCGAAGGAAGAGCCGAAGCCGGTCGAGAAAAAGCCCGAGCAGAAGGTCGATCAGATCGGCGACACCATCAAGAAGGAAGAGAAGAAGCCGCCGCCGCCAAAGCCGGTGCAGGCCAAGCCGCCGGAGCCGCCCAAGCAGCGGATCGTGGAGCGCCACTTCGACCAGAGCCAGATCGCGGCGCTGCTCGACAAGCGCGACCCGACGCGCCAGGCCGCGACCGGCGACACCATGAATTCCAATGCCGCGCTGGGCACCGCCAAGGGCTCGGCCGCGGACAATTCGGCGACCTGGGGCTCGATGTTCCAGCGCCAGGTCGAGCGCTGCTGGAAGAAGCCCTATGGCGGCATCGAGTCGCAGAAGCCTGAAGTGGCGTTTGCCATTCGCCTGAAGCGCGACGGCACGCTCGAAGGCTCGCCGGTTCCGGAGGGAACGCCGGCGACGCCGTTCCTGCGCGTCTATCAGGAGAGCGCGCTGCGCGCGATCATCGAATGCCAGCCCTACAAGCTGCCGCCGCCGTTCTACGAGGAATGGAAATATTTCGCGCCGGTGTTCAAGGAAAAGGTCTAACGATTTGGTCATGTGGCGGACACCTGTTGGCAATGCCGGATATGAGCAAAGTTGAAGCGATGACTGACAAAGATGGATTGCCGAACATGCTGTATCGCCCGAGCCGCCGGCAGGTCATTTCCGGAATGGCTGCGCTTGGTGTGGTCGCCGGCGGTCGCAACGCCTTTGCGCAGAAGCGCGTCGTCATTCCGGAGGGCGAATTCACCCCGCTTCCGATTGCGATCACGAACTTCGTCGCGGGCACGCCGGGCGATGCCGAAGTCGGCGTCGGCGTCTCGCAGGTCATCACCAACAACCTCAAGCGCAGCGGGCTGTTCGCACCGATCGATCAGGCAGCCTTCATCGAGCGCGTCACCAATATCGATACCGCGCCGCAGTTCCAGAGCTGGAAGAAGATCAACGCGCAGGCGCTGGTGCTCGGCCGCATGACGCGGCAGGGCGACGGCCGCCTCAAGGCCGAATTCCGTCTCTGGGACGTCAACACCCAGCAGCAGCTCGCCGGCCAGCAATATTTCACCTCGCCGGAATACTGGCGGCGCATCGCCCATATCATCTCCGACCAGATCTACGAGCGCCTGACGGGCGAGAAGGGTTATTTCGACAGCCGCGTCGTGTTCGTCGACGAAACAGGTTCGAAAGAGCGCCGCGTCAAGCGGCTGGCGCTGATGGATCAGGACGGTGCCAATGTCCGCTATCTCACCAGGGGCTCCGACCTGGTGCTGACGCCGCGGTTCTCGCCGTCGACCCAGGAGATCACCTATATGGAGTTCGGCCAGGGCGACCCGCGCGTCTATCTGTTCAACGTCGAGACCGGCCAGCGCGAGATCGTCGGCAACTTCCCCGGCATGTCGTTCTCGCCGCGGTTTTCGCCGGACGGCCAGCGCATCATCATGAGCCTGCAGCAGGGCGGCAATTCGAACCTGTTCGTGATGGACCTGCGCTCGAAATCGACGACGCGGCTCACCGATACGCCGGCGATCGACACCTCGCCGTCCTATTCGCCGGATGGCAGCCGGATCTGCTTCGAATCCGATCGCGGCGGTAAGCCGCAGATCTACGTGATGCCGGCCGGTGGCGGCGGCGCGCAGCGCATCTCGTTCGGCGAGGGCAGCTATTCGACACCGGTCTGGTCGCCGCGCGGCGACTATATCGCCTTCACCAAGCAGGGCGGCGGCGCCTTCGCCATCGGCATCATGAAGACCGACGGTTCGGGCGAACGCATCCTCACTTCCGGCTTCCACAATGAAGGGCCGACCTTCTCGCCGAACGGCCGCGTCGTGATGTTCTTCCGCGATCCCGGCGGCAACAGCGGGCCGTCGCTTTTCACCGTCGACATCTCTGGTCGTAACGAATTGCGGGTACCAACGCCCGGTTTTGCTTCCGACCCGGCATGGTCGCCCTTGTTGTCCTGATGGAACTCAACCATAGCGGCGCATAATCGTTAATCGGCAAACATTGCCTAGCCTGCTGTTTTTTCAGGCAAATATTTTCGCACGCTGGAGAAAGGCAACGTCTCGGTAACGATGTTCGCTCAGAAAGGCTTCATCTGAGAAGGGTAGAAATACGTACCCTAACAGGACGTGTGCCCTCGATATGCAGCTCGCCAGCCAGAGCGGAGAATCCGATCAGAAGATGTCGCCGTCGATTTACGCGGCGCTGATCGACTCGCTGTTCACCGATCCTGGTCCGATGTTCGCCGGCGCGCTGTGCGCCGCCGTCGCCGCCCTGATGACGGCGCTGAGCACCGGCAACCCGCTGCTCTGGCCATGCGTCGCGCTGCTCGTCGTCACCGGTGCGCTGCGCGCGCTCGACACACGGCAGTACCAGAAGGTTCGCGCCAGCCTGACCGCCGAGGCGGTCGCGCGCTGGGAAGTGCGCTATCAGTTCGGCGCGATGCTCTATGCCGCCGCGCTCGGGCTGTGGTGCCTGGTCGCGGTGATGGGCAACCACGATGCCGTCGCCCACATGATCGCCACGTCCGTCACGCTCTGCTACGTGGCGGCCGGCGGCGGACGCACCTACGGCCGGCCCTGGATCTTCCATGTGCAGATGCTGCTGGCCATCGGGCCGCTGACATTCGCGCTCGCGGTCAACGGCAACCCGTTCTACACCGGCATGGCGCTGTTGAACGTGCTGTTCTTCTTCTCGCTGAAGCACATCTCCACCAGCCTGCAGAAGATTTTCGTCCACGCCCTGATTGCGCGCGAGCGCGAGGCGGCGCTTGCCAACCAGTTCGATACGGCGCTGAACAACATGCCGCACGGGCTGGCGATGTTTCGCGCCGACGGCCATCTCGCGGTGATGAATAACCGCTTCGGCAAGATGATGAACCTGTCCGACGACTTCGTGCAGCGAGGCGCCAGCGTGGCCGATATCTGCGAGGCATGCGTCGCGGCCGGAACGATGTCGGAGGCGAGCGCCAGGCTCATTCTGCAGGAAGTCGAGCATTCCCGCGCCAGCGACATCATCACGACCGATCCGGATTTCAGGAAGAACCGGGCGCTATCCTGGGCATTCCAGCCGATGGCCGATGGCGGCACCGTCATGCTGGTGGAGGACATCACCGAGCGCAAGGATGCGGAAGCCAGGATCAGCCATCTGGCGCGCTATGACGAACTCACCGAACTGCCGAACCGGGTCAATTTCCGCGACGAGATCGGACACTTGCTCGCGGTCCAGCAGGGTGCCGAGCAGTTGTCGGCGCTGCTGTTCATCGACCTCGACCAGTTCAAGCAGGTCAACGACACCCTCGGCCATCCCTGCGGCGACCAGTTGCTGTGCGCGGTGGCGGCACGGCTGCGCGAGATGCTGCGGCCGGAGGATTTCGTGGCGCGCTTCGGCGGCGACGAGTTCGTGGTGTTCCAGCAGAACATCCAATCGGCCGATGACGCCGCGGGTCTTGCCCGGCGCATCGTCGACCGCCTGAGCGAGCGCTACAAGATCGACAATCATCTGGTCGAGATCGGCGCCAGCGTCGGCATTGCGATGACTTCGCCCGGCATCAGCGCCGACACGCTGCTGAAGAACGCCGACATGGCGCTGTACCGCGCCAAGGCTGACGGCCGCGGCACCTTCTGCTTCTTCCGCGACGAGATGGCGCAGGTCGTCGAATCCCGCCGCATCCTCGAACTCGATCTGCGCAAGGCGCTGGCCAACGAGGAGTTCGAACTGTTCTTCCAGCCGCTCGTCAACCTCAAGTCGGGACGCATCTCCACCTGCGAGGCGCTGATCCGCTGGAATCATCCGGTTCGCGGCACGGTCTCGCCGACCGACATCATTCCGATCGCCGAGGACATGGGGCTGATCGTCGATCTCGGCCGCTGGATCTTGCGCAAGGCCTGCATGGAATGCATGAAGTGGCCGGAAGGCGTCAGCGTCGCCGTCAATTTCTCGCCGCAGCAATTCCATCAGCGCGACGTGCTGAGCGAAGTGCGTTACGCGATCGAGGTCTCCGGCCTGGCGGCGAACCGGCTCGAAATCGAGATCACCGAATCCTCGCTGCTGCGCAACACGCAAATGACGCACGACGTGCTGTCGCAATTGCATTCGCTCGGCGTGCGGATCTCGCTCGACGATTTCGGCACCGGTTATTCGAGCCTTAGTTATTTGCACAACTTTCCGTTGCAGAAAGTGAAGATCGACCGCTCCTTCCTGGAGGGGATCGACAGCGACCGTCCGCTGACGCTGCTCCGCGGCGTGGCCCGGCTGTCGGCCGACCTCGGCATGTCGGTCGTGGTGGAAGGGATCGAGACCAACGAGCAACTCGAGCTGATCAGCGCCGACGGCGCGGTGACCGAGGCCCAGGGCTATCTGTTCAGCCCGCCGGTGCCCGCGGTTCGGGTTCGCCAGCTGCTGAACGCCTCGCATGGCCGACGTCCCGCGGAGGGGCATCTGGTCCCGCTCGCCTCGCGCTCGATTGCCTGACATCACCGGAAAAATACGGGGCGACTTTTTAACCCTAAGATTGTGATCCCTTTGCACGGCCGTTAAGAAGATGTTAATCTTATAGCGTGCCCGCGGAAGTTGTTTGGTGTTTGGATGGCGGTGCCGGGAGTACTTGATGACAGCCGCCGCCAAAGTAACCGCGTTATTCCCTGAGCGCACCTCGGACCCCCTCGAATTCGTAGATTACCGCCTAGCCGATACCCCGGAAGAGAAAGACGAGATCTACCGTCTGAGGTACCGTGCCTACCTGCGCGAGGGCGCGATCCTGCCGTCGGAGTCCAGGCGCGTCACCGACCGCTATGATGACGAGCCGAACAATTTCACCTTCGGCATCTACTATCGCGATGAGCTCTACAGCTCGATCCGCATCAGCGTCCTGAGCGGCGCATGGCGCGGATCGCCGTCGTCGGAAATGTTCGCCGACGTTCTGCATCCCGAGCTCGACCGCGGCAAGACCATCATCGATCCGACGCGCTTCGTGGCCGATCCCGACAAGGCCCGCGTATTTCCCGAACTGCCTTACGTCACCGTTCGACTGGGCTACGTCGCCTGCGGCCATTTCAACGCCGACATCGGGCTTGCCAATGTCCGTCCCGAGCATCGGGCATTCTATCGGAAGGTGTTCCTGCAGGAACCGCTGGGCGAGCCGAAACTGTTTCCGGGCCTGATCAAGCCGGTCGGATTGATGGCCGCCAACTATCATGACATCCGCGACCGGGTGTTCCAGCGCTTCCCGTTCATGCGTTCCAGCGCGTTCGAGCGGCGGACGCTGTTCCAGCGTAGCGGCGAGCACCACGCTTCGTCGCGCGGAGACATTGCTTCCTTCAGGCGCGCTTCGCTCGTCCCGAATCGCTGAGCAGACAATGCCGGCGGCGGGCGTCCAGCCAGCCGGCGCGCCCTCACGCATCCTCGTCATAACGCTCCGATATCGGCCCGCGCTTGGCCTTTTTGGGCTTTACGGCGCTTAATTCAGTGATTTCGGCAGCCATGCGCTTGCCTTCACCATCGCGCCACATTTACAAATCATTAACTATCGCAGTGGCTTTTCGCGGTTTGTTGGCATTTGACCGAGCCCGGCAAGGTTCCATCAAGGTTGACGGAACGTTCGCTTAACCATCGAGCTGTAGACCGGATAACAGTCGAAATACGTGAGCGTTGGAGGCTCCGGAATGAAATACCAGATGCGTATCCTCCAGGGATGGAAGTTGGCGGCTGTGGTCGCTGTGGCGCTTTCGATGGGCGCCTGCGCCAAGAACAACATCGGCGCCGACGGCGCGATGGCAAGCGCGGCAACCCCGGGGAGCCAGCAGGATTTCGTGGTCAATGTCGGCGACCGCGTGTTCTTCGAGAGCGACCAGACCGATCTCAGCCCGCAGGCGACCGCAACGCTCGACAAGCAGGCGCAGTGGCTGCAGACCTACAACCGCTATTCCTTCACCATCGAAGGCCACGCCGACGAGCGCGGCACCCGCGAATACAACATCGCGCTCGGCGCACGCCGCGCCCAGTCGGTGCGCAGCTATCTCGCCTCGCGCGGCATCGATCCGAACCGCATGCGCACGATCTCCTACGGCAAGGAGCGTCCGGTGGCTGTCTGCAACGACATCTCCTGCTGGTCGCAGAACCGCCGCGCCGTGACGGTGCTCAACGCCGGCGCCTGAGCGGTCCGCACTTTTCGCAAGCTCTCAAAACCGGCGCTTCAGGCGCCGGTTTAATTTGGCATTACGCTTTCGGTTCAAGTGGATGCCGGTTCGCGTTAAGAAAATGCGCCAGGAAGTTAATCCAGCGTTTCAGGATAAAATTCCGGATCAGTGCCATCGCTCGTTCCGGCGCATCGGGCACGACGCCGTGTCCGCAATCCGCGAAGCGTTCGAATTGCACGAGGTGGGCCGGTAGCGTGGCCGCGATGTCCGCCCGTTCACAGAAACGTACCCGTTCCAGATACGTACATGCACGGGTCTCCCCAGATTTGTGAACGGCGCGCCGGGCCATGCAGCTTGTCTTGAAGGGGATACTAAACCATACCGGAGCGCGCGAACCGAATCGGGGATGCCAGTCACAATTCCGGCGTACTCCCTCACTCCAGTGTTCTGCTTTCGTTTGACACGGAATTTCGTCGTCAGGGCAAGATGTCATCCAGATTCCTAAATGCAGCAGGCGCCGCGGCGATGGCCGCGATGCTGGCTTTGTCCGTACAGACCGCGTCCGCCCAGATCACCTTCCCGTGGGAGCGTGACCGCGCACCGCAAGGCTACCCCCAGGGCCAGCCGCAGTCCGATGACGGCGACTCGGAAATGCGGATCCAGCGGCTGGAGCAACAGCTCCGGCAACTGACCGGCCAGAACGAGGAATTGCAGTACCGCAACCGGCAGCTCGAAGAGCGGCTGCGCCAGCTCGGCGCCGCGCCGGCACCGGGCGGCCAGCCCGCCGCCGCGCAACCCAACGTGGCCGCAGCAGCGCCGCCGGTTCAGCCCGGCCCGGCCGCCGAGCCGCAGCAGGCCTATCCGCAACAGCAGGGCTATCGCCAGCCGCAGGGCTACCCACAGGCGCAGCCGGGCTATGACCGGCAACCGCAGACAGCGCCCGCGCCCATCGCGCAGGAGGCGGCAGCCCCGGTGGCCGGCGGGCGACGCCGCGGCGATGCCTTCGATCCGAACCAGAATCCCAATGCCCCCGGCGTGCCCCGCGCGCTTGGCGGCGGTCAGATGCCGATCGGGAGCGAGGCTCCGGTCGGTGCGCCCGGGGGACGCGGACCCGGTGAGCCGCTCAATATCGGCAGCCCGCGCGATCCCGGTGGCGCCTTGCCGCCGCCCGCCGCGGCCGCGCCACCCCAGCGCGGCCCCGGGCCGGGTGCGAGCGCCGCCCTGACCACGCTGCCGCCCTCGGCGACGCCGAAGGACGAGTTCGATCTCGGCATCGGCTACATGCAGCGCAAGGACTACGCGCTGGCCGAAGAGACCATGAAGAATTTTTCGCAGAAATATCCAAGCGATCCGCTGATCGGGGATGCGCAATACTGGCTTGGCGAAAGCTATTTCCAGCGCCAGCAGTACCGCGACGCGGCCGAAACGTTCCTCGGCGTGACCTCCAAGCACGACAAGTCGGGCAAGGCGCCCGACGCGCTGCTGCGGCTCGGTCAATCGCTGGCGGCATTGAAGGAAAAGGAAGCCGCCTGCGCGGCGCTCGGCGAGGTCACGCGGAAATATCCGCGCGCCTCCGCGGGCGTGAAGGCCGCCGTCGATCGTGAGCAGAAGCGCGTTAAGTGCTAACGTGAAAGCCGGTCGAGGCCGCCATCGGCCTCGGATAGACTGGCGACGCCATGCCTGACGAAGACCACGCGCCGATCTCGGCACAGCAAGCGAAAGAACTGTTCGCGCATTGGAAAGCCGCGCCCGCGCTGGTGCTCGCGGTATCAGGCGGCCCCGACTCGCTTGGTCTGATGTGGCTAGCTGCGCGCTGGCGCCGTGCGCTTTCGCGCGGGCCGCGGCTGCTGGCGGTTACCGTCGATCACGGCTTGCGAGCGGAGGCCGCGCGCGAGGCGCGCGACGTCAAGCGCCTCGCGCGTACGCTCGACATGCCCCATCGCACGCTGCGCTGGGCCGGAGCCAAACCGAAGACCGGTCTGCCGGCCGCGGCTCGCAGGGCGCGCTATCAATTGCTGGCGAAGACCGCGCGGGCGAGCGGCGCAACCCATATCCTCACCGCGCATACCCGCGACGACCAGGCCGAGACGCTGTTGATGCGGATGCTGCGCGGTAGCGGCATTGCCGGACTTGCGGCGATGGCGCGCGAGACCGAGCGCGAGGGCCTGTGGCTGGCGCGGCCGTTGCTGGACGTTCCGAAATCGCAACTCGTTGCGACGTTGGGCAAGGCGAAGATTGCCTTCGCCGACGATCCCACCAATCGCGACATGAGCTTCACGCGGCCGCGGCTGCGCGCCTTGATGCCGGCGCTGGCCGAGGAGGGCGGCGACAGCCGAAACCTGGCGCGGCTGGCGTCGAGGCTGGCGCGGGCCAACGCGGCCATCGAGGTGCTTGCCGATGGCGCCGAGCGCTATCTCGCGTTGCAAGGTCGCGACGATGCCGCACGTTTCGGGTTCGATGCGCAGGCCTTCGCCGGTCTGCCCGAGGAAATCCGGCTTCGGCTGCTCAAGCGTGCGATTGACCGGGCCGGTCACGAAGGGCCTGCGGAACTCGGCAAGGTTGAGGCGCTGTTGGCGGTACTGGATGACGCCATTGCCAATGGCGGCAGGCAGACCAGGCTTAAACAGACGCTTGCGGGGGCCGCGATCAGCCTGACCGAGGGGCGAATTCACGTCGATCCCGCGCCGCCGCGCCGCGGCAGGCGGTCGTGAGAAACGTTTCCATGCGGTAATATCCGCGATACCGGCAGGCAGAGCCTTAACCACCCCTGAAAAAGCCCGGCTTTTGCATCATTTTTTGACCGGGAATCGCGTTAAGATGCGTTAAATAGTCCTGCGTGGTTCCCTTGGCATTGACCCGGGCGCCACCTAAATTGGGGTGCAGTGGACCGGGGATTTCTCGCCTCACTACCCAAGGAAGACTCAAGGGTTACCCAAGGACATAGGGCCGCGATCCGCGCGACCACGAAGGAAGATCAATGAACGCCAATTTGCGCAACTTCGCCCTCTGGGTCATCATTGTATTGCTGCTGTTGGCATTGTTCACGCTTTTCCAGAATCCGGGTCAACGCACGTCCTCGCAGGACATCTCGTTCTCGCAGTTGCTCAGCGAGGTCGACGGGGGCCGCGTGCGTGACGTCATCATCCAGGGACCGGACATCCACGGCACCTTCACCAACGGTTCTTCGTTCCAGACCTATGCGCCGAGCGACCCCAACCTGGTGAAGCGCCTCTACGACGCCAAGGTCACGATCACCGCCAAGCCGCCCGGCGACAACGTGCCGTGGTTCGTGTCGCTGCTGGTGTCGTGGCTGCCGTTCATCGCGCTGATCGGCGTGTGGATTTTCCTGTCGCGCCAGATGCAGGGCGGCGCCGGCAAGGCGATGGGCTTTGGCAAGTCGCGCGCCAAGATGCTGACCGAAGCGCATGGCCGCGTCACCTTCGAGGACGTTGCCGGCGTCGACGAGGCCAAGCAGGATCTGCAGGAGATCGTCGAGTTTCTGCGCGACCCCGGCAAATTCCAGCGCCTCGGCGGACGGATTCCGCGCGGCGTGCTGCTGGTCGGCCCTCCCGGCACCGGCAAGACGCTGATCGCGCGCGCGGTCGCGGGCGAAGCCAACGTGCCGTTCTTCACCATTTCCGGTTCCGACTTCGTCGAGATGTTCGTCGGCGTCGGCGCGAGCCGCGTGCGCGACATGTTCGAGCAGGCCAAGAAGAACGCGCCCTGCATCATCTTCATCGACGAAATCGACGCGGTCGGCCGTCATCGCGGCGCCGGTCTCGGCGGCGGCAATGACGAGCGCGAACAGACGCTCAACCAGTTGCTGGTCGAGATGGATGGTTTCGAAGCCAATGAAGGCGTGATCCTGATCGCGGCGACCAACCGTCCGGACGTGCTCGATCCCGCGCTGCTGCGTCCCGGCCGTTTCGACCGCCAGGTGGTGGTGCCGAATCCCGATGTCGTCGGCCGCGAGCAGATCCTCAAGGTTCACGTCCGCAAGGTGCCGCTGGCGCCGGATATCAACCTCAAGACCATTGCGCGCGGCACCCCGGGCTTCTCCGGCGCCGACCTGATGAACCTCGTCAACGAGGCGGCACTGACCGCCGCGCGGCGCAACAAGCGGATGGTGACGCAGGCCGAGTTCGAGGAAGCCAAGGACAAGGTGATGATGGGCGCCGAGCGCAAGTCGCTCGTCATGACCGAGGAAGAGAAGATGCTGACGGCCTATCACGAGGGCGGCCACGCCATCGTCGGCCTCAACGTCGTCGCGACCGATCCGATCCACAAGGCCACGATCATTCCGCGCGGCCGTGCGCTGGGCATGGTCATGCAATTGCCCGAGCGCGACAAGCTGTCGATGTCGCTCGAGCAGATGACGTCGCGGCTCGCCATCATGATGGGCGGCCGCGTCGCGGAAGAACTGATCTTCGGCAAGGAGAAGGTTACGTCCGGCGCCTCTTCCGATATCGAGCAGGCAACGCGACTGGCGCGCATGATGGTGACGCGCTGGGGGCTGTCCGAAGCGCTTGGCACCGTGTCTTATGGTGAAAACCAGGACGAGGTGTTCCTGGGCATGTCGGTATCGCGCACCCAGAACGCGTCGGAGGCCACGGTTCAGAAGATCGACACCGAGATCCGGCGCTTTGTCGAGGAGGGCTACAACGAAGCCACGCGGATTCTTACCGAGAAGCGCGAGGACCTCGAAACCCTGGCCAAGGGCCTGCTCGAGTTCGAAACGCTGAGCGGCGACGAGATCATCGACCTGCTCAAGGGCAAGAAGCCGAACCGCGAGTCGGTGCTGGAGCCGAGCACGCCGCGCGCTTCCGCCGTGCCGCCGGCCGGCAAGCCGCGCCCCCGTCCCGATCCGGACCCCGGCCTGGAGCCGCAGCCGCAGGCCTGAGCGGATCGCATCCTGAACAAGAAACGCGGCGGAAACGCCGCGTTTCTTTATGCGGCCGACGTCCTCGCTGGCCATGGCGCGCGTGGTGATGCCATGGCATGTTTGCGCCCGCACAAGAGAGCGCCGGCTGAACCGCGCCTGTCGCGGCCATCGCCCAAGCGCCATAGAGGGAGGCGAAACGGATGCGTCTGCTCGCAGGACTTGTCGCGCTGGGATTGCTGGCGCTCCCCGCAACCGCCGCCGAGATGCGCGGTGTGACCGCCACCGAAATCAAGATCGGCCAGACCATGCCGTACAGCGGCCCGGTATCGGCGTTCGGTGCGCTGGGGAAAGGCGAGATCGGTTATTTCAAGATGCTCAACGAGCGCGGCGGCATCAACGGCCGCAAGATCAACCTGATCTCGCTCGACGACAGCTACGCTCCGCCGAAGACCGTGGAGCAGACGCGGCGTCTGGTCGAAAGCGACGAGGTCGCGCTGATCTTCTCCTCGATCGGCACCGCTCACAATACGGCAATCGCCAAATATCTGCAGAGCAAGAATATCCCGCAACTGTTCCTGGCTTCCGGCGCCTCGAAATTCGCCGACATCGCGCAGTTTCCGCAAGCGACCGTCGGCGTGCAGGCGCCGTTCCGCTATGAGGCGCGGCTCTATGCGCGTTACGCGCTTTCGAAGAATCCCGACGCCAGGTTCGCCGTGATCTCGCAGAACGATGATTTCGGCCGGGACTATCTCGCAGGATTGAAGGACGTGCTCGGCGAGAAATACGATTCGATCGTCACCGCCGTCACCTATGAAATTTCCGATCCGACCATCGATTCGCAGATCGTGAAGCTGAAGGCGTCCGGCGCTGACGTGTTCGTCATCGCAGCGACGCCGAAGTTCGCCGCGCAGTCGATCCGCAAGGCGTTCGAGATCGGCTGGCGGCCGATGACGTTCCTCTCCAACGTGGCAGTGTGGATTTCCACCGTAATGGAGCCGGCAGGCGTCGAGGCCGGTACCGGCATCCTCTCCACCGCCTACGTCAAGGACCCCGACGATCCCGCCTGGAAGGACGATCCCGGCGTCAAGGCCTGGCGGGAGTTCATGACAAGATACGTTCCCGATGGCGACCAGCACGACACCAACTACGTCAACGCCTACAACAGTGCGATGGTGCTGGAAGCGGTGCTGAAGGCCTGCGGGAACGATCTCTCGACCGAGAACATCTTGAAGCAGGCCTACGCGATCAAGGATCTGGAGCTACCGATGCTGCTGCCCGGCATCAAGGTCAACACCTCGCCGACCGACCATGTGCCGGTCGATCAGATGCAGTTCATGCGTTTCAACGGCAAGACCTGGGATCGCTTCGGCGAGCTGCAGACGGGGAATTAAAGGGGGCGCGCGCAGCTTCCCGGGACGTGGTCGGCCGCGCGCATGACCCATCAAGCGATCGCCCGCAATTCCCGCGCTGCGGCGACCATATTGACGAGTGCCGGCCGCACCTCTTCCCATTTGCGCGTCTTCAGCCCGCAATCCGGATTGATCCAGATCTGGGCGTCCGCCAGCCGCTGCCGCGCCAGGCGGAGCAGACCCGTCATCTCGCCAACCTCGGGGACGCGCGGCGAATGGATGTCGTAGACGCCGGGGCCGATCTCGTTCGGATAGCGATAGTCCCTGAACGCGTCGAGCAACTCCATTTTCGAGCGCGAGGTCTCGATCGAGATCACGTCGGCGTCCATCGCGCCGATCGCGTCGATGATGTCGTTGAACTCCGAGTAGCACATGTGGGTGTGGATCTGGGTCTCGTCGCGTACGCCGGACGAACAGAGGCGGAAGGCGTCGACGGCCCAGTCCAGATAGGCCTTCCATTCGGATTTGCGCAGCGGCAGGCCTTCGCGCAGCGCCGCCTCGTCGATCTGGATCATGCCGGCGCCGGCGGCCTCGAGATCGGCGACCTCGTCGCGGATCGCGAGCGCGATCTGCCGGCAGGCCTCGCTGCGCGGAATGTCGTCGCGCACGAATGACCAGTTCAGGATGGTGACCGGCCCGGTCAGCATCGCCTTCATCGGCCGTTTCGTCAGCGACTGCGCGTAGTGCCACCACTCGACCGTCATCGGCTTCGGTCGCGAGACGTCGCCGAACAGGACGGGCGGGCGCACATAGCGCGAGCCGTAGGACTGCACCCAGCCGTGTGAGGTGAAGGCGAAGCCGGCGAGCTGTTCGCCGAAATACTGCACCATGTCGTTGCGCTCGAACTCGCCGTGCACCAGCACGTCCAGCCCGATATCTTCCTGCCACTGCACCGCGCGGGCCGTCTGCTCCTGCAGATAGACCTTGTAGACCTCGTCCGTCAGCGCGCCCTTGGCATGCGCCGCGCGGGCCTTGCGGATTTCAGCCGTCTGCGGAAACGAGCCTATCGTCGTGGTCGGAAAGGCGGGCAGGCCAAAGCGCTCGCGCTGAACGGAGATGCGTTCGGCGAATACGCTGGCGCGGCGGCGCATCGCTTCATCGATGCCGGCAACGCGCGCCGCGACCTTGGCATCGTGGATGCGCGAGGAGGTCTTGCGCGCGGCCGCCGCCTGGTCCGAGGCGTTCAGGCCGGCTTCGACCGTCGCGCGGCCACCGGCGAGCGCCGTTGCGAGCGTGGCCAGTTCCTCGAGCTTCTGCGCCGAGAACGCCAGCCAGCTCCTCATTTCGGGATCGAGCGCCGTCTCCAGCGCCAGGTCGATCGGGACATGCAGCAGCGAGCAGGACGGGGCGATCTGCACGCGGTGTTGGCCGAATTTCGCGACCACGGGTTCGATCGACGCGAGAATCCGGCTCAAATCCGCCCGCCAGATGTTGCGGCCGTCGATCACGCCGAACGACAGCACGCGGTCATCGGGAACATCGGCGAGGTCGTCGATCTGCTCCGGCGCGCGGACCAGGTCGAGATGCAGGCCGGCGACCGGCAGCGCCAGCGCGATCTCGCGATTGCTGCCGAGGCTGCCGAAATAGCTCGCCAGCATGATCTTGATCTGCGGTACGGCGTGCGCGATCTCCGCATAGGCGAACTGCAGCGCCTGCCGCGCGGCAGCATCGAGGTCCAGCACCAGACATGGCTCATCGACCTGCACCCATTCGGCGCCCCGATAGGCCAGTTCACGCAGCACGTCGATGTAAACCGGCAGCAGGCGCTCGAGCAGCGTCAGCGGATTGAAGCCGGCATCCTTGCTCTTTGCGAGCTTGAGGAAGGTGACCGGGCCGAGCAGCACGGGGCGTGTCTGGTAGCCCAGCGCCTTCGCCTCCTCATATTCCTCGATCGGCTTGCGCGAGGCGAGGGCGAACTTCTGGTCTCGCGTCAGCTCGGGCACCATGTAGTGATAGTTGGTGTCGAACCATTTCGTCATTTCCTGCGCCGGCACGCCGTGTGTCGTATCGTGCCCGTGGTGGGCGTGGCCGCAGGCGGCTTCATCCGCCTTGCCCTGCGCGCCGCGGGCCATCGCAAAATAGGTCGCGAGCGGAACCGGGCCGCCGTGCCAGCCATAGATATCAGGGACAGCGCCGACCATCACCGAAGTATCGAGCACTTGGTCGTAGAACGAGAAATCGTTCGACGGGATGACGGTGATGCCGAGTTTTTTCTGCCGTGCCCAGTTGGCCGCGCGCAGACCTGCGCCGGTCTCGAGCAGCGCCTTTTGGTCCGATGCGCCCGACCAGAAGCTTTCGAGCGCGAATTTCAGTTCGCGGCGCGGGCCGATCCGCGGCGTACCGAGAGAGGCAACGGGAATGGAAGTGGAGATCGAAGTGGATTTCGTCTTGGAAGACATGGCTTAACCCCAAAAGTTGGAGGCAAAGGCCGAAGTGACACGTCTGGATTCCGCGACGACAGCGCGCGCGAAACCGCAACCGCACCACCGGGACACCCCGCCCGAGGACGTGTATGTTGTCGAGGCAGGTCTCCTGGCTCGCGGGTCCATGCTGCTGTCCGGCCTTCCCGAAACCTCGAGAGGTTCAGTGACGTTGTTGGACAGCGGCTCGCCGCTTACAGTTGCGGGGGCAGCGCCGGCTTCGCACCGGCTTCCCTCTTGGCTTCGGAAAACGCTTTCCGAAGAACCACGACGGCTTCAGTTAGGCTCAATGGCAATCCGTGGTCAATAAGAGCGCGGATGGGAAGCTACCCATCGCTCTCGATGGATATCGTTGGGCAGGACAGCGAAATAGCTCAGTTCTGCTCTGCGCCGTCGGGAAGGATGGTTCTGACAATGGAGGCGTCGAGCGTCTCGTAGTCGTGCAGCCCGATCGTTGCGTAGAGTTCGGCGCGCGTCTGCATCTGGTCGAGCATCCTGCACGTGCTGCCGTCCCGCTTGAGGGCCGCGAACAGGTTCTGCTGGGCCTTGTTGGCGACGCGCAGCGACGACACCGGCCAGATCACCATGCGATAGCCCATCGCCTCGAATTCGGAAGCGGTGAACAACGGGGTTTTGCCGAACTCCGTCATGTTCGCGAGCAGCGGGGTGCCGGGAAGGCGCCTGGCAAATTCCTCGAACATCTCGCGCGACGTCATGGCTTCCGGGAAGATCGCGTCCGCGCCCGCTTCCAGGTACAGCTTTGCGCGGGCGACCGCGCCGTCGATGCCTTCGCTGGCGGCGGCGTCGGTTCGGGCGATCAGGTAGAGATGACGCCGCGCCCTGGCAGCGGCGGCGACCTTGGTCGCCATGTCGCGGGCATCCGCCAGCCGCTTGTCGTTGAGGTGGCCGCATTTTTTCGGCAGCAGTTGGTCCTCGATGTGAACGGCCGCGGCGCCGGCGTCCTCGAAGCTGCGCACCATGTTCATGACGTTGAGCGCCTCGCCATAGCCGGTGTCGCCGTCGACCAGCACCGGCAGGCTGCTGGCCCGCGCCACCTGGCGGATGAAGAAGGTGACCTCTTCGATCGTGACGATGCCGAGATCGGGCAGGCCCATCGATGCGGTCATCGCCGCACCCGACAGATAGAGCGCGGAGAAACCGGCGTCGCGTGCCTGCAGCGCGGCCATCCCGTTGTGCGTGCCGGGCATCTGGAGAATATCAGGCCGGTCCAGCAAGCGCCGGAACCGCGTTCCGGCCGGCGTGTCGGCCGCGTCGGCGGCCACGAGATACACCATTGCGGCCTCCCTACGCGGCCTGCGACGGGGCCGCTGCCTTGCCGCGTTCCTGCAGCGGCACGAACTTCAGATTCTCCGGCCCGATATAGTTCGCCGCCGGGCGGATGATCTTGTTGTTGGCGCGTTGCTCCATCACATGCGCCGCCCATCCCGACGTCCTTGATATCACGAACAGCGGCGTGAACATCGCGGTCGGAACATCCATCGCGTGGTAGGACACGGCGCTGAACCAGTCGAGATTGGCGAACATGTTCTTGGCGTCGGCCATGACGGCCTCGATCCGGTCGGCGATGTCGAACATCCTGGTATTCTCGCCTTCGATGCTCAGGCGTCGCGCGACTTCCTTGATCACCTTGTTGCGGGGGTCGGCGATCGTGTAGACGGGATGACCGAACCCGATCACAACCTCCTTCGCCGCGACCCTGCGGCGGATATCGGCTTCGGCTTCCTCCGGATTGGCGTAGCGCTTCTGGACTTCGAAGGCGATCTCGTTGGCGCCGCCATGCCTGGGCCCGCGCAGCGCGCCGATGCCACCGGTGATCGCGGAATAGAGGTCCGAGCCGGTGCCTGCGATCGAGCGGGCGGTGAAGGTCGAGGCGTTGTATTCGTGCTCGGCGTAGAGGATCAGCGAGGTGTGCATCGCGCGTTCATGCGATGGCGACGGCCTCTTGCCGTGCAGCAGATGCAGGAAATGCGCGCCGATCGAATCGTCGTCGGTCTCGACGTCGATGCGGCGGCCGTGGTGGGCGTAGTGATGCCAGTAGAGCAGCATCGACCCGAGCGAGGCCATCAGCCGGTCGGCAATGTCGCGCGCGCCGGGCTGGTTGTGATCGTGGGCTTCCGGCAGGATACAGCCGAGCGCGGAGACCCCGCTTCGCAGGACGTCCATCGGATGCGCCGCGGCCGGCAGCAGCTCCAGCGTCTGCCGCACGGCGAGCGGCAACCCGCGCAACGCCTTCAGCCTGGCCTTGTAGTTCTTAAGCTCCGCCAGCGTCGGCAGGCTGCCGTGCACCAGGAGATAGGCGATCTCCTCGAACTCGCAGGTTTCAGCGACATCGAGAATGTCGTAGCCGCGATAATGCAAATCGTTGCCGGTGCGGCCGACGGTGCACAGCGCGGTGTCGCCGGCGATCACGCCGGAAAGCGCCACCGATTTTTTTGCAGCGGGCTTGATGTCGGTCATCTCAATCTCCTCTATCGATTGCTGGCGGCGCGCCGCGACTCAGACGGGGCGGTGTCGCGCCAGTCGAAGATTCCATGCGTCGGCGCCTTGCCGAGCAGCTTCGGGTCGACCGTGAAAGTGAGGTCGGTCAGTTCACCGGCCTTGAGCGTGGGCAGCCTCTCGATCGTTGCGAGGAAGCGATCCTGCTCGGTTGTGGCAATGATGCCTTCAGACAGGGTGCGGAACTTGCTGACATAGTCCGGCCGCTTGAACGGGCGGGCGCCCAGCGGATGCGCGTCTGCCAGCGCGATCTCGTCGCTGATGACGGAGCCGCCCTTCAGCTTCACGACGACGCGGCCACCGAAGGCTTTGTCGCGCGGGTCATGGCTGTGGTAGCGGTGGGTCCATGCGGGGTCCTCGACCGTCGAAATCTTGCGCCACAGCGCCACCGTCGCCTCGCGGCCGACGCGCTCCGGCGCATAGGAGCGTTCGTGATGCCAGCCGCCGTCTTCGAGCGCGACCGCGAAGATATACATGATCGAATGGTCGAGCGTTTCGCGGCTCGCCGTCGGGTCCATCTTCTGCGGATCGTTGGCGCCGGTGCCGATCACGTAATGGGTGTGATGGCTGGTGTGGAT
>NZ_DAINNI010000090.1:0-20484 GCF_036735945.1 Bradyrhizobium sp. | reverse complement strand
CCGATCGCGCCCCACAATTGCTCGTGCGGGTCCTGCGGGAAATCCTTGCCGGTCTCGCGCGCCACCGCTTCCTTGTACTTGCCGACCAGTTCGACCCAGTCGTCGCCGGACAGATCGGTGTCGAGCGTGTAGCCCTGGCTGTCCTTGAAGGTGTCGAGGATGTCCTCGAAGTGATGATGCTCGAAGCCGAGCACCACGTCCGAATACATCGTGATGAAGCGGCGATAGCTGTCATAGGCGAAGCGCCGGTCGCCGGAGAGTTCGGCGAGCGCCTCGACGGTCTTGTCGTTGAGGCCGAGATTGAGCACGGTGTCCATCATGCCCGGCATCGAGGCGCGGCCGCCGGAGCGAACCGACACCAGCAGCGGATTTTTGGAATCGCCGAACGCCTTGCCGGTCAGCTTGCCGACATAGTCGAGCGCCTTCTCGACCTGCGGCTTCAGCGCGGCCGGATAGGATTTGTCGTGCGCATAGAAATAGGTGCAGACCGAAGTCGGGATCGTGAAGCCGGGAGGCACCGGCAGGCCGAGATTGGCCATCTCGGCGAGGTTGGCGCCCTTGCCGCCGAGCAGGTCGCGCAGGCCCGCTTTGCCCTCGGCCTTGCCGTCGCCGAAGGTATAGACCCACTTGCCGGATTTTACCGCTTCGACCGCCGGCTTGCCGACCGCGGCCTTTTTGACGGGCTTGGCCTTGGCCACCGGCTTGGCCGGGGCCTTGTTCAGCGCCTTGCGGGCGGCAGGCGCGGCAGCCATTTTTCGTGCAGATGGCTTTGATTTCGCTGCAGATTTCGCTGCAGCCTTCTTGGACTTCGCGACGGCTTTGGCCATGGATTCCAACTATCCGAAAAAGGTGGGAAAGATGCGCGCCTTACACCATTTTGAGGGGTTCCGCGCAAGCCGCGAAACCCGCCTTTTCCCATTCTAGAACTTCAACATCTTGAACACGCCGAGGCCGGCCAGACCGACCACGATCAGGTAGATCGCGACGATGAAATTCAGGAACCGCGGCATGATCAGAATCAGGACTCCCGCGATCAGGGCGACGATCGGGGAAATGTGCGCAGCGGTGATGGTCATTGAAGTCTCCGGCTGAATGAGTGGGAGTCGAATCGCGGGGTGCAACTTAACCGCTGGCGCGGTTCCGGAATAGCAAGACGCTTCCGCCTTCAATGGGTTCCAGGCTCCGCAACAATTCCCCGGAAATGCCGCGTATGAGGCTGCGCTTTTTCCGGAACAATGCCGCCCGCGAATGAATTGGCTCCGCATTGTGCGCGTTGGCGAAAGCCGGCGCCTCTTCTCGCGAAGGAGTTCACCATGCGGAACAGACTATTGACCATTGCGGCGATCGCCGGCGCAATCGCGGCCCCGATCGCGGCCCAGGCGCAGACCACGATCACGACAGGCGTTGCCGGCGGCGGTACGGTCGTTGTCGGCGAGCACGAGGGCATCCTTGCCGATCAGCGGCCTGCCTTCCGTGAATACATCGTGCGTGAGCGCGTCCCGAACTACACGATCTCGGAACGCGTGGTGGTCGGCGGCGTGCTGCCGGAAACCGGCGTGACCTATTACGACGTGCCGCAAACCTTTGGCGTCACGCCCTATCGCTACACCGTGGTCAACGGCCGGACGATATTGGTCGAACCGCGTTCGCGTCGCATCGTTCAGGTGGTCGACTAGACCTCGGTAGCCTGAACGATCTGGTCCGGGCGCCGCGCAAGCGGATGTGCGCGAGATACGACCGGACAGAAACCCCGCCCGGCATCCCCTCCGGGCGGGGTTTTTCTTTTTGTGAAGACGTGCACCAAGGACGCGATGCCTACGGATTATTCCCGTATTTCCAGCCCCTGCTTCTTCACCACCAGCCGATGAATCTTCTTCCCCGAGGAGGCACTGACGACCTCTTCGTCGAGCAGCACCGTCACGCCGTTCAGTTCCGCGCGCACCTCGGCCGGATCGAACGCCGCGTAGAGACGGCCCTGCGCATCGCGCTCGTCGGTGCCTTCGGTGACGCGCCAGCTCAGATAGAGGATGCCGCTCGGCTTGACGACATCGAGCAGACGGCGAACCGAGGCTGCGATCTCCTTGCGGTCGAGATGCATGATCACGGTTTCGCACAGCACGTTGTCGAACGTGCCGATGCCGCTCAGATCGGGTAGCTCCGCATGCGCGAACTTGAAGGAGGGATAGCGCCGGCGCGCCTCCTTGAGCAGGCCTTCGGAGGCATCGAAGCCGACGGCCGAAAAACCGTTCGCGTGCAGCCAGGCGACCTCGCGGCCGCAGCCGCAGCCGATGTCGGCCGAATTGCCGCCGCGCACGAAGAAGCGCTCGACGATTTCCTGCAGGTCGACAGGCGCCGGCTGACCGAGCCAGTCACTCGCGAACGCCGCCGCATCCGTGTCGTAAGCGGCAAGCGTCTGTCGATCCATGGTCTAGCCTTCGATTTTGGAAAAATCCGCCACCGCGCGGGTCGCCGCGCGGATTTCGTTCAGTAGCTTTAGTCGATTCTCGCGCACCTGGGGTTCATCGGCATTGACCTTGACCTTGTCGAAGAACGCATCGACCGCCGGACGCAGCTTTGCCATCGCGCTCATCGCGGTGGTGAAATCTTCCTCTGCAACCGCGGCCCCCGCCTCGCGCTTGACCTGGTCGATTGCTGTCGCCAGCGCCTTTTCCTCAGCCAACTGGTAGAGCCCGGCATCAGGTGCGCCGTCAAACCTGCGCCTGTCCTTTTTCTCCTCGATCGCGAGGATGTTACTCGCGCGCTTGGTCCCTGCAAGCAGGTTCTTGCCGTCGTCGCTGTCGAGGAACTTGCCAAGCGCTTCGACGCGACGGACGACCATCAGCAGATCATCCTGCCCGCCAAGCGAGAACACGGCATCGACGAGATCGTAACGCGCGCCCTGATCGCGAAGCTGGACTTTCAGGCGGTCGGCGAAGAAAGAGAGCAGATCAGCCGAGAAACGATCCGACTGACCGATAGCGCCTGCCTCGCTGGCAGTATGGCCCCACCACGCTGTGTTGATGAACTTTGACAGAGGAAGCCTAACCTCACACGACTCTAATATTCGAATGATCCCCAATGCAGCTCGTCTAAGTGCGAACGGATCCTTGCTGCCGGTAGGCTTCTCATCATTTCCCCAGAATCCGACCAGCGTGTCCAACTTGTCGGCTAAAGCAACTGCGACGCTTACCTTGTCCGACGGAACACTGTCGGCGGGGCCTTGCGGCTTGTAATGTTCCTCGCTTGCGGCCGCGACGGAGGCATCTTCGCCTTGTGCCAGCGCGTAGTACTTGCCCATCAAGCCCTGCAATTCAGGAAATTCGCCGACGACTTCGGTCAGCAGATCCGCCTTGGCCAGATGCGCCGCGCGCTTCGCCTTTTCGACGTCGGCGCCGACCAGCGGCGCGATCTCGGCCGCCAGCCACTCGATCCGCTTGATGCGCTCGGCCTGCGTGCCCAGCTTTTCGTGGAACACGATCTGCTCGAACTTCGGCAGCCGGCTCTCGAGCTTGGTCTTCAGGTCGGTCTCGTAGAAGAACTTCGCATCCGACAATCGCGCGCGGATCACGCGCTCGTTGCCCGATATGATCACCTTGCCGCCGTCGGTCGCCTCGATATTGGCTGTCAGAATGAACTTGTTGGCGAGTTTGCCCGTCCTGGGGTCGCGCACCACGAAGCATTTCTGGTTGTTGCGGATGGTGGCGCGGATCACCTCGTCGGGGATCGACAGATATTCCGCATCGAACGAGCCCATCAGCGCGACCGGCCATTCGACGAGGCCGGCGACCTCGTCGAGCAGCACCTGGTCCTCGACCAGTTCAAAGCCTTGCGCGAATGCCAGTTCCGTAGCGTCAGCCGAAATGATGTCCTTGCGCGCCTGCGGATCGAGCACGACCTTGGCGGCCTTCAGCTTGGCTTCGTAGTCCTCGAAACGGCGGACCGGGATGGCGGCGGGCGCCAGGAAGCGGTGGCCGTGCGTGGTCTGGCCGGTCTCGATACCGTCGACCGAAAACTTCACGACATCGGGCTCTTCGGTCTCCGGACCGAAGGTCGCGATGATCGAATGCAGCGGCCGCACCCAGGACAACGCGCCCGGCTTGGCCGAGCGTGCGCCCCAGCGCATCGATTTCGGCCACGGGAAGGTCCTGATGATGACGGGCAGAATCTCGGCGAGCACGTCGAGCGTGGCGCGGCCCGGCTTCTCGATCAGCGCGACGTAGAAATCGCCTTTCGGGTCACGCTGGATCGTCGCCTCCTCCAGCGATTTGAGGCCGGTCGCTTTCAAAAAGCCTTGCACGGCCGCATCGGGGGCGCCGATCTTCGGTCCGCGACGTTCGGTCTTGAGGTCGGGCTGCCTTGTGGGAATGCCGTGCACGGTGAGCGCCAGCCGGCGCGGCGTCGCGAACGCTTTCGCCCCTTCGTAGACCAGGCCTTCGGCGACCAGCCTGTCGGTGACCATGCGGCGCAGATCGTCCGCCGCCTTTGCCTGCATGCGCGCGGGGATCTCTTCGGAGAACAGTTCGAGGAGAAGATCAGGCATCAGGCCGCCCTGCCCGTTTCGGTGTGAATCCAGGCTTCGCCGCAGGCCTTCGCCAGCTCGCGCACCCGCATGATGTAGCTCTGCCGTTCGGTCACCGAGATCACGCCGCGGGCGTCGAGCAGGTTGAAGACGTGGCTGGCCTTGATGCACTGGTCATAGGCCGGCAGCGCCATCAGATGCTCTTTCTGATTGCCGCCCGACTTCAAGTTTTCTTGCCAACCAGCGGCGAGATATTTCCGGCAGGCCTCCTCCGCCATCCTGAACTGCTCGAACAGCATCGCGGTGTCGGCATGCTCGAAATTGTGCCGGGAATATTCCTGCTCAGCCTGCAGGAAGACGTCGCCATAGGTGACCTTGTCGGCACCGTCGCGGCCGTTGAAGTTGAGATCGTAGACGCGGTCGACGCCCTGCACATACATCGCAAGGCGCTCGAGTCCGTAGGTCAGTTCGCCGGCGACCGGCGCGCATTCGACGCCCGCGACCTGCTGGAAGTAGGTGAACTGGCTGACTTCCATGCCGTCGCACCAGCACTCCCAGCCCAGCCCCCAGGCGCCGAGCGTCGGGCTTTCCCAATCGTCCTCGACGAAGCGGATATCGTGAACGCTGGAATCGATGCCGATCGCCGCCAGCGACTTCAGGTACAGGTCCTGCAGGTTCGGCGGCGACGGCTTCATGATCACCTGAAACTGGTAATAGTGCTGCAGACGGTTGGGGTTCTCGCCATAGCGGCCGTCCTTCGGCCGCCGCGAGGGCTGCACATAGGCCGCATTCCAAGGCTTTGGCCCGAGCGCACGCAGCGTCGTCGCGGGATGGAAGGTGCCGGCGCCCATTTCCATGTCATAGGGCTGCAGGATCACGCAGCCCTGCTCGGCCCAGAACCGCTGCAGAGCAAGGATGAAGCCCTGGAACGAACGTTCCGGGCGCATATGGGCAGGAAGTGCGTCCATCGGCAGAATCGGTCTCGCGAGGGGGGTTTTAAGCGCGCGGGACCGTATCGGCGTGCAGGCGGGGAATCAAGGCGATGGCGGGGTGCCTCTCAACGTCTTGGCCGGGCATAGCCGTCTGAAGGACGGCCTCGCTCCCGCTCGCCTATGTCCCGGCCATCCACGTTCTTTCTCGTCGACAGGCCCTAAGGCGTGGATGCCCGGCACGAGCCCGGGCATGACGAACTCAGGGGGTGGCGAACTTCAACCTAACCCGGCCGGTACGCCCCGGTGACCGGGTCACGGCGCAGCGTCGGGATTTCGGCCGTCTGGGCAGCTTCGGCAACGCGAGCCAGACGCGCCTCCTCCAACTCCCTGTTGATGCGGACGGCAGTCTTGTAGGCCCAGCGGACCACGGCGAGCCCTCCCAGGGCACCCGCGAATGCGATCAGCGGCGGCATCAGTCGATCCTTGTCTTCACGAGTCAGCCCCCAATCACGGCATTCTCGCTCAAGCCGGGCTGCTCCGCAATTCAGCTTTTGGAGACCAAATGGCGCGGACGCCAATCGGCCTAAAACCCAAATTTCGCCCAAATTGCCCGCGTCTCCAGCGCCGAGATCAGGTCATCAGGCAATCCCCTGATACCTTCAAACGCAGCCATCGAGCCCGCCCCCGGTGACCTCCGGCCGAGCAGCCCGGATATCATCCCGCTGGCGGGCGCAATGACGGGCGTCAGCACCTTCTCGCCAAAACGCGCGCGAAGCGTCGATCTGATATCGCCGATGCCGTCCGCCAGGCCGAGCGACACCGACCGCTCGCCCGCCCAGTATTCGCCGGTAAACAAGTCGTCATCGGCACCCGCGAGGCGGGCGCCGCGGCTTGCCTTGACCAGCGCAATGAAGATCGCGTGGATCTCGCGCTGAAGCGTCTTCAGGCGCGCCACATCATCGGGATCTTCCGGCAGGAACGGATCGAGCATCGCCTTGTGCTCGCCCGCCGTATAGAGCCGCCGCTCGACGCCAATCCGCTTGATCAGGTCCTGAAACCCGAAACTGCCGCCGACCACGCCGATCGAGCCGAGGATCGAGGACGGATCGCAGAAGATTTCGTCGCCGGCGCAGGCGATCATGTAGCCGCCCGAGGCCGCGACGTCCTCGACGAACACCAGAACCGGAAGCTTCTTTTCCTCGGCCAGCTGCCTGATCCGCAGATAGATCTGCCGTGACTGCACCGGCGAGCCGCCCGGCGAATTGATCACCAGCGCCACCGCCTTGGCATGCTTGGTGGCGAATGCGCGTTCCAGCGTCTTGGCGATGCCCGCCAGCGTCAGGCCCGGCCGCAGCGGCGTCACCGCGCCGATCACGCCCGACAGGCGCACCACCGGGACCACAGCGGCGTCACGCCGGAATTTCGCCGGAATGAGTTGCTTCAGCCTGTCAACGAGGTTCGGCAAACCTGTACGATCACTTAATTGTTCACTCATGCCGTTACCTCGAAGACGTCTTTACTGAACTATGAGAAGACACATTGCCTTTGTATCGTCTTACGATGGACGATGGGGGATCCTTCCGACGTGTCGTTCACCGTCGTCGGCCCGCGCGAGTGATGTTCGATGCCGTCTTGCAGTTCAACTCCGTCTCCATTTTCAATCAGGGGAATTTTGATGGTTGGGGCCTGCCTGCTAGACTCAGTTTTGGCAGGTTGATCCCCTTGGGACTTTGCTGAGACCAATTGCGCTGCACAACATCAAGACCCTCACCGTAAGGTGGGGGTCTTTTAGTTTGGAGATAACACGTGGAGCAATGCCGTAATGGCACACATTGTGGTCACCCCGTCTGAACTCGTGGAGCCGGGCCGAACGCACGATGATGGTCTTATAATACCTCTACATCCTTAGTGCAAGGTAGACATCGCCATAAATTTAGTCTATGATCTAAATAAAGCCGGGAGCCTCATCATGTCTACATTTGGAAATCCGTTTCGTCCGGGAGCCGGGCACATGCCGCCCTACCTTGCTGGCCGTCAAGCAGAGCAGAAGGAATTCGAACGTCTTCTACAGCAACGGACCATCCTCGATAATCTCGTTCTGACCGGCCTGCGCGGTGTCGGCAAGACCGTGCTCCTCGAGACTTTGAAGCCCATCGCCATCCGGGAAAACTGGATGTGGGTCGGCGCCGATCTGAGCGAGACCATTAGCGTTAGCGAGGCAAACCTTGCCACGCGCATCATAACCGACCTGTCGGTGATCACATCAGGCGTCACGCTTCACACGCAAGGACCGAGCACGGTTGGCTTTACGGGCAAGCCGTCGGCTCTTGTTCGTCCCGTCAACTACGCCTTCCTGATGAGCAAGTTCGAAGAAACGCCGGGACTGGTCGCCGACAAGATCAAAGCCGTCCTAGAATTCGTCTGGTCTATCTTTAGCCAGACGGGTCGCAACGGCATTGTCTTCGCCTACGACGAGGCGCAGAACCTTTCCGACAACGCCGAGAAAGAGCAATTTCCCCTCGCTGTTCTGTTGGACGTATTCCAATCGATTCAGCGAAAAGGCATTCCGTTCATGTTGGTACTCGTGGGATTGCCAACGCTATTTCCGAAGCTGGTAGAGTCGAGAACCTACGCAGAGCGGATGTTTCGCGTGGTCTCTCTAGCCCAACTCGATGTCGAAGACTGCGAAGAGGCAATCACGAAACCAGTTCAAGATTCCAAGTGCCCCGTACATTTCTCGCAGTCTTCCGTGGAAGTCATAACAGGGTTATCCGGCGGCTATCCATACTTTATCCAGTTTATCTGCCGAGAGGTGTACGACATTTGGGTTCAGCAAGCGAGTTCGGGAAACGAGTTGAGTCCAGTCCCCAGTGAAGAAATTACACGTAAACTCGACACCGACTTCTTTGCCGGACGGTGGGCCAGGATCACCGACCGCCAGCGAGAACTCATGTACGTGGTGTCGAATCTCGATAGCTGCGACAGAGAATTTTCGGTTCAAGAAATCGTAGACGAGTCCAGCATCATTCTTGGGCGAGGATTTGGGAATAGTCACACCAACCAAATCCTCGCCACCCTAACCAAACAAGGTCTCATCTATAAGAACAGACACGGAAAGTACTCGTTTGCCGTCCCCTTGATGGCCAGCTTCATTAGGCGACAGTATGAGGAATGAAACTGAAAAAACCGGATCGCTGGCGGCGACCCGGTTTTTCCGTCTTCGAATTGCCGACGCGGTTCGTAGAAACGGTCGACGATTGGATTGGCACTTTGGCTTGGCAGTCAAGGTTTCTTACTTGCCTTTCCCATTCGTCGCAACACCCGTCGGGGAAAGGAGTTAATGATGACCAAGATCAAGAATCCCAAGAAGCCGTTCAACGTGATCTTCCGCCGTTACCGGAAGTTACCAAACGGCACTATTCTCGACGCCTACGATTACGGCCTAAAGGCATGGCCGCTGCACATTAAGTAAGCAGCTTACCCAATTAGGTGCAGTTTCGCAAAAAGCTAGGTCCCGCCCATCTGCCAGCGGGCGGGACCTAATAAGCACCGTTTGCCCCGATGCCGGCCCATACGGCAACACGGCCTTGTGAAGAACCCAGCAAATTATTGTTCAGTTCGTTACCTCGAATTAACCATTTTTTATCGCACCACTGTCAAAGCAAAGGCAGCACGCCTTCCCGGGCCGGAACGCCTTTTGCATTGCAGATGTTAAAGCTGCAATGGCGCAGTGGAGACTGACATGAAAATCTACCTGCTGATAATGCTCATCGGCAGCCTTCTGGCCGCGATCCACTTCACCTCGGCGCCCAAGCAACAGTCAGAGACGCTTCCGCAATAGCGTCCCGGTTCCATGATTGGCAAGCGCGCCGACTTTACGGGTTCGCGAGCGGCAGGCTCGCCTTCCCGGCGAGAACCTCCTGCACCCTTTTATTGGGCACGCCTGGCGCATCGTTGAGCATCAGGGCGGCAAGGATTTGCGTCGGCGCCCGCCCGCCCTTGGTGGCGCGAACCAGGATGCGGTTGGCAGGCGCCTGCGCATCGCCGTGGACAGGCAGGATCTGCACGCTCCCGAAACCGTGATCGAGCGCAGCCAGCACCTCGGCAATGCCGTCGGCGCGCCAGATCAGCGTCAGCACTCCCCGCGATCTGAGAATGCGCCGGCTGGCGTGCCCCCATTTCAGGAGCGTGGTCGCGGTCGCCATATGCGCGATCCCGCGCGCGGTGTCCGGCGACGCACGGTGCCGCGCCGGATCGTTGAAGGGTGGATTCATCAGCACCGCGTCGACGCTGTCAGGACCGAGGCCGGCGGCGGCGAAGGCCGTGGCATCGGCTTCCACATCGAGCACGATCACGTCGGCTGGGATCGCATTCGCTCCCGCATTGGCGCGCGCAAGGCCTGCCAGCACGGCGTCGATCTCGACCAGGACGAGCTCGATACCGGCCACGCGTCTTGCCAGCGAAAGGCCCGCGACGCCGACGCCGGCGCCGAGTTCGGCCACGCGGTCGCCCGAACGGGCAGCGGTCGCCGCAGCCAGCAGCACCGCATCGTGGCCGGCGCGATGTCCTGATTTCAGTTGCTTGACGCGCAATTGCCCGCCGAGAAATGCATCCTCGGTGAGATCGATGACGGGGTCACTCATCGGGACGCAATTCGTGGGCGAGGCCGGCGTCAACCAGCAACTGGCGGGCCGCGCGATTGTCGTCCGCATGCACCAGAATCCGGCGCGGCAGGATGCCGAGCGATCCCTCGATCACGCTCATGTTCTGGTCGAGCACCAGATGATGGATATTGGCGCCGTCGAGCAGCGCACCGATCGCGGAAACCAGCACGATATCGTTGGTCCTGACCAATTCCCGCAACGGATGTTCTCCTTTTCGCCCGGGTGCGACGACTGCACCTCGGCTGTCAACCGCTACCTGCCCTTGCCGCCATAGCCTGCACTTTCTATTGTAGATAAGGATAGTGCGAATTGGCCAAAATTGGAGACCCGCGTGGCGGTTATTGTACCCTTCGAAAGTCCGTCGAACGCCTCGATCGATGCGCTGGTCGGGCTCGTCGCCGCCGACATGGAGCGGGTCAACGCCACGATTCTGTCGCGGACCGGGTCGGAAGTCACCATGATTCCGGAAGTGGCCAACCATCTGATCTCGTCGGGCGGCAAGCGCCTGCGTCCGATGCTGACGCTGGCGATGGCCCAGCTCTCCAACTATTCCGGCGACGGCCATATCAAGCTCGCCGCCGCGGTCGAGTTCATGCACACCGCGACGCTGCTGCATGACGACGTGGTCGACGAGAGCGAACTGCGCCGCGGCAAGCTGTCGGCGCGGATGCTGTGGGGCAATGAGGCGAGCGTCCTGGTCGGCGACTTCCTGCTCGGCCAGGCCTTCCGCATGATGGTCGAGGTCGGCTCGCTGCGCGCGCTCGATATCCTCTCCTCCGCCGCCGCGACCATCGCGGAAGGCGAAGTGATGCAGCTTGCGGCCGCCAAGAACACCGCGACCACCGAGGACGAATATCTCGCAGTCATCCGCGGCAAGACGGCCGAACTGTTCGCCGCCGCCTGCGAGGTCGGCCCCGTGATCGCCAACCGGCCAAAGGCCGAGCAGACCGCCTGCCGTTCGGTCGGCATGAATCTCGGCATCGCCTTCCAGCTCGTCGACGACGTGCTGGACTATGGCGGCAAGGCCGCCAAGCTCGGCAAGAATGTCGGCGACGATTTCCGCGAGGGCAAGATCACGCTGCCGGTGGTGCTGGCGTTCCGTCGCGGCAATGACAGCGAGCGCAAGTTCTGGATCAAGGCATTGGAGCGCGGCGAGATCGGCGACAGCGACCTCGATCATGCGATCGGGCTGATGACCAAGCACCGCGCGCTGGAAGACACGATCAGCCGCGCCCACCATTACGGCGCGATGGCGGTCGATGCGCTGGCGCTGTTCCCGGCCTCGCCGATGAAGAGCGCGCTCGAACAGGTCGTGGCGTTCTGCCTGGCCCGGTCGCATTGAGCGCAAATTGACCGGCGCCAATTTTCCCCTGTTCCTGCTGGCCGCGCTCATCGTCGCCGCCGTCCCCGGTCCTGGCATCTTCTACGTCGCGGCACGGACGCTGGCCGGCGGCAGGCGCGCCGGGTTCGCTTCCACCTTCGGGACCGCGCTTGGCGGGCTCGTGCATGTGATCGGCGGCGCGCTCGGCGTCTCGGCGATCATCCTTGCCAGCGCCGAATTGTTCACCGCGCTCAAATTCGCCGGCGCGCTCTATCTGGTCTGGCTGGGCATCAAGACGTTCCGCGAGGCGCGCGAGCTCGTGCAGCAACCGCTCGTTACCGCCGGTACGCGGAAGGTGTTTCGCGAAGGCGTGCTGGTCGAAGCGCTCAATCCGAAGACCGCCGCGTTCTTTCTGGCCTTCATTCCGCAATTCGTCGATCCGGCCACCGGCTACGTCGCGCTGCAGTTCGTCACGCTCGGCCTGATCTCGGTTGCGCTCAATACGCTCGCCGATGTCGTCGTGGCGATGATGACGGCCAGCGCGCGCGACGGCCTCACCCGCCGCCCGAAATTACTGCAACGGCTGCGCCAGGGCTCGGGGCTGTTCATCGCCGGCCTCGGCATTTCGCTGGCGCTGGCGCGACGGCCGGCGAGTTAGCTCAGCGTTCCCGCGTGCACCCACCATCCCGGGTGGTCGCGCCGGATCTGCTCCGCCGCGCGGCCGGCGTCGGCGGTGTTCTCGTAGATCGCAAAGCAGGTGGCGCCCGATCCGGACATCCGCGCCAGCCACGCACCGTTGGTCGCGTTGAGCGCCGCGATGACCTCGCCGATCACAGGCTGCACGCGCAGCGCCGGCGCTTCCAGATCGTTGGAATTGGCGGCGAGCGCCTCGACCCACTCTTCCAGCGAGGCCTTGTCGTCGGGCCAGCGATCGCGCAGCAGCACGTCGGTGACGCCGACCAGCAGCTCGCCATTGCGCAGGCCGAGCGCGTTGAAGACGTCGCGGGTCGCGACGGGAACACCGGGATTGACCATCACGCAGGGCATCTTCGGCAGGCTCAGCGCCTCCAGCGCCTCGCCGACGCCGGTCATGATGCAACTGCGGGAGTTGATGCAGACAGGCACGTCGGCGCCGGTCAGTTCCGCGACCTCGATGATGCGGGGATCGTCGAGCGCAAGCCCGTTCAGTTGCGCGAGCAGGCGGAGCGCTGCCGCGGCGTCCGCCGAGCCGCCGCCGATGCCGGCCGCGACCGGCAACACCTTGTCGAGCGTGAAGCAGCCGGCCTTCATTCCTGGCACGCGTTCGGCCAGCAGGCGAGCGGCCTTGAGCACCAGATTGTCAGAGGTATCGCCGCAGGCTTCCGCCAGCGGTCCGGACATTTTCAAATTCAGACCGGCGCCGGGCGTCAATGTCAGGCGATCGGCGCAATCGGCGAACGCCACCACGCTTTCGAGATCGTGATAGCCGTCGGCGCGACGGCCGTTCACCCGCAAGGACAGATTGACCTTGGCGCGCGCCTCGTCACTCAACATCGGCATTGCCGGACAGCCCCCAAACGCCTTCCGTCAGCCACCCTTGCCGTCTTCTTTCTTCTTGTCGGCGGAAGCCGCGGAGGAAGTGTCATCGGGCAGTCCATTGGCGATCTTCGCCTCGATCTTCGGCAGTTCTTCCGGCTCGGGCTTGAGGTCGCGGGCGTGCGCCCACTGGAATTTGGCCTCCAGCGTCCGCCCGACGCGCCAATAGGCATCGCCGAGATGGTCGTTGATGGTCGGATCCTCGGGCTTGAGATCGATCGCGCGCTCGAGGTTCTTCACCGCATCCTCGAAATTGCCGATCCGGTAGAACGCCCAGCCCAGCGAATCGACGATGTAGCCGTCGTCGGGCCGCTGGTCGACGGCGCGGCGGATCATCTTCATGCCTTCGTCGAGATTGATGCCCTGGTCGATCCAGGAATAGCCGAGATAGTTCAGCACATGCGGTTGTTCCGGCTGCAGCTCCAGCGCCTTGCGCATGTCGGTCTCGGCCTTGCTCCACTGCTTGGAGCGCTCTTCGCAAATGCCGCGATAGTAGTAGGTGACCCAGGTGTTCTTGTCGGTCACGCCTGATGTCGCGTCGATCGCCAGCGAATAGGTCGTGGCGCAATCGGCGAATTTCTTGCGTCCACGCTCGATATTGCCGAGCGCCATGATGGCCTCGATATCCTTCGGCGCGTCGGTGATGACGCCCTTGAGGATCTTGATCGCCTCGTCGCTGCGGTCGGCAGAATCGAGATTGGTGGCGAGCTGGATCTGCGCGTTGCGCTTGAGCGGCGAACTGGCCGGCATGCGCTCGTAGATCTTGATCGCCATCTGCGGCTTCTTCACGGATTCGTAGAGATCGGCGAGCGAGAGCAGCGCCAGCGGATGCGTGGGCTGCAAATAGAGCGCGAGTTGCAGATAGACCAGCGCCAAGTCCTCGCCGCCGCGGCGGGTCAGGGTGGCGCCGATGCCGTAGAGCGCCTCGGCCGCGCCGGCCTGCGCCGAATCGACCAGCGGCGACATCTTCTTGCCGGCCTTCGCCTCGCGCAGGCCCTCCTGCACCAGCGGATGCCGCGGCAACTTCTTGTCGAAGGCTTCGTAAATGGCAGCCGCCGCCGCGCCGTCCTTGTTGCGCGACAGCCAGCGCGCATAGGCGTCTGCCGCGCGCAGCATCGTATCGTCGAGCTTGTACACGCGCTCGAAGCGCGGGCCGGCGTCCTTTTCCTTGTTGGCCGCTTCCAGGATCATGCCGGTGTGGAGATCCTTGAAGATCGGATACCATTCCGGGCCGGTCAGCTTGTCGATATTGGCGACCGCGGCCTTGGCATCGCCGGCGCCGTAGCTCGCCCATCCCGACAGCAGCGTCGCCACCAGATCGGTGATCGGCCCGCGGATCGACTGGTTGATGTTGACCTGCGCCGCGGAATACTTCTTCTGCTTGAGGTCGCGCACGCCGACCACCAGCCGCGCGACGCGGTTGGCCTTGTCCATGGTCAGGATGCGGTCGGCGAGCTTGACCGCCTCGTCGATGTCGCCATCGGCAAGCGAGGAGATGAAGGCGCGGTCGAGCAGTTCGTTGTTCTTCGGATCGGTGCGCAGCGCGGAGCGATAGAATGCGGCCGCGGAATTCGCGTCGCGCTCGACGCTGGCGTGGCGCGCGGCGAGATAGCTGCCCGACGTCGTCAGCGATTTCAGATCGGCCTTGCTGGGGAACTGCGCGGCGTTGTCGGCCGGATGGTCGGGCGTCTGCGCCCAGGCCACGCCAGGCGCGGTCAGGCTGACGGCTGTGATTGCGGCGATGGTCCAACGATTCATACGAGTGGAAAGCATCACGTTTCGCCTAGCTCCAGGATGTTCGGCGGGATCGTTACGATCGGTGTCTTGCGATCGGTCTCTAATGCAAACACAAGCGGCGGTATCTCGGCGTGCGACAATGCCGGTTTTGGCGCTCAACCGCAAGGATAGGCCAAGGATTAGTCGTGGCGAATCGGTTGGCAGATGAGGCCCTTAGGCCTCCTATCCGGCCAGACCAAGGGGGTAACGCTTCTTCTATGGCGGTATCGTGGCCGAAGGCGGTACCCCCCTCCTCCGCCTCACGCAATCGTGGTTACATGCCCTGGTAATTCGGCCCGCCGCCGCCCTCGGGAGGAACCCAGGTGATGTTGCCGTTGGGGTCCTTCACGTCGCAGGTTTTGCAGTGGACGCAGTTCTGGGCATTGATCTGGAAGCGCGGACCGGAAGCCTCCTCGACCCATTCGTACACGCCGGCCGGGCAATAGCGGTTCGACGGCCCGGCGAAGACATCGTGTTCCGACGTCTTCTGCAGGTTCATGTCGGCGACCTTGAGATGAACAGGCTGGTCCTCTTCATGGTTGGTGTTGGAGAGGAACACCGAGGACAGCTTGTCGAAGGAAATCTTGCCGTCCGGCTTCGGATAGGCGATCGGGGTGTGCTGCTTTGCCGCGTCCAGCGTCTTGCGGTCGGGCTTGGCATGCGACTGGGTGCCGAACAGCGAGAAGCCGAGCGTGTTGCACCACATGTCGAAGCCGCCGAGCGCGACGCCGATGACGGTGCCGAACTTCGACCACAGCGGCTTGACGTTGCGCACCCGGTGCAGGTCCTTGCCGACGGCGGAAGCCCGCCAGGCGTTTTCGTATTCCGCCAGTTCGTCATTGGCGCGGCTAGCGGCGAGCGCGGCTGCGAGATGCTCGGCGGCGAGCATGCCGCTGCCCATCGCATTGTGCACGCCCTTGATGCGCGGCACGTTGACGAAGCCCGCCGCGCAGCCGATCAGCGCGCCGCCCGGGAAGCTCAACCGCGGCACCGACTGGTAGCCGCCCTCGGTGATGGCGCGCGCGCCATAGGAAATTCGCTTGCCGCCCTCGAACACGGAGCTGATCGAGGGATGGGTCTTGAAGCGCTGGAATTCGTCGAACGGCGACAGGTAGGGGTCGTCGTAGTTGAGATGCAGGACGAAGCCGACCGCCACCTTGTTGTCGTCGTAGTGATAGAGAAACGAGCCGCCGCCGGTCCTGTTGTTCAGCGGCCAGCCGAACGAATGCTGGATCAGGCCCTTCTGATGCCTGGCGGGATCGATCTCCCAGACTTCCTTCAGGCCGATACCGAATTTCGGCGGCTCGCTCCTGGCATCGAGCGCGTATTTGGCGATCAGCTGCTTGCTGAGGCTGCCGCGCGCGCCTTCGGCGAACAGCGTGTATTTGCCGAGCAGTTCCATGCCGCGCGTATACGAATCCTTGTGGCTGCCGTCGCGCGCAATACCCATGTCGCCGGTCGCAATGCCGCGCACCGCGCCATTGTCGTCGTACAGCACTTCCGCCGCGGCAAAGCCCGGATAGATTTCGACGCCGAGCGCCTCGGCCTTCGGCGCCAGCCAGCGGCAAACGTCGCCGAGCGAGCCGATGTAGCAGTGATGATTGCTCATCAGCGGCGGCATCATGAAATTCGGCAGCCGGATCGCACCGACCTCGGTGGTCCAGTAGAAGCGATCGTGCTTCACCTGCGTCTTCAGCGGGCAGTCCGCGTCCGTGCGCCAGTCCGGAATCAGCTTGTCGAGCGAAACCGGATCGATCACCGCACCCGACAGGATATGCGCGCCGACCTCCGAGCCCTTCTCCACGACGACGATGCTGAGATCGGCATTGATCTGCTTCAGCCGGATCGCCGCGGCAAGGCCCGACGGCCCGGCGCCGACGATCACGACGTCGAATTCCATGGATTCGCGGGGAGGAAGTTCTTCTGCACTCATGATCTTGTCTCAGCCCGGTTGAGAACGGCTCTAAAGGTTCGTTGTTTCCGATTTTTGCGGAGAGGACAACCATGGAAATCAAAACGCGGGGCGTTTCGCGCCGGCGCGATCCATATTAGATTGGCATAATGGATTTGATCCCCGAACCCGCGCCTAATGTCAGGCAATTGCTGGCTTTTTATCTGGAAGCCGGGGTCGATTGCGCGTTGATGGAGGAGCCGGTCGATCGGCTTGCCGAACCCGACATCCCCACGGCCCCCGCCCCGGTTCGCGAAGTGGCGCCTCCCCGTCCCGTCAGGGAGATGCCCGCGGCGGCAAAGCCGGTAGTTCCACGCAGCGAAACCGCACCGGCGCCGGAAGCGGCCATCGCGCTCGCGCGCGAGGCGGCGCGGACGGCGCCCACGCTGGAAGCGCTGCGGGCGCTGCTTGAAACTTTCGAGGGCTGCGCGCTGCGCAACACCGCAACGCGGCTGGTGTTCGCCGACGGCAACCCCGCAGCGCGCATCATGTTCGTCGGCGAGGCGCCCGGCCGCGATGAGGACATCGAGGGGCTGCCTTTTGTCGGACGTTCCGGCAAGCTGCTCGACCGCATGATCGCGGCGATCGGGCTCGACCGCAGCAAGGCCTACATCGCCAACGTGATCCCCTGGCGGCCGCCCGGCAACCGCACGCCGACGCCGCAGGAGACACAGATCTGCCTGCCGTTCATCCAGCGCCAGATCGAGTTGGTGAACCCGGACGTGCTGGTGACGCTCGGCAACCCTTCGACGCAAACGCTGCTGTCGACCCGCGAAGGCATCATGCGGACCCGCGGCAAATGGCTCGACTACGACACCGGCAGCCGCACCATCCGCGCCATGGCGACGTTCCACCCGGCCTACCTGCTCCGCTCGCCGTCCTACAAGCGAATGTCGTGGCAGGACCTCCGCGCCATTGCGAAGGCGCTGGAGCAGCACAGCTCTCCCTCATCCTGAGAAAATGGACTATTGCGCCTTCGGCCGCACGATGGCCCAGCCGATGCGCAGCAGCGGCTGCCGGCCGTTCACCAGCCATTCGAAGGCGCGCGGAACTTCCGGCACGAGGCCGGGAAAGCGCTGCGCGATCTCGGGCGGCGGCGCACCCGACGTATCCGAGGCGCGCCAGACCACCACGCCGCCGGTCTCGTTGAATTTCGCAACCGACGACCACGGCGTCCGCTCCGGCGTGGCATCGAGCAGCAGATGCGGGCGTCCGCGGCTCATCGCGATGAAGCTTGCGAGTTGCGGATCGCCGGCCACCGCGCGCAGCCGCTGATTGGTGCGCCGCTCGAAATTGTCACCGAAGAACTGCGCAATCGCCTTCGCCGGCAGCGCGGTCGGCACCTCGTTCGCACCGGTCCACGGCAGGAACGCCGTCACGGCGATGACAGCCACGGCAGGCGCGACAATGGCGATCGCCCACACGGTTCGCAGCAGGCGCTGGCGCCGCAGGTAGACCAGATCGCCGGTGGCCACGACCACGGCAAGTCCCGACATCAGCAAGGCGACGCCGGCGCCGCCGACAATACGATCGAGGTTGAAGACACCCGCGATCAGGCTCCCGAACAGCGCCGGCGCGAGCGCGAAAAAGAAGACGAAGTCGCGGGCCAGCGGATCGACCGGCGGCCGGTAGATGATCGGCGCGTCGCCGGCGTTGCGGGCGAACCAGCCGGAGTTGAGGATCACGAGCAGCAGGATCGCCGATATCGCCAGCACGAGGCCGCCGAGCAGCCAGCCCCAATGCACGGTGCGCGCGCCAAGCTCCGATATCGCGGGCCATGGCGGCATCGAAAGCGCTTCCGCACGCAGCAGCCAGACCAGATAGGGCAGCACCAGGACCACGATCACGAGCAGTGCATAGAGCGGATCGAGCGACGTCAGCATGCGCCGGCCGCGCTCGGTGGCAACCGCAAATCCCGCGAGCAGCAGCAACAGCCCGATCGCGGCCGGCGTCGTCAGCAGCAGCAGCCCGGCCTCGATCGACCAGGCGAACCAGGCGTTGCGGCGGTTCTGGCCGATCAATTGCCAGGAATGCAAGAGCAGCAGCGCCCATAGCGGGCGCGCCAGCACCAGCGGACCGAACTCGACGCCGGGCGAAGAGAAGGCAACGACCGTCATCGAGAGCAGGACGGCGAGCACCGCCTGCTGACTGCCGACGATCGCACGGGCCAGTTGATAGTAGATCCAGAAGGTAAGGACGGCGCAGACCTGCGCCAGAAGATAGACGCCGAACATGGTGCTGCCGGCGACGCGGAAGGCGATGTCGGCAAGCCAGAACGCCAGCGGCGGGCCGAGCCAGGTGCCGACCTGGTATTCCCGGCCGAACGCCAGCACGGTCGCGAGGTCGCCGGGCGGGCTGCGGTACAGCAGCATCGGCAGGATCAGCCACAAGGCGGCCTGCACCAGCACCACAATCCAGACCACCAGCCGCGGCCGGGCGCGGATCAGTTCGACAACGAGCGAGGTGAAGCGCATGAAACGTCCGAATGCCGGGCCTGGCGACCCTATCCCCCAGGAAGGTTTGATAGAGCGCAGCAGCCGCCGAGGCAACCGATCTTAGATCGTGACGGAGATATCGGCGGCAATCTCCCCGTCGATCGTGAAGAGATCGCGCTCGACCTCGACTGGTTCAGGAAAATGCTTCTGTCGCGCCGCAATCACCGGCGCGAAAAAGCGGCGGTGGTGGATGCTGGGCCCGAGCCGGTCCAGCGCCTCGCGGTGTTCCGGCACGGCGTAGCCCTTGTGGGTTTCGAAGCCGTAGCCCGGGCAATCCAGCGCCAGCGCGCACATCAGGCGGTCGCGCGTTACCTTGGCGATGATCGAGGCGGCCGCGATCGACATGACAATACCGTCGCCGCCGATCACCGCATCGCAGTCGCACGGCGCATCGATCCTGTCGCGGCCGTCGACGAACACGTGCTTCGGAATTTCCGGCAAGGCGCGCACCGAGCGCGCCAGCGCCCAGAGCGATGCACGCAATATATTGTCGCGATCGATTCGCGCCGGCGAAGCAAAGGCGACGGCAAAGGACGCGGTCGCGCAGATTTCCTCGAACAGTTCCTCGCGGCGCTCGGCGGTCAGCTGCTTGGAATCGTCGATGCCCTTCGGAATTCGCCTGGGATCGAGGATCACGGCCGCCGCCACCACCGGTCCCGCCAGCGGACCGCGCCCGGCTTCATCGCAGCCGGCCACCGGCCAGACGCCGCGCTTGATCAAGGCACGTTCGCGGCGAAAGCTTGGCGGCGCGACCGCGATCACGCCCTTCGGCAGTTCGGCCTTGCCGTTACCGGCCTTCCTGCCTGATTTCCCGTCGGTTTTTTTGGCGGACTTGTCCCGAATCATGGCCGGGATCGTGCGCAACTGCGCAGCGCCGCGCAACCGGGAACCCGGCACAATTCCCGTTATTCATTCCGCCCAGGTCCTGCAGATGGTCCCGCCGAATGACGGCAACTACCTAGAACAAACTCAGTTGCTGTCCGCCACGCTTCGGCTTGACGAAATGATCCGTCGTCAGTTTCGAGCGCCGCTTGTTGAGGCCGAGCTTCTCGCAGGCGATCTCGAAGCGGCGGCCGATCATCCAGGCCATCGGGCCGGTGCCCTTCATCCGCGTCCCCCATTGCGAGTCGTAGTCGCGCCCGCCGCGCATGTCGCGGATCAGGGTGAAGACGTGGCGGTAGCGGTCGGGATAGTTTGCCATCAGCCATTCGCGGAACAGGTCGCGCACCTCCAGCGGCAGGCGCAGCAGCA
>NZ_DAINNI010000089.1:0-20485 GCF_036735945.1 Bradyrhizobium sp. | reverse complement strand
AGGTCAACACCTGCTGCTCCAAATCGAACGATCTGGAATTGACCCAGACCGGGCTTGAAATGAAGAACGTGGTCGAGCAGTTCCGCGAACAGGTCCAGAATCTGGAGTGAGGGATGGTGGCTTCCGGTCTCGACGGAGTTGAGCGGCGCGGGCTGATGTTCGTGCTGTCCTCGCCCTCGGGTGCGGGCAAGACGACGCTGTCGCGCATGCTGCTCGAGCGTGAGCCGGGCCTGAAGATGTCGGTCTCGGCGACGACGCGCTCGATGCGGCCCGGCGAAGTCGAGGGGCGCGATTATTTCTTCGTCGACAAGCCGAAATTCGAGAAGATGGTGGAGCAGGGCGAACTGCTCGAATGGGCGACCGTGTTCGACAATCTCTATGGCACGCCGCGCGCGCCGGTCGAGGCGGCGCTGTCGGCGGGGCGGGATGTCCTGTTCGACATCGACTGGCAGGGCACCCAGCAACTGCATCAGAAGGCGAGCGTCGACGTGGTCCGCGTCTTCATCCTGCCGCCCTCGGCCGCCGATCTCGAGAAACGCCTGCACACGCGGGCGCAGGATTCGGACGAGGTGATTCGCGGCCGGATGAGCCGCGCCACCCATGAACTCAGCCATTGGGCGGAATACGACTACATCGTCGTCAACCAGAGTGTCGATGATGCCTTCGCCGAGGTGCAGTCGATCCTCAAGGCCGAGCGGCTGAAGCGCGAGCGCCGCGTCGGCCTGACAGAGTTCGTGCGCAAGCTGCAGCGCCAACTCGAGAAGTAGCCGCCTCGTCCGTTTCGATCAACTCTGCGCGCTGCGGGCGAGGCGGGCCAGCATTTCCGTGACCTGCTGTTCGCGCTCCCGCTGTTGCGGCACAGGTCGCCGCTCCGGAGGCGCGTAGGATCGATCCGGGGCCGGCCGCTCGCGGGGCACGCGTGTCGCTCGTTCCTGGAACGGCCGGTCCTGGAAGTTGCGGTCCTGAAAGTTCCGGTCCTGGAAGCTGCGCTCCTGGAAGGTCTTGTCCCGCGGGGCGCGGGCGCGCTGCATGCCGCTGGTGGCGCGCCGCAGCTTGGCGTCCTCGTCCTGGAACGTCGGCTGCGGTGCGCGCTTCCTGGCGCGGGCGGTGTCCCACATCGCGCGCCGCTTGCGCCGCATCGCGCGGCGGGCCCGCATGCGGCCGATCCGGACGATCGCGCTGACCGTGAGGCCGGCGAGCGCAAGCGCCGCCGCCATCACAATGAGCAGCATCTGGAACGAGGCGGTCGGCTTTGCCGGTTCTGCTGCAACAGCCGCGACCTGCTCCGCGGTTGGCTGCTGAATGTAGTCGGCTCGCGGCTGCTGCTCGACGGCCGGCGTGGTGGCCGCAGCCACCTGAACTGGGGCCGGATTGGCCGAAGCGCTCGCGACGGGCGTGTCGTTCCAGCGTGCGTTCGAGAGCGGCGAAGGCGCCAGCACGTTTGGCATCGTTGCACGCTCAGGGGCCTGAACGGCGGGCGCAGGGGGCGCGGCAATCAATCGGGTTTCTGCCTGGACCGGTTCGGCGCGGGACTGCTGGGCAACGTATTCGGCGCGTGCCTCGGTGAATTTGCGCGTCCGCGATCCGTCGGTCGAAGGCGGTGAAGCCGGAGCCGATTCCGGCGGCGCGGCGCGCGCGAACCTGTCGTCGGACTTCTCGCTCTCTTCGCGCAGATACCAGCACTGCCGCTTGGTGACGCGATCGATGCGGTAGTACCAGTGACTGCCCGCGGGGGTCGCACCGCTCGGCGTCGTCAGGCAGCTGTCCGCGACCTGGGCGACCTGCACGCTCGCTTCAGCCGTTCGATCCGTCGCCTGGGCCCGCAGACCAGTCACGGTGGCGAGGTTCGTTCCAGCCACGACACCGGCAAACAGAACCGGGACGAACTTCACGGAACACTTCGACATCTGCGACCCCGAACACGCAACGCTACGCTAATGCTGCAAATTTGCTTAGAGAGTTAGGTCGCAATGAGCCGCGATTTTGGAGCAGATGGGGTAAAATTGCGGCCTGCCAGCCGCCTCATTTATGGTCCACTAAGTACATGAAAGTCTTTGAAAAATCGGAGCGCTTCGCACTCCCGCCGAGACTATTGTTTAGAAGCGGTCCAGCGTCCCCTGCATCCGTCGGACCGGACGAACGAGCCGGAGCCGCTGCGGCCCGAGAATCGGCCGGTGCTGGTCCAGCTCAGGCCCTGCATGGAGCCGCCGGTCCGCGTGGCGCCGTTCGGGCTGACCGAGCCGGAGCTCAATTCGCCCGACACTCTGCCACCCGAGATGACGAACCGCTCGGTCGCGCTACCGCAGGGCGTGCCCACGGCGACGGAAACCCAGGTGCCGTCGAAATTGCCGCCGCCACCGCTGCCTTCGCCGCCACTCTTGCGCGATGCGCGGCGCGGCTCCTCGGATTCGGGCTTGCCACGTCGTGCCGGCCTGGAGGGTTCAGCCGCGCGCGAGCCGGACAGCGACTTCTCCTCGTTGCCGATGCTGCCGCCGGCGCTGCCGGACTGCGCCAGAGCCGCGCCTGACATGGCGATGGTGACGAGGAGCGAGCGGAGGCCAATGCCGATCGAATGTCGAGCCATATATTCCATCGAGAATTTCATATTGAAATTTTCCAATATTTCCTGCCGCTTGGCGAACCGGCTGGGCTACTGCTTCGACGCCGTCCAGTTCCCCGTGCAGCCATCCGATTGCCGGAACGTCCCGCCGCCGCTGCGTCCCGAGAGCCGGCCGGTCGTGATCACGGTGATGCCGCCGTCGTTGGTCGTGGCGTAGACCCGGCCGTCGGGGCTGACGGTGCCGCGGGCGTTCTGGCCGATGATCTTGCCGCTGGTGACGACCACGGCGTTGCTGCCGGTGCCCTGACAGGTGACGCCGCGGGAGCGGACGATCCACGCGCCGTCGAAATGGGTGCCTCCGCCGCCGCCTTTTTTCGAGGGGCGGGACTCGTCCGCATCCGGTTTGCTGCGGCCTTGCTTCTCCTGCTCATTGGCGCGCGGCGGCTCGCGCGAGCCGGACAATGATTTCTCCTCGTTGCCGATGCTGCCGCCGGCGCTGCCCGATTGCGCATGAGTAACGACGGACCCGCTCGCCAGCGCGATCAGCAGGGCAACGGCAAGGATGGCGGGCGAGGGGCGGGCGGCATGTCGCATTAGCGGGCAATTCCAATATCGAACAACGGATTTCAGCGGCCCGATCCATCGGCACAGACCGCGCCAATAATGCGGCAAGATTTGCCAGTCTTTCCGCACTCGTCAAGCGCGGCGTCCCGGGCGCGCTGGACGGTGTCGCGCTGGACCAGCGACCAGGATTTCCCTGAAATCGCGAAGGCGCCGCATCGCGAGCCGTAGAAGGAGAGCTCCATCGGACATTTGCTGCTGCCGCAATTGCCGCGGGCGTCCTCGATCGCCGCGCGGCGCGACGAGTGATTCCAGGACATGCCCCATTTGTCGCTGTCGGGCCCGTAAACGATCGAGCCCCACGGCTTCAGGTCCTCCATCTTGCGCAGCCGCGTCAGCACGCCTTCGGTGGCCTCACCCGATGGCGTCATCCTGACCTTTTCCTGAAACCTGGAGATTGCGGCACGCATGCCGTTCTTGCTGTCGAGCGGCTCCGGATCGTAATTGAGCTCGAACAGGCGGTCGCTCAGTTCGCGCAGCAGCACCGGATCCTTGATCGGGATGCGGTCGGGATCGGGGCGCAGCGTCGAGACCAGCGGCTCGGGCTGCGGCGCGACCGCGGCGACCTGCTGCGATGCCGGGGCAGGCGGCACGAAATAGAAATTGCCGTCGATCGGCGAGGACGACACCCAGGGCTGCTGCGATCCGCCGGTCTGCCGCTTCACGGCGAGGCCGACCTGGTTGAAGGTCTGGAAGATGTCGAGCCCGGCCTGCTTGATCGTTGTCGCCAGCGCCTTCGTATAGGGGCTGTGACCGTCGGTGCCGTCGAGCGCGACATTGCCGGGCTGCGTCGCATAGGAGATCAGCGTGCCCTCCGGCGCCCGCATCTGGGCGAGGCCGCCGTCGGAGGCGCGCAGGCCGCGCGCGCCGAACGGATTGTTACGGCAGGCATCGAGGATCACCATGTTGAGCCGCGTGCCCGAACCCTGCATCTGCCGCAGCACGAGGTTGACGTCGACCATCTGGAAATCGACGTCAGCCTCGCGCACCGGATTGGCGCTGACCGGCACCAGATAGTTCGAGCCGGAGACCTGCACGCCGTGGCCGGCATAATAGAACAGCGCAACGTCGGCGCCCTGAACCTGCCGGCCGAAATTCTGCACGGCGAGGTCCATCGCCGGCTTGTCGAGGTCGAGCTGGGCACGGCCGCCGATCAAGGTGAAGCCGAGAGCTATGAGCGTCTCCGCCATCAGCGCGGCGTCGCTGCGGGGATTGTCGAGCCGGGTCACGTTCTGATAGGCGGAGTTGCCGACGACCAGCGCCACGCGTTTTTCCGCCGCGGCTGGTGCGGCGAGGGCGACCGCGAGCAGGGATGCCAGCGCCGCGATTTTCCAGATTGTCCTGCCGAACGCCCCGCCCATCTTCAATAAGCCTCTAATGAAATAATGACAGATTATCAGGGCGTCGGTTCAGCGAAAAGCTGCGCGGCGCCGCAAAACCCGGCCCTGGCGCGCAAGATCAACCGGTGCTCCGATACGTATGGTTGTTTTCGAGAGAGGCAGCTAACGCTGGATGTGACATTTAACGCTGGATGTGACATTGCGATCTCGCGGCGCGTAACGCCCGAAGTTTTGCATCGATGCTGCCCTCTGAAAGCAGAGGGGGCAGAGAAAGCCGGGTGCCCAAAGCACCCGCAGTCGTGCGCGCAACAACGCACACGGCAGACCGCAGGCGCGCCGGAACACCCGGCTTTCCCTGCGCGATGGTTTTAACGGCCTATGGCGCGCTCTTCCCGGAGCCGAATTCCTCTGGCCTCCGTCGCCGATGAATTGACGATGGATCGAAGCCCGGTCGGGCTCGACCATCTCCACCGGCTTGACACCAGCAACGGGTGTCGGAACCACACGCTTTTGCCGTCCGCAGCTTCCCTTGCAAGGTGCGCTTCGGCGAGCCCATGTGCTGCCGGCCGAAGATCCCGCAAGAGCGTTTAAGCGCCGGTCGTCCGCGCGCCGTTCGATCGCTCACAGGCGAAAGCCCGCCCTGCAATCACACCGCGCGCCTGGCGCTGCTGCGTCCACCGCATTCCGGCCCAACGTCCGTGACGTTCGCGAGACGCCCTCATGGCGGGCTGGAACAGGCGTAGTTGTACGGCTGATTTGGGTGAAAGCGATAGCGGAATATTTTTGATTCTCGGGCTTGACGGCGTTTCTGAAAATCAGAAGTGATTTGCCCGTCGTGCCAGTTTGCCGCAGGCAGCTCGCGACTGGATTTACCGGACATGGAAGCGCCATGACCGCGCGAGCCATTTGGTCGGAACGGCAATTGGTGGCTTGCCGCGTGATGCGACGGCCTGCCGCGCCGTTCGTGTGAAGCACATTACACCGAAGCTCCAGATCGTGCGGCAAGGTAGCTACACGGTCGAACGATCAACCAACAGGAGGAAGACATGCGTTCGCTCCTTGCTGCCACCGGAGTTGGAGTGAGCCTCGCCATCGTACTCGCCACAAATGCGCAGGCACTGTGTGTTTCGCGTTCGCAGCTCAGTGGCCAATGGTTGTCTGACGATGGAGGCACGTATCACGTCAGACGTAACGCCGGCAACGTCGTGTGGTGGATGGGAAAGAGCGGCGATGGCGGACGATCGTGGACCAACGTGTTCAAGGGCGTTTACAATCCCCAGACCAATCTCATTACCGGTGATTGGTCGGACGTGATCACCAGCACGAATATCAATTCGGGCTCTCTGACACTCCGGCTCAACGGCACGCTGCAGCACGTCAATGGCTTCGATAAAGTGTCCGGGTCCGGCGACGGCTTTGGCGGAAGCAGATGGTTCTTCCATTGCGCGGACAGCTGAGCGCTTCCAGAATAGGCATACAGCCTGCGGATCAGTTGATCGGCCGTCGCAGTTTGGCGCAAGGCAATAGCGCTGGACTTGCTGGACGCCGCGAGCCGCAGGCCGGACAAGCGATCTGCTTGTCCGGCAAGAGGTGATGGCTCTCAATTGAGATGGTGATGCAGCTTAGCTGATTGGCGAGCCCCAGCAATGGTCTCGCCAACTCAACGCTCAACTCTACTGGCAGACGTACATGAGGCCGTCGCCGCCCTTTATCGCGGTGCCGGGTATGCAGCCGATGCCGTTGCGGGCAGCGTAATCCGGCCAACCTGTGTAACTCCAGCCTGCGCCGCTCCACGGGCCGCCGAAGTAGTACGCTCTCACGGCGTACCAGGGGAGACCATCCGCGGTATAGTAAGCCGCGCCCGATGCGTAGCCACGTCGAGTGATATAAACACGGGCCTGTGCCTCTGCCTTGCTGGTGAGCGAAAGGCCATCTTGCCCCTTCCAGCCTGGCGAGAATGACAATGCACATGCGAACGTCAAAGCGGAAATAGCCAAAGTACCAGACGTCATTTTCATGTTCATTTCCTCCATTGCCCCATCGTATTGTCCGGCATCCCCAAGGGAGGCGAATTGACTTGGATCAACGGGGGAGACCGTCGCCTACCGCATCCAGCCGGAGCTTCCGGCCAGGCGACGTTCGTCCAAAAGGAGGCAATGGGTCAGAAGCCATTACCCATGATAAGCCCGCGCCTTCCAGTGCCGATTTAAATGGACCACGGCGCAGGATTCGAAATTCCGGATACCCATGAGCGATCAGAGCGCGCTCATGCGCCTCGTCGCCATGAACTTGCAGCGCTCAACTGGCGATCGTGAAGCTTGTTCACCGCCCCGCTTGTTGCCGTGTCCCGCACATCCAGAGCAGCGCTCCATAAGCTGGTTCATCACGCGGTCGTTCTGAAACTGTCCCTGAGGCCAATCCATTGGCATCGTGGAATTCAGCGAAGAACAGATTTGTGCCAGTTGGCGATACCGATCCTGTCGGCCACGCTGGCCGCTTGACCTATGTCAACGCGGCATCTCCGGCGAGCCTTAGCTGGGAGTCGGAGCCGGGGCCCCAGTGCGGTAGATGCACCTTACCACGGGAGGGAGTTATGCGGCAGCTTCGATTGTCACTCACGTTCGCCGGGCTTGCGCTGAGTACCGCGTTAGGACTGCTGGCGACCGCAGTTACCAGTCATCCGGCGAGCGCTGTAGTCTACTGCCAGTATGTCGAATATCCAGTCGGCTGTGTCGCAAGGGCCGGCGTTGTGCTGAGGCCGCGTCCTGTGGCGCGCGCTGCCGCCCGCGAAGCGGTCCGTCCGGGAACGCCAATGAACCGAGGCGGCCCCGTCGATCGTGTCGGCCGTCGTTGAATCCAGATCGACGTTTCTATGATGCTCTCGGGTGATTTCGACGATCAGGCGCGGCTGGTTGTCCAGCATGCGGCTGTGCCGGAGCGGCGATCTGGTTCGCGTTGCTTCGCGCCTCTTCGGCCGTCAACACGAAATCGCCGGTGATCGCGGCCTTGCTGTCGCCAGGGGCGTGTGCGAAATGATTGCGGAGAAGGTGAGCCAGGGCGGGCCGCGCTGAGGCGGTCGCTCCTTGCCCCGATGCTTCCGCCTGTCCGAAACAACCGTCCGCGTTGGACAACGATCGAACGTGCGGCATCAAGCACGACTTCGACATCAAAACGACTCAGCCAGGACCTGCAGCAAGGTGGCTCTCGGTTTTGGTTGAGGCTGCCGGCCTGATGTTTTAGATGACGGACCTGCGGTCGCCGGGATTGTAATCCCGGCCGATCGTGCGTGCTCAAAACGATGATGGATACTAAGTGCTAAAAGCCAAAAAGGCCGGCGCCGGCGCGGCGAAGAAAAGCAAGGCGTCGCCGCGTTCCTTGATCTCCTCTTCCTCGCCGCTTGGCATGTTGGCGCTTCATCTCCTCGAACAATTCGGGAAGTCCGGCCGCAAGGGCATCGTGTTCCTGGCCGAAGACGAGAACAGGGCAGAGCGGCTCGGCGGCATCCTCCATTCGCTCGACCGTTCGCTCGACGTGCTGGTATTTCCCAGATTGAACACCTTGCCGTTCGATGGGCTGGAGCCGTCGCAGGAGATCGCGGGCAGGCGGAGCTCGGTGTTGCGGCGTCTCGCCAAAGCCAGGAAGCCGGTCTTCCTGGTGTCGACGGCGGAGGCGATCATGGAGCGGCTGCCACCGCCCGCGAGCTGGGGGCGTCTCAGCCTGAGCCTGAAGGTCGGGGCGCGCTTTGCCGAGCAGGAGCTCAAGGCCCAGTTGGAGGCGCTCGGATACGATCTCGACGAGGAGGCGGAATATCCGGGCACTGCGCTGTTTCACGGCAAGACCTTCGAGATTTTTCCAGCGGGCGCGCTGGGTCCGTTCAGAATCGAACATTCCGGCGCAGCGATCCGCAAGATCGTGGCCGTCGATCCCGGAGAGCACGATGTCGTGTTCGAGGTCAGGGAGCTCATTGTCGATCCGATGTCGGAGCGCCTTGCGTTGAAAGGCAAGCGGGGGCAGCGGGCGACATTGTCGGACTATTGTAGCCGCGCGCGGTGGATCGCGGACGCAGCCGTTCCCGGCCATGCCGATAGCTGGCTGAACACGATTGCAGAGTCGGCGCCTCGCCGGGAGGCGGAACGCGAATATATGGATCGAAGAGACTGGAAGAAGCTGGCGAAGCGCATCAGCGTGCTGCCGCGCAAGGCCGCCTTTGCGGCGACGCCCGACTTTTCGAAGCTGGCGGCGCCAAGGAAGGCGCTCCGTGCGTTCATCGCCGACACGCAGGATGCCGGATCGCGGCTGCTGTTTGTCGCGGCGGTGGCGGACGATTTGCGCGCGATGGAGCGCATCGGCGGGATCAAGGCGGAGCGATTCGCCGACTGGAACGAGGCGACGGCAGCAGGAAGCAGCGAGGGCGCGCTTCTGGCTGATTTCGACGCCGGCTTCATCGGTTCCGGCCGCAAGCCGCTTGTCGTTGTGACGGCATCCGATGTGCTCGGCAGCAGGGCGCATCACCCGCAGCCGATGGCAAGAGCCTGGACCGCGGCGTTCGATCACCCAGACGTACCGGAGCGCGGCTCGGTGGTGGTTCACCTGCAGCGAGGGCGGGCCGTGCTCGACGGCTTGCAGGCCCTCAGCGCAGGCGGCGGGGAATCGCGCGATATGATCAGGCTCGAGTTCGCAGGTGACGATGCCGTTCTGGTTCCCCCCGCCGATCTTGCCCTGATCTGGCCTTACGCGACCGAACTCGGCAAACTGGCGTTGGACAAAGCGGACGGCAGCACGTGGTGGGGAAGGCGCGGCGAGGCCGAGCAGGAAATCCAGATCGCGGCCAGGGAACTCGGCAGGCATATCGCCCAGCGCCGTCGCCGGCGTGCGCCCAAGCTGGCCGCGCCAGGGCATGCCTATGAGAAGTTCGTCGCACGCTTTCCGTATTTCACGACGCTCGACCAGGCGAGGGCCATTCAGGACGTGCTGGACGATCTCGCGTCCGGCCATCCGATGGATCGCGTTATCTGCGGCGACGTCGGCTTCGGCAAGACCGAGGTCGCCATGCGGGCGGCGGCGGCGGTCGCGCTGTCGGGGAAACAGGTTGCCATCGCCGTGCCGACGACGGTGCTGGCCAGGCAGCACGTCGCGAACTTCCGCAAGCGGTTCGTTCCGCTCGGTATCGAGGTGGGAAGCCTGTCGCGGGCCACCTCGGCTGCGGAAACGAGGGAGACCAAGGAAGGATTGCGCAGCGGCAAATTGAAGGTCGTGGTCGGCACGCAGGCGCTCACCTCGAAGGACGTGCGTTTCGCCAACCCAGCGCTCGTCATCATCGACGAGGAGCAGCATTTCGGCGCGGCGGAGAAAGCGAAACTCTCCAGTCTCGCAAAAGGCGTCCATACGCTCTGGATGAGCGCCACGCCGATACCGCGCACGTTGGCGGCAGGCCTTGCGGGCTTCCGGGATCTCAGCGTGATCGCAACGCCGCCGGTTCACCGGCTGCCTGTCGTCACCAGGGTCGCGCCGCTATCGGACGCCGCGATCGCCGCGGCATTGCTGCGCGAGCAGCGACGTCACGGGCAGAGCTTCCTGATCTGTCCGCGCATCCAGGATCTGGAGCCGATGCTGGCGCGGGTGCAGTCGGCGGCGCCTGATCTCCGCATCGTCTGCCTTCACGGCAAGCTGCCCGCCGACGAGCTCGACGACCGCATGATGAGCTTCGTCGAGGGCAAGGCGGACGTTCTGCTCACAACCAATATCGTGGAGAGCGGCCTCGACATTCCCCGCGCGAACACCATCGTCATCTGCTGGCCGGAAAAGTTCGGCCTGTCGCAACTGCATCAGCTCAGGGGCCGGGTGGGGCGCGGCGGAACGCGGGCCTTCGCGCATCTGCTGACCGAGTCGGCTTCGGAACATTCCGAAAAGCGCCTGGCCATTCTGGAAGAGTTCAGCAGGCCGGGCGCGGGTTTTGCCATCAGCGAGCGCGATCTCGACCTCAGAGGCGCGGGAGACCTGTTCTCGGAGCGGCAATCCGGCCATGTACAGGTGTTCGGGCCGGTGCTCTACAGCCACCTTCTGAAGCGGGCCTCGGAGAAGACGGCCGACAGGGCCGGCGATCTCTGGGTGCCCGACCTCAACCTGCCATTCGCGGACACGCTGCCGACGAGCTACGTGCAGTCGGCTGCGGTGCGGCTGGAGATTTATGGCCGCGCCGCCAGGTGCCGCAGCGAAGACGAACTGGAGGAACTTGAGGAGGAAACTGCGCGGCGCTTCGGCCGGCTACCGCCGGCGGCGCACGATTTCTTCGCGGCCGCGAGGCTCAGGCTCGATTGCAAGCGCCGCGGCATCGTGCGGCTCGATGTCGGACCGGAGGCCGTCGCCGCGACCTTCCTGCCCGGCCGTCTCCGCAAATCAAGATCGAAATCCCTCGTCCGCGACGGCGATCGCGTGGTCCATGCCGGCAATGGCAAGAGAAAGCCGTTCGATCGGGTCGAGGAATTCCTGGAGTGTCTGGACGATTGAGGGGCGTGATCAGCCGCAGTTCCAGACCGGGCCGATCGGCGTGCGCGTCCAGCACGGGCCAAAACTGCCGCCATTGTAGCGGCCGCCGTAAAAGCCGGGCCGGCCGAAATAATGCCAGTTGTCGTCCCACCCATAATATTGCGGGACCGGATCGATATACCAGGGGCGCCGGTTGGCCCGCGCCAGCCGCGAAGACAAGCCTTTCAAGGCGTAGGGTGGAACGGTGTTGTTCGGCGGCTGACGATAGCCCGGCAGAAAGCCGTAACCGTGCCAGCGTGGCGCCGGCCGCTTGTTGGGCGGCGCAGCGGTTGCGACGGCGGGCAGCAGTGTCAGGATGATGGCAACCGATGGGAAAGTAAGGCGCAGCATCGGCGCACCATAGACGGCCGGCCGTTGCGGGGCGATTCAAATCTCGGTCAGTCCCGGCCGTCGCTCGACGCGCTTGCGGCTGGTGCCGACCTTGACTGCCTGAATGCTTCGATTGGGTCACCTTGAATTGCATCGCGAGGTGAAGGGGCGCGTGGTATGAGCCAAAGCTCAGTCCGGCGCCATCCAAAAGGTAGCAATTCGTCACGCTGCTTGTGAGCTGGTTAACAATTGCCGTCGTCGCGCGGCCCTATGTTCCGCGTGGGCGGGGGGATCGCGATGGAACGAAAGATTCTATTTGCCAGGGCTAAACTCCTGGTGCGCAGGGAAACTCTCCAGAAAAAAATCGCCGAGTTGCAGAAGCTCAAGGAGCAGGTCCGGCTCGCCGAGATCGCCGCCAAGCAATCGTCCCATGCCGCGGAGTAGGAAGTCGGCCGCTGCCTTGAGCGGCGGCGGATGCCGTGCGACGGTCGAGCCATGAAAACCGCTATCGTCTATGTCGGCGCCGCGATCGCGGAGATCGCCGGCTGCTTTGCCTTCTGGGCCTGGCTGCGTCTCGACAAGCCGATCTGGTGGCTGCTGCCGGGCCTGCTCTCGCTCGTCGCCTTTGCCTATCTGCTGACGCTTGTCGGGACCGACGCGGCAGGACGCGCCTACGCCAGCTATGGCGGCATCTACATCGTGGCGTCGCTGGCCTGGCTCTGGATGATCGAGAGCGTTCGTCCCGATCGCTGGGACGTCGCCGGCGCCAGCCTGTGCCTGATCGGCGCGGCGGTGATCCTGTGGGGGCCGCGCGCGTGAAGTTCGGCGCGACGCGTCACGGCAATCGATCGCAGTGACGCGTCGCGCGTCGGTTCAGTTCTTCAGCACGATACGGCCGACGACCTTGCCGGCGCGCAGCTCCTCGATCCATTTCTGGACGTCGGCCATCGGCTCTTCCTGCATCGGCGTCGGCTTGATCTTGCCGGCGCGGGCGAGCGCCATCAGTTCCTTGCCTTCGGCGAGCGTGCCGACCATGAAGCCCTCGATGGTCATGCGCTTGTAGACCCACTGCACCATTGGCAGGCTGAAATTGCCGCCCATCAGGCCGGAGACCACGATCTTGCCGCCGCGCGCCACCGTCGCGACCGCAAACGCCATCGATTTCTCGTTGCCGGCGAAATCGACGACGCCGTCGAAGCCGCCTTCGGTCTCTTTCAGGATGCGCCGGACGATTTCAGGCTCGGAGGGATCGTAGGCGTTGGCTGCGCCGTTCTTCAGCGCGGTCTCGCGCGCGGCCGGCGAGAGATCGGCGACCGTGATGTTCTGCTTGAACATGGCTTGGGCGAACGACAGTCCCATCATGCCGACGCCGCCGAGCCCGATCAGCAGGAGATTGCGCTGCCGCGGACGGTCGGCCAGCCGCTTCAGCGCGCCATAGGCCGTGACGCCCGAGCACATCAGCGTCGCCGCCTGGTTGACCGGGAGCGGATCATATTCGAGCAGATATTTCGCGTCGGGCACCAGCACGTGGGTGGCAAAACCGCCGTCGATGGAGACGCCGAGAAAGCGCTGCTTGACGCAGAGGTTCTCGTCGCCATTGGCGCAGTCGCGGCACTGGCCGCAGCCGATCCAGGGGAATACCGCGAACTTCTTGCCGATCATTTCTTTCGGGGCATCCGGGCCAACTTCATCGACGACGCCGGCGATCTCGTGTCCGAGCGTGAACGGCAGCGTCATGCCGCGCGTGGTGTCGAGCTTCTTGCCGCCGCCGAGATCGGCGTAGCCGTCCTGGATGTGCAGGTCGGAATGGCAGAGGCCGCAGCGCTCGATGCGGACGAGAACCTCGCGGCCCGCCGGCTTCGGCGTGTCGATGATGGTTTCGCACAATGGCGCATCGAATTTGACGAGGGATTGGCGGACCATTCGCGCCATGGCGTTCACTCCTTATACGGCGTTTGCTTTTGTGCCTCGTATATCGGTCAATTCACGGGCCATGGCAACAAAGCCCGAGACCGGGATGGTCTCGGCGCGCCTGGTCGCGTCGACGTTCGCAGCCTCGGCGAGGCGCGCCGGATCGACCGACAGTGATTTCAGGCTCTGCCGCAGCATCTTGCGGCGCTGGCCGAACGCCGCGGCCGCCACCTGTTCCAGCGCGCGGCGGTCGCACGGCTCCGGGGCAGGGCGCGGCACCAGGCGCACCACCGAGGAGGTCACCTTGGGCTGCGGCACGAAGGCGGCAGGGGAAATGTCGAACAGGATTTTGGTCTCGGTGCGCCAGTTGGCGAGCACGGCGAGGCGGCCATAGGCCTCCTCATTCTCCCGCGCGACGATGCGCTCGGCGACCTCGCGCTGGAACATCAGGATCATCATGTCGTACCAGGGCGGCCACGGCTCGATCGAGAGCCAGTCCACCAGCAGCGCGGTCGCGATGTTGTAGGGCAGATTGGCGACGATCTTCGCACGCTCGCCGCCGAGCATCGGACGGGGATCGAAATGCTGGGCGTCGGCGTGCACGATCTCGAGCCGCCCGGGATAGCGCCTGGCGATGTAATCGAGCGGGGCCAGCGCGCGCTCGTCGCGCTCGACCGCGATGACGCGTTTGGCGCCGAGCGCCAGCAGCGCGCGCGTCAGCCCGCCGGGGCCGGGGCCGATTTCGATCACGGTGGCGCCTTCGAGCGGACCGGCGGCGCGCGCGATCCGCGCGGTGAGGTTGAGGTCGAGCAGGAAGTTCTGGCCGAGCGATTTGCGTGCCGACAGGGAGTGTTGGCGGATCACCTCGCGCAGCGGCGGGAGATCGTCGATCGCGCTCATTGTGGTCTGGTTGCCGCCATGCGTGCGGCGAGCCGTAGCGCCGCGGCAAGGCTCGACGGATTGGCCTTGCCGGTGCCGGCAATGTCGAAGGCGGTGCCGTGGTCCGGCGAGGTCCGGATGAACGGCAATCCGAGCGTGACGTTGACGGCGTCCTCGAACGCGATGGTCTTGATCGGGATCAGCGCCTGGTCGTGATACATGCAGACGGCGCAGTCATAGGTCTTGCGCGCCGCGGCGTGGAACATGGTGTCGGCCGGCAGCGGGCCTCGGGCGTCGATGCCGTCCCGGCGCAGCGTCTCGATGGCTGGTGTAACGATGTCGATGTCCTCGCTGCCGAGCGAGCCATCCTCGCCGGCATGCGGATTGAGGCCCGATACCGCAAGCCGCGGCCGCGCCAGGCCGAAATGCGCTTGCATGTCGGCGACCGCAATCCGCGCTGTCGTCACGATGAGGTCGCTGGTGAGCTGGGCTATCGCCTCGCGCAGCGACAGATGGATGGTGACGGGAACGACGGCGAGCGCCGGCGACCACAGCATCATCACCGGCTGCGGCGCGATCTTCCCGTCGGCGGCAAGCTCGGCGAGATATTCGGTATGGCCGGGATGGCGGAAGCCGGCGCGGTAGAGCACGCTCTTGGCGATCGGATTGGTGACGACGGCGCCGGCGCGTCCGCTCCTGACATGCTCGACCGCATGGCGAATCGAGGCGAGCGCCGCGCTCGCGCTGGTCTCATCGGGCTGTCCGGGGCGGGCGGTGGCGGTTTCGCCGGTGGCGACGACCGGCAGGGCTTTTGCGAATGAAGCGCAGGCCTCCTCCGGCGTGGCGTCGGCGAACTGGACCGGCAGGCCCAACAGCTTCGCCCGCTCGGCGAAGAAGCCGCGGTCGCCGAGCAGATAGAACGGCGGGAGATCGAGTTCGCCGCGGCGCAGCCAGGCGGCAAGCGCGATGTCGGGTCCGATGCCGGCGGGCTCGCCGGATGTCAGCGCGAGAGCCCGGTTCGGACCACCGGCCATCAACGGCATTCGATCATCGCGGCCTTGCGGATCTCCGCCAGGTAAGCCTTCGACTTTGCCTCGTACTTCTGCGTGTACATCTTTTCGCGGATTTCGCGCTTCTTCGGCGTGTCGATCTTGGTCGGCTTCCGCTCGCACAGCGCCACCATCTCGACGCCCTGCTTGGTGATTTCGGGCGGGGTCAGGTGGCCGACCGGCGTCTTGTCGAGGAGCTCGCGCAGTGGGCCGGGGATGTCGGCCGAGGTCTTGGTGACGGCAGGGCGGATCGCGGCATTCTGCATCGACTTGAAGTAGTCGTTGGCCTGGTCGCAGCTCTGCACGCGCTCGCGCAAGGATTCCGCCTCCTTGCGGCGCTGATCGATCGCGCCTTGCGCTGAGCCGCGCGGCACGATCAGAACGATCGGCTGCAGCTTGTATTCGAAGGCATCGACCTGGGTCGACTCGCCGCCTTGCTGGGCGGCGGTGGCGACGTCCTTCTCGCCGACCTGCAGGCTTTCCTTGAAGCGGCCGCGCACCAGGCTGCCCCAGACCATTTCCGACTTGAGGCGGGCTTTCATCGTTTCCGGCCGCACACCCTGGCTCTCCAGCGATTTGGCGAGCTGGTCGGAGGTGATGCGCATGCGCTGGGCCATCCCCGCAAAGGCCTGGTCCAGCTCGCTTACGCCGGGATCGACGCCAAATCGCCTGGCTTCCTTGATCTTGACCTTGTCGTTGATCAACTCGTCGAGGATTTCCTGCTTCGCTGCATGCTTGCGCGTGGTCAGGAAGTCGAGCTTGGTGCGCTGCTCGATGTCGAGGCTGGTGATCGGCTCGCCGTTGACCATGCAGGCAATGGACTGGGCCGGCAGCGGCGAGATCCCGGCCGCCAGCGTAGCGAGCGCGAGGGCACAGCCGGCAGTCAGGGAAGGCAGTCGGCGAGGAGGGAGCATAGGAGTGGTCATGTCATATCAACCGCATCGAGCATTCGTACCGCATTTTCGCTGGGTACTCGCCGGCACGGTCGGGCCTTACTGGATGCCGCCAGTGCTGCTGGCCGACGAGGACGAGTTCGCAATGGTCCGCAGGCCGATCTGCAACATGAACGCATGATTGAGCACTGGCGGCGTCGTCCCGGCCGAATAGGTATAGGACGTGACGTAGTTGGCCGCGAGCACGAAACAGTCATCCACATAGCCTGCGCCGATGATGTACTGGTTCAGCTTGTTGGCTTCAAGGTCCCAGCGTGCCGCACCCGACACCACCCAGTTCGCCGCCAGCTTGATCGAGGCGCTGCCGAGCAGGCCTTCGCGCCGGGTCAGATAGCCGAGTTCCGGCTGGGCGGCGTAGTTGCCGTACAGCATGCTGACCGACCAGCGGTCGAACGAGGCGCGTCCCTCGGCCTCGAAGCGGTTGACGTTGAGCGTCGCCTCATCGATGCGCGAGCGCACGCTGAACGTATAGGTCCGGTTCGGCGAGTAGTTGACGCGGGCGACGTAGTCGGACCGGGTGTTCTGCAGGCCGGAATTGAGCCCGGTGTTGGTGACGTCAGCCACCGCGAACGAGTTCAGGCCGAACAGCTGGTAGGACTGGCCGAACAGCACGTTGACGCTGCCGCCGCGATCGAACTGCGTGGTCGCCTGCACGCCGACATTGGCGCGGCCGCCGCCCTCGACACGGTCGTAGCCGGAGAACTTGTCGACCGCGAACAGGTTGCTGGCGTCGAACACCATGCTCTGCGCGTCCTCGTTGGGAAGCTTGCCGGCATAGGTCTCGTTCGGACGTGCGATGATCTGTGCGATCGGCTCGATCGTGGTGGTGCCCCAGGGCTGAACGTTGATGAAGGGGTAGCGATATTCGAGGCCGACCGTCGGCATCAGGCGGACCGCCTGCGTGTCGCCGACGGGCAGGAAGTTCGAAACGCCGGGCTGGTTCGAGATCGAGGCGTCGATGGCGTCGGCGCGCATGATCGCAAACGGCGTCCAGATCTGGCCGATCGGGTCGGTGTAGGAGCGCCGCCACTGGGCTTCAGCCGTCAGCCGCGTGTAGGTGCCGGGCACGCCGCGCAGCAGGCACTGCGAGGGAATGCGGGCCAGCGGATCGGCCGACGCGTTCAGGCACAGGCCAGTGGTGTTGGCCAGCGTCGTGATCGGGTCGAACGCCGCGGTGGTGCGCGACAGGCTGGTGAAGTTAGTCTTGTAGCTGACCTCGCCGCCCAGGATCGGGTGGTTGAAGACGTTGCTGTAGTCGATCACCGGATGGATCACCGGCACCTTGTCCTGGCTGCCGGAGAACGAGAGATAGTAGATCGTCCGCGCGTCGAAGAAGCTGCGGTTGCCGACGCCGGTCAGATAGAGCTGCGAAATCGCTTCCGTCGGCAGGCTCAGGAACGATCCGAGGGGATCGCGGTACTGCGCCAGCCGGTAGTCCGAGAAGAAGTAGTAGTCGGACAGCAGAACGCCGTCCCAGCCCCAGACCCATTTGTCGTTGAGCGCGAACTGACCCTTGGTGTCGATGCCGCCGCGGACGTCGCGGTTGCCCGGCTGCCCGGCGAACGCGCCGGGGTCGAGCTGGTTAATGCCGTAGGCGCGGATCTGGTACGAGCCGTTGATCAGCCGCTGGCGGAACTCGCCCTGGAACAGCACGCCCTGCTTGCTGGTGAAGCGCGGATTGAAGGTCGCGTCATAGTCCGGCGCGATCGCCCAGTAGAACGGGGTCTCGACGGCGTAGCCATAGGTCGAGTTGGTGCTGTAGGCGGGCATCAGGAAGCCCGTCTTGCGCTTCACGGTCGGGTCGGGCGTCGAGAAGTAGGGCAGATACGCCATCGGCACGCCGAAGAATTCGAGCTGCGCGTTCTCGAAGTACAGCATCTTGTCGGTCTGGTTGTGGATGATGCGCGCACCCTTGACCTGCCACAGCGGCGGCTTCTTCGGATTGTCCTTGCACGGCGCGCAGGCCGTATACACGCCGTTTTCGAACACGGTGTAATTGCCCGCGGAACGATCGGCGCGCGACGCCGCCATGCGCGTGTCGTCGGCGGTGTCGACGCGCAGCGAGTCGACGAACCCGTCACGGTAGTCGTCGCTCAGATCCATGATGTTGGCGTAGGTGACCTTGCCCTCGGCATCGGTGAGGCGGATGTTGCCTTCCGCATGCAGCCGCTTGGTCTTCTGGTCGTAGACGACCTTGTCGGCCTCCACGCTGGTGCCGTTGTAGAACATCTGCACGTTGCCGACCGCCGACACGCGCTGGTTGTTGTAATCGTAGTCCACCTCGACCGCTTGCACGACCATCCTGCCGTCATTGCTGACCGGCCGCGGCGGCGGCTTGGGCGGGCGCGGGTTGTAGGTGAAGGTCTGCGCCGACGCCGGCAGCGTCAGGACAAGCTCCATCGAGCCAACCAGGAGCAACCCGGCAAGCAGGGCAAACATCGGTACGCCAACGGCGGCCAAGCGGGCTCCACGGCGGCGCACATGGGTACGCCACCTGAACGCAGGCGACCTCAACTGGCGGGCGGCGACAACGGCCACTACCCGTCCTCCTGGTACAACAAGGCCAAGAATCCCGTGAGGCCGCCCACACAGACAGGCAACCACGCGGCAGCGATGGGATGCATCAACTCAGCCTTGCTCAAATCCTCAGTAACTTTCGATAGAACGTAGAGCAGAAACCCTGCGCCCACGCCACTTAAAACCATCTTCTGAACGCCGCCCATCCGGAAGAAGCGAAGGCTCACGGAAGCCGCCAACATCACCATTGCAGCCAGCAAAAATGGCTGTGCGATGAGCTTATGGTACTGCAGACGATACCCCGCGGTGGCGAAGCCGGAGCTTTCGGACGAGCGGATATAGCCGGGCAGTTGCCAAAAAGACACGGTTTCGGGGGTGGAGAAACTGTTGCGGACCTGGGCGGGGGTGAGGGTAGTTGAGAGGTAGTACGTCTCCTGATCAACCGGAGGTTTATCCAGGGAGTATCTACGTACCGATTTGAACGCCCAGCGGCCCTCCTCGAGGGTTGCCTCGCGGGCCTCGATTCGCTCCCTGAACTGCAGGTCCGGGTCGAATCGGAACACGGTGAGCCCGGTCAGCCGGACCCCCTGCTGCTCGCTGCGCGCAGCGTTGATGATCGACTGGCCATCGCTGTTGATCTGGTTGAGCCAGAAGCCGGAAGCGTCCTGAATGCCGCCGCCCGGCGCCGAGCCGAACAGCTCCGCTTCCATCCGCTTCGAGAGCTCACGCAGGTTCGCCGACATCGGATTGTAGGCGACCGTGGCCAGCGTCCCCAGGATGATCGAGCTGGCGAGCGCCGGCGAGATGAACTGCCAGGCGGATACGCCGGCGGCGCGCGCCACCACCAGTTCGAGCCGCCGCGACAGCGCCAGATAGCAGGTCATCGCGCCGATCAGGACGCAGAACGGCATCAGCTTTTCGAGCAGCTGCGGCACCCGGTAGAGCGAGGTCTGCGCCACCGTGATCGCCGAGACCGAGACGAGGCCCGAGGTCTTGCGGACCATTTCGATGTAGTCGACCAGCACGAGGAGCACGAAGATGCTCGCGAACACGCCCACCGCCGAGACCAGGAAGCGGCCGGCAAAGTATCGCCCGAGCGTATTGGTCATCATGCTCATGCGGTGGCAGGCCTCCCGAAGAGCCGCGCCAGCCGCGCATTCGACCGGTTGATCGCTTCCATCAGCGCCGCCGGCGGTTCCACCACGACGCCGCCGACGATCATCCACATTCCGATCGCGATAGCGCCAAACAGCATCGAGTACTGGACCAGCGCCATCGCCGGCGTCTTCACCGCCATCACCGAGCAGGCAAAGCCCGCCATGCGCAGGCCGAACACTGCCAGGATCGAGCCGCCGATCGAGAAATTGCGGCTCTGCCGGGTGGTGCGCGGCGTGCCGAGAAAGGCGAAGGTCAGGACGGCGAAGGCGAACGGATAGACCGGCGCGAGCAGGCGGTCATGCAGTTCGGCGTAAAATTGCCCGGAAAGCTGCTTGTAGATCGGATCGTCCTCCGGGGGCGAAATCAGCTCCCAGAGATAGCGTTCGCGAATGCCGAGCGCGACGTCGCGGCCGCGATTGGAGAATTTCGACATGTCGAAGGCGTAACGAACGAAGGCCACGAATGCCGGGTCGCGCTTGCCTGTCTCGAAACGTTCGAGATTGCCGTCCTCGAGCACCAGATAGGAGCCGGTCTCGTTCTTCAGCACCGTGCCGTGGTCGGCAATGATGGTGACGCGCTCCTTGGGGTCGCGGCGGTCGTCGACGAAGATGCCGGCGAGCACGCCGCCGGGCTGCCGCTCGC
>NZ_DAINNI010000088.1:0-20508 GCF_036735945.1 Bradyrhizobium sp. | reverse complement strand
TGACCGAGAACATGATGGCGCGCGACGCCGAGGAAGGCATCGGCGCCTTCATCGAAAAGCGCGAGCCGAAATGGCAGGATAAGTAGTCGCCGTCATTGCGGGCGAAGCGAAGCAATCCATCCCACCGAGCGAAGAAAAGAATGGATTGCTTCGTCGCTTCGCTCCTCGCAACGACGTAAGAGGATCAAGATGAACCACGACAATTACGACGACAACTACATCCGCGGCATTCTCAACGCCGTGAAGTCGATCGCGATGGTCGGCGCCTCGCCGGTCAATGTGCGGCCGAGCTACTTCGCCTTCAAATATCTGGCGCAGCGCGGCTATGACATGATCCCGATCAATCCCGGCCATGTCGGCAAGAGCCTGCTCGACAAGCCGTTCGTCGCCTCGCTGTCGGAGATCGGCCGTCCCGTCGACATGATCGACATCTTCCGCAACTCCAGCCACATCATGCCCGTCATCGACGAAGCTCTGGCATTGCCGCAGCCGCCAAAGGTGATCTGGATGCAGCTCGGCGCGCGTGACGATGCGGCGGCGGCGAAAGCCGAGGCCGCCGGCATCAAGGTCGTGATGAACCGCTGCCCGAAGATCGAATACGGCCGGCTGTCGTCGGAAATTTCGTGGATGGGCGTCAATTCGCGCACGCTGAGTTCGAAGCGCGCGCCGATCCCGACGCAGGGCATGCGCCTGTCGCTGAACCGGATGAGCGTCGGCGGCGGCGCGACAGCGGCATCGGACCGCGCCGCAAAGAACAAAAACGAGCTGACCTGACGTAATGCGAAACGATTATTTCGACGACCAGCGCTAACGAAGCAGACGCGTTTTCAATCCCGCATATTTGAACGCCTCGCCTTGACGGCGGACGCGGCTGCGATAAGCATCGTCAACCCACCTCGCGTAAGCCAGAGAACAGGACCCAGAATGACCGACCGTCTCCCGGGATTTTCGACCCTTGCCGTGCATGCCGGCGCGCAGCCCGATCCCACCACCGGCGCGCGGGTGACGCCGATCTATCAAACCACGTCCTTCGTGTTCAACGACGCCGACCATGCCGCCTCGCTGTTCGGCCTGCAGGCGTTCGGCAACATCTATACCCGGATCGGCAACCCGACCACCGCCGTGCTGGAAGAGCGCGTCGCGGCGCTCGAGGGCGGCACCGCGGCGCTCGCGGTTGCCTCCGGACATGCGGCGCAGGTCGTCGTGCTGCAACAATTGCTGATGCCGGGCGATGAGTTCATCGCCGCGCGAAAACTCTACGGCGGCTCGATCAACCAGTTCACCCATGCGTTCAAGAGCTTTGGCTGGAACGTGGCCTGGGCCGATCCCGACGATATCTCAAGCTTCGAGCGCGCGGTGACGCCGCGCACCAAGGCGATCTTCATCGAATCGATCGCCAACCCCGCGGGAAGCATCACGGACATCGAGGCGATCGCGGAAGTGGCGCGCAAGGCCGGCGTACCGCTGATCGTCGACAATACGCTGGCGACGCCCTACCTGATCCGCCCGATCGACCACGGCGCCGACATCGTGGTGCATTCGCTGACCAAGTTTCTCGGCGGCCACGGCAATTCGCTCGGCGGTATCATCGTCGACGGCGGCACCTTCGACTGGTCGAAGGACAACAAATACCCGATGCTCAACGAGCCGCGTCCCGAATATCACGGCATCAAGATCCAGGAGACGTTCGGCAATTTCGCCTTCGCGATCGCCTGCCGCGTGCTCGGCCTGCGCGACCTTGGCCCAGCGCTGTCGCCGTTCAATGCCTTCATGATCCTGACCGGCATCGAGACACTGCCGCTGCGCATGCAGAAGCATTGCGAGAACGCCAAGGCGGTTGCGGAATTCCTCGCCGGCCATCCCGCCGTGGCCTCGGTGAACTATGCCGGCCTCGCCAGCGACAAGTACAATCGCCTTGCGCGCAAATACGCGCCGAAGGGCGCCGGTGCGGTCTTCACCTTCAGCCTGCGCGGTGGCTATGACGCCGGCGTCAGCCTGGTGTCGAACCTGAAACTGTTCTCGCACCTCGCCAATGTCGGCGACACCCGTTCGCTGGTGATCCACCCGGCGTCGACCACGCATAGCCAGCTCGACGATGCCGCCAAGGTGAAGTCCGGCGCCGCGCCCGACGTCGTGCGCCTGTCGATCGGCATCGAGGACAAGGAAGACCTGATCGCGGATCTGGAGCAGGCGCTGGGCGCGTAGCGGGCCGCATCAGGGAAGGCTGTCATACCCGCGAAGGCGGGTATCCAGTACGCCGCAGCCTCTCGGCCGAACCGACAGGGCTCTGGAAAACTGGATCGCCCGCCTTCGCGGGCGATGACATCCCGGCGAGCCCTTCCATCCTCCGAGGCCCGGAATCACAAGCCTCTCGTTAACGTGCATTCCGGCATAGAGTGGCGACTAGCCGCCCTCGATGATTCGGAGCCGACGATGCTGCGCTGGATGACGCCAATTCTGGTCGCGATTTTTGCGGCCGGAACTGCCATGGCCCAGAGCCCTGGAGCCGCCACCAGCACCGATGGCCCTGCCGCGACAAAACCGGCCGAGCCCCCTGCCCCCGCCAAATCGGCCGATGGCCCGGCACCGGCCAAGCCGGACGACACCCCGGCGGCAGCCAGGCCCGCCGCCAGTTCGGCTGCGGCGAAGCGCGCCGAGAAGGCCGCCGCCGGCAGGCGTGCCGCAGCCCGGGCCGCCATCCAATTGCCGCCCGGCCTGCCCCGCGCGCATTACAATTACCGCACCACGGTCGCCCCGGCGGCAACTCCCCGCTACGTGCGGCGCGGCCGCGCGCTGGTGGTGGTCGAGGAAGAGGGTCCCGGGGTGCTGTTGGCTCCGATGGCGGCCTATGCGCCGCGCCTCTTCAACTGGCCGCTGTTGCCGGGATCAGCGACCCTGCCGGGTTACTACGGGACCAGTCATTCCTACAGCTACGACGGCCCCTACTATGGCGGCCCCTATGAGCCGTATTGGGACCGCCTGCCCTACGCTTGCGGCGTGTACGGATATTGCTAAAGGCGCAGTAGCCAACAACGGAGACGGACAAGCGACGTGGCAGGGGCACCGCGGAAAGCCAGCAAGACGAACGCTGCCAATGCGATCACGGCGGATCTGGTCGCCGTCCTTGTCGCCGTCACCGATGGCGAGCCCAAGACCATGACCATCGCCAACGACGGGGCGTTGCCGAGCGGTCCGTTCGAATTCACCCACCGTTCGCTGCAGACGGGATTGCGGGCATGGGTCGAAGCGCAGACCGGCCATCCGCTCGGCTATGTCGAACAGCTCTACACCTTCGCCGATCGCGGGCGGGCCGGCGATGCCAAGTCGCCGCATTCGATCTCGATCAGCTATCTCGGGCTGACCCGCGAGGACAAGGTCGGCCAGGGTTTCGAGGCACACTGGTCCGGCTGGTACGACTACTTCCCGTGGGAGGATCAGCGCGCCGGCCTGCCCGCGGCGCTCGCGAAGACGTTATCGTCGCGGCTGCGGGCGTGGTCGAAATCCGCTGGTAGCACCAGCCTGCAGCGCGAACGCTGGCAGCGCGCAGCGATCACGTTCGGCCTCGACGATCGCGAATGGAACGAGGAACTGGTGCTGCAGCGCTATGAGCTGCTGTACGAGGCCGGCCTGATCCCGGAAGCGGTGCGTGATGGCGCAACGGCCACATCCGTCATTCCGGGAAAGCACATGACCGGCGATCACCGCCGCATTCTCGCCACCGGGATCGCGCGGCTGCGCGCCAAGATCAAATACCGGCCCGTGGTGTTCGAACTGATGCCGGCGGAATTCACCCTGCTGCAACTGCAACGCAGCGTTGAGGCGCTCGCAGGCCGGCTGGTCCACAAACAGAATTTCCGCCGCCTGATCGAGCAGCAGCAACTCGTTGAGGAAACTGGCGCAATCGCCACCGAGGCGGTCGGCCGCCCCGCCAAGCTATTTCGGTTCCGCCATGCCGTGCTGGCCGAACGGGCGGTCGCCGGAACCAAGCTTCCCCTTTCGCGTACTTGACTTCGATTATGCTCAGGATAAGTATAAGTCATCTTATGCTCACGGAGAGTATAAATGGCCGACATCAGTTCCGCCGTGCTCGCACGCACCGCCCCGCTCTACGACCGCGTCAAACGGGTGATCCCGCCGCCTGAATGGGCCGCTTACGCCGAGGATGTCGACGCCATTCTCGCGCTGAAGCGCGAACGCAATGCGGCGATCCTCGCGCACAACTACCAGACGCCGGAAATCTTTCACGGCGTTGCCGACATCGTCGGCGACAGCCTCTTGCTGGCGCGGGAAGCCACCAAGGTCGATGCCGACGTCATCGTGCTCGCCGGCGTCCACTTCATGGCCGAGACCGCCAAGCTCCTGAACCCGGAAAAGACCGTGCTGATCCCCGACCCCGGGGCCGGCTGCTCGCTCGCGGAGTCCATCACGGCTGAGGACGTGCGGCTGATGCGGCAGCGCTACCCCGGCGTGCCCGTCGTCACCTATGTCAACACCTCGGCGGCGGTGAAGGCGGAATCCGACATCTGCTGCACTTCGGGCAATGCGCTCAAGGTCGTGGAGTCGCTTGGCGCCGAGCGCGTCATCATGCTGCCGGATGAATATCTCGCGCAGAACATCGCAGCCCTTACCAAGGTGAAGATCATCGCATGGAAGGGCCATTGCGAGGTGCACGAACTGTTTACGGCTGAGGATGTCCGGCAACTGCGCGAAAACCACCCTGACGTGACCATCCTGGCGCATCCGGAATGCCCGCCTGACGTCGTCGCGGAAGCCGACTTCTCCGGCTCGACCGCGGCGATGTCCGACTTCGTCGGACAGCGGCGGCCGCCACGCGTGGTGCTGCTGACGGAATGCTCGATGAGCGACAATGTCGCGGTGCTCCATCCTGATGTCGAGTTCATCCGGCCCTGCAATCTCTGCCCGCACATGAAGCGGATCACGCTGAAGAACATCCGCGACGCGCTGGAGACCGGCCGGCACGAAGTGACGATCGATCCCGCTGTTGCGGCGCCTGCGCGGCGCGCGGTCGAAAGGATGCTGGCGATATGAGCAAGGATATTTCAGAACTGGCCAATCACGCCGTCATCATCGGCGGCGGCGCGGCCGGATTGATGACCGCGCTTCAGATGGCGCCCGAGCCGGTCGTGCTGCTGTCGAAGGCGCCGCTCGGCGCGGAAGCCTCCAGCCTGTGGGCGCAGGGCGGACTGGCGGCTGCGATGGGCGACGATGACGCCCCTGCCCTGCACCTGGCCGACACGCTTTCCGCCGGCGCAGGCCTCTGCGACGAAACGGTCGCTCGCCGGATTGTTGATGCCGCGCCCGCGGCCGTCGAGCATCTGGCAAGGCTCGGCGTCGCGTTCGACCGTCGGCCCGACGGCGGCTGGCGGCTTGGCCTTGAAGCCGCACACGGCCGCAAGCGAATCGTGCACGCGACCGGCGACGGCACCGGGCGCGAGATCATGCGCGCGCTGATCGCAGCCGTGCGCCGCTGCCCGTCGATCACCCTGCTTGAAGGGGTCGAGGCACTTCGCCTGATCGTCGAAGACAATTCGATTCATGGCGTGCTCGCGGCGAACGCGCAGGGTCAGTTTGTGATCGAAACGGCGCGTGTCGTGCTCGCGACCGGCGGCATCGGCGGCCTGTTCCTCGAGAGCACCAATCCCGCCGGCTGCTACGGCCAGGGGCTGGCGCTCGCCGCCCGTGCGGGCGCAAAGCTCTCCGATCTCGAATTCGTGCAGTTTCACCCGACCGCCTTCGACGGCCCGTCGCGCCCGATGCCGTTGGTGACGGAAGCCGTACGCGGCGACGGTGCGATCCTGATCGACGACACCGGCGAGCGCTTCATGGCGGACCAGCCGGGCGCGGAACTGGCGCCCCGCGATGTCGTCGCCCGCGCGGTCTGGCGCCGCCGTGCCGAGGGACGTCGCACCTTCCTCGACGCGCGGAAACATCCGGGAGCGGAATTCGCAAAGCGCTATCCGGTCATCTCCGCCTTCTGCAGGATGGCAGGGATCGATCCCGCTGTAGATCCGATTCCGGTGCGGCCGGCCGTGCACTACCACATGGGCGGCATCGCCGTTGATATCGATGGCCGCAGCAGCGTCGATGGCCTGTGGGCATGCGGCGAAGTCAGCCGCACCGGGCTGCACGGCGCCAATCGTCTCGCCAGCAATTCACTGATGGAAGCCATCGTCTGCGCGCAGTGGGTGGCGGAGAGCGTTAGAAACAAGAATCATCGTCACGTGAAAGCGCGCGCCGCGGATGTGCCGCTGCCGGTATCGGATCCTTCGGCCGTGCGGCCGATCCTGTCGCTGGGCCTTGGCGTGCTGCGCGAGCGGCACGGCATCGAACGAGCTATCCGCGCGCTGTACCCGCTCGCAACCGGCCGGAGCGCGGCATCCGATCCAGCGCTGGTGGGGCTGATGATCGCCCTCTCCGCCTGGCGGCGCGAGGAAAGCCGTGGCGGGCACTATCGCAGCGACTTCCCGGACGCACTGCCATCGGCCGAGCCGTCGTCGATCTCGCTGGCGGAAACGCTCGATGCCGCCTGCGAAATTCTTGAAACCGAATCCCAGTCTGTCGGGAGCGCCCAGCCATGACACTGACCCCGCTTCTCCCCCTGATGTACGAACCCCTGGTACGAACCGCCCTGCTCGAGGATCTGGGGCGCGCCGGCGACATTACGGCGGATGCGATCGTTCCGGCCGATCAATACGCCTCGCTGGTGCTGCGCGCGCGCCAGCCGGGCGTGGTGGCCGGGCTCGACATCGCACGCACTGCGTTTCAGCTCGTGAACCCGGCGATCCGGCTCGACGCCGAACGTCCCGACGGCAGCGTGGTGGCGCCCGGAGACGTGATCGCTGCCATCGAGGCACCGGCGCGCGGCCTGTTGACCGGCGAACGCACGGCGCTCAACTTCCTCTGCCGCTTGAGCGGCGTCGCCACCGCAACGGCCTCGCTGGTCTCCGCCGCGCAAGGCACCAGGGCGAAAATCGTCTGCACCCGCAAGACCACGCCCGGGCTGCGCACGCTGGAAAAATACGCCGTCCGCGCCGGTGGCGGCAGCAATCACCGCTTCGGCCTCGACGACGCCATGCTGATCAAGGACAACCACATCGCGCTGGCCGGCGGCGTCAAGGCGGCGATCGAGCGCGCAAAGGCCCATGCCGGCCACCTCGTCAAGATCGAGGTCGAGGTCGATACGCTGTCACAGCTCGAACAGGTTCTTGCGATCGGCGTCGACGCCGTCCTGCTCGACAACATGACGGTCGAGCAACTGCGCCAGGCCGTCGCGATCACCGATGGACGGGCGATCACGGAAGCTTCGGGCCGGATCACGGCCGAGACCGCCAGGGCGATCGCCGCGACCGGGGTCGACCTGATTTCGGCAGGCTGGCTGACGCATAGCTCGGCCGCGCTCGATATCGGGCTCGACTATCTCGACCTCAACCGTCAGGCGGCGTAGCTGCGGGCGGCTATTCGGCCGCTCGCATCGAGCCCCGGTCCTCGCGCATCAGGCGGTTGTTGCGCTGGACCACCGAATAGCCCGCGAAGACGAACAGGATCACCAGTCCCTGGATCGAGAGCGCTTCCATGGACGGGTTGAGGCCGATCGCACCAAGGAACGCCGAGCCCTTGACCTCGGTGACCGTGATGATCGCCTGCTCCTGGAATTCCTGAACGGCCTCGCCGATGAACTTGATCGCCATGATGAACAGGAAGGCCGAGGTGATGATGAACAGCGGCCGCAGCGGCAGCTTCCGCGCGATCAGGTTGATGAAGTAGAAGAGAACGGCAAGGCCCGCCGTCGCGGCGGCAAGGCCGGCGAACAGCCCGGCGCTCCAGCCGCCTTCGGCCGTCGCCAGCGCGTTGATGAACAGCACGGTTTCAGCACCCTCGCGAAATACCGCGAGGAAGGCCAGCGCGCCGACCGCCCACACGGTGTCCCGCGACAGCGCATGATCCGCCTTTTGCGAAAGATATTCCTGCCAGCCGCGCGGATCCTGCTTCACCATCAGCCAGCCGCTGACATAGAGCATCAGCGCGGCGGCAATGAGAATGATGACGCCCTCGAGAATGTCGCTGTGCTCGCCCGAGTTCAGCACCGCGAACAGCCAGGCCGCGACGATGCTGGCGCCGACGGCTGCGAGCGCGCCGCCATAGAGCGCCTGAACGCGATGGGCTGCACCGGCCCTGGTCAGGTAGCCCGCCAATGCCGCGATCACGAGCATGGCTTCCAGCCCCTCGCGGAGCAGGATGACGGCGGCCTGGACGAATGCTGAAGACATGGGACGGACCTTGTTCTGGCCCGTTGTATCCGCCGAGCGATGCAAGTAAAGCGGTCGCGCGCCACACAAATCCGTCAACGCGAATGAGCCGTCGGAAAAGCCCTGCAAAGCAGGGCTTTTCGCCAATCGCGCCAGATTAGAATTGCTCAATTTCAGCCGGGTTGCCCGAGCGGCTCGACCAGCTTCTGCGGGTCGTGCTGCGTACGCCGAGCAACCAGCCGTTCCGTCTGCAGGACGGCGAGCGTCAGGACAATGATCGCGACGGCCTGATGCGCCAGCGCGAGGTCGATCGGTACCTGGTGCAGCAGCGTGAGGATGCCGAGCACGGCCTGCAGGATGATCGCCGCCACCAGCCACCATGCGCCCGTTGCCACCGCGCCGGCGCGCGATCGCACCGCGTCAACCGCGTGCAGCACCGCCAGCGCCAGCAGCGCATAGGCTGTCATGCGGTGCTCGAACTGCACGGTCAGCGTATTGTCGAACAGGTTGCGCCACCATGGCTCCTCGAACCACAGCCGCGCCGCCGACGGGATCAAGGCGCCGTCGATTTCGGGCCAGGTGTTGTACACCCTGCCCGCCCGCAGGCCCGCGACCAGCGCGCCGAAATAGATCTGCACGAACGTCAGCACGAGCAGAGCCGCTCCCGAGATCTTCAGCCTCAGCGGAACGACCGGCTGCGCACGCGCGCTCATCCGTCGCAGCGTCCAGACGATCGCGGCAAAGATGATCAGCGCCAGCACCAGATGCGCCGCCAGCCGATACTGCGACACCTCGGTCCGCTGGGTCAGTCCCGAGGCGACCATCCACCAGCCGACCGCGCCCTGCAGCGCGCCGAGGCCGAAGATCAGCCACAGCCGCTTCTTCAACTCGGCACTGAACGCGCCGCGCCACAGGAAATACAGGAACGGCAGCAGATAGACCGCGCCGATCGCGCGTCCGAGCAGGCGGTGGCTCCATTCCCACCAGAAGATGGTCTTGAATTCGGAAAGGCTCATGCCGGCGTTGAGTTCGCGGTATTGCGGGATCGCCTTGTAGCCCTCGAACGCCTGCACCCATTGCGCTTCGCTGAGCGGCGGCAGCGTGCCGGTGACCGGCTTCCACTCCACGATCGACAGTCCGGACTCGGTCAATCGCGTGGCGCCGCCGACCAGCACCATGACCGCGATCAGCACGGCGACGGTGATCAGCCACCATCTGACGGCGGCTGCGTGCGGGGCATCCTGTGCGGAACTGGCGGTCATGAAGCCCATTTTATCACGCCCGAGGGCGCGCTTGATTGAATTGCCGCGCCCCTTATAGTCGGGCCCTTCCCGCGCGCAACCCGCCCTGAGCCTGACATATCCGCCATGACGATCCGTACCCGCAAATTCTTCGGAACCCTCGCCTTGCTGGTGCTGGTCGTGGTGTGGTCGCTGCTCGGAATGACCATCGCCCAGACGCCATGGCTGGCCAATTCGGGCCTCCTGCAGGCGATCTTCTACGTGGTGGCGGGGCTTGGATGGGTGCTGCCGGCCATGCCGATCGTGAGCTGGATGTCGCGGCCCGACCGCGCCGCCTAGACCCAGTTATCCCGGGTCGGTCTGACGGCTGGAAACATAATTCCTGACAGCATCACCCGCATCATGCGCAGCGAGCGCTGCCGTCCGTCCCAGGCGATCCGCGGCAGCGCGTGCAGGTTGGTAAAGCCCTTCGGCTGGACGACGCCCGGGATGGTCGACACCGCGCTGGCGAAGCCGGCCTCCTGCCCCATCACGACATGCTCGCGGCGCCAGGATTGCCGGTCGCCGAACGGATAGGCGAAGTGCGTCACTGCGCGGCGCAACGCGGTCTCGGCGACCGCCTTGCCCATCGTCATTTCGCGCTGCGCATCTGCCGCCTTCAGGTTGGACAATGCGGCATAGTTCACCGTCGCGCTGCCGATCGTGACCAGCGGATCGGCGGCGAGCCTGGCGAGATCGTCCCAATTCATCGAATCCTCGCGCGACAGCGCCGCCATATCAACCGAATAGCGCGTGCAGAGGTCGTGGATTGCGAACGAAAGATCCTGCGGCGGCAACGTCCGCAACCAGTTCGCCAGGAATTCGAAGGTGGCGTGCTTGTCTTGCGCGCTGCCGGTCGCGAAACGCCGCTCCTTGCGGTCGATCACCAGGACGATGCGCTCCTCGCGCGCGATCATCGCCTCCAGCGCCAGCCACCAGGCTTCGCCGATCCCGTCCGGAAACGCCGTCGGCAGATAGACGATGAAGGGGACGCGGTGCTTCGACAGCACCGGATAGGCATCGGTTACGACATCCTTGCAGCCGCCGTCGAAGGTCAGGCTGGCAAAGCGGTTGGCCTTTGGCAGCGTAACCGCCCGCCGGCACGCTTCGTCCATCGTGACCAGATCGAAGTTCCAGCGCTTCAGCGCGTGAATGGCGCGGTCGAGAAATTGCGGCGTGACCTCGCGCCACTGGTTGGGCTGAAAGGGGCGGGAATCGCGTGGACGCACGCGTTCGAACCGCAAGATAACGCCGGCGCCGCCGGTCTCATGCTGTTTGAGCCTGAAGTAGCCGCTGAAATAGGCGAGCTCCATCCGGAGGCGCCGCAAGATCCCGATATCCGACGTCAACGTCCCGCCCTCACCATGCGGTCGCGCCGCCCCGTCGCAGCCGCATCGTATTACCCTTTGTTGACATTTCCCTGCGAAGGTCGGCCAACGCCAAAATTGTAAACAATTTCATACAGCACGGGCTTTGCGATGACCATGGCTGCCGCGATTGAAGACCGCCCGGCGGATCGAGATGCGTGGTCGAAGGCGGGCCGCATCGCCGGAATCGACATCATTCGCGACCTCGCCGCGGCAGAGGGCATCTGGCGCAACCTCGAAGCGGCGCAAACCTCCTTCACGCCGTATCAGCGCTTCGACTTCCTCAGCGCCTGGCAGCGGCAGGTCGGCGAGCGCGAAGGGCTCACGCCCTTCATCGTGATCGGCTACGACGCCGAGCGCCGTCCGCTGTTGCTGCTGCCGCTCACGCTGAGGCACGCCTACAGCGCACGTTGCGCCAGCTTCATGGGCGGCAAGCACTCCACCTTCAACATGGCGCTGTTCGACCGCGATTTCGCCGCAAGTGCCACGCAAGCCGATCTCGAAGGCCTGATCTCGGCAATATCGCAGCGCGCGGAAGCCGACGTCCTTGCGCTGCATCAGCAGCCGCTTCGCTGGCGTGATCTGCCCAATCCGCTCGCGCTATTGCCGCATCAGCCATCCGCCAATAATTGCCCGCTATTGAGGATCGAGCCCGGCGCCGCGCCGACGGCACTGGTCAGCAACTCGTTCCGCCGCCGCCTCAAGGGCAAGGAACGCAAGCTGCAATCCCTGCCCGGCTATCGCAGCACCATCGCGACCTCGGAAGCGGAGATCACGCGGCTGCTCGACTGGTTCTTCCGCGTCAAGCCGTTGCGGATGGCCGAACAGAAACTGCCCAATGTCTTTGCCGATCCCGGCATCGAGCAGTTTGTCCGAAGCGCCTGCACGGCGCAGCTCGCAGACGGCAGGCATGCCATCGATATCCACGCGCTGGCATGCGACGAAGAAGTGATCGCGATCTTCGCGGGCGTCGCCGACGGCCATCGGTTCTCGATGATGTTCAATACCTACACGATGTCGGCGAATTCGAAGTACAGTCCCGGCCTGATCCTGATGCGTGACATCATCGATCACTACGCCGGCCAGGGCTATCGTGCCCTTGATCTCGGAATCGGATCCGACGACTACAAGCGGCTGTTCTGCAAGGATGACGAACCGATCTTCGACAGTTTCATCCCGCTCAGCGCGCGCGGCAGCTTCGCTTCAAGCGTGATGTCCGGCCTCAACCGCACCAAGCGTCTGGTGAAGCACAATCCGGCGCTGCTTGAGATGGCGCAACGGCTGCGGAATGCGTTCGGCTAGCTGACCCGGCTTTGCCCACCCTTGTAAATCTTCTACGCCGCCACGAAGTGCGGGCCGGGTTCGACCGCGTGCTCCGCCCCGCAGGGCTTGCTCAGCGTCGTCACCTCGGAGAAGCCGACCGCCTTGAGTTGATCGGACATCTCGTTACGCGCATCCGCCGACATCGACGTATCGGGGACGACGATCGCCCGCGCCTCCGAGGTGAGCAGTTCGGCCGGCAGGTCCGACGCCGTCCCGGCATTCAGCACCACGAGATCATAGACCCGCAGCAGCGCATCGATTGCCAGCGTCAGGCGCGGCGACTGAAGTTGCGCGCGGTCGCAGCCCGGGCGTCCGGCGCTGACGAGGTGGACTCGCGACAGCCGATCCCTGGTGATGATTTGCGCGAACGACGCCTCTCCCTGCATCAGTTCGGCGAGCCCTGGCGCAACCGGATCGGCGGAGGCCGCCGCGACAAGCACGGGAGACGACGCCGCGAGATCGACGACGACCACCTTCGCCTGCCGCGCCATCAGCCGCGCCAGCGTCAGCGCGGTCAGCGTGATGCCGTCGCCCGAAGCGGTGCCGAGCACAGTCACCTTCCGCGCCGAGGCGTCAGCATCGAGCAGCGCGTCGGCCAATTGTTCGATTTCGTCGGCCTCCGCCATGCCGTCCATGCGCGGGGCATCCGCAGGCGGCTCGCGCAACATTGGTTCCGGCGCGATATCCGCAACGGGAAGCTCAGGCGCGATGGCCGGCGCACGCACCCGTTCCGGCAGCGGAGCCGTGACGATCTCGGGCTCGACAGCGCGCATGACTTCCGGCGATACGGCAGCGCCGGCGCGCGGCGACGTCATCCGCAGGAGTTCACCGGTCACGATCGCGCCCGAGGTGAGCAGCAGCGTCGCCAGCGTCGCGATCAAGACGATCGGCAGCTTCTTCGGATAGGCCGGCGTATTGGAAACGGTGGCGCGCGATATGATGCGGCCGTCAGTCGGCGTCGCCTCGAGGTTTTCGCGCGCGCTCGCGTCACGATATTTGGCGAGAAAGGATTCGAGCTGATCGCGCTTCGACTTGGCATCGCGCTCAAGCGCGCGCAACTGCACGTCCTGACCATTGGTCGACGAGGCCTGTTTCTTCGACTGCTCGAGGCCCGCCGTCATCTGGTCGACCCGGCGGCCCGCCAAGCGCGCGTTGCTTTCCAGCGAGCGCGCAATCTTCTCGGCTTCGTCGCGGATCTGATTGTCGATGTCGGCAAGCTGCGCCTTCAATTCCTTGATGCGCGGATGGTTGCCAAGCAACGTCGAAGACTGCTCGGCAAGCTGCGCCCGCAAAGTCATCCGCTGCTCGGACGGCCTGCGCATCGATTCGGAATTGAGTACTTCAGAAGACTCGATCGGCTTTCCGCTCTTCAACAACTCGCGGATCAGTTGCGCTTTGGCTTCCGCATCCGCTTTCAGCCCCCGGGCGTTAATGAGCTGCGTGTTCAACTCACCCATCTGCTGGTTGGACAGCGTGGTGTTGTTGGTGCCGACGAACAGACTCGACTTGGACCTGAATTCCTCGACACGCGATTCAGCATCCGCAACTTCCTTGCGCAGCTCGTCGATTCGGCCGGAAAGCCATTGGCCCGCGGCCTTCGCCTGGTCCTGTCGCGCGTCCTGCTGCAGCACCAGATAGCCTTCGGCGATCGAGTTGGCGACGCGCGCGGCGAGTTCCGGATCGCGCGACTGGAATTCGACGACGATGACGCGGGATTTGTCGACCGCAAAGGCCGTGAAGCGCTCGTAATAGGCTTCCAGCACGCGCTCTTCCGGCGTCTGGGAAAATGGGTCGCGCGCGATGCCGATCAATGTCAGCACCGACTTCAGCGGCGAAAAGCCGCGCAGCACCGGATCGAATTCCGGGAGTTCGGCAAGCTTGTTCTTCCTGATGATCTCGCGGGCGAGATCGCGCGACTGCACCAGTTGCACCTGGCTGGTGACCGCCTCGGGGTCGAGCGCGCCGCGCTCCTCACTGCGCTCGCCGCTCGGCCGCAGGAACACGTTCTCGCGCCCGTCGATCAGGATGCGCGCCTCCGACTTGTAGCGCGGCGTCACCATGTTGACCGCGGTGAGCGAGACGGCCAGCGCCAGCACCGTCGGAACGATGATCCAGCTCCGCCTGCGCATCAGCGCATCACCGAGCACGCGCAAATCGAGATCGCCGGACAGAGGCGGCGGCGCAACGGACGGCCTGGCCGGAGGCGCGGGCCTTGCCTTTGCCCGTTGCACCACCGGCCGGTCCTTGTCTGCACGCCAGAACGCCAAACGCATCGCATACTCCCGTGGGCACAACTACTGGCCCACCCGACCTGGCCGATTACACTTCATTATGGTTGCTGCGGGGTTAATCCGCCTTGTCGCGCTGCCCAGCCCACTGCCCCGTGGACATCAGGTCATTTTTTGTTAACCATGACAGCCCCTAATCGCGGCATAGTTTTCCAGGACTCCCATGCGCGGCGTTTTTCCTTCAACTTCATGTCAGCTTGCCGCGCCGATGCTTGCGGGCGGCACGGATCGGATCACGCCGGTCGCGCGCGTATCCCAAGGCGGTCTCGATGCCGCTCGTTGAAGGTCAGCCGCTGCGGATCCTGCACGCGACGCGCGCACCGGTCGGCGGCATCTTTCGCCACATCCTCGACCTCGCCAACGGCCAGGCCGACCGCGGCCATCACGTCGGCATCATCGCCGACAGCCTGACCGGCGGCGAGCGCGCCGAGCAGGCGCTGGCGGAGATCGCGCCAAGGCTCAAGCTCGGCGTTCACCGCACCGCGATTCGCCGCGAGCCGTTGCCAGGCGATGTCCTGGTGTGGGCGCGATTCCAGCGCATGATCCGCGCATTGAAGCCGGATGTGCTGCATGGCCACGGCGCCAAGGCCGGCACCTTCATGCGCCTGGGGACCGCCAGACGCGACCGTATCAGGGTCTACACCCCGCACGGCGGATCGCTGCACTTTCCGCTCTCGACGCTGAAAGGCGACATCTATGCCCGCGTCGAACGCGCGCTGATGAACAACACCGATCTGTTCCTGTTCGAAAGCGCCTTCGCCCGCGACACCTATCAGCGCACCATCGGCACGCCGAAGGGTCTGGTGCGCTGCGTGTTCAACGGCGTCACCGCCAGCGAATTCGATCCCGTCATCAAGGCCGAGGACGCCACCGACCTGATCTATGTCGGCGAATTCCGCCACATCAAGGGCGCCGACCTCCTGATCGAGGCGGTGGCGCGGCTGCGCGCCGATGGCCGTCCCGTGACGCTCACGCTCGCCGGCGACGGCGAGGAAAGCGCAAGCATCAAGGCGCAGGTTGAGCGGCTGCGCCTCGGCGCAGCCATACGGTTCATCGGCCACGTCAAGGCACGCTTCGGCTTCTCCAAGGGCTCGCTGCTGGTGGTGCCCTCGCGCGGCGACTCCATGCCCTATGTCGTGATCGAGGCGGCGGCGGCCGGCATTCCGATGATTGCCGCCAATGTCGGCGGCATCCCCGAGATTTTCGGCCCGCATGGCGATGCCCTGTTCGCGCCGGGCAATGCCGACGCCATGGCCGACGCCATCAAGGCCGCGCTCGAGAATCCGGCCGCGGCGAATGACCGCGCCAAGCTGCTGCGCGAACGCATCTTCATGCATTTTTCACAGCAGGCGATGGTCGAGGGCGTATTCGCCGGCTATCGCGAGGCGTTTGCCGATCGTTAACCGTTCTTTAGCAACGTAACTGTTTCTTCCGATTTGTCCCTTAAGCCCGAGGTGTGGGGAATTCCGCACCGGCAGGCACGTTTCTATGTCCTGCTCCAGAACGGACGTGGACAGTGGAACCGATCAACGCACACTCGATGCTCGACGCAGCAGCGACCGTGACTATCGACCGCAGGCCGGTCGAGCGGCGGCGCCGGCTGACGCCGGCCGCGCTTGCCGTCAGCAATGAGAAGGTCGGCCGCGCCTATTCGCCGATCGTGATCGCGGGCGCGGTTCGCCTGATCGATTTCGCGATGCTGAGCGCAATCGGCGTCGCGCTCTATTTCGCCTTAGTCGTTCCGCAGAAGGATTTCCACTGGGAGTTTCTCGCCGCGATCTTCGGCGTCGCCGTCACGACGGTGATCTGCTTCCAGGCCGCCGACATCTACCAGGTGCAGCTTTTCCGCGGCCAGCTCCGCCAGATGACGCGGATGATTTCATCCTGGGCGTTCGTGTTCCTGCTGTTCATCGGCGTATCCTTCATCGTCAAGCTCGGCAGCGAGATTTCGCGGCTCTGGCTCACGGCGTTCTTCGCGGGCGGCCTTGCGGCGCTGGTGGCCGGGCGCCTGTTCCTGCGCTCGCTGGTGCGCGGCTGGGCCCGTCAAGGCCGGCTCGATCGCCGCACCATCATCGTCGGCGCCGACCAGAGTGGCGAGCAACTCGTCGAGGCGCTCGAGGCCGAGGACGATTCCGACATCAAGGTGCTTGGCGTGTTCGACGACCGCAACGACGACCGCGCGATGGATACCTGCGCGGGCAGCCCCAAGCTCGGCAAGGTCGACGACATCGTCGAATTCGCCCGCCGCACCCGCATCGACCTCGTGCTGTTCGCGCTGCCGATCTCGGCCGAGACGCGCATCCTGGAGATGCTGAAGAAGCTCTGGGTGCTGCCGGTGGACATCCGCCTGTCCGCGCATACCAACAAGCTGCGCTTCCGGCCCCGCTCCTATTCCTACGTCGGCGAGGTGCCGACCCTCGACGTGTTCGAGGCGCCGATCACCGACTGGGACCTGGTGATGAAATGGCTGTTCGACCACGTCGTCGGCTTCCTGATCCTGCTGCCGGCCTTGCCGGTGATGGGTCTGGTCGCGCTCGCGGTCAAGCTCGACAGCCCGGGGCCGGTGCTGTTCCGCCAGAAGCGGTTCGGCTTCAACAATGAGCGCATCGACGTGTTCAAGTTTCGCTCGATGTACCACCACCAGGCCGATCCGACCGCCTCCAAGGTAGTCACCAGGAACGATCCCCGCGTCACCCGCGTCGGGCGCTTCATCCGCAAGACCAGCCTCGACGAGCTGCCGCAGCTCTTCAACGTCGTGTTCAAGAGCAACCTTTCGCTGGTCGGCCCGCGTCCGCATGCGGTGCAGGGCAAGCTGCAGAGCCGCCTGTTCGACGAGGCCGTCGACGGCTATTTCGCGCGCCACCGCGTCAAGCCGGGAATCACCGGCTGGGCCCAGATCAACGGCTGGCGCGGCGAGGTCGACACCGACGAGAAGATCCAGAAGCGCGTCGAGTTCGACCTCTATTACATCGAGAACTGGTCCGTGCTGTTCGACCTCTACATTCTCCTGAAGACGCCGGTCGCGCTGATGACCAAGAGCGAGAACGCGTATTGAGTTGTTGAAGGACTAGCCACCGTCATTGCGAGCGCAGCGAAGCAATGACGGGGAGTTGATGTCGTAGTTCCGTAGCGTTGCGTGAGTTGCGTGGGTTTCGATGAGTTATGCGGCGACATCAGTCGTTTCAGCTGCGCCGACAACGGCCGGACCCGGCGTGCTGGCCTTGCAGCGCGCACTGGTGTGGCTGGTCGGTGCATCCGTTGCCATCGTCTTCATCGAACCCTCGCCCTATGAGCTGGCCACGCTGGCGGCGACCGTGGTGTTTTTCGCCACCGGCCTGCGGATGCGGCTGGTGTTCATGCCGCTGCTGCTGCTCCTGTTCCTGATCAATGTCGGCTATACCATCAGTTCGGTCGCGGTATTCGACCGGCCCAACGTGCCGAACTGGATCGCGACCTCCTGGTACATGGCTGTCACCGTCGTGCTGTTCGCGATGGTGATATCGGAGGATACTAGCGCCCGGCTCGACATGCTCCGGCGCGGCCTCATCGTCGGCGCGGTGATCGCGTCACTGGCGGGGATCGCCGGCTATTTCAACCTCGTTCCCGGCGGGCGCGACCTGCTGACGCTGTATGACCGCGCCCGCGGCACCTTCAAGGACCCGAACGTGCTCGGCGCGTTCCTGATCATGCCGGCGCTGTTCGCGCTGCAAAGCGCCGTCTCCGACAAATTCGGCAAGGCGCTGCGCAACGCCGTCGCCTTCGGCGTCATATCGCTGGCCATCCTGCTGTCGTTCTCGCGCGCCGCGTGGGGACAACTGATCGCCACGGCCGGATTCATGCTTGTGATGATGGTACTGACCAGCCGCTCGCAGGCGCAGCGCTCGCGCATCGTCGTGATAACGTTTGTCGCCGTCGTCATCGCAGCCGCGCTGGTTGCGGTGCTGCTGTCGCTCGATTCAGTCGCGGACTTGTTCAAACAGCGCGCCAGCTTCGACCAGAGTTACGACACCGGTCGCTTCGGGCGCTTCGGCCGGCATGTTCTCGGCGCCGAAATGGCGCTCGGATTGCCATTCGGCATCGGACCCCTGCAGTTCCACCGCTTCTTTCCGGAAGACACTCATAATTCGTACCTGAACGCCTTCATGTCGGGCGGCTGGCTTTCCGGCGTCTGCTATCCGGCGCTGGTCTTCGTCACGGTATGGACCGGCTTTCGCTATGCCTTCGTCCGCGTGCCCTGGCAGCCGGCCTATCTCGCGATCTTCGCGGCCTTCCTCGGCACCGTCGGCGAGAGTTTCATCATCGACACCGACCACTGGCGGCATTTCTGGCTGATGCTGGGCGTGATGTGGGGCATGTTCGTCGCCGCCGAGCGCTGGAAGACGGATGTCGCTCCGCGTCCATAAAGCGACGAACCAGAACGGCGCTACTTCTCGACTGTGAACGTCAGCCCCGCATTGTCGACGAGGCGCTTGATCAGCTTGTGCTGCATCGCCGCGCCCGGCGTCCAGAAGCCGGCCGGCACATCGGGCGTATCGCGCAACAGGCAGATCGCGCATTCCGAAATCATCTTCGAGGTCGAGCCATAGCCGGGATCGCGATCACCCTTGACCACGGCGCGTGCCTGCTTTCCGTCTGCCGCAATCGCAACGAACAGCAGGTCATAAAGGCCATTCTCGCGCTCCTCCTTCGACGGCCCCTCGCCCGGCTTCGGCCCGCCGGAATTCATCTTCTCGGCAGTGTTGGCGGTGGCGATCCGCTTGGCGAGGGCTTCGCCTTTCTCGCCCGGCCCCGTCAGCATCATCTCGTCGTAGATAAAATCCTTGCCGTAGGGAAAGCCCAGAAGAAAATTGGAGCGATGGACGTTACGGGTATTGATGTTTGCCATCACGAACGGCGCAGTCCAGGAATCGAGTTCCTGATCGAACACTGGCCGGTTACCGGGCGGCTGCTTTGGCCCTTCAAAACCCGGCGTCAACGCGAAGGGATTCCGCAACAACGCAACGAGGCTGGGGTCGTTCGCAGCCGCAGAGAACAATGCTCTCATGCTGGCAGCGGTGCCGCCGGAAAACGTGCCGCGCATTTCACGGACTCGCCCCTTGACGCGGTTGGCTGGTGCGCCGAACAGCTTTTTGGCTTCCTCCTGCGCACAGAACACACCGAGTTCGAACGGAAGTGAATCGTACCCGCAGGAAAACACGATCCTTGCACCGGTCGACTTGGCGGTGGTTTCGTGAGCGTCAATCATCCGGCGCATCCAGATCGGCTCGCCGCACAGATCGAAATAATCCGTGCCCGATGCGACACAAGCCGAAAGCAGCTCAGAGCCATAAAGAAGGTAAGGACCGACGGTCGAGATGACAGACTTGGTCTGTTCAACCATCGCCTTCAGCGACGCCACATCACTTGAATCGGCCACGATCAGGGGCGTATCCGCCGGCGCGCCGATTGCGTCGCGGACCGAAGCCAGCTTGTCCTTGCTGCGGCCGGCCATCGCCCATTTCAGGCTCGCGTCGTCCTTGTAGCGCTCGGCGAGATATTCGGCGACGAGCTGGCCGGTAAAGCCGGTGGCGCCGTAGACGACGATGTCGAATTTCGACGAAGACATACTCCAGATCCCTCTAGCCCTTCTCGCCTTTGCGAGGGGCTCGCAATGACGGTTTCCGCCCGTTTTCGCAAGCCTATTTCTTCGCGTAGGACACTCCCATCCCGGCGCGAACGTCGGCCTGGATGCCATAGGGCGCGATCGGATAGCGCAGGCCGTTCTTGGCGAGCTGCTTCATGCCGACGATGGCCTTGGCGAGATGCTCCGGCTTCAGCGCCATCAGCATCTCCTCGTCGGGCACGCCGCCATAGCGCCGTTCGGCGAAGCACGGCAGCGAGAGCGACGGTTCGCCGGTCTTCAGCGCCCGGCCCCACGAATCCGCGCACGCGGTCTCGCCGACCACGCCCCATTCGAACTTCTTGTAGCCGGTATATTGCAGGC
>NZ_DAINNI010000087.1:0-20523 GCF_036735945.1 Bradyrhizobium sp. | reverse complement strand
TCGAAGAATCCGGCATAGTGGACGCGGAATTCGCCGACCAGCGGATCGAACGGCACCATCTCGGCGGCATAGTCCGGCGGCACCTGCACGGCTTCCTTGGAGGCCAGGATGTAGAACTCGCCGGGATCGAGGATCAGGCTGCCGTCAGGCCGCGCCGGGATCGGCTCCCAGAATTCGCCGACCGCGTAGCCGCCGCGGCGGTCGACGTCGACCACGCCGGTATGGCGCTTGGCGCGGTAGCCGACAAAGCCGCCGCTGCTCTGCCCGGACAGGTCGACCGACAGCGCGACGCCATTGGCGAGATCGGCGTCGTCGACGTCGACCAGCCGCTCGGCGTCATGCAGCGCATCGAGCTCATCGGCGTCGAGGATGGCGTCGCCGGTGCGGAAGCGCACCTGGGAGAGCCTGGAGCCCTCGCGCAGCAGCACGGGGAATGTCTTCGGGCTGATCTCGGCGTAGAGCGGGCCGTGATAGCCGGCGCCGATCATGTCAAAACGGCGGGTGCCGTCGGCGATCACGCGCGTGAAGACGTCGAGCCGGCCGGTCGAGCTTTTCGGGTTGGCGGCAGCTATGATCTCCGGCGGCAGCGCGAGGCTCTCCAGCAGCGGCACGATGTAGACGCAGTTGGTCTCCAGCACCGCGCCATCGGAGAGGTCGATCTCGTGCAGCTTCAGTTCATCGATACGCTCGGCGACGGTGGCGTCGGGCCCGGGCAGGAAGCTGGCGCGCACGCGGTAGGCGATGTCGCCGAGCCGCAGATCGAGGCTCGCCGGCTGGATCTGGCTTTCGACGAAGGGATATTCGGGAAGGATCAGGCCCGCATCCGCCATCGCCGCGATCATGCGGTCGGGCAGAATCCCGTTGGCGTCGGGCGGCAGCGTGAACGGCACGTCGGGATCCTCTGAGGTGGCCCATCCGGATGCCAAAATAGCATCCAGACCTCATAAATACAGGCTTTTACCGGTTATCCGATGACCGCCTTGACTGAAAGGGCGCAAGCGAATATCAGCATGACTTATCCCGTGGTGATTTGAGCCGGCCGGCTTGCAGCCACGTTAAATAAGTCGCTAAACAGGCCGGGGACACGTGTGATCCCGGCCTGTGGAAATTCTTCCAGGCCGGTTTTTTGTGACCATTTTCCAGTGGTCGCATCGGAGGTCACATGTCTGAGTCCAAATCTTCTCAATCGCGCTATCGCCCCGAAACCCGCCTGGTCCATGGCGGCACCCTGCGCTCGCAATTCGGCGAGACGTCGGAAGCGCTGTTTCTCACCCAGGGCTACGTCTACGACACTGCCGAGCAGTGCGAGGCGCGCTTCAAGGGCCAGGACCCCGGCTTCATCTATTCGCGCTATTCCAATCCGACGATCGCGATGTTCGAGCGCCGCATGATCGAGCTCGAGGGCGCGGAAGCCGCGCGCTCGACCGCGACCGGCATGGCCGCGGTGACGACCGCGATCCTCGCGCCGCTGCGGGCCGGCGACCATGTGGTGGCGTCGAAAGCCCTGTTCGGCTCCTGCCTCTACGTCGTGCAGGACCTGCTGCCGCGCTACGGCATCGAGACCACGCTGGTCGACGGCGCCGATCTCGGCCAGTGGCAGCGCGCCTTGCGGCCGAACACCAGATCGTTCTTCCTGGAAAGCCCGACCAATCCGACGCTCGACGTGCTCGACATCCCGGCGATCGCCGAGATCGCGCATAGTGGCGGCGCGCGGCTGATCGTCGACAACGTGTTCGCCACGCCGATCTGGCAGAGCCCGCTTTCGCTCGGCGCCGACGTCGTGGTCTACTCCGCGACCAAGCATATCGACGGCCAGGGCCGCTGCCTCGGCGGCGTCATCCTGTCGTCGGAAGCTTTCATCACCGAGCACATCCACAACTTCATGCGGCAGACCGGGCCCTCGCTGTCGCCGTTCAACGCCTGGGCCCTGCTCAAGGGGCTGGAGACGCTCGGCGTGCGCGTGCGCGCGCAGACCGAGACGGCGGCGAAGATCGCGGACGTGCTCGCCTCGCACCCGAAGGTCTCGCGGCTGATCTATCCCGGCCGCGCGGATCATCCGCAGGCGGAGCTGGTGAAGAAGCAGATGCGCGCAGGCTCGACGCTGATCGGGTTCGAGGTCAAGGGCGGCAAGCAGGCGGCGTTCCGCTGCCTCAACGCGCTGCAGATCTCGCGCATCTCCAACAATCTCGGCGACGCCAAGAGCCTCGTGACGCATCCGGCGACGACGACGCATCAGCGTCTCGCGCCGGAAGCGCGCGCCGAGCTCGGCATCAGCGAAGGCTTCATCCGCTTCTCGGCCGGGCTGGAGCACGCCGATGATCTGATCGAGGATTTTGTTCAGGCGCTGGATAAGGCGTGAGGTGCCCGCGAAGGCGGTTGGCACAAAATATGGAAAACAACCCCATGCAAAGTAGCATGGGGCCTCATCCAGCCATCGTTTGAAGGTCTGCGAGGTATTCAGATACCGGAGAAATGCCCGTGAGCAGCAGGTGCTCACGGGCGCGCGTGCAGGCGACGTAGAGCAGCCGCCGCTCGGTTTCGTAGATGTCGTCGAGCTCCGCTTCGTCCGCCGCGTCCGCTACCCGTTCGTCGAGCGGCAGGATGCCCTCGTCGCAGGCCATGACGACGACGGCCCGAAATTCCAGGCCCTTGGCCAGGCTCATCGGCGCCGTCACCATGCTGGCGGCGTCCGCCAGCCCGTCGATCGCGGCGCGGGCGCGGGCCACAAGCTGGGGCGTCCGGACAAACAGCCCGATTTCATTGGCTGAGATCCCTTCGCCGAGCCAAGCGGCGACGGCGCTCCGGACGACGTCCGCCTCGGCTGCGATGGTCGGGACGGATTTGACCTCGGGTTGCGGTCCGTCGAACACCGACACGATCCCGCGACGTTCGTCGTCGAGCCCGTCGCTGTCGCGCAGCACCGTCGGCAGCAGCCGGTCCGCCGCGCGGCGAATCTGCTGGGAAGTGCGATAGCAGACCTTGAGCGTGTGCGAACGGCCGCGCACGTCGACGCCGAGGCTCGCCCACGAATAGGGGTGCTGGAAAATGCGCTGTCCGATGTCGCCGGACAGGAAAAGGCCGTCCGGTCCGGCCGGCGCCAGCGCCGCGAAAAACCGCAGCTCGGCCGGCGCAAGGTCCTGCGCCTCGTCGATGATCACATGATCGAACGGCCTTGCCGCGCGACCCGCGAGCGCGTCCGCCAGGCCGGTGAAAACGCTGGCCCAGGTCGTATACCGTTCCGCCGCCAGCGCCTCACGCACCGCCGCGAAGACCGGCCACAGGCGTGCGCGCTGATTGGGGCCAAGCCGGCTCTTGCGGCCCATCCGCTCGACGGCGGAAATAGGCATCCGGCGACGACAATCCCCACGCGTCGATGACGTTGCTCCACTCGGACAGCAGGAAGCGCTCCGAAAACCCCTTGAGCCCGGTTGCAGCGGCCGCGTCGCGCAGCCGTTCGCGCAAGGCCGCCTCGGAAGCAATGCGCGGGCGCACGCCGTGCTCGAGCTGATACATCTGCTCGGCGATCCCGCGGAACGACGCGGTCGTGATCCGGCGCACGATGCCGCCGGTCTCGGGCGCCAGCACCAGCGTCTTCTTCGCCATGGCGTCGGCCAGCGGCTGCGAAAAACTCGCCAGCAGGATCTTTGCGGTTGGACTCTCGCGAGCGAACCGCACCGCGCGATGAATCGCGACGATCGTCTTGCCGGTCCCGGCCGATCCTGCCACGCGGGCCGGCCCCGAGAAGCTGCGCTCGACCAGCGCCCGCTGCGACGGGTGAAGGAAGACGCCCCATTTCTCCCAGGGAAAGGCCAGCGCCTGCTCCAGCTCCTCCTGATCGGCGATCAGGCGAATCCGGCGCAACGCGTCAGGATGCTTGAAGGGATCGGCAGCCACCGGCGCCGGAGCCGGAACCGCCAGCCTGCCCGTGGCGGCAAACTCCAGCAGCGATTCGGCGGCCTCGGCGGGGAGATGAGCCGCCAGCGAAAAAAATCGATCTTCATTGGCCGCGCGGACGTCGGCCAGCCAATCGGCCGGCACCCCGATCGAGAGCAGCGCATCGTCGTCCAGCGAGGCAAACAATGCGGACGGAGTTGCTTCGTCCTTCCCGGCCGAGGCAGGAGCAGGAAAGACAAAATCGAACGTCGCCGGCGGAGCGACATCCTCGACGCGCTCGCGAATTTCGACAATCTGGATCGCGCCGGTCCGCGGATGCGCCTCGATGCGGCGCCGTTCCGCCCAGGCATAGGCGGCGTCGTGATGGTCGACATAGGCAACGAGAAGGCTCTGGTCCGTCTTGTGCACGATCAGGCGGACGTCGCGGTTGACCCGCGCCGACCAGAAATTGGGGTCCTTGCTCTTGTCGATCCGATGCAACTGGAGACCGTTGCCGGTGCGATCCATCTGCAGATCGAAGACGCTCGCCTTCACCGCCTTCTGGTCGACGCCGGAGAGCCGGTTGAACGATGCGGTGAAGGTGTCGGCGATGAGGAAATTCAATTTGCGTCCTACCCAGGAACTACACCAGTATCGATCGTCTCACATACGCTACTGGGTCTCAGCCCGACATGTTCCTATAGCTTCCATCCACGTAGAGCATTCGCCTTTTTGACAAACCTTACTGCGGGCCGATCTCGCTTGTCCTGTGGAGCGCAAATGATGGGACGCAACGCCTTTCGAAATTCCTTCAATCCGGCGACCTCGTCGTCTGCCCGCAGCATTCTAATTGTCAGATCATTAACGTGGATTTTTAGTGTCGAATCGAACGTGACAAGTCCGCAGTCGTAAGCTCGGTGATGAAGCGCGCATAAGGCGATGCCGTTGGCGGTCCGATCACTACTTGTAGGCTCCGATACCGGCAAGATATGCGCACCATCAACCAACCTGAGTTGGATACCACACATGGCGCAACGGCAAGAATACGCCGTTAGAACCCGTTCTCTAAAATCGATCGCTCGGATTGCTCTCCAAGTGGATACGAGTGCGCGCTTGCGTTCTTCAGCAACCTCTTCGTCGATATTCCGCTCATTTATTCTGTCCGGACTTTCACTTAGCCGTTTGAGGATCGCCGCTTCAGCAGGCACCGATCCGCTATCATGAAGAGCCTGCAGAAAACGGATGTATGTGCCAATAAATTCAGGCTTGAAAGCAATAGCAGTTTCGTTGTTGTCTTTAACGTAAGGAGCAAAACCACCAAGAACCGCTTTACGCAGCGCAGTTTCGCTTATCTGCAATGATGGGGATGTACCCAACGGGCCACGATGCTGACGAATATCCCAACCCGCGAATACACCAACATCATCCCACCAGCCAAGCACCAAATTGCGAGCGTTAGGCTTGGAATTGAATTGCAACACTCCAGTAGCTTGGATGCGATACTCATCAACCGATCGGTTCCTACCGCCGTGAGTAATATTCCAGATGTAGACCTGGACTAAGAAGCTGCGACGGCCGTCATATACTCTATACAGTGCCGGATGCCTGCCGGGGTTTAGATAAAGTACATTCAATCTGCTACTACGAATTGCTTCTTCAGCTCGGGCTAGCAGTTCACTTTTTTGAAGGCGCGCCATTTACAGGCCCCCGATTGAAAACACCTTCATCACTTCGTCGCCGAAGTGATTGATCACCTTCACCGCAATGCGGCCGCTGACCGGCCGTGGGAACGGGCGTGAGGTGTCGGAATAGAGCGTCGACCACGCATCCTCGTCGATTTCGGCCTGCAGCGCGGTCTTCAGGCTCTTGTAGGGATCGTTGGCGCCGAGGAAATAGGCGTGGCGGACGAAGAAGCTTTCCTCGTTGTAGTCGGTGTCGATGAACCAGGCGGCGATGCCCCTGGTGTCGCTGGAGCGGATATCGCCGGTGTTGGGATCGAACACGTCGACGCCGTTCACCTTCACCTTGATCTCGGGACCGCCATCATCGAGGATTTGCACATCAGGCTCGCCGAAGACGACGAACATGTTGCCGCGCCCGGTGTTCTTCAGTTCCTCGGACATGTGCATATCAGGATTGATGCGTGCCTTGAGGATCTTGAGGCTGCCGAGACTGCCGAGTTCGGAGGAATGGGCGTCGAAGTTGAAGGCGCAGGCGATCAGCACGTCGAAGCGCGCATCCACCGCCTCGCGCGCGGCCGCGACGATGTCCTGCCGGCCGACCGTTCCGTATTCGGGGCCAATCAGGATTGCGGCGCGGCGTTCAGGGCCGTTCTCTCCCTCGATGAAGGTGCCGCTGGCGCCAATGAAGTTGCCGGGCCATGGCGTCAGGGTCTCGAAGCTGATGCGGTCGCCCTTGTCCTGCTGCTTGACACCCTCGGATTTGAGATAGTCGATTACGATGGTTGCAAAATCCTGCCCAGCAAGGTCCGCGTCGGCGGCGAAGCGTCTGCCCTCGGCGGCGTCGAGGAGGTCGATCAGTTCCTCCTCGCTGGCGGGCAGGACGCGATGCGGCGAGAGGCTCTCCACCGTGAAGGGACCTGCGACGCGGACGCGGGCATTGTCGGTGTAGGGCTTATCATAGAGATACTCGACATCAGCACGCGCGGCGATGCTGGCGTCGATCTCACGCTGGCGGGCGATCCACGCCTCGCACCATTTGGCGTGCGGTTCCTTTGCCGAGGCCGGCGCACCGACGGGCATTTCGCGGGGGACCTGCCACTCTTCCCAATTGTTTTTGGTCGCCTTATTGAGCGTCGTGCGTAGCGGCTCCAAGACGGCCTGCCATTTCTCCCAAATGTCGTCGATGTCAGGATTGTTCGCGAATACCCCGGACGTTATGTAGGCGGCCCGCCGATAGACGAAGCCTTGGCGGACGTCGTGATGGACCGGCGTGTCCGGCAACGTACGCTTCTGGAGATCGGCCTCCTTGGCGCGCCCCTCGCGGCTGTCGGCTAAGAAATACCAGGGATAGCGTGCCGACATGAGCCGCGTACGCGCAAGGGCCAGTGAGACACGGCTGGTGTCGATGGTGATCCATCGCCGCCCCCATTGCTCGGCGACGTATGCAGTCGTGCCAGATCCGCAAGTTGGATCGAGCACGAGATCACCGGGATCGGTGGTCATCAAAATCAGACGCTCTATGACCCGCTCATTAGTTTGAACCACGTAAATTGGGTTGGCTGCCCCTCCGAGGCCATCCCACCAATTTGAGATTGTTTTGTAAGGGAAGTCATCCAAGTATCTCTTGAAGTCGAGACTTGTCGAAGACGCCATCAATCGGCCGCCAGCAGCAACACGCTCCATGCCCGATAGCCCCTGCTCTTGAGGTCTTGACGTGTGACTCCAGCACCGCCCTCGGGGTGGAGAGAACGGTGCACCATTCAAGAAGACTGGAGCCATCTGATTTTCGCGATGGCCTCCGTTTGTGATCGGCCATGGCCTCAGCAGTCGACCTTCAGGAAATTCAGCCTTTAGACGTCCCGGATACTGTCTAAAATCCAAAACATTGCCGTCGCGATCAATGTACCCTTTGAGATTAAAAATCGCTCCCGACGGAAGTTCCATTCTAGAAAATTCATCGAGCGTCTCCGAGTCAATTTCCCTCTGTTCAAATAGCGGACGAAATTTCAACATGCCTGAAGAACGGGAATTTTTTGAATACCAGAGAATGTAATCATTCACCGGATCAACAAAATTTCCCTTTTGGGCACCTTTCTTCTTTTGTAGAATCTCAACGATACACTTCTCTGCCCCAAACACTTCATCCATGACCGCCCGCACGCGATGCACGTTTTCGTCGCCGATCTGCACGAAGATCGACCCGCTCTCCGTCAGCAGATCGCGCATGACCGTCAAGCGGTCGCGCAGATAGGTGAGATAGCTGTGGATGCCATCCTTCCAGGTGTCGCGAAACGCCTTCACCTGTTCCGGCTCGCGTGAAATATCGACCTGTTTGCCGTCCTTGACGTCGCGCGACTGCGTCGATACCTGCCAGTTAGAATTGAACTTGATCCCATAAGGCGGATCGAAATAGATGCACTGCACCTTGCCGCGCAGGCTCTCGCGCTCGGCTAGGCTCGCCATCACCTGCAAGCTATCGCCGAGGATCATGCGGTTCGACCAGTGCTGGTCGTGCTGATAAAACTCCGCGCGCTGGTCCGGCTCGATGCCGTTGAAATCGGCGAACAGATCGGGCGCGGCCGTCTCCGCCTCGCGCTTCTCGGCGGTGCGGCGCTTCAAATCGTCGATAACAGCCTTGGGATGGATCTTTTCCTGGATGTAGAGCGGCGGCACGTTGACGACGAGATCGGACCAATCCTGTTTGTCCTTGCCGCGCCAGATCAGTTGCGCGTCCGACAGCGTAAGCCGGCCGGTCTCGGCCAGTTCCTTCATCTGGTCTTCGGTGATGGTGATCTTCGCGCCGTTCCAGATCAGTTCGGGCGCGCGCGGCTCCTCAGTAGTGCGCGTCGCGCCCTCCGCCAGCGGCCGCGAGCGTGGATAGTGCTTCGGCGGCAACGGCGAGGCATCTTCCTCCCGCCGGAAGAAGCTCTCCATTTCCGCCGTCGGAATGTTGCGCCGGCTCGCCGCGTCATGCTTCAGCGCGTCGATACGTTTGGAAGATTTAGGCGACTTTGACGATTTCGGCGAACGGGCCATCAGGCGGGAACTTTCTTCAGCAATCGATCGACCAATGCGGCGAAGTCTTCGTCCATCGCCGCCCAGTCGCGGAATTCTTCAAATCCCCATCGTCCAAAGCCGCCGAGCGCGTTGACGCCCGGCACCCAGAGATCGCGGGTCGTCTGCGCCTTGGCCTTGTCGCTTTCGTCCCTGGCACCCTTGACTTCAAGGATGAGATTCAGCGGCTCGTCGCCATCCACATCGAGCCGGACGAGGAAGTCGGGAACGTAACGCCGCATCACGCCGGCGTCGAGATAGGGGATGTCGAAGCCCATCGCCTGGTTCCTGGCGTAGGCCAGCACGCGCGGGTGATTTTCAAGCGTCAGGGCGAGTTGTTCTTCCCAACTCGAGTCAAGCACGACATGGCTGATCTGGCACTTCGGCGGCTGCGCGCCGGTCTTCCAGACCGGCTTCGAGGTGATGAAGTTGACGAAGCGCGTCGAGCCTTTCGGGTTGTAGGGATCGAGCACCGCGAGCAGCCGTCCCTCGCTGCCGCGCGTCAGCGCGATGTCGATCTTTTCCGCCGCACGGGCAAGCTGATCCTGGTACAGGATCGCGCCGATCGGCACGCCCTTCGTGACCAGATATCCTTCGTCGATCCACCGGCGCGCGAGACGCTGGATCTGCGGAAACAGATGCTGCCTGGGAAAGCCTTCGTCATCGCGGAAGCGCGCATAGAGCAGATGCTTGGCGAGATTGAAGCTGATCTCCGAGGGCCGCAGCCGCTCCAGCACCTGCGGCGTGATGGTGACGCCGGCGCCGACGATGCCCTCCATCACCACCGATGTGGGGCCGATGTCGGCCGGCGTGATCTCCAGCCGGCTGTCGGCGGTGAAGGCCGCTTCCAGCCTGTCGGACGGCAGGTCGCGGCGATAGCCGCTGACGCGGGGAAAGCGCATCTCGAGTTCGGCCCGCTCCCTGATCGCGTGGACGCGCGTCACCGGCTTCGGCGCAACCGGCGTGGTCTTCTGCGGCGAGGACGCGAAGTCGAAGGGGATACCCATTATGTCGGCATATTCGACGTCGAACAATCCGGTCTTCGGGTTGAGATCGTAGGACTGGCGGCGCAGGCCGCGGCCGACCACCTGTTCGCACAACAACTGGGTGCCGAACGCCCTGATACCGAGAATGTGGGTGACGGTGTTGGTGTCCCAGCCCTCGGTCAGCATCGACACCGAGACGACGCACCGGATCTGTTCGCCGAGCCGGCCGACACGGCCGACCGTGTTCATCACTTCGCGCAACAGCTCACTCTCGCTGGCGTCGTCCTGCGCGCTGCCGGCGCCTTCGCGGGCCGCACGCTCGCGCCTGAACTGCTCGATCTCCGGGCCGGCAGCGTCACGAAATCCCTTGTCCAGCGCATCGCCTGATTCGATCTGGCGCGAGTCGATCAGCAGCGTCCGCGGGCGCGCCAGGCGGCCACCCTGGTCGTCATAGTTCCGGAACAGCTCCAGGTGCCCGGCGTGGAAGGCGGCACGTTCGTCCTCCGCATCGCCGCGCTCGAAGCCGGCAATCCATTCGAACACCAGCTTCGAGATCGCCGTGTTCTGGCACACCACGATGAACACCGGCGGCACGCCGATGCCGGCGCGCTGCCAGCGCTCGAACTCGCCCTCGTAATGGCTGTACAGCGCATTCAGCGCGGTTCGCAGCATGTTGGGAAGATCGAAGGGGCTGAGCTTGCCGGCGGCCGCCGCGGTCTTCGGCAAATCCTTGCCGACATGCTGCCAGAGGTGGCGATAGACCACCGAATCGGTCTGCACGAGATTGTCGGTGACGGGCACGCGGGGCAGCTTGACGATGCCGCTCTCGATCGCGTCCATCAGGCTGAAATCGGACACCACCCAGGGAAACAGCGTGCCCTCGTCATAGCCGGAGCCGCGCAGGAAGAACGGCGTGGCCGACAGGTCATAGACCGCGCGCACGCCCTTCGACAGTTTGCGGCCGAGCGCCTCGATGCCGTTGATCCAGAGCCGGGCGGCTTCCTCGTTCTCGGCGGCCTCCTTCCTGTCTTCTCCGGTCAGCGGCCCCTCGGTGTCACCGCCGACCTTGTGGCGGTAGCAATGATGCGCTTCGTCATTGATGACGTTGACGCGGTCATAGTTCAGCAGCTTGCCGCAGGCGCGATCGAGCATCTCCGCGTCGGTTTCGGTGGTCCTGATCGGCTCGGGCGCGTTGCCCTGCAGGAAGCTGCGCGCCACCTTGGGCAACGGCAGGGTCTCGCGGTGCTGGAAAGAATGGTAGTTGGTGATCACGATCTCGGCGCGGCGGACCTCGGGGAGCATTTCCGGCGGCACGATCTCGCGGGTTTCGTAGTAATTGTCCGGCTCGCTCGGCAGCAGCACGCGCAGACGGTCGCGGATGGTGATGCCGGGGGCGACGATCAGGAAGGCGCGGGAGAAATCCTTCGAGTCCTTGCGGGCCGCGTTCACCGTCTGCCATGCGATCAGCATCGCCATCACGGTGGTCTTGCCGCTGCCGGTCGCCATCTTCATCGCGAGACGAAACAGCTCGGGGTTGGCTTCCGCGTTGGCGGTGACGAGCCGATCCAACACGCCCTTCGTTGCCGCGCGTTTCGGGGCGACCTCGGTCAGCCAGATGATGGTTTCGACGGCCTCGATCTGGCAGAAGAACGGTTGCTGAGCGTTGAACTTGTGGTGGCGCCAGTGTTCGAGCAGCCGCTGCGTCGCGCCGGTGACGCCCCAGTCGGCCGGATTGCGCAGGGACCGCCAGCTTTCGAGGTAGCCGCGAATCTCGTTGATCAGGGCGTGGTCGGTGTAGGTCTCCAGCTCGAACGACGGCTGAGCGGTGGAGGCTTTCTTTCTTGAAGCCGGAACCGGGACGAGCAGGCGGGACGGCCGACGGCCGGGCTTCGGCTCGCCTTCGAGCGGCTGGCCGTTGTCATCGAAGGGATGGTGCAGTTCCGGCACCCGATATGGCGAGTTCAGGATCGGCCGTTCGTAAAAGCTGCTCAATTTCCAGATCCGCCCCGCAATTCACCACGCCATCGATGCGATGCACCAAGGCCCGCTCCTCAAGGCGGGCCGCCCGGCCGACACTCTAGGTTGAAATTTTCGGATGAGCCATCAGGAAATAAGGATAAAGCGTCTCGTGCCGGAAGCGCGCGCCGAACTCGGCATCAGCGAGGGCTTCATGCGCTTCCGGGCAGGACACGAGCAGGCATGAGGTGCTTACCCTCCCTCCATGGCAGGGCAATCGCATATGGTGTTGACGAAGCTCATCGGCTGGCTCGCTTCGCCTCTCCCGCTTGCGGGGGAGGCCGACGCGCTCGAAGAGCGTGGCGGGTGGAGGCTCTCTCCACACAGAGAATCCCGATGCGGAAGCACCCCCACCCCAACCCTCCCCCGCAAGCGGGAGAGGGAGCGCAGTGCTGATGTCGCTGCACCTCGGATCTCACATGCGATTGCCCTGCCTTCCAGGGGAGCGTGAAACAGGGCTACATCGGCCGGTAGGTCCGGACGTCGGAGGGCACGTTGACGCCGAGCTTGATCTGGCCGACCGACTTGATGATGTCGTCGCCGAGGAGTTGGGCGAAGCAGGCATAGCCCCAGTCGCTCATGTGCAGGCCGTCGGAGATCACGAAATTCTCGATCGGGATCGCCTGCTTCTCGTGCCAGTCCTTCATGACCGCAAAGCGCGGGAAGATGCCGACCTTGCGCAACTCCGCGACCCGGCCCAACAGCTTCGTCATCCTGCCGGCGCTCTCGGCGTGCTCGTTGACCCGCGGCGAATATTGCGGATCGATCAGCACGACGTCGGAGCCCGCGGCCTGGATGCGCGCGACGCCTTCCTCGACGAGCCTTGCCGTCGCGTCCGGATCGAGGTTGCGCAGCACGGCGTTGGTGCCAACCTGCCAGATCACGAGATCCGGGTGCAGGTCGATGACAGCGGTCTGCAGCCGCTTCATCATTTCCGGCGCGTCCTCGCCGCCCTTGCCGGCGTTGACGACGGAGATGTCGGCGGACGGATACTGCCGGCGGAGCTGCGCGGCGAGTCGATTGGGATAGGTGAATTCGGGCGCGGTGGAGCCGTAGCCCTGCGTCGATGACGATCCGAACGCGACGATCACCACCGGCTGCCCGGCGACCAGCTTGCTCGCGACGCGCGGCAGCGAGCCCATCGACTTGGAGCCCTTCGACGGCAGGCACGGCACGCGGCTGAAGATGTCGCCGGCCGATTTGGCGACTTCCTTCACCTTGTCGATCGCCTTGCCGGTGAGGCCCTTCTGCGCTGTGGGATTGACATTGGCCTGGATCGAGGCGCCTTCGGTCGCGGGCTTATTTTCAGACGCGCTCGCGCTTTTGGCAGGATCAGACAGCGCCGCGTGCTGGCCGGCCGGCGGCGGGGCCGTCTGCGCCTGCAGCGAGGCCGGCACGAACAGCGCGAGGGCGGCGGCACAGGCGGTCAGCAATGTCTTCAAACGAAAAGGGTAGTGAGAACTCATTAACGCTGGTTCCTAATTTTGCTGAGCCGGGTCCAGGCGGGCCGCGTCGAGCACGAATTTCGACAGCGCGCGGCCGAGGCAGGCATGAACCCGCTTGGCCATGTCGGTGCCGTGAAAAGTACTGAACAGATCGAAATCTCCGGCGTCGTTCCAGTGACGCATGATGGCAAAACGGTCGAACAGCGGCACCGAGTGCTGCTGGGCCACGACCTTCATGTTATCTAGGTACGGCGGCGCGGAAATCATCGTCTCCGTGCGCGGGCTGTATTGCAGATTCAGCAGCACGACGTCGGTTCCCGCCTCTTGCAGTGCAGCAACCCCGCTATCGATGGCGCTGCGAAAATCGTCGGGATCGACGGCCCGCATGGCATCGACGGTTCCCGTCTGCCAGATCACCAAGGTAGGCCTTTTTGCTTCCACCAGCTTAACGAGGCCGGCATCGACATCCTCGGCGGTCTTGCCGTTCTGTAGTTCTACGGAGAGGTTGACCTGGAGCGAGGGCAGCTTTTCCTTGAGCGCCGCCTGCAGCCTGGCCGGATAGGCGCTGTTCTCGGAGGAGGCGATGGTCGAGGAGCGGCTCCCCACCACCAGGATGGTCAGCGGCCTTCCATTCCTGATGGCCTCGGCGACCTTCGGGAGCGTGCTTTCGGTGGACAGGAGGTAGGCCGGCACCTCGCAGGTCTGCGCGGCAGGAGCTGAAGTATCCTGGGCACGCGCGTCATCCGCGGCTGCAGGGCCCGCGAGCAGCACCAGGGCCAGCACAGCCGTTGAGGCGGGCTTCATACGCTTCCCCCCGCCATGTCGGCATTGAGGACCGGCTTTTTCGTTTTCGACGCTCCCTTGTCGGCCGAATGCTTGTACCACGAAATCACCCACGCCACGCCCCACATGATGAGGATTCCGACCAGGCTGACCAGGGCGTGGGTGAAGGCCCCCCCACCGACTTCGGCCAGCACGAAATGCCCGGCAAAGGCCAGGAAAACGCCGAGGCAGAATATCTCAAGGGAGTGCTGGCCACAGAGGATCAATGGTCGCAGCCAGGGCGATTTGAGCCCCGACCAATTCCTCGGCAGGAAGCGCACGGTGAGCGCGGCCAGCGCCAGGAAATGGGCAAACCGCAGCACGTCGAGATCCGTCTTGCTGATCGGATACATCCACTGTTCGAGCCGCTTCGGCAGCAGGAAGCTGAGCTGCGGCAGGTGCCAGGTAAGCGTGACGAAGAACGCGAACACGAGGTAGGCGATGCAGATCCACAGCGTCACCTGCGAGGACAGGATGCGCGACATGCGCTGCGCCCCGCCGAGCGCGCACCAGGCGCCGAACACGAACAGCAATTGCCAGGCGAACGGGTTGAAGATCCAGAAGCCGCCCGGATAGGCCGTCAGGTACCACTCGAACTGCCAGGTCAGCGCGTAGAGCAGCACCGACAGCGCCAGCCCGAAATCGGCCCGCCATCGCAAGAGCCACAGGATGACGGGCAGGAACAGCATCAGCACGATGTAGAGCGGCAGCACGTCCATGTTGACGGGCCGGAAGCGCAGCAGCAGCGCCTGCACGATGGTGACGTCGGGCTGCTTGAGGAAATCCATGATGCCCATTTCCTCGCTGTAGAGCGGGTTCTCGAAACGGGTCGCGACATAGGAGATTTCGGCCAGGAAGATCGTGAACAGGAAGACGTGGGCGACGTAGATCTGCCAGACGCGCCGCAGGATGCGCGCGGTCGCCACCACGAAGCCGGCATCCTGCATCGCACGGCCATAGACGAAGGCGGCGGTGTAGCCGGAGATGAAGATGAATATCTCGGTGGCGTCGGAAAATCCGTAATTGCGGATCGTGAACCAGGTCAGGACGTTGGCCGGCAGATGGTCGACGAAGATCAGCCACAGCGCCATGCCGCGAAACAGGTCAAGCCGCAATTCGCGCTCGCCGACCGCCGGCAGCGTGATCGCCGGCGCGGCCGCGGCCGCGGCCTTGCTATCGCCGGCGTTGGCATCGCTGCGAGGCGAACCGGCAACTGGATCGGCAATGGACGACATCGGGCACCGTTGGTTGAGCTTTGACGCGTGCACTGTCCGGAAAAGATAATATCGCCCCGCAACTTGCACACAAGATACGCCAACAGGATACGGGGCCGGGCAGCGCGCGGTTGCGCTCTAGATTGGAACTGTGTTGAAAGCGCGATGAGGCAGGCGACAAACCTGAAAGGCCGGCGATTGGTTCCGCCGCCTTTCCCGGCTATGATGCGCGACAGGATTTCCGAAAGCTTACCCGCATGTACCGCGCCGTCACCCGCCAGATCGAGGTTACCGTCGAACCGAACTTCATGCCCGAACGCTCGGCGATCGATCGCGGCCAGTATTTCTGGTCCTACACCATCGTCATCACCAACACCGGGACGGAAACCGTGCAGTTGCGCACCCGGCACTGGACCATCACCGACGCGACCGGACGCAGGCAGGATGTCCGCGGCGAAGGCGTGGTCGGCGAACAGCCCGTGCTCGCCCCGGGCGAACGGTTCGAATACACCAGCGGCGTCCCGCTGCCGACCGCGTCGGGCTTCATGACCGGCCGTTACCAGATGGTCAACGAAAGCGGCGAAAAATTCGAGATCGACGTGCCGACGTTTTCGCTGGACAGCCCGGATAAGGGGCGGGTGCTGAATTAGGGGCACGGGCTCCCCGCGAAGGCAGGCCTCACGCCGATCGACGGCGTCGCTACTCCTCCACGCCCGCTTCGTGCGGGGTGAACTGGTAAACCGAGGAGCAGAACTCGCAGGTCACCACGACCTTGTCGTCCTTCACCATCTCGGCGCGGTCCTTTGGCGCAAAACTCTTCAGCATGGCCGAGACCGCCTGGCGCGAGCAGGAGCACTGCGCGCGCAGGGGGAGTGACGTGAACACGCGCACGCCGCGTTCGTGAAACAGGCGATACAGCAGGCGCTCGCCCGACAGATCGGGATCGATCAACTCGACATCCTCGACGGTGCCGATCAGCGACTGGCCCTCGACCCAGGCATCGTCCTCGGCGACCTCGTGGGTTTCCGTGCCCTCGGGCGCATCGCCCGGATGCAGGTCGGCCTGCCGCGCGCGCTCGGGCGCCTTCGGCAGGAATTGCAGCAGCATGCCGCCGGCGCGCCAGCGGTGCTTGCCGCCGTCGCCACCGCGCCACTCCTCGCCGACCGCAAGCCGCACGCGGGTCGGGATCTGCTCGGAGCGCAGGAAATATTCATGCGCCGCGTCTTCCAGGCTGCCGCCATCGAGCGCGACGAGGCCCTGGTAGCGGCTCATGTCGCCGCCCTGGTCGACGGTCATCGCCAGATGACCCTTGCCGAGCAACTGGCCGGAGCTCAGGCCGTCCTTCAGCCGCCGCACGTCATAGCGCGCATAGGCGCGCAGCCGGTCGGGCGACTGGAAGTCGACGATCAGGAACGACACCGGACCGTCGGTCTGGGTCTGCAGGATGAAGCGGCCTTCGAATTTCAGCGCCGAGCCGAGCAGCGTCGCCAGCACGATGGCTTCGCCGAGCAGCTTTCCGACCGGCGTCGGGTAATCATGCTTGGTCAGGATGTCGTCGAGCGCGGGACCGAGCCGGGTCAGCCGCCCGCGCAGATCGAGCGCGCCGACCTCGAACGGCAGCACCGCGTCATCGACGGGAACGGACGACGGCGCGCGGGTCGGCGCGTCGGTCGTGATTTTGATGTCGGGGGATTCTGAAACCATGGGCCTCTATCTGGGGTCTGAGAGGGCAAAGCGAAAGGGGGTTGAGAAGGCTGGCGTTGCTGGCGCATTTCGCTCGAAATCATGTCCCGGACGCGGCGCGGCACGGAGTGACGCGGCGCAGAGCCGGGACCTATTGCTTTGCATGCACGATTTGCATGCACGAGATGGACCCCGGCTCTGCAGCGCACCGCTTGCGCGCTGCGCTGCGTCCGGGGAACGCAAACCGCGAAGACGCCTACGCCACTTCGTTAAAACACCAGGCCAGGATGCCCTTTTGCGCGTGCAGGCGGTTTTCGGCCTCGTCGAACACGACCGATTGCGGGCCGTCGATCACTTCATCGGTGACCTCCTCGCCGCGATGCGCCGGCAGGCAGTGCATGAAGATCGCGTCCTTGCTGGCGAGCGACATCAGCTTGGCATTGACCTGATAGGGCTTGAGCACGTTGTGGCGGTGCTCGCCCTCCTTGTCGCCCATCGAGACCCAGGTGTCGGTGACGACGCAATCGGCGCCGCGCACCGCGGCTTCCGGATCGGTGCCGAGCACGATCGGCGCCTGCGTCGCCTTGATCCAGTCGCGCATCACCTTTTTCGGCGCGAGCTCCGGCGGGGTCGCGACATTGAGCTTGAACTTGAAGCGCTCGGCCGCGTGCGCCCAGGAGGCCAGCACATTGTTGTCGTCGCCGGTCCAGGCCACGGTCTTGCCCTCGATCGGCCCGCGATGCTCCTCGAAGGTCATCAGGTCGGCCATCACCTGGCAGGGATGCGAGCGCCGCGTCAGCCCGTTGATCACGGGCACGGTGGCGTGCGCGGCAAGCTCCAGGAGCGCATCATGGTTGAGGATGCGGATCATGATCGCATCGACATAGCGCGACAGCACGCGGGCGGTGTCGGCGATGGTCTCGCCGCGGCCGAGCTGCATCTCGGCGCCCGTCAGCATGATGGATTCACCGCCGAGCTGGCGCATGCCGACGTCGAACGAGACCCGCGTGCGGGTCGAGGGCCGTTCGAAGATCATCGCCAGCGTCTTGCCTTCGAGCGGCTTCCTGCTCTTCTCGTGCGCCTTCAGCTTCGCCTTCATGTCGGCGCTGAGCGCCAGCATGTTGCGCAGTTCGCTCTGCGGCAGCTCGTTGATATCAAGGAAATGGCGGACCGACGTGCTCATCATCCAGCCGCCTTCTTTGGCTGCGTGCTCGACAGCGCGGCGCAGGCGCGCTCCAGCATCTGGACCGACTGGTCGATCTCGGACTCGTTGACAATCAGCGGCGCCAGGAAGCGCACGACATTGTCGCCGGCGCCGACCGTCAGCAGCTTCTGGTCGCGCAGCGCGTTGACGAGATCGCCTGATGGCACCACCGCCTTGACGCCGACCAGGAGCCCCTCGCCGCGCACTTCCGACAGCACGGAAGGATAGCGATCGACCACGGAGGCGAGCTTCTGCTTGAGCAACAGCGACATCTTCTGCACGTGATCGAAGAAGCCGGGCTTCAGCATCACGTCGAGCACGGCGTTGGCGGCGGCGATGGCGAGCGGATTGCCGCCGAAGGTGGAGCCGTGCGAGCCGGGCGTCATGCCGGAGGCGGCCTCGGCGGTTGCCAGCACGGCGCCGATCGGGAAGCCGCCGCCGAGCGCCTTCGCCAGCGACATCACATCAGGCGTCACGCCGACGCGCTTGTAGGCAAAGAGATCGCCGGTGCGGCCCATGCCGGTCTGCACCTCGTCGAACGCGAGCAGCAGGCCCTTCTCGTCGCAGAGCTGGCGCAGCGCCTTGAAGAAGGAATGCGGCGCCGAGCGCACGCCGCCCTCGCCCTGCACCGGCTCGATCAGGATGCCGGCGGTCTGCGGACCGATCGCCTTCCTGACAGCTTCGAGGTCGCCATGCGGCACCTGGTCAAAACCGTCCATCGGCGGACCAAAGCCTTCGAGATATTTGGCCGAGCCGGTGGCGGCGAGGGTTGCCAGCGTGCGGCCGTGAAACGCGCCTTCGAAGGTGATGATGCGATAGCGCTCCGGATGCCCCTTCGAGGCGTGATAGCGGCGCACCACCTTGATCACGCCTTCCATCGCTTCCGCGCCGGAATTGCAGAAGAACACGAGGTCGGCAAAGCTCTGCTCGCAGAGCCGCGCGGCGAGCCGCTCGCCGTCGGGCGACTTGAACAGGTTCGACATGTGCCAGAGCTTCGTTGCCTGCCGCTGCAGCGCCTGGACCAGGTGCGGATGGCAATGGCCCAGCGCGTTCACCGCGACACCCGAGGTGAAGTCGAGATAGCGCTCGCCGGTGGTCGAGGTGAGCCAGCAGCCCTCGCCGCTTTCGAAGCCGAGATCGACCCTGGCGAAGACGGGGAGCAGATGCGACGTGGCGCTATTGGTCATGGCAATCACTTGGCGTTGGAGACCTGCATTCAAGACCTGCCGCGGAGCAACGCGTGCGTTGGCGCGACGGCAGCAGCCGGTCTTGCGAAACGAAACGTGCCGCCTCTTAAGGGCGGCACGTGAGAGGTATTCTATGTGGGCAGAATGCGCTGTCAACACGCCATGGAACGGCCTTTCCCGCAGTGCAAGATGCTGAATCCGTAGGAATGCGGTGTGGTGGAAAACACGCAGTGCACTTCCTAGATGTCATAACATGTGGACGTTGCGGCGCGGACTCTTGCGCCCGAGTCACGCCATATTGTAGCTTTTGGGCTGTCGGGTACGACATCTCGTGCGGCAGTTCTGACCCCTTAGAACCTTTAGTAAAAGCGTAAACGTTCGGGCGCCCTGGTCGCGCCCGGCGAGGGCTAAGGGATTCTGACCGCAGGGATTTTTGAGACGAATGACATCGCTTGCGCTGCCCCGGATTTGGCCGGCGCGATGCGAGGGGAACATACGATGACGGTATTGACCTGGTCCGACGATCGCGTCGAGCAGCTGAAAAAGCTCTGGGAAGCCGGCTTGTCGGCAAGCCAGATCGCCGCGGAACTCGGCAATGTGACGCGGAACGCCGTGATCGGCAAAGTGCACCGGCTTGGCCTGTCCGGCCGTGCCAAGAGCCCCTCTTCGGCCGCGCCGCGGCAGCGCAAGGCGCGTCCCGCCGCGCAGCCGATGATGCGGGTGTCGCGCCCGGTCTCGCGCGGCAACACCGCGCTGGCGCACGCCTTCGAAGTGGAGATGGAACCGGATCCGGTTGCCTTCGACAATGTGGTGCCGATGAGCCAGCGGCTGTCGCTGCTCGAACTGAACGAGGCGACCTGCCACTGGCCGGTCGGCGATCCCGCGAGCCCCGAGTTCTTCTTCTGCGGCGGCAAGGCGCTTGCCGGCCTGCCCTACTGCGCGCACCACTCGCGCGTCGCCTACCAGCCCGCCGCCGATCGGCGCAGGCACGCGCCGAAGCAGACGCGCTGAGGGCGCGCAGAGTTATCTCAACGTCGTCGTCCCTGCGAACGCAGGGACCCATAGCCGCCGCTGTGCGTGGTTATGCCGAACTGGGGCTCCAGCGCATTTCAAAGAACCAGGATTTGTGGCTATGGGTCCCGGCTCAAGGCCGGGACGACAGCGGAGTGCGCTGAGACAGGGGCGGACGCCTACGGCTCCGCCTTCACGAAACGATCATCGAGCGCGTAACCTGCGCCGCGCACGGTGCGGATCGGGTCCTGCTCGCGGCCGGGGTTGAGCAGCTTGCGCAGGCGGCCGATGTGGACGTCGACGGTGCGCTCGTCGATATAGATGTCGCGGCCCCAGACGCTGTCGA
>NZ_DAINNI010000086.1:0-20555 GCF_036735945.1 Bradyrhizobium sp. | reverse complement strand
GTTCGTGGAACAGATCCTTCTCGCCCATCCAGTGATCGCCGAGATAGTCGCCATGATCGGACGTGAACACGATCATGGTGCTGTCGAGCAGGCCGCGCGCTTCGAGGAAGCGCATCAACACGCCCATCTGGTCGTCGATCTGCCTGATCAGGCCCATATAGGTCGGGATCACCTTTTCGCGGGCCTCGTCGCGCGACATGTTGCGGGAATAGCGCATGTCCATATAGGCGGCGAACACCGGATGCGCGTTGGCGCGTTCCTCCTGCGAGCGGATCGCAGGCTTCACGTCCTCGGGTCCGTACATGCTGGCGTAGGGCTCGGGCGCGATATAAGGCCAGTGCGGCTTGATGTAGGACAGATGCAGGCACCAGGGGCGGCCGTCGTCCTGGGCCTCCGCGATGAACTCCATCGCGCGGCGCGTCATGTAGGGTGTCTCGGAATGCTCATCGGGAACGCGCGCGGCCTTGTCGGCGTGCACCAGCAGCCAGCCGTTCTGCAGGCTGCCGTCGTCGGCTTCGCCGGAATTGGCCCAGTGCTCCCACGGATTGGGCGCGTCATAGCCGTGCTCGCGCAGATAATTGTCGTAGGCCGGACGCGGCCGTCCCGTCGGGTGCAGGCCGTCGTCGCGCTCATAGGGCTCGAAGCCGCATTCCGACACATGCACGCCGATGATGGAGTCGGCGGGGATGCCGAGGTTCTTCAGGCCTTCGAGGTCGGGCGCCATATGCGTCTTGCCGACCAGCACGTTGCGCACGCCGATCTTCTTCAGGTGATCGCCGAGCGTGGGCTCGCCGACGCGCAGCGGCCAGCCGTTCCAGTGCGAGCCGTGTGAGCGCATGTAGCGGCCGGTATAGAACGACATCCGCGACGGGCCGCAGATCGGCGACTGCACATAGGCGTTCGAGAACAGCACGCCGCGCCTCGCCATTGCGTCGATGTTCGGCGTCTTCAGCACGCCATGGCCGGTGCAGCCGAGATAGTCGTAGCGAAGCTGGTCGCACATGATCCAGAGCACGTTCTTCGCAGGCGTCGTGGTCGTCATGTCAGGGACTTTTCAGCTGGGGACGGCAGGGGCGGGATGGTGCGATATCGCGGCGCAGATAACAATCGAGCAGGCAACGGGTAAGCGCCGTTAACGAATGGATAGCGCGATTTCTCGCAATTGAGCGGCGATCCAGCCCTGCGCGTTAGCCTTACCGCCAGTTTGGCCTGATACCTTAACCCTTGAAGGACCGAGTTGGATTAAATTGGGACGTGAGGAATACCGGGGTCCAAGCGATGCGTATCGGCGTCACACTGGCACTTTTCATCGCGACCACGTCGTCCGCCCTGGCTGGCGGCGGCTTCGAGATCGTGATCCCGGGCCGTCCCGGGGTTCCCGTCATCATTAATGGCGTCGACGCCTCCTATACGGTGGTCGAGGGCGAGTGGGGCCTCGCCAGGCGCATCCATGTCCAGCCGACCATCTATGGCGGCCGCTACATCGATCCGGTCCCGAATGTCGGTCACTATTATCCGAGCGCCGGTCGCATCCCCGGCTACGGCCGCCTCGAAATCGAGCCGCCGTCGAACCGGCATTTGCCACAGCCGGCCGAGAGCTATCACCAATCCTGGTCGGCGCAGTCGGCGCCGCTGCCGGCGCAGTCCAGCGTGCCGGTCGATCCGCCCGGGATCATCTACGCGCCGAACTTTGACCGGCGTGGGCCGCACAACCTTCCGCGCTGAGAAATAGACGACAACGAATAACTTCGAGAGGAGAGAATAATGCGTCAGGTACTTAAAGGATTGATCGCGGCGGTTGCCGTGATGGCCACAGCCCCCGCGATGGCCTGTGGCTACACCCCGTGCGCCGCGCCGGTTTTTGCCGCGCCGGTCGTGAGCTACGGCTATGCCGGCTGCAACCCCTGCGGCGGCTGGGGTGTCCGCGAGCGGCTGCCCGATCCGCAGCAGCAGTATTATTGGGTCAACCAGGGCCCGACCTACACCGGCCCCGGCAATTTCGCGCCGTATCCGGTCTATCGCGAAGCAACGATCTCCGGCTACGGCTATGGCTACAACCGGCCGTACCACCGCTATCACCGCTACGGGTACTATCACGGCCGGCGCGTGCTGCGCCGCTACTACTGAATCCGACGGTAGTTGGAAAGTTTCAGCGCCCGTTCGCATGGAGTTGCGAGCGGGCGTTTCTCATTTCATCAGCCCCAATCGGCTGGCGCCGATATAAAGCGCCAGCACCGCGGCGTTCGAGACGTTCAGGCTCTTGATCTCGCCGGGCATGTCGAGCCGCGCCACCACGCGGCAGGTCTCGCGGGTCAGTTGCCGCAGGCCCTTGCCCTCGGCGCCCAGCACCAGCGCCAGCGGCTGCTGCAACGATACCGCGCCGAGATCCTCAGTGCCCTCGCTGTCGAGGCCGACGGTCATGAAGCCGCGGTCGTTCAGCTCGGTCAGTGCGCGGGCGAGGTTTTGCACCGTCACCAGCGGCACCAGTTCCAGCGCGCCGGAGGCGGATTTCGCCAGCACGCCGGTCGCCTCCGGGCTGTGGCGGGCGGTGGTGACGATCGCCTTGACCGCGAACGCCGCCGCCGAGCGCATGATGGCGCCGACATTGTGCGGGTCGGTGATCTGGTCGAGCACCAGCACGATGCCCTGCTGCGGCAGCGTGTCGATATCGGGCGAGGGCAGGGGTTCGGCCTCCGCCAGCATGCCCTGATGCACGGCATCGGGGCCGAGCCGCTGATCGATCACGCCGGGGCGGACGATCTCGGGGGCAATTCGGGTCTCGATATGCTCGTCCGCCAGCCGCCGGGCGGCGTTTTCGGTCAGATATAGCTTCCGGATCCGCCGTTCCGGGTTGGCGAGAGCGGCCGAGACCGTGTGCCAGCCATAGAGAATCACCGGTCCGTCGGAATCGCCGCCACGCTCGCGCCGGTCGGCGGAACGCGCGAATTTTCGCCCTTTTTCGAAGCGGTTGCCGCCGCCGCGGCGGAACGGCGGTTTTCGGTCGCGGTCGCTCATGGGGTGCTTGTGTCACGGGGGGGCGAATATGGCAATTTGGCCCCCGGACGGGCATTTTTGGTGGGCCGCATTGGTTGACTTTGCCACCCCCCTTCGCCCATAAACGCGCCGGCCGCAGCCGGTTCGATCCGCGCTTTCGGCCTCAGCGTCATCCATGGTCCGGTCCTCCGCCACTCGGGCGGCCGGTTGCTGATGCTGACGGACGGGGAAGTGTCCCGAGTGGCAAAGGGAGCTGACTGTAAATCAGCCGCCGTATGGCTTCGAAGGTTCGAGTCCTTCCTTCCCCACCAGCCTTCGCTCGCCGAGCGAGAGAAGGCTGCCACGCCGAAGCCCAAAGGGCGTAGGCGGGCTGTGGCCGCGAGCTACGGCCAGGCAGGCCATCCACCCGTTATTCTCTATCTTCATCTTCGCTCGTTTCGCGCCGTTACGGCTCACCCCTCCTGAGCCGTCTCCGGCAGCGCCTCGCCCGGCAGGTACAGCCTGATCGGCCTGATCTCATACACCGCGGACGGATTGACGCGGCGCAGGTCGCGGGCAATCGCGATCGCAGCATTCTCGTCGGCGCAATTCACCACGTAGAGGCCGAGCAGTTGCTCCTTGGTCTCCGCGAACGGCCCGTCGATCACCATTCCGTTGCCCGGTCCCCGCAGGGTGCGGGCCTCCGCCGTGCCGCCGAGCCGCGCCGCCGGCCCGAGCAGCTTGCCGACGTTGAGCCTGTCGTGCACCGCCATCAGGCCGGTCATTACGGCCGCGTCTTCTTGCGGCGTCCAGGACATCACCTCGGCTTCGACGTGATAGGCGAGAATGGCATAGAGCATCATGGTCTCCCTGTTCGGCAGGCCGGACTGGCTGCTTCTTGAAGGACGATCTGGCCCCGATCATCCCGACACATCGCAGGCAACAAACAAAAGGCGCGGCGGGATGGCTCCCGTCGCGCCCCAATTGTTGTCTCGCTGGTCCAGGCCTGAGAGCGCCCGGATGCCAGGCCAAAGAAAAGCCTAGCGGGCGATCCCAGCGAGGTGACAGCGCTTGGTACAAGACACTGGATCACCTCCTTTCATTGTTGATGGAAACATCAATATAGGTGGCGAATCGGTCCCTGTTAAGGGTCCAAAACCCTGCGATCCCGCGGTGTTCCGAAGTGGCCGGCGGCGGGTTGAGGCCGCCAGCATGGCGTGTTAGTTCAACGCCAGCGCGGGTGTAGCTCAATGGTAGAGCAGCAGCCTTCCAAGCTGAATACGAGGGTTCGATTCCCTTCACCCGCTCCAAACAATTTCAGTAGCTTAGTACGAATTTTTAGATTTCATTCTGACAACACGGCTGACTACCGATTTGAATTCGCCAGGGTTTTCAGTCTAGCGAAATGACGACAGCTGATCGCGCTCCCGATGTGAAGTCCTGTCTTCACATTTCACAGCTTGTCCGACAGTCGCTCGCGCAGCAGCCAGACCCGATCGGTGCCCCAAAAAAGCTCGCCGGTTTCTTGCAGCACGAATGTAGGGACGCCGAAAACGCCCCGCGCTTCGGCCTCCGCAGCGATTGCCCGGCACTGGCGGCCCCCTTCGCCGGATGCGACCATCTCGTCGAACGCGTGGCCTGCCGCGCCCGCCTCGATGAGCAGAGCCCTGATCGCCCCTGCGTCTTCGATGTCGAACTCTCCGCACCAAAAGCGCGCGCAGAGCGTATCGTGATAGCGACGGAATACAGAATTGTGGGTCTTTGACGCGAGCAGCATCCCTGTATGCGCGAGCGTGGGGTCGAAGATTTTAGGCGTGCCGCGGATGATCCAGTTGCGGCGTGCAGCAAGCCGACGTGCGTCCATGTAGGAATAGCGAACCTTGCGCCAGTCCCGGTCGGTCCGCTCTTCGACTTCGCCGCCGTAAGCCCCCTGGAGGTCAATCGTAAAAGGCTTCCAGCAGAGTGTCACATCGAAATCGCGTGCGAGCGCGTAGGCTTCCTCCTTCACGAGGTAGGAGAACGGACTGCGGTAGTCGATATATAGAACGACGGTTGAGGTCATACCTAATCTCTTCGGGGCGTTCCGTTCGCGCTCGATTTATACTGAGGACCTCCGAACAGATTCGTCCGCGCTTCCTCGCTCTTCGTCACGTCGACCCACTGATCCAGCAGCAGCTTGATGCCCCGCTCCACCGCCGGCCTGGCGCGGATGGCCGCGTACCAGCGCGAGACGCGCGGCAGGTCGTCGAGGGTCTGGTTGGCCATCTTGTGGATACGGACCCAGGCGAAGCAGGCGATATCGGCGATCGAATAGTCTCCGGCCAGATAGTCGCGCCCGTCGAGCCTTCGCTCCATCACGTTCAGCAGTCGCCGGCCTTCCTTGGTGTACCTTTCGATCGCGTACGGCACCTTCTCGGTAGCGTAGCGATGGAAGTGCTGCGCCTGGCCGAGCATCGGGCCGAGCCCTCCCATCTGCCACATCAACCATTGCATCACCTCGCACCGCGCACGCGCCTCCGACGGCATGAAGCGGCCCGTCTTTTCGGCCAAGTAGATGAGGATCGCACCTGTCTCGAACACCGTGATCGGCGCGCCGTCCGGGCCGTCGTCGTCGACAATCGTCGGCACCTTGTTGTTCGGATTGAGCGCAAGATACTCCGGATCGAACTGTGCGCCGCGGGTGATGTCGATCGGATGCACCGTGTAGGGAATCCCGATCTCTTCGAGCATGATCTGGACCTTGTGACCGTTCGGAGTCGGCCATGTGTACAGCTTGATCATCGAAGGGCCTTTCTGGTTGGGGCGACGGCGATCACGCTGTGCGGATTTCCTGCAGCGCGAGTTCTCGCACCATCGCTTCCCGCATGATGAATTTCTGAACCTTGCCGCTCACGGTCATGGGATAGGCGTCCACGAAGCGGATGAAGCGCGGAATCTTGTAGTGGGCAATCGCCTCGCGGCAGAAGGAGCGGATGCTCTCTTCGTCGCAGGTCTGACCGTCCTTGAGACGGATCCAGGCGCAGACCTCTTCGCCGTATTTCGGGTCGGGAACGCCGAATACCTGGACGTCCTGCACCTTCGGGTGCTGATAGAGGAATTCCTCGATCTCGCGCGGATAGATGTTCTCGCCGGCGCGGATCACCAGATCCTTGATGCGACCGGTGATGTTGCAGTAGCCATCGGCATCGATGGTGGCGAGATCGCCCGTGCGCATCCATCCGGCCGCGTCGATCGCCTGCGCAGTCTTGTCCGGATCGTCCCAGTAGCCCCGCATGACTGAATAACCGCGCGTGCACAGTTCGCCCGGCGTGCCGCGCGGGACGATGTCGCCGGCTTCGTCAATAACCTTCACTTCCACGTAGGGCTGGATGCGGCCGACCGTCGACACGCGCCGTTCCAACGGATCGCCCCGATCGCTCTGAAAGCTGATCGGGCTGGTCTCCGTCATGCCGTACGCGATGGTTATCTCACCCATGCCCATCTCGCCGATCACGCGACGCATGACCTCGACCGGGCATGGAGCGCCTGCCATGGCGCCGGTGCGCAAGGACGATAGATCGAAACGGGAGAAGGCGGGGTGTTCCAGAATCGAGATGAACATCGTCGGAACGCCGTGAAGGGCGGTGCATCGCTCGGCTTGGACGGCTTCGAGCACACCCAGCGGATCGAAGGATTCGCCCGGCACGATCATGGCCGCGCCATGCGTGATGCAGGTCAGGTTGGACAGGACCATGCCGAAGCAGTGATAGAAGGGGACGGGAATGCAGAGCCTGTCATCGGGACCGAAGCCGAGGGCTTGTCCGCAGAAGTAGCCGTTGTTGAGGATGTTGTGATGGGTCAGCGTCGCGCCTTTAGGAGCCCCGGTCGTGCCGCTGGTGAATTGGATGTTGATCGGGTCGTCGAAGCGCAGCTTCACGCGCGGAGGAGGGGATACCGAGCCGCGGCTGCAAACTTCCTCGAACGAAAGCAGGCCTGACGTAGCCGTCTCACCGATCTGGATGATCGCGCGCAGGTCCGGCAGCTTCTGGAGGTTCAATCGTCCCGGAACGCCTGTCGCGATCTCGGGTGCGATCTGACGGAGCATGCCGATGTAGTCGCTCGTCTTGAACGCGGTCGCGGTGACGAGTGCCGCGCATCCGACTTTTCGCAGCGCGTACTCCAACTCCTGCGGACGGTAGGCGGGGTTAATGGTGACGAGGATCAATCCGAGCTTGGCGGTGGCGAACTGCGTAACGACCCATTCGGAGTTGTTGGGTGACCAGATGCCCACGCGTTCACCCGCGACAAGACCGAGCGAAGCCAGGCCGCTCGCGAAGCGATCGACAGCCGCGGCAAGTTCGCGGTACGTCCATCGAATGCCTTGAGACCGCACCACCAGGGCGAGGCTATCGGGGTGGGCGCGGACCGTGGCGTCGAAGCAGTCGCCGATCGTCATGCCCAGGAGGGGCGTCGTCGATCCTCCGCTGACGTAGCTCGGTGGGATCGACGAACCGTCGGTAACCTGGCCGGCGTGCATCATTTCCTCCTGCGTGTTTTTCGATGGCCTACGTCGCGTCCCTCGTCGGGGCGCCTAGGCGGGCAACGGCCAGGTCACGTCCTTGCCCTTCAATTCCTTGTAGCGTCGCGCATGGGCGCGGATGCTCCCGAGATCCGACATGCCGCGCGACAGCAGATCCTTGTCGAGGCGGGCGGCGGCATCGATGGCGGCCATCGTGGTCGCCTGAAGCGCGCGCTTCGAGAAGGCGTAGGCCGTGTAGCAGTCCGGCGGCACCAGCGCTGCCCAGGCGACGGCCGCCTCGAGCAGCTTGTCCGGCGCGACGGTCTGCTGGACGACGCCCAGGCGTTTGGCGGCGGCGAGATCGTAGATCTGGCCGAACAGCGTCAGTTCGAACGCCGATCGCGGGCCGATCGCATGCTTGATAATCTCGCAGTAGACAGCCGGCATCGGGATGCCGATGGGCACCTCGTTCAACGCGAACTGCAGCGGGCCTTCGACGGCGATCCGGTGATCGCAATCGATCGCGGTGATGAACCCGCCCGCATAGGCGTGGCCGTTGATAGCCGCCACGGTCGGCCTCGGGTACTTAAACAGACGAAGGTTCGTCGCGCGATATTCGTCGAACCAGGCATCGATCTCCTTGATCGATCGGCGCGCGAACATCGGGAAATGATGGTCGAAGTCGAGGCCCGCTGTGAACACCGCGCCCGATCCCGTCAATACGACGGCGCAATCGGTGAACTCGGATTCCAGACGATCGAACGCCGCGTGAAGGTCGGCGAAGAAGGCCGGGTTCTGCGCGTTGACCTTGTTAGTGTTCATCGTCACCACGGCCACGTGCGGGTGCTTGCGTTCAATGGTCCAGGGCATCGGTCATCCTACGGTTGGGGGTCTCGGGTTACGGAAGATCAGGCCAGCTTGAACAGGCGCCTCGCGTTGTCCGCCAGGAACGCCGAACGGGCTTCGGCGCCGAGGTTCAGGCCGTCGAGGCCGGCGATGCATTCGCCCGCGGGCCAGAAGGGATGGTTGGATCCGAAGAGAACCCGATGTCTCTTGTTGCCGCGCATATACTCGACGAGACCGATCGGATAGCGGCTGACCTTGTAGGCCGACGTATCGATGAAGACGTTCGGGTACTTCATGACGAGTGACAACATTTCATCGAGCCACGGCACGCCGATATGGCCGCCGAGAATGCGAAGTTCCGGAAACTCCAGCGCAACGCGATCGAGATAGGGGATGGGGCGACCCGGTTCGGATTCGCGAAGCGGCCCCGCGTGTCCGACCTGTGTGCAAAACGGGATGTCGAGTTCGCAGCACTCGGCGAAAAGGGGGTAGTACCGGCGATCGTCCGGCGGCAGGCCCCACACCCAAGGCAGAACGCGCAGTCCCTTGAAGCCGTCCCTCTTCGCGCGCAGCCTCAACTCCCGCACGGCGTCCATCGGGCGGAAGAGATCGACTGAAGCTATGCCGACGAAGCGGTCGGGGTGAGCCCGGCAATGCTGGGCGACCTCGTCGTTGCTGATCATTGGACCGGCCGGACCGTGCCAGCCGCAGAGCATGCCGACGGAAACGCCCGCACTGTCCATCTCGGCAAGTGTGTCTTCGACGGGAGGCGCCGTCTCGGACCATTTGCCGGGTCTCCACCGGCGCAACGACTCGAACATCGGATTCCCGATCCATGCGGCGTTCGGGTGCTGCATCCAGGCGTCGATGATCATTATGAGGTGCCCGCGTCTGATGGTGGATCGAGGCTGGGCCTACGACCTGTCGGAGCGAAAGGCGAACCTGCTCAACCGGTTTCGGTCGTGGTCTCGAGTGGCCACACCGCCATCATTAGGCGCGTGGATCGGCCGGCGTCTTGAAGAAATCGGACAGCCTGCGCGCGCGGCCTGCACCAGGCCTGCCGGAATGCGCCGGGCGTGACGCCGGCGTGTCGCCGAAACTCTCTGGTCAGGTGGGCCTGGTCGGAAAATCCGAGATCGGAGGCGATCAGAGACAAACCGTCGCCTCCCGCCGCGATTTCGTAGAGCGATCGACGGAAGCGCTGCACGGCGAGAAAACGCTTGGGCGGACAGCCTGTCGACGTTCTCACTCGCCTCTGCAGCGTCCGGACCGATCTACCGACGTGGTCCGCCAAGTCGCTGACGCGGCCGTGCGGCGTATCCAGGGGGTCGCTACCCGCGATCGCGCCGTGCCTTGCCAGCCGCGAAAGCGCGAGCAGGGTCCGATCCATGATGTCGAGGATGTCGAAGCACGATGGACTCTCCCGGACGACTCGCGCCAGCGTATCGCGACACGCCACGATCGCCGGATCGTGGACGCTCGGCGAACCGGACCAAGTCGGCTTGAACTTGACGCCGACGATCCAGCCCACAAACGCCCTGCTTTTTCTTCGGTGACTGAGGCTCGGCTCGTTGAAGACCACCTTGCCGCCCGGACCGTCCTCCCGAAATATGAAGGCGAGTTCCTTGAGCGGGGAAGCGAACGACGTGCGGCTTTCGGTCAGCCGTCCCCGGTCCTTCAGGATGTAAATCGAGTCGACGCAGCCGGCTTGATCATCGCGCGGCGCGAACTCGGCGTAGAACGAGGGGCGGGCGAAGACCTGCTCGTTGTCTTCGGCGGTCAAGGCCGACCTCGCTCGCGGATGTGGATCTTTCGTTGGCAAAGTCGAGTTCCACTGGTGCTGGCGGCTTCCTTGACGACCGTTCGATAACACTGTTATATTAAGATAGCAAACGTTCCTGCGCGCGCGCTTCGGCATTCCAGCGGCCACGATGGGGCGCAGATCGGGCATGAGCGCCGCCCGCCATGGCCTCTCGAACCGGAAACTATCGATGGCGGAAGCCCCCGATCCGAAAATCCAACGGCGCAAGGCCGCCGTGAGCGCTTTCAAGCGCGAACTGATCCGCGAGGCCGCCAAGCAGGTTTTCGTCGAGGTGGGCCTGCACGAAACGTCGGTCCGGGAGATCGCCAAAGCCGCGGGCTACACGACCGGAGCGATCTACGCCCAATACGCGAGCAAGGAAGAGGTTTACGCCGATATCCTCCGTGAATCCTTGGCGAGCATGGCCCAGGCCGTCGAGCAGGCGGCTACAGCGGCTCGAGTGGGTCGGAAAGGTGCCGCAGCATTGCGCGCCTGGTTCGAGTATTTCCGCGAGAGACCCTCCGAGTACGATCTCGGCTTCTACCTGTACGGCGGGGCCAAACCCGACGGCGTCGGTCGGGACCTGAACCGCGAACTCAACGTCCGTCTGAAGCGGGTATACGCCGCCGTCGCCGACGCGCTCGAGGCCGACGGTCTGGTCGACGCATCCGAAAAACATGAGGTGGCAGTCGCCGGGGCCTCCTGGATGTTCGGCCTGCTGCTCATGTTCAGGACCGGTCGTCTGAAGATCCTGGCGGTGGACGTCGACGTGCTGGTGGACGATTGTCTGGCCACGCTCTACCGAGGCAGGGCGCGCTCCCGGTCCGGACGATCCCACGGCTGACCGGTTCCGTCCGCGGTCGAAGTATCGTAGGCCGCCGCAAAACAGCTTTCGCTATTCTGACAACGAAAAATTCTCTAATGATCTCAATTGGCAAAATAGCTACAGAATGTCAGAATGGTTCTTGAAAACATTGCGATAGTTGGTGGCTTCCAAGCTGAATACGAGGGTTCGATTCCCTTCACCCGCTCCAATACTTTCAATCGCTTGCATTGCAGTTGCCGCCGCCGGCCGGCGCGTGGCACCAACTACAGGAATCTGCCGATGTCGCGATCGATATTTCTTGGAACCCTTCTGTCTGTTGGTATCTGCGCGGGCGCGGCATGGGCCCAGGAAAAAACCGAGCGGCCCGAACTTCAGCCGCCTTATCACGGACTTTCAAATATTACGTTGCAGTGGAATTATTCCTGCCCAACTGGTCAGGCCTGCTCCTTGGCCTGCCCGGGATCCGGAAGCGCAAGCAGTGTGACGAAGTTGACGATCTACCTGGGATCGATACCTTTCTCCAGCAATCAGAATTCGCCTGCGATGTATTATGAATTCGCGTCGCGAGAGATTCCGCGCGGCCATGGCTTCAGTGTAAGCACCGGGCTCGGCACTTTTTCGTGCCAGGTTACCGGCATGACGCTCGATTACTCGGGTCCGCCGAAATAGTCACGAGCCCATCGAGAGATCATCATGTCCGTCGACGTCAAATCCGCCACCGACCGCCTGATGCGTTTCCTCGCCGTCGAGGGCGTGACCGGAAAGGAGGCCGCGATCGGACGCGAGCTCAGTGCGGGGCTGCAGGAAAGTGGCGTGCCGGCATCGGCGATCCGCCTTGACGATGCCAACACGCGCATTCCCGTGCCGACGGAGACCGGCAATCTCATTGTCGATCTGCCCGGCCGCGGCGCCATGCACAACCAGCCGCGGATCATGTTCATGACGCACATGGACACCGTGCCGCTGTGCGCCGGGGCCCGGCCGAAGCTTGCGGGCCGCAAGATCGTCAATCAGGCGAAGACCGCGCTCGGCGGCGACAACCGCGCCGGCTGCGGCGTTCTCGTGACGCTGGCGGCCGAACTCGCAAAACAGAATCTCGATCATCCGCCGATCACGCTCCTGTTCTGCGTGCGCGAGGAGAGTGGGCTGTATGGGGCGCGCTACGTCAACACCGACGAACTCGGCTCGCCTGCCATGGCCTTCAACTACGACGGCGGCTCCGCCTCCAACGTCACGATCGGCGCCGTCGGCGCGGATCGTTGGCATGTCGAGATTTTCGGCCGCGCTTCGCACGCCGGCGTCGCGCCGGAGCGCGGGATCAGTTCGACGATGATCCTGGCGCTGGCGCTCGCCGACGTGAAGGCCGGCGGCTGGTTCGGCAAGGTGGTGAAGGGCAAGCGGCAGGGCACCAGCAATGTCGGCCCGGTCACCGGCGGCGAGGGCCGGCCGGCCGGCGACGCCACCAATGTCGTCACCGACTACGTGCATGTGCGCGGCGAAAGCCGCAGCCACGATGCGAAGTTCTTCAAGGAGATCACCAAGGCCTACAAGGCGGCGTTCGAGAAGGCCGCCAAGAAGGTCAAGAACAGCGACGGCAAGTCGGGCCGCGTCAAGTTCAAGGCCGAGACCGACTATTACCCGTTCCGCATGAAGGAGAGCCTGCCCGTGGTCAAGCGGGCGGTGTCCGCGGTGTCCGGCATCGGCGCGACGCCGAACATCCGCGCCGCCAGCGGCGGGCTCGATGCAAACTGGATGGTTCGCCACGGCGTCCCGACGGTGACCTTCGGCGCCGGGCAGAACGAGCCGCACACGATCGACGAGTGGATCAATCTCGATGAATACGACCGTGCCTGCGCGCTCGCGGTTCAGCTAGCGACGATGCGATGAACGTCGTCGCCGCCAATTCGCCTCGGGCTTGACGGCAAGCCGACCCGGTCGCATGTACTGGCTTCAACAGACGGTTTGGCGGCGGGTCTGATGCGCATCATCTACTTCGGCCTCGGTTGGGTGATGGTCGCGCTCGGCGTGATCGGCCTCGTGATGCCGCTGATGCCGGGGGCGGTTTTCCTGATCATCGCTGCCTGGTGCTTTGCACGCTCGTCGCCGCGGTTCGAGGCGTGGCTGCTGGATCATCCGACGTTCGGCAAGCCGCTGCGGGACTGGCGCGCCGCCGGAGCCATTCCGCGGTCGGGGAAGGCGATGGCGTGCGTGGGCATGACGATCGGGTTTGCCGTGTTCTGCTACAGCGTCGATCCGTCATTGCCGCTGGCGTTGGGCGTGGCGGCCGGCTTCCTGGCGTGCGCCGCCTACGTCGTGTCGCGCCCGGCGGTGGCCGATGAGGCCGGCATCTAGCGTAGTGCGGGGCCTCGACATGGGGAAAATCGGGCGAGGGCGTGCATATGGCCGCCACAATTGTGCGGGCGCACAATTAACGCCGATCCCGTGTATTCTGCGGTTGGCGCACGTGCGCGGTAACCATGCCGCACGGAAGACCTAGACTCGCCACAAAATCAATCCGATTGAGACGCAATGTCGGCGAGTAGGATTGAAACCCTGCTCGCTGACGTAAAGCCTACAAAAAAATGCATGGGACTGGGGACACAAGGGGGACCGCAATGCGGGCTACGATCGATTCTCGTCGACAATTTGGGCAGGACTCGCGATCTGGCGCGGGGAGGGCGGCAGGCCGGCTGTTCGCCGCGCCTTTCCGCAGGGCGGCCGCGGCGCTGATGCTGGCGGCAATTGCGGCGCCGGCTTTGAATGACACGGCGCGGGCCGCGCCCGGCGACAACGAGATCCGGATCGGCAACACCGTGCCCTATACGGGGCCTGCCTCCGCCTATGGCGTGATCGGCAAGGTGCTGGCGGCCTATTTCGAGAAGGTCAATGCCGAGGGCGGCATCAAGGGCCGCAAGATCAATTTCATCTCCTATGACGACGCCTACAATCCCACCAAGACGATGGAGATGACGCGCAAGCTCGTCGAGGAAGACAACGTTCTCTTCATTCTGGGCAGCCTCGGCACCAACACCAGCCAGGCGGTCCACCCCTATCTGAACGCGAAGAAGATCCCGCAGCTCTTCGTCGCCTCGGGCGCGACGATGTGGGACCAGCCGCGCGAGTTTCCCTGGACCATGGGCTTCCTGCCCAGCTACCAGACCGAAGCCCACATCTATTCGCAATATCTGCTGGAGAACCATCCGCGCAGCAAGGTCGCGGTGCTCTACCAGGACGACGGCTTCGGCAAGGACTATCTGAAGGGACTGAAGGATGGTCTCGGCACCAAGATTCCGATCGTGGCCGAGGCGCCGTACAAGGTCACCGACGCCAACATCGACGCCCAGATCGCCAAGCTCAAGGCCTCGGGCGCCGACGTCTTCATGCAGTTCACGACGCCGAAATTCGCCACCATGGCGATCAAGCGAAACGCCGAGATCGGCTGGAAGCCGATCCATTTCCTGGCGTCGGTGTCTGAATCGGTATCGTCGGTGATGGCGCCGGCGGGCCTCGAAAACGGCGAAGGCATCATCTCGGCGATGTACCGCCTCGAAGGCGAGGACGCGCAGAGCGCCGGCCCCGCGGTGTTCCGCGAATGGAGCGCCTTCATGGAACGCTATGTGCCGAGCGTCAGCAAGGCGAACGGGCAGGCCGTCTACGCCTATCTGAACGCCCGCCTCGTCATGGAAGTCCTGAAGATGTGTGGCGACGACTTCTCGCGCGACAACATCATGAAGCAGGCCCGCTCGCTCAAGGGCCTGCAGATTCCGATGATGGTGCCGGGCATCCTGATCAACACCAGCCCGTCCGACCATGCGACGATCGAGCAGATGCGCCTGATGCGCTTCACGGGCGGCCACTGGCAGTTCTTCGGGCCGGTGCGCAGCGGCATCGATCCGGGCACCGTCAGCGATTCCTTCAAGACGCTGTTCAAGTACGGCACCGCGACCAAGCGCGACCTGGCCAACCAGCTCAACGCCAACACGGTCAGCCTGATGACCGGCTCGTTCGGCTCGACCTATGCGCAGATGGGCGCCGATCTCGCCTCCGTGCTCGACAACGGCACCAATCTGCGGATCCTGCCCGTGATGGGCCGCGGCTCGGTGCAGGCGGTATCGGATATCCTGCTGCTGCGCGGCGTCGACGCCGGCATCGTGCGCAAGGACACGCTGTCCTATCTCGACCGCAAGGACTTCGCCAAGGACATCCGCAACCAGTTCGTCTATGTGGCGAAGATGTTCAATGAGGAGATGCACGTCCTCGCGCCGAAGAGCATCGCCAATGTGCGGGACCTCGACGGTAAGACCGTGGTGGTCGATCTGCCCGACAGTTCGACCTTCGTCACCGCGATCAACGTGTTCGAGCGGCTCGGCATCAGGCCGCACCTGGTCTACCAGGAGCCGCGCCTCGCGGTCGACATGCTGCGCAAGGGCGAGGTCGACGCCATCGTGGCGATCGAGGGCAAGCCGGTGCAGTGGCTGAACCAGATCACCGACCGCAACCTGCATCTGGTCCCGGTCGAGTACGCCAAGACGCTGCAGGAGGAATATCTGCCCTCCAAGATGTCGTCGCAGGATTACCCGAACCTGGTGGCCGAGGGCGGCTCCGTCGAGACCATCTCGGCCGAGGCGGTGCTGGCGTCGTATAACTGGGCGCCGAACAGCGACCGCTACCGCCGCTTGGCGCTGCTCGTCGACACCATGTTCGACAAGGTCGCGCAGTTGCAGCGGCCGCCGTTCCATCCGAAGTGGAAGGAAATGGCGCCGCGGGCGACGGTGTCGGGCTGGACCCGCTTCAAGGCGGCGCAGGAATGGCTCGACCGCAACATGCCCGCAAGCGCGGCCGTATCGTCGGCATCGGGCGCGGTGCCGCAGTCGCCGGCCGCCGCGCTCTCGCCGCAGGATCGCGATCCGCTCTATCGCGAATTCCTGGAGTGGCGCGCCAACCGCGCCAAGGCGCCCCCCAACCGGTAACCGCAACGTCGGCAATCCGACAATATGACGGCCCGCCATATGGCGGGCCGTTCTGTTTTGATCCGCACCGGCCGTGCCGCGCGATCGCGATGCAGGCGCAAATCTTCGCGAATCAAAATATCGCGCGCATCTACGCAACCAACGCGCGCATGAGGAGGCGCACGGTCTCCTGCGCGGGATTTTTGTTACACCAATGGTCTAAAATTGTTGCGGTCGGACACACGATCGACTAACTGCGCGAAACGTCTGGCCTTGACATAAAATCAATCAAATTGAGACACAATGTCTTCGAGCGGGCCTGAAACGGTGCATGTTTCGCAGCTCGAAAATCACACAATAGTATTGCTCAAAGGGGGCAGGATGCGGGTTTTGATCAACACTCGTGGGGCGGCGCAATGGTCCGGGTCGGTGACCCGTGACGTGCTGCGCCGGCTTTTGGCTGCGCCGCGGCGCAGTGCCGCAGCGGCGCTGGTGCTGGCCGGGGCGGCCGCATCGACGCTCACCACGCAGGTCCTGGCGGCGCCCCCGGCCAGCAACGAAATCCGGATCGGCATCTCGGCCCCCTATACCGGTCCCGCGTCGGCCTATGGCGTCATCGCCAAGGTCATCATCGCCTATATGGACAAGGTCAACGCCGAGGGCGGCGTCAACGGCCGCAAGATCAGCGTCATCAGCTATGACGACGCCTACGAGCCGACCAAGACCATGGAGGCGACCCGCAAGCTCGTCGAGGATGACCAGGTTCTCTTCACCCTGGCGACCATCGGCACCAACACCAACGCGGCGATCCAGCCGTATCTGAACTCCAAGAAGGTGCCGCAGCTCTTTGCGCTGTCGGGCGCGGCGGCGTGGGACCAGCCGCAGGAGTTTCCCTGGACCATGGGCTTCCTGCCGACGTATGCGGCCGAAGCCCAGATCTATGCGCAATATATCCTGGAGAACTTTCCCCGCAGCCGGATCGCCGTTCTCTATCAGGACGACGGGATGGGCAAGGAATATCTCAAGGGCCTGAAGGACGGCCTCGGCGGCAAGCTGCCGATCGTCGCCGAGGCGCCGTACAAGGTGACGGATGCCAACATCGACGCCCAGATGGCCAAGCTGAAGGCCACCAACGCCGACATCTTCATCCAGTTCACGACGCCGAAATTCGCCACCATGGCGATCCGCCGCAGCGTCGAACTCGGCTGGAGGCCGAACCAGTTCGTCGCCTCGGTCTCCAATTCCTATTCGGCCGTGATCCAGCCGGCGGGTGCGCAAAATGCGGAGGGCCTGATGTCGGCGGCCTACCGCCTCGAGGGCGAAGACTCAGCGGCGGCCGGCGAGGTGGCGTTCCGCGAATGGAGCGCCTTCATGCAGCGTTACGTGCCGAGCGTCAGCAAGGTCAACGGCCAGGCGGTTCTCGGCTATCTCGTCAGTCGGACCGTGGTCGAGATCCTGAAGAACTGCGGCGACGACCTGTCGCGGGAGAACATCATGAAGCAGGCCCGCTCGCTCAAGGGTCTGCAGCTTCCGATGATGGTGCAGGGCATCCTGATCAACACCAGCCCGTCGGACCACGCGCCGATCGAGCAGATGCGGATGATGCGATTCACCAACGGGCAGTGGCAGCACTTCGGCCCGGTGCGCAGCGGCATCGATCCGGGCGCGGTCAGCGAGTCCTTCAAGACCATCTTCAAGTATGGCACCGCGACCAAGCGCGACCTGGCCAACCAGCTCAACGCCAACACGGTCAGCCTGATGACCGGCTCGTTCGGCTCGACCTATGCGCAGATGGGCGCCGATCTCGCCTCCGTGCTCGACAACGGCACCAATCTGCGGATCCTGCCCGTGATGGGCCGCGGCTCGGTGCAGGCGGTATCGGATATCCTGCTGCTGCGCGGCGTCGACGCCGGCATCGTGCGCAAGGACACGCTGTCCTATCTCGACCGCAAGGACTTCGCCAAGGACATCCGCAACCAGTTCGTCTATGTGGCGAAGATGTTCAATGAGGAGATGCACGTCCTCGCGCCGAAGAGCATCGCCAATGTGCGGGACCTCGACGGTAAGACCGTGGTGGTCGATCTGCCCGACAGTTCGACCTTCGTCACCGCGATCAACGTGTTCGAGCGGCTCGGCATCAGGCCGCACCTGGTCTACCAGGAGCCGCGCCTCGCGGTCGACATGCTGCGCAAGGGCGAGGTCGACGCCATCGTGGCGATCGAGGGCAAGCCGGTGCAGTGGCTGAACCAGATCACCGACCGCAACCTGCATCTGGTCCCGGTCGAGTACGCCAAGACGCTGCAGGAGGAATATCTGCCCTCCAAGATGTCGTCGCAGGATTACCCGAACCTGGTGGCCGAGGGCGGCTCCGTCGAGACCATCTCGGCCGAGGCGGTGCTGGCGTCGTATAACTGGGCGCCGAACAGCGACCGCTACCGCCGCTTGGCGCTGCTCGTCGACACCATGTTCGACAAGGTCGCGCAGTTGCAGCGGCCGCCGTTCCATCCGAAGTGGAAGGAAATGGCGCTGCGGGCCACGGTGTCGGGCTGGACCCGCTTCAATGCGGCGCAGCAATGGCTCGACCGCAACATGCCGCTGGCATCGGGCGCTGCGGTCTCGTCGGCATCGGCCGCCGTATCAGCGCCGCCGCCGGTGGCCGCGCCGGCCGCCACCGCATTCCAGCCGCAGGAGCGCGATCCGCTCTATCGCGAATTCCTGGAATGGCGCGCCAGCCGCTCCAGGACCGGCGCGCCGCGCTAGAGCATGATCCGGAAAAGTGTGCCGCGGTTTTCCGAAATGATCATGCTCAAACAATAACCTAAAGCGCGATGATGATTCATCCCAATCTCATCGCGCTTTAGTCAGGCAACAAGGTTCGACAATCGGCGGGCGGCTCCTTCACAGGGCCGCCCGTTTTGCTGGTGGCGGTGGAATTTGTGGGCAGCGTCGTCACCTGTTCACAGCACACCCTTGATGTCCGTTTTCGAAAAATCGTTCCCGACATAGAGCAGGGGACATCGATGCTGTTTCGCGACTTCATAGGCGAAGCAGTCACCGAGATTGAGGCCGGCGGCGTGAACACCTTTCCCCCATCGCGCATAGGCGTGCGCGGCCCTGCGCGCCGCGGCCAGCGAGACGTCGACGATGTTGAGGCCAAGTCCGTCGATCAGGCTTTCCATCTCGTTGCCGACGTTGCGGCGGTTCGCAACGATCAATGCCTCCGCGATGGTTACCGCCGAGATCAATATCTCGTCGTCGGTTTCCAGCGCGGCGATACAGGCATCAGCCTCGGCCTCACCAAGTACCACGGCCATCAGGGCGGACGTATCGACAGCGATCATCCGGGCAGGCCATCATCGCCGTACAGAAAATCCTGACTTCTGGCTGCGCCGGGTCCGGTCGCCGCCTTCGTTGCACCGCTGGCGCGCACGGCCTCGAGCAGGGCGCGACGCGCCTTCTTGTCGGGCACCGCCGCCACCGGGACCAGGCGAACGGCCGGCAGGCCATGGCGCGTCAAAATGACTTCATCGCCGGCTTCGGCGCGTCGCACCAGTTCGGTCAATTGGCCCTTGGCTTCGGAGACGGGAATCCGCATGGCGTGTCTTGATCCAATCATCGATTGGCGGAAATGATAGACCAATCGATGGTCCAATTCAATTGCTGCGGGTAGGAACGGAGCGCAATTGCCTGTGGTGGTCGCGATGGCGTCTGGTCCGCAATGGATACCGACATGCCGACAACGCAGGGCTCAGCCGCACAAAATAGTGTATCGGCATTCGATAGAGCGCCGGATGCGTTCCCGCGCCGCCACGCCAAAATCATTTCGGAGGAAGTTCATGTCGGCTCTGCCACTTTCGGGCATCAAGATTCTCGACCTGACGCGTGTGCTCGCGGGCCCGCTGTCGGCGCAGATGCTGGCCGATCTCGGCGCCGAGGTGATCAAGATCGAGCGTCCCGGCGGCGGCGACGACGCCCGCGCGTTCGGTCCACCCTACCTGAAGGACCCCGAAGGCAAGGCCAACAACAACAACTCGTTCTACCTCTGCGCCAACCGCAACAAGAAATCCGTCACCGTCAACATCGCGACGGCTGAAGGGCAGGACATCGTCCGCGAGCTCGCCAGGAGCTGCGATGTGATGATGGAGAACTACAAGGTCGGCGATCTCAAACGCTACCGGCTGGACTATGAATCGATCAAGGCGATCAACCCCGGCATCGTCTATTGCTCGGTGACCGGCTTCGGCCAGACCGGTCCTTACGCGCCGCGCGCCGGCTATGACGCGATCCTGCAGGCGATGGGCGGCTTGATGAGCGTCACCGGCCACATCGACGGCGAGCCCGGCGAAGGCCCGATGAAGGTCGGTCCCTCGATCGTCGACTACATGACCGGCATGAATACATCGATCGGCATCCTGGCCGCGCTGTTTCACCGCAAGGCCAATGGCGGGGAGGGGCAGCATGTCGACGTCTGCCTGTTCGATACCGTGATCGCCTCGCTGTCGCACTGGCTGCAGATCTACCTCGTCAACGGCCAGACCCCGCCGCGCCGCGGCACCTGGGGCAATGGCGGAATGCCTGCCGGCGTGTTCCGCTGCACCGACGGTGAGCTGATGCTGGTGGTCGGCAATGACGGCCAGTTCCAGCGCACCTGCGCCGTGCTGG
>NZ_DAINNI010000085.1:0-20829 GCF_036735945.1 Bradyrhizobium sp. | reverse complement strand
ATACCGGACAGATCGTGTGCTACCTAAACCGGACATATCGTGTGCTACCGACAGGGCAGCCTCTCCGCGGTGCCGGGCCAGCCCGGGATGAGCTATACTTTCCAGTATATTCACCTCGACGCCGTAGCCGGCGGAGGCAAGGCCCTCCAGAGCAATGCCAACATCGTGGCCGGCCTGCACGCCAAAGCGGATGTCGGCGTGTTTCTGCCGACCTACACCTTCGCGACGCCCGTGCTCGGCGGCCAGTTGACGATCGGCGCGGCGACCGTGCCCGGCAATGTCGGGGTCGATATCAACGCGACGCTGGCCGGGCCGCGCGGCAATGCGATTTCCGGCTCCGCCTTCGACAACAGGGTCACCTGGGGCGACGTCTATTACATCGGCACCCTGAAATGGAATGTCGGCGTCAACAATTTCATGACCTACGTATTCGGCAATATCCCGACCGGCACCTATGATTCCACCCGCCTTGCCAATCTCAGCCCTGGTTTTGTCTCGGTCGATGCCGGTGGCGGCTACACCTACCTCAATCCGAAGACCGGCCAGGAATTTTCGGTGGTCGCGGGCTTCAGCTTCAACGGCCCGAATACGGCGCTGGACTACCGCAACGGCATCGACTTCCATGCCGACTGGGCGGCCTCGCAATTCATCGGCAAGAGCGTTCACGCCGGGCTGGTGGGCTATGTCTATCAGCAGGTCACCGGCGACAGCGGCACCGGCGCCAGGCTCGGCGACAACAGGGGCAGCGCGATCGGCCTCGGCCCGCAGATCGGCTTCTTCTTCCCCGCCTGGGAAGGCTACACCGGCTATCTGAACCTGCGCGGCTATGTGGACATCTTCACGGAAAACCGGCCGACGAACTCCACCTTCATGGCGACCTTGAGCTTCACGCCGACAGCGCCGGAACATCCCAGGCCGCAAGCGCCGAGGCTTACGAAGTAGGCGTCCTGTCGGGCTAATTCACCGCCTGCGCTTCCGGGAACTTCCACTTGCCGTTCAGGATCTCCGGCCGCGGCCGATAGAGCCGCACCGTATAGTTCCAGCCTTTCATGACCGGCAGGCAATTCGGAATCTTGCCATCGCAACCGCCGAACTGCACGGCGACCGATCCATCCGCGGACTTCTTCGCCGTGATGTTGTTCAGGGTGTAGGCATCGTAGGGGTTCTTCTCGAAATAGCCCTTCGCGTCGTACACGCTGATCGACCAGAACGCGTCGACGGGCACTTCCCCGACGGTCAGCTTGTAGACAGTCGTGCCGTCATTTTTCCCGGGCGTGACGCTGAGATAGGAGGCGTCTTTGTCCGGATTGCCGCCCCAGCCCGCGGCCGTGCCGATCAGGTGCCTCACCGGGTCGACCTGACCTTTGGCTCCGAAAGCATGTGCAAAGCCCCCGGTGTGGTCGTTCAAGATCAGGAGTGCATCGCGGATGCTCTTCTAGCTGGCTTGATCCCAGTTTGGAAGTTCGAGCTTGCCTTGAGCTTCCTGATCGATCTTGATTGCATCTTGAAGGGCGTGAACCTGCTTGATATCGCCCGGATCGTTCGGATCGACAAGCGTGCGGAAAGCGAGCAGCGCATAACGCGTTCCAACACTGCTCCTGTTCAGTTTATGTGATCCAGTGCCATAGAATACGTTCCGCGTGTAGTGATCTTCGTTGATCACTTGCAACGACATGAAGCGTTTGCCCGCATCAGGCATTTCGACCGTGACCGGACCGGCGTCGAGATCGATCACCGCGGAAGAGTAAAGCGTGTCGCGGTTCATCCGGATAACCGGCTGCTTGTCGATCCGCGCCGGCTCTCGGTGATGGAGCAGCTTGCCGATACCACCGGCATCCTTGACGGCGTTGTTCAAATAGAGATCGGATTCGGCGCGCGCGAAATTGTCGACAGTGACGGGCACGGGGCTCCCGCTCTGGGCCTGTGCCATGCTCGCGACGGCCGCCAGGAACATGCCAGATAATACTGCTCTCATTGCTTTGCTCCGCTTCCGATCATTGCAACCACCTTCTCGACCTCCGGCAATATCCACTTCTTCTCGAAGAACTCCTTCTTCGGCGCGTAGAACCGCGCCATCAGTTCGAACTTCCGTGCCGGATCGGTCGGCACCCAGTTGGTCTCCTTTCCCGCCGGCGCCGCGGGTCCGAAATAGATGTCGACCGAACCGTCGACATTCTTCTGCAGGTCGGCGGCATTCGAGGCGCGGCTCGCCCGTGACATGTTCTTGATCAGCGCGTGCGTCTCCCGGTCATAGGCTGTCACTGACCAGTACTGGGCGACCGGCACATTCGGCGGCACCGTCAGACGGTAGCTCTTGCCGCCGTCATAGGGCTGGCCGTCCTTGTCGCGGATCGAGATCGTATAGAACTGGCCCGCGCCCAGACGCTTGATCGCGATATAGGCATAGGTGTAGGCGACACCCCTTGCATCGACCGCGTACTTGTCGTGGTTGGCATAGGTCGAGCTCTGCCCCTCGACGGCCTCGGTCAGCGCGGGCATGGTCCAATGCGTGCCGGGATAAAACACCGGGAACCCCGCGTCATAGCGTTGCTCCAGCAGCACCCTGGTCTCGGCAATGGCCGCCGCGAGGGCTGTCCGCGCCTTCCCATCCGGATTGAACGGCTTTCCCTTCTCAATGCCGATGCTGCGAAGCTGGTCGATCATCGCGCGGTCACGCTCGATCCAGACTTCGCCCTGCACGACGCGGTTGAGCGAGTCGTAGAAGCTCGCGTCGTATCGGATGGTCGAATCGAAGTTCACGTCCTTGACGTCGGTGAACACCGTCTCCGGCGGATTGGCCGCTGCGGACAGCGGATAGAATTTCACCCGCTTGGCGTAGGCGAGCGATGCCGCCACGTCCGCATCGCTTCGGCTCTTGAGATTGGAACGCACGAGCGCATAGCCGGTATAGGTATCCGACGGAAGGATGCTGTAGCCGTCCGGGATTGCATCCTTGTGGCCTGGCGGGAGGACGACGAACTTGCCTCCCGCGCCATGATCGATGCCGAGCAGACCCACATCTTCCAGCGAGGTCTGCCAGACCGTGACGATGTTGCCGTTGAGCGAGCCCTGCTCGTCGCCCGGCGGTATCTCGAACACCATGGGGCCGGTCTCCCTGGTGTCGAAGAACGCCATGAAATAGAGCGTGTCGGGATTGGGCGTGAGGGTCTGGTTCCTCCAGTCGAGCGGACGGCCCCAGTAGATGAACTGGTTCACCTTGCCCGGCGTCTTGGTCAGCATCTCCTGGCGCATCAGGTCGCTGTTGACCGCGGCCATGCCCCAGATCGCGGCCTCGACCGCGCGCCGCTGGACCATGCGGCTGGCCAGCTCGTCGGCCGATGTCTGTGCCTGCGCGGTTGCGGCGATGGACATCAGCGCAAGGGCACCGAGAATCGTCCTCATGATGGCCTCCTTTTCAAAACGGATTGATGTAATCGAGGATCGCCACCTGCCGCAGCAGCACACGGCGGATGATGTGACTGACCTTGACGTGCTCGGTGTAGATCGCAGCCGTGCCGGTGGTACCGGCCGGCAGCTTTTGCGCGAAAGCGTCGTTGTCCAGCTTCACGCGCACCACGAATGGTACGGTCTCGATCGTCTTCGGCGCCACCGCCGTGCCGGAGACTTGCGCCTGCCCTGTCGCGACCGCCTGCAGGATACTCTCGACCTTGCCGCCGAAGATTTGTCCGGGCACGAACTTGAAGGCAATCTCCACTTCCTGGCCGGGCTCGATGTAGCGCGCGTCGATCTGGTTGATTTCGACGACGACACGGCTATCCGACGTATCGATGAACGCCATCGCCGGCGACAGCGGCAGGTTGGCCACCCGCGCGCCCTTGCGCAGCGCGAGGTTGGTGACGTAGCCGTCGGCCGGTGCGCGCACGACCGTCTTGTCGAGATTCCATTGTGCGCCCTGAAGCTGGCCCTTGAGCTGGTCCACCTCGGACTGCCGCTGCTCGACGTCAAAGCCACGGCCCGAGTCGCGCTCGAACAACTGCGTCATCTGGGCAAGGCGCGTCGACGACAGCTTGAGCTGCGCCTCCAGCGTCTTCACCTGCGCCTCGTAGGGTGTTGGATCGATCCTGAACAGGACGTCGCCGGACTTCAGCGGCGTATTGGCAGTGACCGCCACCTCCATCACCTCGCCGGCGACGTCAGGCACGATCGCTACCGCGTTACGATAGAGCAGCGCCCGGCCCTGCGGCGCGCCCCACCCCATCGGAATGAACAGCGCAAGGTTCAACAACAGCAGCAGGATGATCGGCGACACCTTCCAGAAGGTGTTGAAGCGGATGAGGCCGAACCACACGGCGCCGAATAGCAGCGCCAGATAGACCGACATGATGGCGATCATCATGGCTGCGCCCTCTCCGGCTGGCGTGGCGCAGGCACATCGACGTAGGCCCAGACCAGCACGACCGGCCACAACGCAAAGCCAAGGATCAGCGTGACCCAGCCCGCTACACTGACCGCATCAGCCCAGGGATGATGGCGGGACCGAGCGATGTGTCCCGGCAACCAGCCGAGCAGGCAGAACACGACAACGAGCGTGGCGATCAGGATGACCAGCACGATCCAGGCGAAGATGTCGTAGCCACTCATGGCGACCTCCCAGTGGCCGCTGGCGACGGAGGAAACACCTCCTTCCAGTCCTTCTTCATGTCGACGACGGTCCAGCCGGCCGCTTTCGCCGCATCGAGCGCCTTGTCGAGCTTGCCGACCTTGGATTGGCGGTCGTAGGCGTATTCGCGCACGTCATCGGTGTGGTGCACGATGCCGGCAAAGCGCGCGCCCTGGTCCGCCGTCGTCCATTGCAGCATCTGCAGATCGCCGTCCGAATTGCCGAACGCGAAGACCGGCCGGCGGCCGATGAAGCGGTTGATGCCGACTGGCTTTCCCGGTCCATCGTCGATGAACTCGACCTTGGGCAGCTTCATCAGTTCCGGCTTGCCGCCGGCGCCGTACTGCAATTTGACCTCGCCGGAGGAGCCCACCACCTGCTCCGGCGGAATGCCGTAGGTCTTCTCCACCCAGGGCCGCATGAACTCCACTCCGCCCCCCGAAACGATGAAGGTCTTGAAACCGTTGGCGCGCAGATAGGCGAGCAGTTCCAGCATCGGCTGGTAGACAAGGGCGTCATAGGGCCGGTTGAAGCGCGGATGTCTGGCGGAAGCGATCCAGTCCCGCACGGCCTTCGCGAACTCCTCCGTCGTCATGCCGGCATGGGTCGCCGCCACGATTTGCAGCAAGCCCTTCTGGCCCATGGCCGCGACCGTCTTCATGTCGTTCTCCAGCAGCCCCTTGAAAGGCTGTTGGGTCCTCCATTCCGGATGCTGCGGCGCCATCGCCTTGACGCGGTCGATCGCGAAGGCGACCTGGGAGTAATATGGCTGCTCGCACCACAGCGTGCCGTCATTGTCGAAGGTGGCGATGCGCTCCGCCGGCGGCACGAAATCCGCGCCGCCCTGCGTCGTCACCTTGGCGACGAAGTCGGTGATCGACTTCTTGACCGGACCATCGTTCCATGACGGCAATGGATCGCTTTGTGCGAGGCCCGCGGTGGCGGACAGCGCAACAAGCAGTGTGCCGAGCAACATGGTCCGGACAGCGCGTCGGGCTCTTGCAACGGTCAGAACTTTCATCTGGCAGGCCTCCTCCATCGATGACGGGACGCAACTCGATCGCCGCCGGGATTGAGACGCGGCAAGCCGGCATGCGGCTCGTGGCGAACCGACCTGTTCCGCAGGCTTCGCCTGGCCGAACTGACATGGCGGATGAATTGACGCGGCGACCAAGCGGTGCCGGCCGCCCGATCGGAGAACAGCCGGCTCTCGAGTGCGGCGACCTCTCGTTCGAGAGCGGGATCGCGCGCGGCCGTCTTCAGGTCGCCGATGGTACCGGCCGGTTCGAACCTCCGCAGCCAATCGAGCAGCGCGAAATAGGATGCCCTGGCGTCGCCGCTGCGGGCGGCTCGGCGCAACCTGTCGAACGAGAATTGTTCGGACCGGAGATACGCCGCGTGGCGCTGCCGGTAACGGACCGTGATCGCGCGCGCCAGGCGCGGGACAATCCACGCCAGCGCAATCATTCCGGCGAGGCCAAGGATCACTGCGATCCAGTGATCGAGGATGAAGTTGACGAAGGCCGCCCAGCTCGAACGGCTGGCCGGCGTGCCTGCTTTCGCCGCCTCGATGGCCGGATTGCCGGCTACTTTTATCGTCAGGACGCCCAAATGCGCGGTCTCGATCCTGCCCTCCCCAGCGTTCCACCAGCGCACGTCGATTGGCGGCAGCGCGTAGTCGCCGGGCCGCTGCAGCATATAGGTCGCGGAATCCGTCCGCGTGGCCGTCAGCGCGTCGGTGCGTCCTTCGGTCTTGTCCTGCAGTGCAGGTTGCGCAGGGTAGACGGCGAGCCCGTCGACCGCGGGGAATTTTACCGGCGGCAACAGCATGGCCGGCGTCTCCTCGGCATGGATGGTCACGCTGCGGGTCACGGAGTCGCCGACCTTGAGCTGCTCCGAGGAGCGCTGGATTGCTTGCTCGATCGTCAGCCGGTTGGCGGCGAGGAACGGATCGAGACTGGCTGCCCCTTCGGGAATGTAAGATTCGAAGGATTGACGCGGCAGCGAAAGCATTTCCTCGCGCACGGCCGGCGGCTCCGCTGCGTATTTCACCTTCAGCTTCTGATCCGCAATGGCGTAGGAACCTGCCTCCTGCGGATAGATCGCAAACTCGAAGCGGACACCGGCATAGCCGATGCCGTTGCGCGCCTCGGAGAGGTTCACGTTCTGCAATTGCCGCGTGACCGCGTTGCGGATCTGGAAGCCCGGCAGTTCCGGCGGTGAAGTCATGTAGTTCGGTGCCAGCACGTCGATCCGCAGCGTCGTGCGCTGGCCGACCACGACGCGCATCGGATCGATCGTCACCTTCAGGATCGGTTCGGGAACGGATGCCTGTTGCGCCGTGGCCCGGCCGATCACGGCGAAGACGAGGATGGCTATGACGACCAGGCGTATCATGGCCGTCCCCCGTTGCCGGGCGAGCTGTTCGCCTGGATCGCGAATTTGAGCCTGAGGAAATCCGCCGGTGTCGTCTGCACCGCGCGCATCCAGGCCTCCGCGGCGCCAGCCGTCGTGACGTCATCCGGCGTCACCTGGATGCGCTTGCCGCCCTTCTGCTTGGGGTCGACGCGCATCTCGTCGGCCTTCAGGTCCGGTGGCGCGCTGTCGTCCTGCTCCTGCTGGCGGCGCTTTTTCTCCGCCGCCTCGAACAGCGCGGCCACGATCTCGCGATTCCTTTTGGCGGCGAGATGGCCGGGCTGCGCCTTCAGCACCTCGTCATAGGCCGCCATCGATTTTTCCCAGGCATGGTTCTGGGCCTCGGCATTGCCGAGCGCGAAACTGCCCTCGACCGTCTCAACCTTGCGGAACTCCAGCGCAGCCGTGAGGAAGTCGAGCGCGCGATAGGCGGCAAGGCCGCGCCACATCGGGTCGGCGAAGCGCTGTGCGGCCTCGCTGTAGTGGCCGCGATCGAAGGCGATGCGTCCCTGCTGATCGGGTGTCAGCCACAGATTGGCAAAGCGACGTTGCTGCTCCTGTGCCTTCGCAGGCGCGGCCTGCACCGCGACGAAAAGCAGGAGCGCCCACGCCACTGTGGTGCCGCGCCGGAACCAGAGCATGGCGAGAAGCGCGATGGGGATCAGCAGCCAATACCCCTCGTCGCGCCATTGCATGCCGAACGCATCTCCCTGCGCGGCCTGGAAGCGCGTTTCAATCCGCCGCTCGATCGCCTGGATGTCGGCTCCATCGACGCTGACGCGCACGATGTCGGAGCCGAAGCCAGTTCCCTCGCCCGGCTGCGCCGGCGCAATCCTCAGCATCGCGATCCCGTTACGGCCGGCGGCCTGGCGAATTGAGGCTTCGTCGAGATCGTCGGCGACGACGAGGATCGTGCCGGCAACCGGCTCGCTCAGCAGGAACTGCGCCGCCAGGGTAACGGCCGCGCTGACGTTCTTGCCGTCCGAGGGCATCAGCCCCGTTGCCAGCGCCGCAAGGAACGGTTCGACAACCGCCTTGTCGTCGGTCAGCGGCATCACGAGGTGAGCCGTGCCGGCATAGGCGATCAGCCCGCTTCGCGCGCCGCTGCGGGCGGCGAGCAGATCCCTGACCTTCTGCTTGGCGCGCTCAAGGCGCGTCGGCGCCACATCGGGCTGGTCCATGCTCGTGCTCAGCGCCAGCACGATCATCAGCGGCGCCTTGTCCTCGACGAAGGGCGGCAGCTCGCGCCGCCAGGTCGGCCCCGACAACGCGACAATGCCGAGCACGAGTGCAGCCGCCACAAGATAGAGCGGGCTGATGCCGCGGCCCTTCCCCGGCTGCACGATCAGATGCTGCAGCAGATGCGGCGCGATCACGCCGCCCCACTGCGCCCGCGGATTTTGCCGCCGCAGCAGCGCCGCAACGATCGCCGCGACCGGGATCAGCGCCAGCAGCCACCACGGCCGAAGAAAATGGAACGGAATGGACGCAGCGTCAGGCATGACGGAGCACTCCCTTCCGTTCACGCGCGGCGCCGAGCCACAGCCCGAGCCATAGCGCCAGTCCCAGCACGACCGCCGCTCCGAGCGGCCACTGAAACAGCGGCAGCTTGGGGCGCCACGACAGCGTGTCGAGCTTTGCGGGCGCAAGGCGATCGATGTCGGCGTAGATCGCCTGCAGCTGCGCTCCATCCTCGGCGCGGAAGAAGCGGCCGCCGGTCACAGCCGCCACCGATTGCAGCACGCCGAGATCGACGCGGTTCTCGCCTGACGCGGCGGGATCGCCGACGCCGATCGTATAGACGGCCAGTCCCTTCTGACGCGCGATATCGGCGGCGTGCTCGGGAGGAACGCGGCTTGCGGTATCGTTACCGTCGGTAAGCAGGATCAGCACCTTTTGCTTGGCGGTGCTAACTTCCAATGTCTTGATCGCAAGCCCGATGGCGTCGCCGATCGCGGTTTGCTGCCCGGCCATGCCGACCTGGGTCTGGTCGAGCAGTTGCGCGGCCGTTTGCAGGTCCTGCGTGAACGGTACCTGCACATAGGCCTTGGTACCGAACAGGATCAGCGCCAGGCGATCGCCGCGACGGCGCGCAATGAAATCCTTGATAACGCGCTTGACCCCGTCGAGGCGGGTCAGCGCCGCGCCATCGGCGCTGCGGAAGTCGGCCTGCTCCATCGAGCCGGATATATCGATCGCCAGAACGAGATCGCGCGCGGATATCTCTCGCGTCACGGCATCTCCCACCCATTGCGGCCGCGCCAGTGCGGCGACGAGCAGAAGCCAGATTGCGACGGCAAAGATCATCTGGACCCGTCGCCGCTGCAGCACCACGGCACCGCGCTGCGGCGTCTGCCCCGTCGCCGCTGCCAATCGTTCGAAGAACGGCACCTGCACCGACGCCTGCCGCGCACGGTATGGCGGCAGCAGCCACCAGGCCAGGATCGGCAGCGGCAGCAAGACGAACATCCAGGGCCAGGCGAACTCAAACATGGTGCCCCCTGATCCAGCGACGGACGAGATCGGCCAGCGCCTCAAGCTGATCGCGGCTGACCGGCGCCCGCTGATAAGGCGCCGAGATCAGCAGCCTGCCGGCGCCTTCGGAGAATTCCCGCCCGCCATAGCTGCGGTCGAGGAATGCGAGCCACGCCGAACCCGTCAGCGGCGCGACGGCTTCCCTCCGGAAAGCGCCAAGCGCCGTTCGCCGCACCAGCACGCTCAGGCGCGCCTGATCCGGCGCGCCGCTCGCCATCATCGCGTCCAGTTCGGCGAGCGCCTCGCGTCGATATCTGTTGGCGTAGAAGCGGTGGGCAAGCCGCCAGGCTGCCACGAGCGCGCTCGCCACGATCAGCGCTATCGCAATGCGAAGCGTCCAGGTCTGCGGCCACAGGCTGGCTTCCTGCGGCAATGGGATGTCTATCAGCCCTGCCAGCGGATCGGTTTGACTGGTCTGCGGGTCAGCCAAGGCTCGCTCCCATCTGACCATGGCCGCTGCTGCGGCCCGGCAAGGCGCCAAGCAGGCGGCGAAGCTGCTCCGCCGTATCCTCGGCGGCACTGAGCGGCAGCACGGGCACGCCGAGCTCATGCGTCCAGGCGAATACGCCCTTCAGCCGATCGCGGGTTGCCTGCAAAATGCTTTGCCGAACGCTTTCACGGCCCAACTCGACATGGATCTGCAGCTCGCCGTCGGTCACGGTCATACTGGCCGAAGCCGGCAGCTCGCTTTGCAGGGGGTCGTGGACCAGAAGCGCCACGACGTCATTGTGACGGGCGATGGCACCGACCATCTTGCGCGTCTCGTCATCGGCGCCGTCGAAATCGCTGACAATGATCACGGCAGCATCGTGCAACGCGTGCCGCTGTGCTTGCTGCAGCGCCTTGTTCAGCATGCCCGGCGCAGCCGCGATGCCGGTTCCAACGCCGAGCGCCCGGTTATGCGTTGCGACCGCCATCAATATCTGAAGCACCGTCGCGCGGCTGCGCCGCGGCCGGAATTCGGCAAGCTCCCCGTCACCGAACACGATGGCGCCGACCCGGTCGCCCACGCCAAGCACCCGCCATGCACCGATCGCCGCGGCTTCTGCCGCCGCGACCGATTTCATCGCGCGGCGGCTGCCGAAGAACATGGACAAGCGCTGGTCCACGACCAATAGCGCCTGCCGGTCGCGCTCCTCGTTGAAGACGCGCACATGCGGCTCGCGCAGCCGGGCCGTGACCTTCCAGTCGATCGAGCGGATGTCATCGCCGGGACGATAGTCGCGGATTTCCTCGAAGTTCAGCCCGCGGCCGCGCATGCGCGAGGCGAAACGCCCCGACAGCAGGCTGTGAACCGGCTGATGCGGGAGGAAGGAGACCCGGCGGCCGCGATGTTCGAGCGCAATCAGGTCTTCGAAGCTGACGTAGACACCCGGTGCGCTGGTTGTCCCGTCGGCCATGGCGCCCTCACGCGGCTGCGACCAGTTCGGCGATCTTGTCGATCGCCTTGTCGGCGTTGACGCCTTGCGAGATTGCCTCGTAGCTGAGGATCAGCCGGTGGCGCAGGCAATCGTGCATCACGGCGCGAACGTGCTCGGGCGTGACGAACTCCTGGCCGTCGAGCCAGGCGCGCACGCGGGCGCAGCGATCCAGTGCCAGGCTGCCGCGCGGGCTGGCGCCGATCTGGATCCACTTGCCGAGCGGATCGCCGTAGCGGCCAGGAAAGCGCGTCGCATAGACGAGGTCGACGATGTATTTCTGTGCGAGGTCGGAGACAAACACCCCGTCGATCTCGCCGCGCGCGTCGAGGATGGCCTGTTGCGGCACCGGCGCCGGCGCCGGCGCCGCCGCGTGATCCCCGAGCTTCTGCGCATTCTCGGCGCGGTTCAGCTTGATGATCTCGCCTTCGGTCGCCTCGTCCGGGTAGCTCACGACGACATGCATCAGGAAGCGGTCGAGCTGCGCTTCGGGCAAGGGATAGGTACCCTCCTGCTCGATCGGGTTCTCGGTCGCCAGCACCATGAAGAGGTCGGGCATCTTGTAGGTCTTGCCGGCCACGGTGACCTGCCGCTCCTCCATCGCCTCCAGCAGCGCCGATTGCACCTTCGCCGGAGCCCGGTTGATCTCGTCGGCCAGCACGAGGTTGGCGAAGATCGGCCCCTTCTGAAACTGGAACTGGCCGCCTTTGTCAGTCTGCACGTAAATCTCGGCGCCGGTCACGTCCGAAGGCAGCAGGTCCGGCGTGAACTGCACGCGCGACAGATCCGCCGCCAGTTGCCTGGCGAGCGTCTTCACGGCCCGGGTCTTGGCGAGGCCCGGCAGGCTTTCGATCAAGACATTGCCGTTCGCCAGCAGGGCGATCAGCATGCTCTCGACCAGATGATCCTGGCCGAGAACCGACTTGCCGATCCGCTCCTTGAGATCGAGTAGCGCGTCGCGGGCCGCGGACGGCTTCGCCGCTTTTTGTGGTGTGCTTGGGCCAAGATCGTTCATTGTCGTCCCGCCAGGAAAGTCCGCCCGGCCGCCGGAACGTGGCGGCCGGACGATCGCCCATCGCTACTTCGGCGCCGTCTTGTCCATCGACTTCATCAGAGCATCGACCATCTGGTCGATGCTGAAGCTCGCGGAACGCTGGCTCGGCGGATACTCTTTGAATGTCTGCAGGAACGGAGCCACCCGCCACACGCCGTACTGAATCAGGTAAGCGTTCTTCGCAGTCCAGTCGTAGTACTGGTCGGAGACCACGTCTGCGCGCTCATACGGGTCCATGCGGAGGTTGAACACCTTCGGAGCTCGAAGGCAGGTGAACGGGTTGGCCCACACCACGAAGCCGCCGGGTTGGCGCTGTTCGCAGAACACGATCTTCCAGTCGTTGTACCTGTAAGCGACCACCTCGCCGTCATCGTTGAGATAAAAGAATTCGTTGCGGGCGGACTTCGGCTGTCCAGTCAGGTGCGGCAACTGGTTGTAACCATCGAGATGCACCTTGAAGTTCTTGCCGCCGATGCTGGTGCCTTTGGCCAGACGTTCCTTGATATCGGCGTCGCCGGCCGCGGCCAGCAGCGTCGGGAACCAGTCCAGGCCTGAGACCATTTCATTCGACACTTCGCCGGCCTTGATGCGGCCGGGCCACCGAACCATCGCGGGCACGCGGAACGCGCCTTCCCAGTTGGTATCCTTTTCGCTGCGGAATGGTGTCGTCGCCGCATCCGGCCACGACCACTGGTTTGGTCCGTTGTCGGTCGTGTAGACCACGATCGTGTTGTTGGCGATACCGAGGTCATCGATCGCCTTGAGCAGCTTGCCGACGTCGCCATCGTGCTCGACCATACCGTCGGCGTATTCGTTGCCGGGCATGCCGCTCTGCCCGCGCATGGACTCGCGCACATGGGTAAACAGGTGCATACGCGTCGTGTTCATCCAGGTGAAGAAAGGCTTGTTGGCCCTGGCCTGTCGTTGCATGAAGTCAATGGCAGCGGCCGTCGTTTCGTCGTCGACCGTCTCCATCCGCTTTCGGTTGAGCGGACCTGTGTCCTCGATCTTGCCGTCGGCCGATGCCTTCAGAACGCCACGAGGCGAGTTCGACTTGACGAACGCCGCGTCATTCTTGGGATAGTAGGGCTGTTCCGGCTCTTCCTCAGCGTTCAGATGATAGAGGTTGCCGAAGAATTCGTCGAAGCCGTGCTTGACCGGCAAATATTCGTCGCGGTCGCCGAGATGGTTCTTGCCGAACTGTCCCGTTGCGTAGCCGAGCGGCTTGAGCGCCTGCGCAATCGTGATGTCGCGGTCCTGCAAGCCGACGGCGGCGCCGGGAATGCCGACCTTGCAGAGGCCGGTGCGCAGGCAGACCTGTCCCGTGATGAAGGTCGAGCGGCCCGCCGTGCAGCTGTTCTCCGCATAATAGTCGGTGAACATCATGCCTTCGTTGGCGATGCGATCGATGTTCGGCGTCTTGTAGCCGACGACGCCGCGCGTATAGGCGCTGATATTGGCTTGCCCGACGTCGTCGCCGAAGATCACAAGGATGTTCGGTTTCGCAGTGCTCGGCTGCTGGGCCAGCGCCGGCGATTGCGCCAGCGGAGAAAGACACGTTGCAAGCAGCGCCGCAACTAGAACTCTTCGGATAGTCATTCTCGACTCCTTTACAAGTGGTAGTTTGGCCGGATCTTTGGCCCAGTCGGTCTCGCCGCTTCGCAATGCACATTCTCCGGGCCTTGCCGTCGTCAGTTACAGTCAGTTCTTTTGTGGGCCCGCCGTTATCTTCTCCATCACGTCGTTGATGGTGAAGCTTGCCGCCTTGGCACGTGGCGGAAATTCCTTGAAGCTATCGATGTACTTTGCAACGAACGCTTGCGCCGGGACTTGGAGAAATACCCGGCGGGCCAGCCAGTCGCCGTAGAACATGCTGGTCGGACCACGTTCGAAAGGATCAGCACGCAAGTCGTACATCATGGGCGCACGGAGCTTCTTGAAACTGCCTTGCCATACACCGATGGGAGTTTGCGGGCTTACTTCGGTATGCTGTTCCATGAAGGCCAGCTTCCAGCGATTGATCCGCAACGCGAGCAAATCGCCGTCGTCACTCCAATAAAGGAATTCCTTCCGCGGCGACTCCTTCACATCGCCCTTGAGGAAGGGCAGCAGGTTGTACCCGTCCAAATGGACCTTGAAGGTCTTGCCGTTGAGAGTAGTGCCCTTCTTCGTTCGCTCGACGATATCTGTGTCGCCATTCACCGCCGCGAAGGTCGGGATGAAATCCTCATGCGCACAGATATCGTTGACGATGGTGCCGGGTTGGATCACGGTCGGCCATCGGATCAAGCAGGGCACCCGGAAGGCGCCTTCCCAATTGGTCGCCTTCTCGCCCTTGAAGGGCGTCGCACCGCCATCGGGCCAGGTGAATACCTCGGCGCCGTTGTCGGTCGTATAGACCACGATCGTATCGTTTGCGACGCCCAGATCATCGACCAGCTTCAATAGCTCGCCGACCATGCCGTCGTGCTCGACCATGCCGTCCGGGTAGACGCCTAGACCGGTCTTGCCAGCCGACTCCTTCTTCAGGTGCGTGAAGATGTGCATCCGCGTCGAATTGAAGTAGCAGAACCACGGCCTGTTGGCCCGATGCTGGCGATTGATGAAATCCTTGGCGGCAGCAAGGAACTCCTCGTCGATCGTCTCCATGCGCTTGGTGGTCAACGGGCCGGTATTCTCGATCTTGCCGTCGGCGGTCGCCTTGAGTACGCCTCGCGGACCAAACTTCTTCCGGAATTCCGGATCCTTGGGATAGTCGGGGTTCTCCGGCTCCTCCTCGGCATTGAGGTGGTAGAGATTACCGAAGAACTCATCAAAGCCGTGCGCGGTCGGCAAATGCTCGTCGCGATCGCCGAGATGGTTCTTGCCGAACTGACCGGTCGCGTAACCATAGGTCTTCAGCACGTCGGCGACGCTGGGATCGAGCGGGCCAAGGCCGAGCTCCGCACCGGGCAGTCCAACCTTGGTTAGTCCCGTTCGTATCGGCGTTTGGCCGGTGACAAAGGCGGCGCGACCGGCAGTACAGCTTTGCTGACCGTACCAATCGGTGAAAACGGCGCCTTCACGGCCGATGCGGTCGATGTTGGGCGTGCGATAGCCCATCATCCCCATATTGTAGGCGCTGACGTTGAACCAGCCGATGTCGTCTCCCATGATAAAGAGGATGTTCGGCTTGCGGCCAGAGGCGGCTCCGGATTGTGTCGCGGCGGGAGCCGGCGCGGCTTTCTGCGCCTGCGCGATCGTTTCGGAGGTCAGCGTTGCTGCCGCAACGAGGGTTGATGTGCCAAGCAGGAGATTTCGGCGATCGATTGTTTTGCGGGTCCCGTTGTCAGCTCGATTACTCATTCAACGCTCCATTGAGTGACTCTCATCAAGACTTCGCGGGCGAGACAGATACTTGACCACGCGCACAACCCCGCGTGATTGATCGACGTATGAACGGAGCGGCGCGCCGCCTCCGGACGATGGCGTTCAGGCTGCCTTCCCGCCCGCCATCGAATTCTTGATCAGGCCGACGATCGCGGTGACGATCGCACCGGCGACGCCGCCGCCGACTGCCTGCCCGGCAAGGGCCGCGATATCGACACCGCCCGCCGCGCCCTGCAGCATCGGAAGCAGGGCTGTCAGAAGCGTGCCGCCGCCTGCTCCGCCGATCGCACCGGCAATGGTGTTGCCGAGCGTGCCGAGATCGAGGTTCTTCATGGTGGCGCCGGCGGCGTTGCCACCGAGCGCGCCGGCGATGAGCTGGATGATGAGATTGATCATGGTAGCTGACATGTCCGTTCTCTCCCTTGTTCTTGTTGCGCTTTGGATCCTCGTTCCGTTGTCGTGCGGTCGGCGACGACGCCCTCGACTGACGCACGACCGGCGGTGCAACTCTGCTGGCCATAGGCGTCGGTGAAGATTGCGCCTTCGCGAGCGATGCGGTCGATGTTCGGCGTCCGATATCCCATCATGCCCATCGTGTAGGCACTGATCTGCGGGATGCCGATGTCGTCCCCGAAGATGACAAGAATATTCGGCTTTCTGTCGGAGGCTGCGGCGGGCTGCGCTGCGGCGGGCGCTGCTGCCGGCGCGGCCTTCTGCGCCTGCACCAATACTTCCGAGGTCAGGGTTGCTGCGGCAACGAGGGTGGAGGTACCGAGCAGAAGGTTACGGCGATCGATTGCCTGGCCATTGCCGGCCCTATTCACTTCATCACTCATATTTACGCTCCCTGGGGTGGGTAGTACTTCTCCTTCAAGGCTTCGCTGCAACAGTTGATCGCACCACGCAGCGGAAGCCGACGTGGCTGGTGGAGGTATCGACCGCCTCGGCATGCCGGGCGGCCGGGCGATAGCGGCGGCAATAGTTCGGCGCACAGAGATGCGAACCGCCCTTCAGGACCTTGCGCGGAATCCTGATCGCGGGCTGGCAGGGATCAAGGCTCGCGCTCTCCGGTCCGCCGCGCGGATTCTGCGGAACGCAACACGCCTTCGGCGCGTCGGCTTCGTGCTTGGTTGACCACCAGTCGGAGGTCCATTCCCAGACATTGCCGATCATGTCGTGGACGCCGTAGCCGTTCGGCGGAAATGCCATCACCGGCGAGGTGCGCTCGTATCCATCTGCACCGAGATTCTCGATCGGGAAATTGCCCTGCCAGATGTTGGCCAGGTGCTTGCCACCGGGCGTCAGCACGTCACCCCAGGCGAACTCCTTGTCCTTGAGCCCGCCACGCGCGGCGAACTCCCACTCGGCCTCGGTCGGCAGATCCTTGCCCGCCCATTTGGCGTAGGCGAGCGCATCGGCGAAGGATACGTGCACGACGGGATGATTGTCTGAAACGTTGATGCTGCTCTTCGGTCCGTACGGATGCCGCCAGTCGGCGCCCTTCATGAAAGTCCACCACTGGCTCCAATCCCTGAGGCCGGCGACCTGGTGCGGCGGCACGAACACCAGCGAGCCCGCATAGATCATATGCGGCAGCGCGCCGGGATAGTCCTTCGGGTCCGGCGGCACTTGCGCCGTGGTGACGTGGTTTGTCGCCTTCACGAATTCCTTGAACTGGCGGTTCGTGACCGGCGTGCGGTCGATCCAGAAAGGATCGACCGACACATGATGCGAGGGCGCCTCTTCGGGGTAATGATGGTCCGATCCCATGCGGAACGTGCCGCCGGGGATGTGGACCATATTTTCGGTCCTTTTATCGCCTGGCGGACGCTCTTTCGCTTCTGGTTCTGGCTGCAACATCTTCCACCGCGTGCACCGGTACTACGCCTACCGGCAGTAGTCCCAGAAGCCCTGTGTGCGAGATGGATCGGTGTAGTACCAGCACATGCCCGGCGCCGGCGCCGCGCCGGCCCAGGCAGCGGCCGTTGCGGCGGTAACCATGCCAATCGCTGCACCTGCCGCGATCGCGCCGCCACGCGGCCAGCCGTACGCGGCGGGACGCGCCCAGCGTACACCGCCGCCGGCATATCCGGGCCGCACCACGGCCGGCCCGCGGACGACGGTCCTGCTGCGATAGCCAACGGCATTGCCGCGTGGCCCGACGGCCACGCCGCCACGGCGTACGACCGCGCGAGCCTGCACGACGTCGCTGCTCGCCTCCCTCACCTGAGAGGTCAGCGCCGCGCCGGGCGTTGGGTTTAACGCGGATGATGGCGTTGAGGTCGCCGCGAGGCCACCGAGACTGAGGACAAAGAGCGCGGCGAAGCCAGACAGCTTCGGCACGCGACGATCGAAGAGTCTTGTTGTTGGCAGCATTGGCAGCTCCCTTGGTTACTCCAGCTCCGCCAGCCCATGACGGCGATTGCGACGACGATTACGTCAGCCCTCTTGTCTCTTGGTTTGATCTAGATCAAAGCGCTCACGGGCGCCGCTATTTCTCGTTGTATTTCAGCCAATATGCCATATTGTTTCCGCAAGTGACGTCCAGTTTGTGCCAAATGTTTTCGGATTGAGATTTATTTGGCGCGCATTTCGCGCCTTTGTGACAAATCCGCGGGGCCGCAAGCCCTTGCGCGCCGGCGAGCTTGAAAGCGTGCACGACCACGCGACCATCGGCGCGCGAAGATGATCCATGCTTGAGAAGCTTGTCCGTCCCTAATGAAGGCAGGCGCACGATGGGACAATTCGCGGCGCTCCGCACCCGGAAGATCAAGGGATTCGAGGAGCTCAACGAGGTCGTTCTCGGCACGCGCCGCGAGATCGTGCAACTCGAACGCGGCAAGATCACGGGCGAACTCACCCACGCCACCATCGGCGATCTCCCGGTAGACATGGCGACCTTCAATCTCGGCATCAGGACGCGCGGCGGGTCGCACAGGGATCGCATCGGCATCGGCATGCTGGCCGCCAGCGGTGGCCGCGCGATGCGATCGACTTATCAGTCGCATCCCGGCGACGTTCTGGTGACGCAGCCCGGCAGCGAGCACGAGAACAGGTATTACGGCGGCGCGTCGGTCATTGTGGTGCTGACGTCGGTCACCGATATCGAATCCTCGTTCGGCACCGAGGGACCGATGAGCGATCCAGCTCTCTGGCGGAGAAATCATTTCAAGGGAAATGCCGAAACGATAAGTGAGGTCATCCCGCGCCTGCAATCGCTGCTCGGCCGGCTCGACAGGATATCGCTGTCGGCAGCGGCCGCGGAATACTGGAAGCGCGCGGTGATCGAGGCGGTCACAGCCAATATCGTCGCCGGAATGCCGTCGGAGCGCAATGGTCCCCTTCCCTCCGCGCTGAGGATCGTGAGACAGGTCGAGGAATATCTCGACGCACGAGCAGCGGATGCCGTGCACATCTCCGAGATTTGCAGCCAGCTCCATCTGTCGCGGCGCACGCTGCATCGCGCATTTCACGAGGCGCTGGGAGTCGGCCCGATCGCCTTCCTGCGCGACCGGCGACTGTGCGCGGTTCACACCGCATTGCGTGCGCAAAAGGACATCCAGACGATCTCCGACGTCGCCATGCACTACGGCTTCCAGAACATCGGCCGGTTTGCCGGCTACTATCGCCAGCTGTTCGGCGAATATCCCTCGGAAACGCGGCAGCGGCACACCGCGGCTTGATCCGGCGCGCTTCCACCGGTGCGACCTCCCCATCGTTTGCGGTCAGCAGCGCGCGCTCCGACCACGGCTGCCCACAAACAAAAACGGCGGAGCCCCGCCCCGCCGTCCTGAAAACGATGATCGCCGGTTGAACCTACAGCAGTCCCATATCCAGCATGCCCGGCAGTTGCGCGAGCGGCAACGCGACGCCGACGAGCGTGGCGACCAGTGCGGCAAGGCGGTGGTTGCTGTGGCGCTTGCCGCGCATCTGGCTGGCGATCCATTCCAGCACCTTGGTGTCGATGTTGGTGGCCGTGGTCGGCGCCCAGCTCTCGATGTCGGTATCGGCGGAAAGAGCAACCGTGCGCGGCGGCACCGGCAGGCCGGATTCGGAAGCCGCATGGTGGGCGACGGCCTTGGCGAGAAGATCGTCGAAACGGCCATCGTCGGTGCGCTCGGCGGCGGCGTCGCTGATCTCGAACAGCGCCTCGATCTCGGCGCGGCTCACCGGCTCATGCTCGACCTCGCTCACCGTGAGGATGCGCGCGCACCAGGCGGCGTCATCGGCATCGAGCGCGCGGGAAAAATGGATGCGGCCTTTGGTGGTGGGCCCCTCGCCGGTGATCACGCCGTCGCGCACGATGGTGAGCGCATGAGCAGCGGTCTTGCGGCAGGACGGTTGCAGGGCGCCGGATGTTTCGGCGGCAGTCGAGGCGGACATGGTTGCACTTCTCAATTTCAATTCCGGTCCAGCATTTCCATGCCGGGCATGAACGAGCGGTTAACGGTTCGAAACCCGCATGCCGAGATTTTTAGATGGTTGCCAATTCGTCGCTGTGACCTCGGTCACGGTTCAGCACAAGGCTGCTCGGCTGCGAAGCGGCCCGGCGTATTGGGGGCGATAAAAGGCGATATCGGGGCAGCGCCGGCAAAAGAGTGGAACGGCTGTGAAAAGATCGCGGTCGAACAAACGGATGGCCGCAAAACCTGGCATTCCGCCCGTGAAGCGCGACTTGAGGGGTTCTTTTCGTCGCGGAGGCGCGGACCAAAAGAAGATGCTAGGAGTTCCGGGCTCGCGGAGAAGGATCTCACCTTTTACGCCAACCGGTTCACTTAACCGCTTCACACTCGTATACTGTCAAAGACGAATTCTCGTGCAACCAGAATAGGATGAGGTCACACCATGGCACTCCAGATTGGCGCAACCGCCCCCGATTTCGAAGCCGAGACCACGGAAGGAAAAATCAGGTTCCATGACTGGATCGGCACCAGCTGGGCCCTTCTGTTCTCGCACCCGAAGGATTTCACGCCGGTTTGCACCACCGAACTCGGCGCTCTCGCAAAGTTGAAGCCGGAATTCGACAAGCGCGGCGTCAAGCTGATGGGCCTCAGCGTCGACCCGGTCGACCGTCATTCGAAATGGTCCGAGGACATCAGGGAGACGCAGGGCGCCGCGCCGAACTATCCGATGATCGGCGACACCGATTTCAACGTCTCCAAGCTCTACGACATGCTGCCGGCCTCGACCTCCGGCGACCCGCTGACGCGCACGCCGGCCGACAACCAGACCGTCCGCAACGTGTTCGTCATCGGGCCGGACAAGAAGATCAAGCTGGTGCTGGTCTACCCGATGACCACGGGCCGGAACTTCCAGGAAATCCTGCGCGTCATCGATTCCCTGCAGATGACCGCCAAGCACCGCGTCGCGACGCCGGCCGACTGGAAACAGGGCGAGGACGTCATCATCGCAGGCTC
>NZ_DAINNI010000084.1:0-20947 GCF_036735945.1 Bradyrhizobium sp. | reverse complement strand
GTTGCCGAAAGATTCTCACACTCTGAGGAGCCGCGTAGCGGCGTCTCGAAGGATGGGCCACGAGCCACATGGTTCGAGACGGCGCTTCGCGCCTCCTCACCATGAGGGTTGACCTCAATCTCTCCTGAACACGATCGAGGCCATCCATCCGGTCATCAGCGCCATGAAGGCGGTGATCAGCCCGTAGACGAGGCCGTTCTGCTGCGCCGTGGTGGCGACGAACTGCTCGAAACCGACCTTGACGATTTCGAACGCGGTATCCGTCTTGGCCACCAGCGCGCCTTCGGCGAACAGCTTGATCTCGACGTTGTAGAGCCCGATCGGCACCTCCGCCGGCAGCGGAATGCCGGTGCGGAACAGCGTCGGGGTCAGGAACGTCACCGCCGAGGTCTCCTCGCGATAGAGGCCATGCTGGCGGCGCAGCCGCACGAAGGCGCTGCGGAACGCGTCATCGGGCACCACGTCGGCGTAGTCGCCGCCGACGCGCTGGGTCAGCAGCACGTTGTTCAGCCCGAGCTGCTGCCGCCGCTGCACTTCCGGCGAGGCGATCGCGTCGAACGGGCGGTTTGAGAACAGCGCCAGATAGGTCGGCACTTTCAGGAATTGCCGGGAGTCGGTGTTGATCCAGATCCCGAACCGGCGCTCCTTGCGCCGCGTCACCATGTCGGCGCGCGGGCCGGCGACCGTCACCACCAGATCATAGGTACGGCCGGGCGGCGTGTTGGCGTCCTTTTCCACCGAGCCGAACAGCACCAGTTCCTCGCCGGAATAGTTCGGCGTCACGGTGACGCGATGGTTCGACACCGACACGATCAGCCGTTCCGCCTGCACCGGCGAGCACGCGAGCACCGCGCCCAGCGCCAGCCATCCCAGCATGCGCGCGAGGCGAGCGGTCATCCCGTCCCCCCCGTTTCGCGCACGGTGAAGAGGTCCTCGGGCCGGATCACGAGTTCGACGGCGAAACGAATGCCGACGGCGAGCACCAGCAGGCCGAGCAGCAGGCGCAGATGTTCGCCGCGGATTTTCTGTCCGGCGCGGGCGCCGAACTGCGCGCCGGTGACGCCGCCGACCATCAGGATCAACGCCAGAACGGCGTCGACCAGGTGATTGGTCACCGCGTGCAGCATGGTGGCGAACACCATGGTGACGAGGGTCAGCACCATCGAGGTTCCGATCACGGTCGAGGTCGGCACCCGCAGCACGTAGATCAGGAGCGGCACCAGGATGAAGCCGCCGCCGATGCCCATCACCGCGCCGATGAAGCCGATGATCAACCCGATCGCCACAACCGGAATTACGGAGAGATAGATCTTCGAGCGCTTGAAGCGCATCTTCAGCGGTAGGCCGTGGATCCAGACATGGCTGCCGGGGCGGCGCGTGGTGACGGGGCCGCCCTTGCGGGACCGCAGCAGCGCCCGGAGGCCTTCCCAGAACATCAGGCCGCCGACGGTGGTCAGCAGGATGACGTAGGACATCGCGATCATCAGATCGAGCTGACCGAGCGAGCGCAGCAGCGTGAAGGTGCCCACCCCCAGCGCCGTGCCCATACTGCCGCCGGTGAGCAACACGGCCGCCAGGACAGGATCGATCGCACGCCGTCGCCAATAGGAGATCGCGCCGGAAAACGAGGAGGCGGCGATGTGGCTGGCGACCGAGGCGACCGCGACCGCAGGCGCGATCCCGATGAAGATGAGCAGCGGCGTCATCAGGAATCCGCCGCCGATCCCGAACATGCCGGAGACGAACCCCACCGCTGCGCCCATCGCCAGGATGAGGAAAATATTGACCGGGATGTCGGCGATCGGGAGGTAGATCTGCACGCGCGCCTGCTTTTGTAGCTTTGCCACACGAGGCGGCCGGAGAGGCCGCTCGGGACGTGGTTTCTGTTGGGTTTGCCGGCAGTGGAAGCCGGTGCGCGCATGCATCATTGCGTGCACAGCGCCGGTTCCCGCATCCTGCATAACTGAATTCGCAGGGATGAGGGACTAAAAAAGCCCGCGAAGGCAAATTTTTGCCTGATGCCTATAGGGCAGGCTCAGAGCTTCTCGACGGGCTCGGTGACGAGGTTCATGGCCAGCGCTTGTTTGGGGCTGAGCCAGCGAATCTCCCTCGTCTCGGACATCGCTTCCACGATCGAGGACGAGACCCCCATTTTGGTCATGTAACCCAGTACGGCGCCAGATATCCGCTGGGCCTCCGCGACGGGATCGTTCACGGGCCTGGTTGTGACAAAGCGATGAACGCCAAGCGCCGAACCCAACACGCCGAAGCGGGGCTTGCCGCCGGCATAGGCAAGCACGCAGGCGCTGGCGCAATAGGCCGGCTTAATCCGGCCCGAAGCGTCGCTGCCGCCGACCGCGGTCGCCAGCGATCGCGCGCGGATGATCTCGCCCATGATCATGGCCTGGGCCAGGTCTCCGCCGGGAGAGGCCAGCAGGACGACATCGCCCGCCGCGAGGTTGGCCTCGTCCAGTCTGGCGCGAAACCAGCTCGCGGCAGCAGGGCCGATGGTGCCGCTGACGAACAGCGCGCGCCGTCCCCGGCCCGAACCGTCGAGATGGAGCGTGTCGATCACCTGCGACGTCAGGCTCGGCGAGACGTACTGGTCTTTCCAGTAATGCCAGGCGTCCGGCTGCGACAGGTCGCGCCAGGCGCGGATGCCGACACTGGAAAGCAGGAGGATGAAAATCGCGACCGACCAGAAGTGCCATCTCGCCCGTGGCGCCCGGACCGGTGGTCCCATGGCCTGACGCGGCGGCTCCCGATCGACCGGGGTGCGCGGCGGTGCGACCGCAGGACCTGTCGGCGACCTGCGGAATCGGTTCTCCCCCTGGTTGTCTTCGGTCGACAAGCGATCCTCGTGGCGGCGCTGCCCTCTCGGGCCCGGCTCGTCCCAACCAATAAACGAATTTATGGCCGAGGATAGGCGGCGATGCCTTCAGGCATCGCGATGGCCCTGGTCAGTGAACGGCGGCGGTGCGCTTGGCCGCGACCGGCCTGGCGGCCGGCTTGGCGGTCGCCGGCACCGAGTCCCAGCCACCGGCAGGCGAGGCGACGTTGACGGCATCCTCGGGCTGCGGTTCGATCGTGAAGGTCTGGATCGCGAGCCTGGCCGCCGCCAGCGACTGGACGTCGAGCCGCTTGGCGACATCGTCGCGCTTGCGCCCGGCATCCGCGTCGCCCTGGGCCGCCGCGAGGCTGAACCATTTGAAGGACTCGGCGAGGTTCTGTTCGACGCCGATACCGCGGGCATAGAGAATGCCGAGGTTGAACTGGCTGTCGGCGACGCCGCGGTCGGCGGCCTTGCGGAACCAGAACGACGCGCTGTTGTAGTTGGCGCCGCTGCCGCCGCCATCGGCGTCCAGCACGGCGAGGTTATGCATCGCCTTGGCGCTGCCGCGCTCGGCCGCCTGCAGATAATAGCGCCGCGCGATCTCGACGTCCTTTTTCACGCTGAGGCCCTTCTCGTAGAAGGTGCCGAGCCGGAACACCGCAGGCACGACGCCGGCCTTGGCGGCGCGGTCGTACCATTTGGCGGCTTCATCAAGATTGGGCGCAACGCCCTTGCCTTCGGCAAACCGCACGCCGATCTCGTAAGCCGCGCTGGCGTCGCCCTTCAACGCGGCGGTGCGCAACACCGGACCGCCGATCGTGTCGGGCAGCCGTTCGGTCGGCGGCACCGCGACCATGGCGAGCTTGCCGCCGGTCGCCGGCACGGTGGTGATCGCGCCGGTGACGTCGCCGGCTGCGGCCGGCGGCTCCGGGGTCACCGGCGGCGGCGCGATCTTCGCGCTGTCGAGCGTGTTCGGTGCCGAAGAATTGTTCGACTGCTTCTCGACCGGCGTCGGCGAGATCATCATCGGCGCCGGGGCCTGAGCCGGCGGCATCGCGGGCTTCGCATTGGTCTCCGACGGCATCGGCGCCTGCGCCGCCGGAGGAGCCGGTTCGCTCGGTTGCTCCATCATCGGCAGTTGCAGCACGCTGCCGGTATCGAGCAGCGTCATCGCCATCTTGAACGTGCCGAGCACGATCACGACCACGCTCGCGCCGACCAGCAGCGAGCGGATCCTGGAGGACATGTTCGACGGAGTCTTGTCGTCCGCATTGGCCTTCTTGACCTTGTCGCCGCCCTTGTCCCTGGGCGCGGCCTTGGCGCGCCCGGCCTTCTCGGGCGGGGGTGCGGCAGCGGCAGCCTGCGCGGCGCGGCGCGCGGCGGCAATGAAGCTCGACGAACTGACCGGCTCCTTCGGCGAGGCCGCGATCTCGCTGATCGCATTTTCGGAAGCCGCGATCCGCTCCGACGGCGAAGACATCCGCGGGGACGGCCTTGTGCCCGGCTCGAGCGGATGATCCGGCGGCAGATCCGGCGCGATTGCGGTGCGCGGTGCGGCGGCGTGCGGCTCGAGGATCTCGCTGATCGCGCGCGGCGGCGCTGGCGGCGCGACCGGCGGCTGCGCCGCTTGGAATTCGCGCGGCGCGGCGGCGAAATGCTCCTCGAGGCTCGCCTGCAGCGCGGCGGGGTTCGGCAACTCCGGTTTCGACTGCTGCGGATAGGTCATCAGCGGCGTGGTCGCGCGAGGCAATTCCTCCCACGGTTCAGCCGCAGTAGGCGGAGAAGCGGGCGTGCCGGGTGTGGCCCGAACCGTGCGCAGATCGCCTTCGATCATCGACAGGCGATCGACCACATGGCCGAGCGTGCCGTGAACGGTTTCGAGCGACTCCTGAGTGCGGCGGTCGGTTTCCGACTGGCTGAAGCGGATGTCGGACAGTTCGCGCTTGACCAGATCGACGATGCCGGGGTCCATCGGCGCCGCCACCGGGGTCGCATTGCGATTGGAATCGGCAAGCGCGACCAGACTGGCGTGCTGGCGCTCCAGCGAACGCAGAATGTCGTGCAGGCCTTCCTCGACCCGTCCGAGGTCGACGGCCGGCGCGGCGGAGCGATCGTTGGAGGCTTCCAGGCGTTCCAGCAGATAGGATACGCGCTGTTCGAGATGGGCAAATGCCGAGGCATTGTCGTTGCCGGCCGGGATGCGGTCGAGCCGCTCCGACAGCATGCGCAGCGCGTTCTCGACATATTCGGATGGCTCGCTCGCGCCTACCGGGCGGGATTCCAGCGCCGAGGTCAGCGCCGCAAGGCGCTGTTCGAGCTGTCCGATGGCATCGTTGCTGCCGTCAAAGCGGGAAAGCTGGTCGACCTTGGCCGAGAGCGTGTGAACGTCTTCCGACAGCCGCGCCAGCGCGTCGTTGGAGGCGACGTTGGAAACGATGCCGCGCAGCGCCACGATCGCGCTTTCGAGCTGTTGCACCGTCGATGGATCGTCGTTCGAACGCAGAATGAGATCGAGCTTGGCGCCGAGATTGCGGATCGCCTCGTCATAGCCGGCGAGCTGCTCGGCCGGCGTCAGCGAGCGCAGCGCGTCGCCAATTTCGCCGAGCGCCCGTTCGATGTTGGCCAGCACCTGATCGTCGCTGCCGTTATGGCGGCTTTCGTCGATACGGCGGGACAGCGAGCGGATTTCGTTCTCGAGCGATTCGATCTCGCGGCGCGGCACCGCCTCGGTGATAGCCTGGCGGATTTCGGAGAGTTCGCTGCGGAAGGAGGCGATCGATTCCTCGATATTGTCGGGACGCTGCAGCGCCTCGATCTGGCTCGTGATCTTGAGCAGGTGCCGCTCGAGCGAAGAGAAGTCGGGATTGGCGGGCGCCGGTGGTGCGGCGGGTGCCGCGGAATTGGGCTGTGCGGGCGCGGCAGCGCCGTTGCGCGGCGGGGCCTGCCGTGGCGGCGGAGCGTCAAGCTCGTTCTGGCGCGCGGCGATCTCGGCGATGTCAAAATCCATCGAGGCCGGGCTGAGCGGCGGCGAGGGGCGATAGACCTGGGCGGCGGCACGCTCGACCATGTCGTTCTGGCGCTGCCTTTCTTGCACCTGGGCCTGCCGGGCCGGTGCGGGATTTGAAATCTGCGACAGCCGCGCATCGAGGCGCGAAATGGCGTCGTTGAGCTGGCGGGCCACCGTCGGCTCGCTGCGCGGTGCGGGGCGCGAGATCTGTTCGATCTGCCGGGTGATGGAATCCAGCCGCTGATGAATGTCGGCGACATCGGGGGCTTGCCGGCCGGGCACGGCAGGCCGCTGCGCCGATGAAGCGCCGAAATTCGGCGGGAGAGATTCGCCGACGGTCGAATTGAGCCAGTCGTTCAGCGACATGCCGGAGCGGCGCGCGGCCGCCTCGGCTCTTTCGCGGACGGAAGGATCGATGCCGTCTACACTCCACGATGCGCGCGAATTCATGCTTTGGTCCGGTTCCGCTACGGCGCCCCACCTGCGCCATCAGCCTCCCCGCGCGTCCCGTTGAAGAGACAATCGAATTTTGCGCAGGTCGTCTGCCTCAGAACCTGACTTTTGTTCCTCACGGTAAATAACGGGTTAAGGAATGGGATCGCCGGCCGCAAAAGTTGCCCACCCGGCCGTCCGTGGGCGTTCAGCCGTTATTTTCGCGCTTGCCGGCCTCGATCGGCACGACGTTTGGCCGCTCCACGCCCGAGGTTAGCGCCGACAATGCATCGATCGCCTCTTCGCACCATTCCGCCACCGCGCGCTCATGGGCAAGCCCGATGCGCAGGCCGAGCAGTTTGCCGACATCGGCCGGCGTCGCGGTGCCGTCGGGGAAGCGCTTGTTGAGCAGGCGCTCATAGCGGGCGAAGCGATCGCGATGATGTTCCAGCCGCGCCATCAGGTCGGTGCGCAGCGGTTCTATGTCGACGTTGTCGAGCGCATAGAGTCGCACCAAGAGGTCGTCCTTGATCGAGGCCGGCACGCTCGGCCGCGCCGCCCAATGCCGGAGCGCGGCCCGGCCCTCCGGCGTTAGCGTATAGACCAGCTTGTTCGGCTTGCCGGACTGCACCACCTCGCGGCCCTGGATATGACCGCGGTCGCGCAGCCTGGTGAGCTCCCGATAAATTTGCTGGTGGTCAGCCTTCCAGAAGAATCCAATGGAGTTGTCGAACGTCTTGGCGAGCTCATAGCCCGTCATCGGACGTTCGGTCAGGCAGGCAAGGATCGCGTCACCAAGCGCCATGACGCCGGTCTCCGGATTCAACAGTGGTTGACATTATGCATAAAGTTGCATATGCGTCAATGCGCATAAGGTCCGGAGAGGTCCATCCCCGGCGTCCAGCCCGTCATCGCCCGAGTTAAGGAGACATGATGACCATGAGCGGCCTCGACAAGTGGTACGGCTACATGAAGTCGCATGACACCGCGGCGCTGTGGGACCTGTTGCACCCGGACGCGGTGTTCGAAAGCCCCGTCGTTCACACGCCGCAGCGCGGGCGCGACATCACCTTCAAATATCTGGCGAGCGCCGACAAGGTGCTGGGCGGCCCCGGCTTCAAATATGTCGGCGAATGGCGCAGCCCTGATGGCGCGGTGCTCGAATTCGAGAACGAGATCGAGGGCATCAAGATCAACGGCGTCGACATCATCACCTTCAGCGATGACGGTAGGATCACGCACTTCAAGGTGATGGTGCGTCCATTGAAGGGAATCAATCTGCTGCACCGCTTGATGGGGGAGCAACTCGCCAGGCAGTGAAGGCGAGGGGCCGCGAGCATCCCGGCGCTGTTTGGTCGCAATGGCCGTCCGGATATTTGCTGGCACGCTCACTCCCTCGAACATCGGGAACCGGATAAGGTCGCTTTCCGGAGCACCGTCATTTCAAGTCAAGCGCCGCCGCCTTCTTTCAAGCCTGCCGCTGCCGGGAGAACACCATGCCGATCTACAAAGCCCCCGTGGAAGACGTCACCTTCCTGCTCAACGACGTGTTCCAGATCGACCGCTACGACAATCTGCCCGGCTTCACCGACGCCTCCGCCGATGTGCGCGAGGCGATCATCGGCGAGGCTGCAAAGCTCTCCGAGGAGGTGTTGCAGCCGCTCAACCGCGTCGGCGATCTCGAAGGCTGCAAGCGCCATGACGACAGCTCGGTGACGACGCCGAAGGGTTTCAAGGAAGCCTTCAAGCAGGTGGCCGAAGGCGGCTGGCTCGGCCTGTCGGCGCCGGCGGAATATGGCGGGCAGGGGCTCCCGGTGACGCTGAGCCAGGTCGTCACCGAATTCCAGAGTGCGGCCAACATGGCATTCTCGATGTATGGCGGTCTCACCATGGGCGCGACCGCGGCGCTGCTGGTGCATGGCGACGCCGAACAGAAGAAGACCTATGTGCCGAAGATGGTGGCCGGCGAATGGACCGGCACCATGAACCTCACCGAGCCGCAATGCGGCACCGATCTTGGCCTCTTGCGTACCCGCGCGGTGAAGCAGCCTGACGGCAGTTTCAAGATTTCAGGCACCAAGATCTTCATCTCGGCCGGCGAGCACGACATCACCGAGAACATCATCCACCTGGTGCTGGCGCGCATCGAAGGGGCGCCCGCCGGCATCAAGGGCGTATCGCTGTTCGTCGTGCCGAAGATCCTCGTCAATGCCGACGGCTCGCTGGGTGCGCGCAACGGCGTGTCCTGCGGCTCGATCGAGCACAAGATGGGCATCCACGGCAATTCCACCTGCGTGATGAACTACGACAACGCCACCGGCTGGCTGATCGGCGAAGAGAACAAGGGCATGCAGGGCATGTTCGTGATGATGAACGAGGCTCGCCTCGGCGTCGCCGTGCAGGGCCTCGCACAGTCCGAAGTCGCCTATCAGAACGCGGTGGCCTATGCGCGCGAGCGTCTGCAGGGCCGCGCGCTGACCGGCGCGAAGGAGGCGGACAAGCCGGCGGACCCGATCATCGTGCACCCGGACGTGCGCCGCGTGCTGCTCACCATCCGCGCCTTCAACGAGGCGGCGCGTGCCATGGTGGTGTGGACCGCGCTGAAGAGCGACGTCGCCCACCGCTCCGCCGATCCGAAGGACCGCGAGGCGGCCGACGACCATATGGGCCTGATGACCCCCGTCATGAAGGGCGTGATGACCGACGTCGGATTCTCCAACGCGGTGCTGGCGCAGCAGATGTATGGCGGCCACGGCTATATCGCCGAGCACGGCATGGAGCAGTTCGTGCGCGATGCCCGCATCGCCATGCTCTACGAGGGGGCCAACGGCATCCAGGCGCTCGACCTGGTCGGCCGCAAGCTGCCGCGCCATGGCGGCCGCGCCGTGATGGCGTTCTTTGCCGAAGTCGGCGCCTTCGCCAAGGAGCACGGCGGCGACGAGGCGATGAAGCCGTTCGTCGCGCCGCTCTCGACCGCGCTCGGCCATCTGCAGCAGGCCACCGGCTGGCTGATGCAGAACGCCATGGCCAAGCCCGACAATGCCGGCGCCGCCGCCACCGACTACATGCAATTGTTCGGCCTCGTCGCCTTCGGCTTCATGTGGGCGCGGATGGCGAAGGTGGCGCAGGACAAGATTGCTTCCGGTGGCGCCACGCCCTACCTGAGCACCAAGCTGGTGACCGGCCGCTTCTTCATGGAGCGGATGCTGCCGGAAACCCACGTCCACCTCGCGCGCATCCAGACCGGCTGCGCCACGACCATGGAATTGGCGGCGGAAGCGTTCTGAGAATTTTCCGTCGCTTCTCTCTCCTTCCGGCTATAATATTATGATCCTCATACCAGGAGGGCGTCATGCCTGAGGCATATATCTACGATCACGTTCGCACCCCGCGCGGCCGCGGCAAGCCCGAAGGCGCGCTGCATGAAGTCACCGCGCTGGCGCTCGCCACCGTGCCGCTGCAGGCGCTGAAGGAGCGCAACAACCTCGGCGAAGACGTCGTCGACGACGTGATCCTCGGCGTGGTCGATCCGGTCGGCGAGGCCGGCAGCGACATCGCGCGCTTCGCCGCCTTGAAGGCCGGTCTCGGCGAAGCCGTGCCCGGCGTGCAGATCAGCCGGTTCTGCGCCTCCGGCCTCGATGCCGTGAATTTCGCCGCTGCCCAGATCATGGCCGGCCAGCATGAGCTTGTGATCGGCGGCGGCGCCGAATCGATGAGCCGCGTCGGCATCGGCGCCTCCGGCGGCGCATGGCCGATGGACCCCTCGATGGCGGTGCCGGCCTATTTCATGCCGCAGGGCGTCTCGGCCGATCTGATCGCGACCAAATACGGTTTCTCGCGCGACGACGTCGATGCCTATGCGGTGCAGAGCCAGCAGCGCGCCGGCAAGGCGTGGGACGAGGGCCGCTTCAGCAAGTCGGTGGTGCCGGTCAAGGACATCAATGGCCTCACGATCCTCGCCAGGGACGAGCATATGCGTCCGACCACGACGATGCAGTCGCTGGCGCAACTGCAGCCGTCCTTCACGGTGATGGCGCAGATGGGCGGCTTCGATGGGGTTGCGATCCAGTCGCACCCGGAGATCGAGCGCGTCAATTACGTGCACCATGCCGGCAACTCCTCCGGCATCGTCGACGGCGCGGGCGCCGTGCTGCTCGGCAGCAAGGAAGCCGGCGCCAAACACGGCCTGAAGCCGCGTGCAAAGATCCGCGCCTTCGCCAATATCGGCTCCGAGCCCGCGATGATGCTGACCGGCCCGGTCGACGTCACCGAAAAGCTGTTCGCGCGGTCCGGCATGAAGAAGTCTGATATCGACCTGTTCGAGCTCAACGAGGCCTTCGCCTCGGTGGTGCTGCGCTACATGCAGGCGTTCGACATCGACAATGTGAAGATCAACGTCAACGGCGGCGCGATCGCGCTCGGCCATCCGCTCGGCGCGACCGGCGCGATGATCCTCGGCACCGTGCTGGATGAACTCGAGCGCACCAACAAGTCGACCGCGCTGGTGACGCTGTGCATCGGCGGCGGCATGGGCACCGCGACGATCATCGAGCGGGTGTAACTGCCGTAGGGTGGGTTACGCTTCGCTAACCCACCCTACGAATTCAAGCTTAACCGCCGCGCCTGAGATCGGCTGCCGGCACCGAGGGAGCAACCAAATGGCCTTCAAGAATTTCAAGGTAGAAACCGACGCCGACGGCATTGCGCTCGTCACCTGGGACATCCCCGGACGTTCGATGAACGTGCTGGACGAGACCTCGACCAGCGAGCTCGAGGATATCCTGAAGCAGACCACGGCCGATGCCGCGGTGAAGGGCGTCGTCATCACCTCCGCGAAGGATGCGTTCTGCGCCGGCGCGGACCTTTCCATGCTGGATGGCATGAACAAGGAATACGCCAAGGTCTTGAAGGAGAAGGGGGAGGAGGCGGCCAACCAGATGCTGTTCGAGCAGAGCCGCCGCTTCTCGCTGGTGCTGCGCGGCATCGAAACCTGCGGCAAGCCGTGGGCGGCGGCGATCAACGGCCTCGCGCTCGGCGGCGGTTTCGAGGTGACGCTGTCTTGCCACTACCGCGTGGCGGCGGAGAATCCCAAAACCCGCCTCGGCCTGCCCGAGGTCAAGGTCGGCCTGTTCCCCGGCGCCGGCGGCACCCAGCGCGTGCCGCGGCTGGTGCCGCCGCAGGACGCCATGACCATCCTGCTCAAGGGCGATCCGGTCACCGTCGAGAAGGCCAGGTCGCTCAACCTGATCCACGCCGTCGTGCCGGCCTCGGATCTCGTCAAGGCCGCCAAGGACTGGATCAAGGGCGGTGGCAAGGCGGTCGCGCCCTGGGACGAGAAGGGCTTCAAGCTGCCGGGCGGGCCGGTGTTCTCCAAGGCCGGCATGATGATGTTCCCGGCCGGCAATGCGATCTACCGCCGTGAGACCTACGATAATTATCCGGCGGCGCGCGCCATCATGAGCTGCGTCTATGAAGGCCTGCAGCTTCCCATCGACGCCGCGCTCCGCGTCGAATCGCGCTACTTCACGAAAGTGCTGCGCTCCAAGGAAGCGGCGGCAATGATCCGCAGCCTGTTCCTGTCGATGCAGGAACTGAACAAGGGCGCGCGGCGTCCGCAGAATGTGCCGGCGACCAAGGTGAAGAAGATCGCCGTGATCGGCGCCGGCTTCATGGGCGCCAGCGTCGGCTACGTCTCGGCCCGCGCCGGCCTCGACGTCGTGCTGATCGACCGCGACCAGGAAAGTGCCGACAAGGGCAAGGCGCACGCCAGGAGCGTCATCGACGGTCTGATCGCCAAGGGCCGCGCCAAGCCGGCCGAGGCCGACGCCATCATGTCGCGCATCACGGCGACCGCCGATTACGCCGCGCTCGGCGATTGCGACCTCGTGATCGAGGCCGTGTTCGAGGATCGCAAGGTCAAGTCGGATACCTTCGCCAAGGCGCAGCAGTATCTCAAGGCGGACGCGATCTTCGCCTCCAACACCTCGACGCTGCCGATCACCTCGCTCGCCGAGAGCTTCAGGGAGCAGGGCAAGTTCATCGGCATCCATTTCTTCTCGCCGGTCGACAGGATGATGCTGGTCGAGATCATCCTCGGCAAGAACACCGGCGAGGTCGCGCTGGCGACCGCGCTGGATTACGTTCGCATCATCGGCAAGACCCCGATCGTGGTGAACGATTCCCGCGGCTTCTACGCCAACCGCTGCGTCGGCCGCTACATCGCCGAAGGCAACGAGATGTTCCTCGAAGGCGTGCCGCCGGCGATGATCGAGAATTGCGCCAGGATGGCCGGCATGCCGGTCGGTCCGCTGTCGCTCTCGGATGAGGTCGCCCTCGATCTCGGGCTGAAGGTGATGAAGGCGACCGAAGCCGATCTCGGTCCCAACGCCATCAATCCGGACCAGAAGAAGCTGATGCTGGAAATGGTCGAGAAGCAGGGCCGCCTCGGCCGCAAGAACAGCAAGGGTTTTTACGACTATCCCGAGAAGGGCAAGGGCCAGAAGAGCCTGTGGCCGGGGCTATCGGCGCTGCAGCCCAAGCAACTCGATCCCGATACGCTCGACGTCGAGGAGTTGAAGCAGCGCTTCCTGGTGGTGCAGGCGGTGGAAGCCGCGCGCACGGTGGAGGATCATGTCATCACCGATCCGCGCGAGGCCGATGTCGGCTCGATCCTCGGCTTCGGCTTCGCGCCGTTCACCGGCGGCACGCTGTCCTATATCGACTTCATGGGCGCGCGGAAGTTCGTCGAACTCTGCCACAAGCTCGAAGCCAAATACGGCTCACGCTTCACCCCGCCAAAGCTGCTGGAAGACATGGCGGCCAAGGGTGAGACCTTCTACGGCCGCTTCGCGCCGAAAAAGCAGGCGGCGTAAGGGATGCATGCGGTCGTTGCGAGCTTCGCTTTCGCTCGCAATGACGGACAACTTCATCGAGGCTACATGTCTCGGGTCGGCGGCGTTGATACGATCAGGCCTTGCAATTCGTCGCGGCTCTGATGCTTGACGAACTTGACGGCAAATCCGTCAGGCGTGTGCCGGATGACGCGGCCGACGCAGGCGCCGATGCCGAGCGGCGTTCCGATCGGCGGCTGTAACTCCGCCATGACAGCTACACCTGACTGCGAGGCGTCGATGACGAAGCAGGGGTGAATGGTGCCGTCGGCGAGCGTCAGCGTGGTCTGCGAGGCCTTCGGAACGAAGCGCGGTGTTTTCCGCGTTTCGATGATGCTGACCGGATCCTTGGTCTTTTTCTCCAGCCAGGTGAGCTTGTCCGCGAGCTTTGCGCGCATCGGCTGCGTCATCTCGAGTTCGAGCAGCACGCCGCTCCGCGCGGTATCGCTGATCGTGCCCTCGAAGTTGCCGATGTCCCTGAAGTAGGAGATGAGGTTGTCGCCGACCTTGCCGACCACGGGCATCTCCACCATCATCCGAAACGGAGAAACGCGCGTGGCGCGGCAGGTGAAGGTGCGGAGCTTGCCCTCCGGGTCGTACCAGTTCCGAAGCACGTAGGTCCCTTCCATCACGATGTCGACCGCGCGCTGCCTCAGGAATCGCTCGATAGACACGACCAATCCTCACGGAAAAAGTTGCACCCGCTTTGGCGAATTGTTGACCGATCGGACGTCGTAGTGAATTTCTGAACGACCGAAACGCGACTTCGGCGCATGCGAACATGCCCGGCGCGTATCCCTTGAATCTGAGGGGGATTCGCTAAAAAAATGTAATATGTATCTCCGTACTTCTACACAGCATCTGCTGCATGGCGTGCGCGATTTGTGCGTGCCGTCTCGGCCATTACACAATCGGGAACTGCCTGACCGTGTGGGGCGCGTCGGCTCTTGCAGGAAATGAAACGGGTGAGGAAATGCGCCATCGCATTCCCTCACCCGTATCGAACTCGCACCGTTTATCGTCGCGCGCCGGTCGTCACGAAGACGATGACGCCGGCGCCTCAAGCCGCCTTCATCAAGCCTTCCCTGGTCAACGCTTCCTGCACCTTCGGGCGGGCGGCGACGCGGGCCTTGTAGGCCAGGAGGTTCGGCATGTCGGACAGATCGAACTTCAACCGGTCGGTCGCCCACATCAGCATGGTGAAGAGGTATCCGTCGGCGACGGTGAACTGCTTGCCCATCAGGTAGTCGCGTCCGGCAAGCGCGGTCTCCAGATACTTGAACTTGGCCATCGCACGGTCCTTGAAAAAGCCCTTGGCCTCGTCGGCGAGCAGGGGCGAGAACATCGGGCCGATATTCTTGTGCAACTCGGTCGTGATGTAGTTCAGCCACTCGAGCAACTTGTACCGCTCCTGCGAATCGCGCGCAGGCGCCAGATTGTTGCCCGCCTTGTCGGCGATCATCTGGACGATGACCGGGCCTTCGGTGACCAGTTCGCCGGAATCGAACTGCACCACCGGCACCTGGCCCTTGGGATTGACCTTCAGGAAATCGTCACCGTTTTCCAGTTTCTTGGCGCGCAGGTCGACTTTGACCAGTTCGTGGGGCAGCCCAGCCTCCAGAAGGGCGATATGGGGAGATAGCGAGCAAGCGCCCGGAGAATAATATAGTTTCATGGGGTTTTCCTTCCCTCGCAATTGTCGGCGGACCGACTAAATGCATCTGCATGAAATAGTCAAGATTGATGCACCTGCATTTAGTGCGGTACACTGATCCGTGACAGAGACGGACCTGATGATGAAACGCAAACCATCGACCGAGGCGACCGCCGCCTGGATCCGCCTGATGCGGGTGCAGAGCCGGGTGCTTGACGCCGTCGAGCAGGATTTGAAGAAGGCGGGCTATCCGCCGCTGGCCTGGTATGACGCGTTGCTGGAACTGTCGCGCGCGCCGACCGGCGAGATGCGCCCGGTGGAACTGGAAAAGCAGATGCTGATCCCGCAATATTCCACCTCGCGGCTGATCGACCGCCTGGTGGACGAGGGCCTGGCGGCGCGGCGCGAATGCAAGATCGACAAGCGCGGCCAGTTTGTCGAGATCACCGAGGCCGGGCGCGAACTGCAGAAGAAGATGTGGACGGCCTACTCGGCGGCGATCGAAAAGCACGTCGGCTCCAAACTGTCCGATGCCGACGCCATGAAGCTTTGCGGCCTGCTCGACCGTCTCGGCTGCTCGTGCTCCGACGTCAAGGCGGCGGCCGCCCGCGACGGCGTGCCGGCGCGATGACGGCCCATACACGTTTCGTTATTGCGGACGATGCCGTCCGTATCCCCCTGGCTACACGGCGCGTTCGGTCGAATCGCCCCTTTTTCGGATTTTTCTAATGGCGCGTGACCAGATCGATATGACGCCGCTGCAATCGCGTGACGAACTCGTCGCGTGGTTCGAGGCCGGCATCAAGCCCCCGTCCGAGTTCCGCATCGGCACCGAGCACGAGAAGACCCCGTTCACGCTGGAGGGCCGTCAGCCCGTGCCGTACGAAGGCGTGCGCGGCATCGGCGCGCTGCTCGAAGGCATGCAGCTCCTGCTTGGCTGGGAGCCGATCATGGAGCGCGGCAACATCATCGGGCTCCATGACGTCACCGGCGGCGGCGCGATTTCGCTTGAGCCCGGCGGCCAGTTCGAATTGTCGGGCGCACCGGTCGAAACCGTGCACCAGACCCAGTCCGAACTGATGGCGCATCTGGCGCAGGTCCGCGAGATCGCAACGCCCCTCGGCATCGGCTTCCTCGGCCTCGGCATGACGCCGTCCTGGTCGCGGTCGCAGATCCCGGTGATGCCCAAGGGCCGCTACAAGATCATGACCAACTACATGCCGAAGGTCGGCCGGTACGGCATCGACATGATGTACCGGACCTGCACGGTGCAGACCAATCTCGACTTCTCCTCGGAAGCCGACATGGTCAAGAAGCTGCGCGTGTCGCTGGCGCTGCAGCCGGTCGCCACCGCCCTGTTCGCCAACTCCCCGTTCACCGAGGGCAAGCCCAACGGCTACCTGTCGTTCCGCTCCGAGATCTGGCGCGACACCGACAATGCGCGCTCCGGCATGCTGCCCTGGGCGTTCGAGGACGGCATGGGCTTCGAGCGCTGGGTCGACTATGCGCTCGACGTTCCCATGTACTTCGTCAAGCGCGGCGACAGCTATATCGACGTCGCCGGCTCCTCGTTCCGCGCCTTCTTCGAGGGCCGCAACAATTCGCTGCCCGGCGAGCGCCCGACCCTGTCGGACTGGGCCAACCATCTGTCGACGATCTTCCCGGAGGTCCGCCTCAAGCGTTACCTGGAAATGCGCGGCGCCGACGGCGTGCCGTGGGGCCGGCTGCCGGCGCTGCCGGCATTCTGGGTCGGCCTGTTGTACGACGACGTCAGCCTGGACGCGGCCTGGGATCTGGTCAGCCACTGGACCGCGCACGAGCGTCAGGCGCTGCGCGACGACGTGCCGCGCTTCGGCTTCAAGGCCAGGATCAAGGATCGCTATCTGTTCGAGATCGCCCGCGAGTGCCTGAAACTGTCGCATGCCGGCCTGCGACGGCGTAACCGCGTCGACCATACCGGCCGCGACGAGAGCCGGTACCTCGAGCCGCTGGAGCACATCCTCGAAGCGGGCCGCACCCCGGCGGAAGAGATGCTGGAAAAGTTCAACGGTGAATGGGGCGGTTCCGTCGAGCCGGCCTACCAGGAATACGCGTTCTGATCGAACGGCTTGCCCGGCATTTGGGCCGTTCATCCACCGTACAGGTTGATGGCGCTCAAATGACGGCCCATCGGGCATGATCTGGAAGGCCGCGCCGGTTTTCCGAAAAATCACGCTCAAATCAATGGGCTGGGGCGGGACGGCACTTTCCGAGGAAGAGCCACCCCGCGCCTGCAAACGCGTACTCGAAAGCGTCAGCGAATGGGGACTATTCGCCTGCTCAGGGCGTGTGTGGTGGCGCTTGCCTTCCTGGCGGCGGCCATCGGCGCGCGTCCGGCATTGGCGCAGGCCAATTTCGACCGCCCTGGCGGCGACTACCTCAGTGCGCCCGTGACCTCCGGCGACCCGGCCGAATGCGCGCTGGTGTGCGAGCGCGACCGGCGCTGCCGGGCCTGGAGCTTCACCTATCCGACCGACCTCGCCAACCGCGCGGTGTGCTGGCTCAAGAGCAACGTGCCGGCGCGCGTGCAGAGCGATTGCTGCGTCTCCGGCATCCGCGGCGCCGGTGTGGTCGAGCGGCGCAACGAGGCCGTCGAAACCTCGATCGACCGCTTCGGCGGCGACTACAAGAGCTTCGATGTTGCGCGCGGCGACGGCGAGGAGGCCTGCAAGGCTGCCTGCTCCGCCGACAACAAATGCCGCGCCTGGACCTATGCCCGCCCGGGCTATGCCGGCAAGGAAGCGCATTGCTTCCTGAAGAAGGAGATCAAGCCGCCGCACCGGAAGGCCGGGTTCACCTCGGGCGTGGTGCGCTAGCTCTCCGCCGGCAGCACCGTGACCTCCGGCCACAGCGCCTTCCATCGCTTCGCCTTCGCCGCATAATTCGCTGCGGAAAAATTCGGACCCGGATTGGGTCGCACCATCAATCGGGCGACGTCATCATAGCCGTTCGGCGCATACACCTCGTAACCGTCGTGCGCGCAGCGGATTCCGATCTGCGTATTCTTTGTCAGGAACCGGTCAATACCCTCAGTCGAGCAGCGCAGCTCCGGATAGGGCAGGCCATGCTTCTCCGGGTACCATAGATGAACGCGCGCCTGGTTGCGCGCCTCGACCGCGATGCCGCGTGGCGCCAGGCGGTCGGTGAGTTGGTGGATCACTCTGTCTTCCGCTTCCCATGACGTATCGGGATCGAAAAAGAAAACGTCGTAATCGTTGATGCCATAGTCGATCGCGCGGTTGGTCAGCACGTTCCACACCGTCTGCACCAGGCATCCCGAGACCAGCCATGCGTCCGGCAGCGCGAGCCGGTGCAATTCGCCGGTGATGATCTTGTTGACGGGATTGCGCAGGGCGGCGGCGAGGAATTGGTCTTTGTCCATTGCCATAGGTTTGGGCAACGCGCTCATGGCCGGGACAAGCCCGGCCATGGCGGAGAGAGGCCTTACTGCACCGACGTAAAGAACCGCGCGAGCCGGAAACCCGACAGCCAGGTCCACATCGGCTGGCTGCGCATGCCGAGATCCCAGGAGCCGACCACGGCGTCGGCGCGGCCGATCAGATTGTCGATCGGCAGCAGGCCCACGCCGCCGTCGCGTACCGAAACGCGGCTGTCGGCGGAATTGTCCCTGTTGTCGCCGAGCACGAACAGCTCGCCCGGCGGCACGGTCACCTCGGGCGTGTTGTCGAGCCTGCCATTGTCGCGAATCTTGAAAATGGCGTGGCTGACGCCGTTCGGCAGCGTTTCGACGAAGCGGTAGGCGCGCTCGGTATTGCCGCGGTCGTCTTCGGCCTGTCCGACGCCATCCGGCTTCAGCGTGGCCGCATGGTCGTTGATGAAGAGCTGGCCCTGTCGCAGCTGGATGCGGTCGCCCGGCAAGCCCACCACGCGCTTGACCCACGCCTGCGAGCGGTCGCCGGGCCAGCGAAACACGACGACGTCGCCGCGCTTCGGCGTATCGCCGAACAGGCGGCCGGTTTCGGGCAGCGTGATCTGGATCGGCAGCGACGCCGCGCCATAGCCATATGGAAATTTCGACGCCACCAGCGCGTCGCCGATCAGCAGCGTCGGCTCCATCGAACCCGACGGCACATAAAACGGTTCGGCAATCGCGCCCTTGGCGAGGAACACGACGGCCACGATCGCGGCGAACTGCACGGCCTGGCCGCGCCAGCTCGTCGGTTTGCCGGCAGGGATTTCCTTGTCGGCTGCCACCTTCTGGTCGCTCACTAGCCCGTTCCTCCGACCGTGATCCGTTCCATCCGCAGCGTCGGCTGGCCGACGCCGACCGGCACGCCCTGGCCGTTCTTGCCGCAGGTGCCAATGCCGGTATCGAGCGCCAGATCGTTGCCGACCATGGTGATGCGATGCAGGTCGGTCGGCCCGTTGCCGATCAGCATGGCGCCCTTCAAGGGCGCGCCGAGCTTGCCGTTCTCGATCTTGTAGGCCTCGGTGCACTGGAACACGTATTTGCCAGAGGTGATGTCGACCTGGCCGCCGCCGAAATTGGCGGCATAGACGCCGTTCTTCACCGACGCGATGATCTCCGCCGGATCGCGGTCGCCCGCCAGCATGTAGGTGTTGGTCATGCGCGGCATCGGCACATGGGCATAGCTCTGGCGGCGGCCGTTGCCGGTCGGCTTCATGTTCATCAGCCGCGCGTTCTGGCGGTCCTGCATGTAGCCGACGAGGATACCGTCCTCGATCAGCACCGTGCGGTTGGTCGGCGTGCCCTCGTCGTCGACCGACAGCGAACCGCGCCGCGAGGCGATGGTGCCGTCGTCGACCACAGTGACTCCCTTGGCGGCGACCTGCTTGCCCATCAATCCCGCGAAGGCCGAGGTCTGCTTGCGGTTGAAGTCGCCTTCCAGCCCATGGCCGACCGCCTCATGCAGCATGACGCCGGGCCAGCCGGCGCCCAGCACCACGTCCATCTCGCCGGCGGGGGCGGGGACCGATTCCAGATTGACCAGCGCCTCGCGGATCGCGCCGTCGGCGGCCTCGCGCCACGCTTTGGTCTCGATGAAGCGCGCGTAACCCTCGCGGCCGCCATAGCCCTTGCTGCCGCTCTCCTGGCGGTCGCCCTGGCCGGCGACCACGGAAATATTGACCCGCACCAGCGGGCGGATGTCGCGATAGCTCTCGCCGTCGGGGCGGAGGATTTCGACCACCTGCCAGGTGGCGCCCAGGCTGATCGAGGCCTGCCGTACCCGCGGGTCCTTGTCGCGGACGTAGGCGTCGATTTCGGCCAGCAGTTTTACCTTGGCCTCGAAGCCGGGGGCATCCAGCGGGTTCTCGTCGCCGTAGAGCCGAACATTGGTGTGCGCAGGCGCGGCCGAAAAATTGCCGCTGTAGCCGCCGCGCACGGCCGCCACCGCATCCGCGGCGCGGATCAGCGCCGGGAGCGAGACGTCGGAGGCGTGCGCGTAGCCGACCGCGTCGTCCTTCACCGCGCGGAGGCCAAAGCCCTGGCTGGTGTCATAGGTCGCCTGCTTCAGCCGGCCATTGTCGAAGCCGAGCGCTTCGGTCTGGCCATATTCCAGATACAGTTCGCCATCGTCGGCGCCCTGGAGACCGCGCGTAATCTCGCGTCGGACGGCATCACGGTCGAGATTGGCGCGGTCGAGCAGGGAGGTTGTGGCGGGATTGGTCATGCGGACTCCGATTCAGCGCAAAGGCCGCCTCTGCGCTGGCGAGGACGACGATGGTTTGAAAGATAGTCATGACCGCAACGAAAGGGGAGGCCCCTCACGGCAGCTTGTCATAGCCCTCGCCGAGCCCGTTCAGGCTGAGCGGGAAGCCGATTCCCTCTTCGGGCGTCTCGAAGATGATAAAAGTCGCGGTTTTGGCGCCGCGGAGCTGACCGAGCAGCTTTTCGTCCATTACGACTTCCGCGACGCAGCCGTTCGGCAGGCATCTGACAAAACCGGCGCGGCCGACGTCCTGATTGTCGAGCTTCAGCCCGAGCCCGGAGGGCAGCAGGACGCCGAGCGGGGCAACCACCCGCATCAGCTTGCTCTTCTGGTCGGCGGTTTTCAGCACGATCACGGTGAGGCCGGCGTTGGAGCGGTCCTCGGCCACCACGCTCTGGA
>NZ_DAINNI010000083.1:0-21074 GCF_036735945.1 Bradyrhizobium sp. | reverse complement strand
ACAATCTCAAGCTGATCGGCGCGGGCAAGAGCGAACTCGGCTTCACGATGGCCGATGCCGCGCTGGATGCGCTGAAGGGCGAGGACAAGTTCAAGAGCGGCAAGGTGCCGTTGCAGGCGCTGCTCGTGGTCTATCCGAACCGCATGCATGTGGTGACGGTGGAAGGCCGCGGCATCAACACCATGGCCGACCTGAAGGGCAAGCGCGTTTCAACCGGATCGCCGGGCAGCGCCACCGAAGTGATGGCCTTCCGCGTCATCGAGGCGGCCGGCCTCGACAAGGACAAGGACATGAAGCGCGAGCGGCTCGGCGTCTCCGAGTCCGTCAACGCGGTCAAGGACGGCAAGATCGACGCGTTCTTCTGGGTCGGCGGTATTCCGACCGCCGCGGTAACCGATCTTGCGGCAACGCCGGGCGTCAAGATGAAGCTGATCGACCATGGCGATCTCGCGGAGAAGATGAACGCCAAATACGGCAAGCTCTATTCGCCGAGCACGATCAAGGCGGGCTCCTACCCCGGCTACGACAAGGACAATTCCATCACCGAGGTCTGGAACCTGATCGTTACCGGCGACAAGATGAGCAACGAGGACGCCTACGCCATCGTCAAGACGCTGGTGGAGAAGAAGGCCGACATCGTCGCCGTGCACAAGGAAGCCGAGAGCTTCTCGCTCGACAACCAGGTGCAGGAGCGCTCGCCGATCCCGTTCCATCCCGGCGCGTTGAAATACTTCAAGGAAAGGGGCATCGGCGGCTAGTCCAGCCACTTCTGCGAAGCAGAAGCCAAGCGAACACAAGCCGCGGCCTGCAGGCCGCGGCTTTTTCCTGGCGGTACGCGTGCGCCGCATCATTGCTGCTGCTCCCGCAAAGCGCTGCGATGCGACATCAGGTCGACGCGCGAACACGCGGAGCCACAGGCGTTAACATGCGAAGCTGCCCCAATATTGAACAGGCAGCGTCTCCGCGCAGCGAAGATCAATGAAATCAATCGGCGGCTATCTGTCCGGCAGTCGGCGGCTACGTCGGTCGCTTCCCGGAAGCTTCATCCTGCCTGCGGTTTTAACCCTGTTGAAGTAATCATGTGACCAGCCGCAAAATTCCATGATTGCGACCTCAACGCGGATGTACCAATGGCGCCGGGGTATCTGTGGGGAGGGCCGCATGGAGCAAATCAACGTCAGCGAATACTCGCGCACAGCGCATTTCGGACACCGGAAGCTGACGCCCAGAGCCTGCGTGGTGGACAGCAAGAAGCATCTGCGGCTGTTTCTTTCCGACGCGCTTGAGGATCTCGGCTTCATCACCTGTGAGTGCGGCCAGGCCGGCGATCTGGCAGGGCTGCTGCAGGCCGAACAGCCGGACCTGATCGTGCTCAGCGTGTGCGTCGACGGGCTCAATGTCGGCGAAATTCTTGAGACCATCGTCCGCAGGAATTTCGGCGGCAAGGTCCTGGTGATCGGTCAGCCCGACACGATCATGGTGAAGGCGGTCAGGCAAATCGGCGAGGAATACGGGATCGGCATGCTGCCCTCGCTGCCGACGCCGTTCGGCGCGGCGAGTCTGCGCGCAACCGTCGCAGAGCTGCTGCCGGCCGAGCCGGCACCAAGCCCCGCCGTCGACGTCGCCGAGGCGTTGAAGGCCGGCTGGCTCGAATTGTGGTACCAGCAGAAGATCAATACCCGCACGCTGATGCCGAACGGCGCGGAGGCGCTGGTGCGGATGCGGCATCCGGCGTGGGGCGTGGTCCCGCCGGCCTCCTTCATCCCCGACGACAAGGATCCGCATTTTCGCGCATTGTCCGAATTCGTGGTCGGCCGCGCCATCGAGGACTGGCGCTATTTGCTGGAGAGCCAGGGGCCGGTCGATCTCTCGGTCAACCTGCCGGTGACGTTCTTCGACAACGCCGCCGCCGTGCTCGATCTCCGCCGCGCCATGCCCGCTCACCCGGCCTTCGGCGGGCTGGTGATCGAGATCGACAGCGGCGAGGTGATCGAGCATCCGGAGCTCGCGGCGGATGCCGCCCGGCGGCTGCGCCTGCACAATATCGCGATCACGATCGACAATGTCGGCGCGGAATGGCCCTCGCTGCTGGAGATCGGCAATTTTCCGTTCGCGGAGTTGAAGGTCGACCCGCATTACGTCAATGGCTGCGCGGACGACCGGCTGAAGCAGACCGTGTGCCGGAGCATCATCGAGCTGGCCCGCGACAATGGCGCGCGCGCCATCGCCCAGGGCATCGAAACCCGCGCCGATTATCTCGCCACGCACGAGATGGGTTTCGATCTGGTGCAGGGCCAGTTGTTCGGCAAGCCGGTGGCCGTACGGAAATTTGCCCGCTCCCGTCCTCAGCTCGCAGGCGGCGCCGGCAGCGCGCCCTGAGGCGGGCTCACTCGAACTTCATATCGATGCATTTCGCGATGTCGGAGCCGAGACCGGACGAGATGATGACGCAGCCGCGCACTTTCTGCGCGTTATTGTCGCTGGCCCATATCGCATAACCGCCGGGGCCGAAGAACGAATTGGTGTTCGGTGCCTCGGTTTCGGTAGCATCGAACGAATAGTCGCCGTCGGCATCGAAGATGCGCGGCTTCCTGATGCAGCCGCCATCGGTCTGCACGTTGATGACTTCCTTGTTGTCCCGCGTCAGCGCCAGCGAGACCTGGCAGCGGAAATATTCCGACGTCTTGGTGTTGAACACATACGCATAGGATTTGCATGTCGAGGTGTTGAGCTTGCCCGGAGCCAAGCCGCGGCTGCAGGCGATTCGCTGATTGTTGGACAGCTTGAAATTGTCGGCGGCTGCGGAAGCGAGCGTCATGAACGACAGCGCAACACCAAGACCGATCTTCATGACGTGGTTCATCCGAATCATCCCCTGACGTTTCCGCATTGCATGCTTGTAGCCGGAAAGGGGAACATAGTCGCGAAGTCGAACGCAGGAAATCACAAAGTCTCGGGGGCGGCGTGATGCGTCGAAGGTGCCAATTGACGGCGCGATACCGTTCGTGATTTGTTCAAAACCGTGGGGCAAGAGGCCGAATGGCTCACGGGGAGGACGAATGATGAGAGCTTCAACAAGAACGATTTTGACGGTGGCCGCGCTGGCGGGATTTTCGACCGGCGCATTCGCGCAGGCCGCGCCGGCGCCCTGGGAACTGAAGTCCGATATGGCCTATGCCTACGGCAAGGATGGCAAGACGCTTTCCTACAAGATGGGCACCGACAATGCCGGCCTGCTGCTCAAGGGCGCCAAGAAGGTGCCGAAGGGTACGCTGTTCTTCATCGGTGCGAACGGACAGCTCTACATGCGCAGCGGCTCCTATCTCGAGGGCGACGGCAGGTTCATGTTCGGATCGAACTGAGAAGCGCTTGCCACAAGACGAATGTCGTCGTCCGCGAAGGCGGACGATCCAGTATGCCGATCTGTTCGTGATTCTTTTCGACGACGCCGTTTACCGGATGCCCGCCATCGCGGGGGCATGACGGGTCAGCGGCGCGCCACCCCTAAAACGCCGCCGCGAGCTCCTTCGCGCCGGGCTTGCTGCTGTTGAAATCCATCCGCTCGTCGGTCACCGCCAGCAGTTTTGCTACCGTGTTGTGGCGGATAGCGACGGGGTTGCGCTCGTAGCCGCCGCGCTGGAAGAAGTTCGAGGTCGGCACCTGTTCGCGCATCGCCTGCGGCATGGTCACCATGTCGAGGCCGGTGCCGTCGCCGGTCAGGTTCATCATTTCGAGCTCGGCCGCCGTCAGCGGCCGATTGTAGCCCTTGGCGCGCGCGAAGATCACCGAGGTCAAGAGCTTGTGGGTCTGCAGCATCGGCCCGACATCGATATCGAGCACCATGGCGTGCACCGCCCAGCCCTGCGGCGTGTTGGCGAGCTTCTCATGCTCGGACCAGGTGTCCGGCACGGTGCGCGTGAACGCCACCATCTTCTTCAGGACGGCAAGCTTGTGGTCCATCGCCTTGCGCGGTGCGCCCGAGAGTTGCGCGGCCCGCGCCGTCAGCTCCTTGATGAATTCGTGGCCCTGCTCGGCCAGCAGTTCGACGCTGTTGGTGGTCAGCAACTGATTGTACCCGATCGCGGTCGAGATCGCGCGCGAGCCCGGCCTTGCGGGATTGAGCCCCGACTGCATGTCGTAATTGCCGCTGCCGCCGGTCTCGAACGAGTAGACACGCACTGCCTGCTCGCGCGTCAGCCCGGCGGCCTGCGCGTAGCGGGCATAGGCGCGCTTGAACTCGACTTCGGCGGCCGGCCGTTGCGGAACGAACTGGAAATGGTCGGCGGCGGCTTTCAGGAAGTCGGCGACAACAGGCAGTGGCTTGCGCTCGCGCGGCGGCTTTTCTTCCTCCGGCTCCGGGCTGACCGGGCGCTTCGGACCGCTATAGACCGGCGGCTGCGTCAGCACGTAATCGTCGAGCGCGATGCTCTGGCGTTCGCGGCGCTTGGCGTTGCGGCCCTTTCGCTTCTCGGAGACCGCCGTCCAATAGGCGCCGGCCTCCTCGTCGAACGCGGCGCGCGCTTCCTGATACTCCTTGAGCTTGCGGCGATATTCGGCGATCGCCTGCGGCGAGGCGGCTTGCGCCATGGCGTTGGTGGTCGAGGGAGGAGGCGGCTCGTTCGCCACGGCCGGCGGCGCCCCCGCCAGCAGCGCGAGCGCGACACATAAGGAACCCATGCGAATCAATGGCAGGCGCATGGCCCCCTTGTAGCAAGCGTGCCCGCGATGTCAGCCCCTGAAGGCAGCGACATTACGTGGCGGTCATCTTCCCTTCTGTGATGAGGGAAACCGATCGCGCGATCACTCCTGCTCGACGCCGCTGGCCTTCACCAGTTGCGACCACTTCTTCTCATCCTTGTCGATGAAATCGGCGTAATCTTCCGGCGTGCCGGGCGTAATCTCCGTACCGTCATTGGCGAGCTGCTTCTTCACCTCGTCGCTGGCCAGCGCGTCACGCAACGCCTTGTTGAGCTTGTCGATGATCGGCCGCGGCGTGCCGGCCGGTGCGACCAGCCCGTAATAAAGCGAGGCGTCGAAGCCGGCGAGGCCTGCTTCAATCATCGTCGGCACATCAGGCAACAGGCTCGAGCGGGCGACGCTGGTGACCGCCAGTCCACGCAATTTGCCGGCGGCGATATTGGGGTGCGAAGCGGGGATCGGCGCAAACGCCATCGGGATGTGGCCGCCGAGCAGATCCGTCAGCGCAGGACCCGTGCCCTTGTAGGGAATGTGCACGAGCCTGATGCCGGCGGCGCGGGCGAAATATTCGCCGGTGATGTGGCTGGCGGTACCCGCACCGGCCGAGCCGAAATTGACCTTGTCGGGATTGGCCTTGGCATAGGCGATCAGTTCGGCCACCGTCTTGGCCGGAAATGAGGGATTGACCACCAGCGAATTCGGCGCGTTGCCGATCATGCCGATCGGCGCAAAATCCTTGCGCGGATCGTAGCCGGGATTCTTGTACAGCGAGGGGCCGATCGCGAGCGTGCCGGTGTATCCCAATAGCAGCGTGTAGCCGTCTGGATCGCTCTTCGCGACCGCCTTGGTGCCGACCGTGCCGCCGGCGCCCGGGCGGTTATCGACCACGACTTTCTCGCCGAGCAATTCGCTCAATTTGTCGGAAATCGCGCGCCCGACGATCGAGGTGCTGCCGCCCGGTGCGAACGGAATGACCAGGGTGATGGCGCGAGCGGGATAGTTTTGCGCGTGTGCCGCGGGCGCGATGAGACCGAGGATGATGGCGGCGGCGCCGAACCATTTCTTGCAGGTGAGCATAGAGACGAGCTCCCGGAACTACTTTTCTTGTTGATGCCGCATCGTCGCCCAAACGATCCGCATGCGCAACCCGGCTTGCGCAATGCCGGACTACCGCCACGCAAACACCGGCTGTTCCAGCTCTGCGACGCGTGTGTCGCGTCCCGCCAGCACCTCGGCGAACTGATAGATCAGCGCTGCCGTTGGCGCGTGGATGTGCTGGCCGGCGTGGCGAAAGCGGATCACGCGCCGGGTGCTTTCGGGGATCGTGGTGAAGCTGAAGACATCGTTCCGCTCGATGTCGTCGAGCGCGACGCGATGCACCGAGGCGACCTCCGCTGGATTGGGGATGACGTCGGCGCCAGTGCCGACCCAGACCACCACAGGGGTGATGAGGTAGCCCGAGCGCGTCGGGTAATCATCGAGGAGGCCGAGCACATCAGCCTCGCCCAGGCCGACCCCGAGTTCTTCATGCAGTTCGCGCAGCGCCGCCTGCGCCTGCGTCTCGCCATGGTCGCAGCGCCCGCCCGGCAGCGCCCATTGGGCGGCGTGCGAGCGCAGGGTCGCCGCGCGGCGGGTCAGCAGGAAGGCCGTGCCGCCGCTGGCCTCGGCCTCGGTCAGCGCAATGGCGACCGCGGCGCGCTTCAGCGGGGACGTCGCCTCAACCGATGGCGCCCGCGCGAACGCGGCGCAGAGCTCTGCGATATTCCGCCGTGTGGTATCGTCAAATGACCGGGCCATCCCGCTTGACTACAACATCGGCGCATCGGATGAAACGACCCGGACAGCATGACAGCCTGCAGGAAACGGAACGCACGACATGACAGCCAGGGCCGCGGACAAGCTCAAATCCGACTGCTGGAAGATCGTCGATACCACCGGCTTCCTGCACCTGATCGGTCCCCTGTGGCAACGCGTGGTCGACGGCACGCATGAATATGCACTCCTCACCGAGGACAAGCACCACAACCGCCGCGGCCTGGTGCAGGGCGGCGTCATCATGACGTTCGCGGATCGCACCTGCGGCATGACCGCCCGCTACGCCTCGGGCAAGCCGACGCTGGCGACAGTGCAGCTCGATACGCACTTCGTCGAGGCCGGCAAGATCGGCGAGCTGCTGGTGTCGAAGCCGCATGTGGTGCGCTCCACCCGCAGCCTCATCTTCATCACGACGGAAGTGACCGTCGACAGGCGCTGCATCGCGATGGCGAGCGGCGTGTTCAAGATATTGAAGAGCGAGGGTTGAGGACCACCCATGCAATACCGCCAACTTGGCCGCAGCGGCCTGAAGATTTCGCCGATCTGTCTGGGCACCATGATGTTCGGCGGGCCGACCGACGAAGCGACGTCGGCGCGCATCATCGCGCAGGCACGCGGAGCCGGCGTCAACTTCATCGACACCGCGGACGCCTATAATGGCGGCCAGTCCGAGCAGGTGGTCGGCCGCGCGATTTCGAACCAACGCACCAACTGGGTGCTGGCGACCAAGCTCGCCAACCCGATCGGCGACGATCCCAATCGCGGCGGGCTGTCGCGGCGCTGGGTGCTGCAGGCGGCCGAGGAGAGCCTGACGCGGCTCGGCACCGACTTCATCGACATCTACTACCTGCACAAGGAGGACCACGCCACGCCGCTGGAGGAGACGGTGCGCGCGATGGGCGATCTGATGCGCCAGGGCAAGATCCGCTATTTCGGCGTCTCGAACTACCGCGCCTGGCGCATCGCCGAGATCTGCAACATCTGCGACAACAACGGCATCGACCGCCCGATCGTCAGCCAGCCCTATTACAACGCCATGAACCGCATGCCCGAGGTCGAGCATTTCCCGGCCTGCGGCTATTACGGCCTCGGCATCGTGCCCTACAGCCCGCTGGCGCGCGGCGTGCTGACCGGGAAATACGCTCCCGATGCGGCGCCCGACAAGGAGACCCGCGCCGGCCGCGCCGACAAGCGCATGATGCAGACCGAATGGCGGCCGGAATCGCTGCGCCTTGCCCAGGAGATCAAGCGGCACGCCGAAGCGCGCGGCATCACCGCCGGGCAGTTCGCGGTGTCATGGGTGCTGAACTCCGCTTTCGTCAGCGGGGTGATCGCCGGCCCCCGCACCGAGCAGCAATGGGACGACTACATCAAGGCGCTCGACTACCGCTTCACCGCCGAGGACGAGGCGCTGGTCGACCGCCTGGTGGTGAGCGGCCATCCCTCGACGCCGGGATTCAACGACCCGGGCTATCCGATCGAGGGACGGCGGGCGCGAACGGACGGCGCCGGCCGCTAAAAAAGTCAGGTGCGCCAAGCGCTGCCCGACCCTGGAGCGATGGGTAACCGGATAGTAACCTCGTTGGCGGAATTTCCTTGCTCCATGGCGGAGGTCCATGCGGTGAACGAGCACAGAACAACACCCCGGCGCCGGCAGTTGAAGGCCGGCCGGATTTCGTTCGGCGGCGGCGCGATCGACTGCACCGTCCGCAACCTTTCCAGGACCGGCGCCGCGCTCGAAGTGAGCTCTCCCGTCGGCATTCCCGAGCACTTCACGCTGGTGATCGAGGCCGATCACATCACTGTTCCGTCTCATGTCATGTGGCGCAAGGAGCGGCGGATCGGGGTTCATTTCGAAACCTGACCGCTACCGCCGCCGCGCGCGGCCCGCGGCCGCACGCGACTTTTCCTTGTCCCCAACGATCAGAGCGAGCGGCCTGCCCCGCCGTCTCAGTGCCGCGATTCGAGGCTGATGATGATCCCGGTCGGCTCGGGCTCGTGCGGCGACAGTTTCGTCAGCGTCTCGTCGGTCCAATAGGCAAGGTTGACGATCATGCCGACCGGCGTCTCCGGCTCGGACGTCTCGGCGGGCTCGAGCACGTTGAGACCGCCGCTGTCGATGAAGAACGTGTGATCGCCAAACATGCTGGCCAGTTGCGGAACCACCGGATGATCGTCGGGCAGCGCCTGCGCCTCGAATTGCGTCAACGCGCGTTCCACCTGTGCAGCGTTCAATTTCATGCACGACTCCTTCACTCTTGGTCCTGGTTGTCTCAACGCGCTCGACATAAGCGAATTGAGTTCGGGACAGTGGTGACTGATTGCATCGGTTCAAGGCTGGCAGACGAATTAAATTCGCAATGTTCCGCGCAAGCTGGAAGGAAGTCGCGCGGCTACGCATGGAACCGTGCGGAACACGACGCGCTCGCGGAACGATCGCTATCTGCGATCAGGAATCGGATGTCGCCTCGCCAGTTCATCGAGCGGCAGATGCGCCTCGGCATCGCTTAGCGCGAAACGGACGATGACGTCCTGGCGGCCGACCTGGCCCCACAGTCCCTCCGACGACCACTTCTGCGGCATCGGCCCGCGCAGACCTTCGACCCACACAAAATACCATTCCGTCATGGACGCACCTTATCCGGCCGTGCCAACTGCCCGCTTCAGTTCAGCGGACGCCAGATGCGAACATCGAACTCACCGGATCGGGCGCGCAGCTCATCCTCCAGGGGACGGCAACGAACGCGACTATTGCTCGGACGACAGGTGGATCATCTGGCGCCCGCTGTTCATCGCCTTGAGGCTGTTGACGTAGCTCTCGGGACGCTGCCAGCGGTGCGGAACCTTCAATCCCATGAACTCTGCGATGCTACCGATAAACGAAGTGCAATTGGTCGTCTCGGCGTTCCAGACCGGCGAACTCGCCTGCAATTTCTTGATGTAGGCGAAAACCCTTTTTGCGTCCGGCTCATTCAGGTAGACGCGGTAACTGGCGGTCAGGTACTGCGGATCAAGATCGCCATAGCTTGCCTTGGTCTCGGACGGCACCCACGTCAGGTGACCGAGTACGTAAGGCAAGGTGTTCCCCGCTGGGGTAAGGCCCGCGACTTCGACTGCTCGCTCGCTTGTCTTCCCGAACCAGACGAAAGCATGTCCCCAGCTCGCCGCCGTTCTGGCTCGGAAGTCCACGTAGTACGGGCCCTTTGCCGATCCCGCTCGGGAACTCAAACGTTCCGGGCTCCCCGCGCGAGTGTCGATCTCGCGCGCAGAAGCTGGATGGATTGCGCACTGAAGCAGGACAGCGAGCGTGAATCCCGCAAGCAAGCATAGTGCTGATCTCTTGGGCCTGTCTGCCACGGTTCACCCTTCGACGGTCGGCGACAACGGTCGGAATCAACCAGTCCCGAGTCAATACCGTGCGTAAGGCCGCGCCGCGACGGGCGTCTTGCCGATCGGAGTCTTCCCGATTGGGGTTTTGCCAATCGGCATCTTGCCGATCTGGGCCTGCTGATAGACGGGCTGCGGGCGCGGAATGTCGGCAGCGCCAGCGGCAGTCACCAGGGCAAACGTCGCACCCGCTACAATCACAATCTTCATCACGGTACTTTTCCTCTACGTTGGAAGTAGCCAGGCAGTCAGCCGCGTTCCCCTCTGCCACGCCGCAAGCATGCATATCCGAATACGTCCACAGTGCGGCAGATCGGACGCGTTCGAGCCATAGGTCTGCAGTGCGGCGGATATGAGACAGGGCGGGAACCCGGCTAACGGCCCGCCTTGGACAGATTGGCAAGACTTGCCGCCAACTCATCGCTTCGGAACGGTTTGGCGAGGCGTGCCAGATCCGGCGTGATGCCTTCGCTCCTGGCGTAACCTGACACGATCAGGATTTGAAGTTCGGGATACCTGGCGCGAAGCGTAAGGCCGAGATCGATACCGCTCATGCCCGGCATGAGATGATCCGTGACAAGTAATGTCGGCCGCATGCCGTCGTCGATGCGTTGTAGGGCATCCTCTGCCGAGGCCGCTTCGACAACGGTGTATCCGAGGTCGCTCAGCATCTCGGCCGTGCTCATTCGCACCAGCGGCTCGTCATCGACCAGCAGCACCGTGCCGGACGTAAATGGCCGCAGCTTCGGTTGAGGCGCGTCAATGGCCGCTCCTGCCATCGCACGACTGACCGGCAGCCAAAGCTCCACCGTCGTCCCCGCGCCCGGCGCACTCCTTATCGTCAGCGCACCACCGAGCTGCGACGCAAGGCCGTGGACCATCGAGAGGCCGAGCCCCGTTCCCTGCCCGACGCCCTTGGTGGAGAAAAACGGTTCGATGGCGTGAGCCAATGTCGCTTCGTCCATCCCGACGCCGCTATCCGCGACGGATATGCAGACATAGTCGCCCGGCTCCAGACGCGACGCATGGATGAGGTCGATGCGCTCGGCCTTGGCCGAGATGCGCAGCGTGCCTCCGCCGGGCATGGCGTCCCGGGCGTTCACGCTGAGGTTCAGTATCGCCATCTCGATCTGGTTGGGATCGGCCATCGCGTCGGGAAGCGCCGCGGGAGTATCCACCGTCACCTGTATCTGCGGCCCCGTCGTGCTCGAGATCAGATCGCCCATCTCGGCAACAAGCTGGCTGATGTTGACGGGAACGGCCTGCAGCGGCTGCCGGCGCGCGAACGCAAGCAGACGCTGTACCAGGGTCTTTGCCCGATCGGCCGCCTGCGATGCTCCGGCGATCAGGCGATGCTCGCGCTCGCCGCCGACGCCTTTTCGCTGAAGCATGTCGAGCAGGCCGACAATCGGTGTGAGCAGATTGTTGAAGTCGTGGGCAACGCCCCCTGTCAGTTGGCCCATCGCCTCCATCTTCATGGCCTGACGCAAGGCTTCCTCGGCCTGTGCGAGCCGCGCCTGCTCCTCCAGACGGTCCGTGACGTCGACCCCGGTCAGGAACGCGCCAATCCGCCTGCCGTCCGGGGCGAGAAGGGTCTCGAACTTCATTTCGTAGACCCGCCGGTCGAACCGCGGATCGCCGAACTCATCGATGTCAGTGAAAGCCTCGCCGCCTAGCGCACGTTCCCATATCGCGGCTGCCGCGGCGAGATGCTCGGGCCGATCGACGAGAAAATCGTGCAATTTCTCTCCGACCTTTGGCCGCTTGCCATAGATGCGCTGATACGCATCCGCGCACGACGAGTTGATGGCCAGCCAGCGATAATCGAGATCGAGCGCCTGGATTTGCCCGTCGGTGGTTTCCACGATGGTGGCGAGCAGGTTACGCTCGGCCGTGCGTTCGGTCACGCGCTGTTCGAGGGTCGCGGTCAACTCCTTGTAGCGGGCTTCGCTCGCGCGCAGCCGCGCCTCTCCCAAAACGCGTTCGGTTGTTTCGGACACGATGCATAGAACACCGCCGACCGAGCCATCATCGTCCGGCACGGCGGAATAGGACACATCCCAATAGCTCGTCTCGCCGTAGCCGTGACGTTCGACATAGAAGGGGCGATCCCTGGCAGCAAACGTTTTCCCGGTTTGGCGGACCCCAGCCAGGAGCGGCTGGAGATCGTCCCACAACTCTCCCCAGTTCTCGATCGCCGGACGGCCGAGGGCGCGAGGATGATTGAGGCCGATGCCCGGGGCATAGGCATCGTTGTAGAGCGCGACGAAATCATGACCCCAGAACAGCACGATCTGGGCCTGCGCGGCGAGCAGCATGCCGACCGTGGTCTTCAGCGCCTGCGACCAATCGCCGGGCGCGCCGAGCGGTGAAGCGGACCAGTCGAGGGCGCGGATCATTGCGCCCAGCTCGCCTCCGTCGGCGAGAAAGTTCAATGTCATCGACTGCCGAGCAGGTTTCTCCGACAGCACCGAACTCCCCGCGACGCGCCACATGGGCGCTGCGGCCCCGACCTGCATGGTCGGAACCGTCACGCCCGTTTGGCATTGCTAATTCCCGATGCCGGATTTGGTTCCGTCGATCGGCGCCAGGCGCGGGACTCGCCTGCCGATCAGGATGGACGCACGACGGCGCCGGTCGGCGTGGCAAAGCCCTGCATGGTCCTGATGCGCTTCTCGAGCCACCAGCCATATTCGGGTGACCAGTCCTCGAAACGGCTGTTGATGCCGAGATCGTGCGCCCAATGGTGGGCGATGTTGGGATTATACTGCGATTGGCGGCCGATCGCGATCAGATCGGCCTGGCCGCTCTCGAGGATGGCTTCCGCCTGCTGCGCCTCCAGGATCAGGCCGACCGCCATCGTGGGAATGTCGGCTTCCTTCCGCACCCGCTCGGCGAACGGCACCTGAAAGCCGAGGCTGCGTGTGACCTGCGCGGCCGTTGCAGCACCGGCGATGCCGCCCGACGAACAGTCGATCACGTCGACCCCGCGCGCCTTCAGTTCACGCGCCAGCGCCACGGTGTCATCCATGTTCCAGCCTTCCACGGTGCCGTCGACGGATGACACGCGCACGAACAGCGGCATGGTGTCAGGCATCTCGCGACGCACCGCTTCGACGATCTGAAGCGGCAGGCGCATCCGCCCGGCGCGATCACCGCCATACTCGTCATTGCGCGTGTTCGAGACCGGCGAGAGGAACGACGCCAGCAGGTAGCCGTGCGCCATGTGGACCTCGATGATGTCGAAGCCGCCGTTGACGGCATTGCGGGCGGCGTTGGCCCAGGTGGCCGGCATCGCCCTGCATTCCTCGGTCGTGAGTTGCCGCGGCGTCAGCCAGCCCGGCGCGACAGGCTCGGCGGTCGGCCCGACCGGCTGCCACAGCTTGGCGCCGGCCTTCAAATTCGCTTCCGTCAGCGGCCCCATGCCCTGCATCGCGGTCTGCGAGGATGACTTTCGTCCGCCATGGGCGAGCTGGATGCCGATCGCGGTGTCCTGACGATGCATGAACTCGATCAGCGGCTTGAAGCTCGACGCCTGGGCCTCATTCCAGATGCCGAGATCGTGCTCGTTGATGAGGCCGACCTCCTCCACGCCCGTGGCCTCGACAACGACCAGCCCGAAGCCGCCCAGCGCGTAACGGCCGAGATGCACGAGGTGAAAAGTGCCGCAGGTGTGGCCGGGATCGCAGCGATAATGAACCATCGGCGGGACGACGAGCCGGTTCTTGAGCGTCAGATCTCGAATGGTCAGCGGCTGAAACAGTCTTGGCCGCGACGCTGCGCTGCCATTTGGTCCGTCGGTCACTCCACGCTCCCCGGCTTCATCGTTTCATGCATCAAAGCAGCTTCCCGCAGCCGCTGGAAGATGGTTTTGCGCGTGCTGGATTTGCCCTTGTCGCGGGACTATGATGTGGAGCGGCTCGCGCCCTTCTCAGGAGGTCCGACCATGGCACGAAACGTCTTTTTCGCGATTGCGCTGATCGGCGCCGGAGTGCTGCTCAACTCACCTTCCCACGCACAGCATTGGCAATGTGAGGACAGGGCTGCGAACTGCATCGGCAGGTGTACCGACCGCTTGGCGGGAATCAGCGACTGGGGACGCCAGAGCAAGTGTTATCGCTGCGACCGGCAGGTGATCAAATGCATGGTCAGCTCGAACCTGCGCCGGCACAGTTCTTACTGAATCCGATGGCATGGCTGTGAAGGTGGGCCTGGAGGCGGCGTGACGCCCTCGACCGCACGTATCGTCGCAGTCTTGCTGGTGGCCTCTCCTGCCGTTGCCCCGCCCAACAAAAAATATCGAAAACAACCCCATGCAAAGTAGCCGGCATCTGCCGGCACAATGGCGGGAGCATTTGCGAACCATTTGACACGTCGGGCAAATCACCGGCACGATGGCATCATCGGCGCATAAAAATCCGGCGATCGACGCGCTTTGGGTGGTCAGAACCGCCTCCAGTATGATTAGATCGCGGCCCACGGGGCGCATTCGGTCAGCCAATGTTTTGGTACGTGATCCTTATTTCGGTCGCCACGGCCGGCGCGCTTGCGTGGTTTGCGCTCGAGCTTGTGGGCCGTCCCGTTCGAAAGTTCTTCGAGCTGCGACGGTCGGTGCACGATCACATGCTTTCGCTGGCCGATGTCCCGACGCCGCAGGCGCGCGAGACCTGCGTGACGTCGGAACAGATACGGCGATACGATCTCGACCTGAAAAAGGCGCGCGAGGCGCAATGCATTCTGCGGGATCTGGCCTCTCGGATGGTGGCGTTTGCCGCGAATGAAAGGGCGGCGAGCTTCGCCATCAGGCTGTTTGGCTTTGACGCTTCGGCTGCGGGCAGCGCGCTGATGAAGCTCGCGGATGCGCTCGACCGCCACGGGCCGCAGCGCGCCAGCTTTCACAGGAATGTTGAGGGAGCGTTGCGGCTCTAGCTCTGCCGTCTGGCTCAAGCCTTCCGGCGTCCGAACTCCCTGGCCGCGGGACTGTGAACCTCCTGTCGCCACGGTGGGGGCGGCGGGCTCGCTCTCTCAAAGCTGCTTGCCGTGATGGGATCGGGAGCGGCCGGGCGCGAGATGATTTGCTTCGGCTCGACATGGCCGAAGATGCGGCGCAGCAGCTTTGGTTTCAGGATTCCGATGACGACCAGTGCGAAGAGCAGAATCGGCATGAAGTTCGAGGGAAGCGTCGGAGGCTCGGGAGCGCGCGACGATTTGTCGGCATTTCCGGCCGGCCGCTGGCTAGTGAAGGTGCCGCTGCTCGCCGCCTGCCCGCCAAACGTCGAGCCGTAGGCATTCGCCGGCGGAAGTACCGGCTTGTCCTTGGCCCCCGGGCATTTGCCGTCCGGATAGGATGGGCCGGAGCAGAACGGTCCGGAATTCACCATGCGGGCGATGTCGACCATTTCGGCCGGATTGAACGTGCCGATCAGCCTCTTGAGATTGCCGTCCTTCGGCCAGTAGATGTACAGCGCGACCGCGCAGGACGCGATCAACGGAATGATCAGCCTGGGCGCCAGGCCGATCAGGTTGCGGCGCTCGTTCAGTTGCCACTCTTCCCAGGCGATGCAGGCGTTGTGCCACTCGCGGAACGTCTCGCGATCGGTGAGGTACAGCCAGAAAATGTTGGTGGCGGGCGGCCGCGGCTTCTCGAGCGGCTTGCCCGACGCATCGAGCGGATAGTTCAACGCGACCGCGCGCGGACGCCGTCCGAATTGCGGCTGCGCCGGGCCACGACTGTCACGTCGCGACCGCGCGGGATTCATCAGCTCCTGCCCCAGCGTGGCGATGGCGTCCAGCCTGTCGTTGATACTGGGATGGCTGCCGCCGTCGTGATCGGCCGGCCCGTCGAACAGCAGGCCCTCGACGCGCGCGCTGCCATGGAAGACGCCGCGACCGCCGATCTTGTTGATCGCGCCGATCAGGGCTTCCGGAAAATGCGTGACCCTGATCGCCTCGCCGTCGGCAACGTAGTCACGTCCCAGCTTCAGGCTGCGCCGCGCCGCGCGCGCGAGCCGCATCGACATCGCCGTCGCCGCGCCGCCGGCGAGCAGCACCAGCAGCATCGGCGGGATCGCCAGCGGGATGATCATCTGGCGCCAGTCCTCGAACCGCAGCGGATTGTTCATCCGCAGGATGACGGCGGTTCGCATCAGCGCGTGGTTTGCGGCCAGCAGTTTCGTATCGCCGTGGCGGATATGCGACGCCTCATGGGCGAGAACCGCCGCCAGTTCGTCGTCATCGAGCCTGTCGAGCAGGCCGCGCGTGACCGCGATCAACCCTGCCGTCGGCCCCTCGCCCACGGTCACCGCATTGGGCTCGCTCGTGTCGATGATTCCGAAGCGCGGCAGCCGCACCCCGAGCGCGGTGCATTGCTCTTCGGCGATCGCTACGAAGCGCGGTTCGTCCTGGCGCGTTACGATCCGCACGCCGAGCGTCTCCATCACGGCCCTGGCATGGCCGCGATACATCCACCAGAACATGAAGCCGGTCAGCGCGGCGATCGGCAGCGCGTAGCGGACGGCATAACCGATGGGGTTCGAGAGGATGGTATGCTCATGGTCCCACATCAGCAGCGGCATCGTCAGCACAAACGCTCCGATCACCTCGAACGACACGATATAGGCAAGCACCAGCCATGCCGTGCAGCGCCGGTTGTGCGCGGCGTGCGTGATGTAGCCGTGAACCGCCATGACGCCGGCTCCTCAGGAATCAGAGGCTGACCTTGACCGGTTCCGCGAATTCCGAGCGCCGTTCGCCGAGCGTGAACTTTTCGCGCGCCGTATTCGCCCCGAGACGTGCGATCAGATTGCCGGGGAACGCGCGGCGAACGCCGTTCAATTCCTCGACCGCCAGATTGTAGAATTTGCGCGCCGCGGTGATGCGATCCTCGATCCGGATCAGGTCCGCGCGAAGCGTGCTGTAATGGGCGGCGCTGGCCAGCTCCGGATATTTTTCGCTGACCGTGAAGAGGTTTTGCAGCACGTTGGCGATCTGCGTATCGGTCTGGATCACGCCACCGCCGCCGCTGAGCGCCTCCAGCGCATCGATGCGGGCGTCCAAGACGTCGCGGATCACGTCGTGTTCCTTGGCCGCGAAGGCGCGGACCACCTCGACCAGGTTTCCGATCAGCGTGTGGCGTTCGATCAGGAGCGCATCGACGTCGCCGAACGCGGCATCCGCGCGCTCGTCGAGCTGGCCGATCAAGGCGTGGTGCGAACGGATTTTCAGCGCGAGCCAGAGCACGGCGCCGATCGCGAGCCACAGCCACCAGTGATCCAGCGCGAAATTGGCGGCGCGGACCAGGCGCCCGGAAAAGTCGATGGCTTGTAGGAAGGTTTCGCCTGAAGTTGAAGACATGATGGCTCCCCGAGACGCGGATTTTCAGGAACACCCCTACATTCCGCCGACTAAGATTCCGCGCGGGCGATAGCTCAAATTGTACCGAGTTCGGCGAGATCGGTTTAAGACGGCGGCCGAAAGTGAAAGATCCTGCGATACCGGGTTTGAGCACAGCAAGGGCCCGAAGACGTTGAGATCACGGACTGTCATTAGGAGTTTGCACATGGCGAAGAAACTGCCGCCGATCCACCCCGGCGAAATATTGCGGGAAGAATTTCTCGTTCCGCTCGAGTTGACAGCTTACGCCGTCGCGGCCGCGGTGCACGTGCCGCGCACCCGGATCGAACGCATCGCGCGCGAAGAAAAGCCGGTGACGGCGGATACCGCGCTGCGGCTCGGCAAGTTCTTCAGCACCGGCGCCGCATTCTGGATGAACATCCAGGCGCGCTTCGACCTCGAAACCGCCGAGGACGTGCTCGCGCCGCAGATCAGGAAGATCGTGTCTTACAAGGCGGCGTGAAGGTGTCGGCCGATCAGCAAGTAGCCCGCATGAGCACAGCGCCATGCGGGACGACACCAACAGGAATCCCGGATGTCGCTTCGCTCATCCGGGCTACGCTTGCTGATTCCCGGCCGGATAGACCACCTTCCCGTCAGATTGAACGATGGCGCCTTGAGTAAGGCGGGCAGGCTCCAGGCGGCCCTGCCCCAGGATGTGGAAGACGGTTTCCCCGCACGCGATGAGATGGTCGGTGACGATGCGGCGGTGACAGCGCCACCATACCGCTTCCGAACACATGATCGCGCAACGTCGCCGGTGGCCCTTGTCGCGCAGATGCGCAAGGCCCGCATGAAACTGCGCCGACAGTGCATAATCGGCATAGTTATGAAAGCTCTCGTTGGTCCAGAAACCGTTGACGGCCGGCGACAGGCTTCGCGTCTTGCCGCGAAGACCGCCCAGCGCCGCCACATGCTCGTAGGCGATGCCGAAGGGCGCCAGGGCTTCGGGAAGCGTATCCTTGTTGAATTGCGGATTGGTTCTCGACCGCGGCACCGTCCTGATGTCTGCGACAAGGTCGATCTCGTTTCCCGTCAAGAGCGCAACGAACTCGTCGAGGCTTCGGTTGGAATGGCCTATCGTGAAGAACGGAAGCGTCACGCGCTGCCTGCGCTACGCATGATCGAGCGCGCTCCCCTTATGAGCTGCGATATGGTCGGTCTTGTCGCTCTTGATTTCATATTGAGGATCGTCGGGCGAGGCGCGGCGCACATGACCCTTGTAATCGAAATCATGGGTGTGAATGGCGATGATGGTTCCCGAGACCCGGCCGGCCTCGGAATTCCATCTGACGTGATCGCCGATTTTGAACCTCTTGCCCATTTGAGGCTCCTTCGTGGAAACCTGGTCACGAACGAACTGCGAAGAGGAAATGACCTCCGCCCGGTCCAAACGATTTTCATAGCTATCAGGTTCCCGCTCGTGATTGGTCGCGCTATCGCACGCCGCGATGGCGACCCTCGCACTGCGATTTTCAGGCCGCATCTTTACCAGACAACTCAAATACTTACGCGTTCCGGAGATGTCTGATGTCGCTTGGAAAATCAATGAGAGCTTTTGTCCGGCTCAGGAATGAGCGGCCTACGCCACCGCAAGCATGAACCGATCCGGCTGCTGTGCCGTCCAACTGCATGAGTGTCACGACGTATCCTTCATCCGGCCGCAACACTGGTTCCCGCTTCGGCGGTAAAGCGCCGTATCACCAACAAGGCGACCACGTCGCGAAATGGATGCTCGAAGACCGCCCATGTCCAATGATGAACCCCAGATGACAACAGGTTCGAAAATCGCCGCCGGCGTGATCGCGACGGCGCTGTGCGCCATTCTCCTCACCGGCCTGGTGACGGGCGATCTCTCCCACGGCCGCTACACCTATTTCAACCGCGCAACCGATCCGTTGTTCTTCTGGGCATATATCGGGCTGTTTTCGGTCGGGGCGGTGTCTGCGGCGCTGTTCGCGCTTGGTCGCATAAAGCCGCCGCCGCCGGCTGAGTATGTTGCGCACGTGCGGCGTCAAACGGCGACGCGCTTTGCTTTCCTCGCGCTGCTCGGCGCCGCCGGGTCGGGCTATTTCTGGATCAGCGAACGGCTGGACAATTCTCAAAATGTGGTCGCCGGGATGGCCGGGTGGCTGGCGTTGGGTCTGCTCGGGCTGGCGGCGTGGCCGCCGGTGCTCCCGCCGGGGCGGGCGCGCACCGCGCTTCGCGCGCTCGGAACGGCCGCCGCTGTTGTGGCGGCGACGATGATCTACCGATTGGAGTAGTGTATCATATCGCTCTGCAGAACACGGGCTTGCTTCGTCTTAACTCACGGCGTCTCCGCAATAGACAACAGACACGGACCTTTGATCGCGTGTCTGCAGATCCATGCAGGATGGGGGCTGCGCATGACCGACCTGATCGGCAAGGTGACCGACGTCAACCAGACGCTGGCCTATGGCGGCCAGAAGATGGGCAAGAAGGTTCTGCGGCGTGGCGCCCTGGCGGTCGCCGTCTGCGGCATCCTGGTCTGGCTCGGGCCGGACAAGCCGTTCGAGTGGTTGGTGGCGGTCGCCGGCCTCGCGGTTGGCATTCCGCTCACGATCTATGGTCTCGTCAAATGGCTGGCCCCGCCGACGCCCGCCCTGGTAATCTCGCCGCAAGGCATCCGCCAGTACCTCGACTTCGTAAAGGCCATCGACATTCCCTGGCATGAAGTGCGTGCGGTGGACTCCGCCGAGATCAGCGGCAAGGTCGGCCGCGATTATTATCACCTGCACAACGTGACCGTGGTGCTGGTCACACGCACATTCTACGATCGGCATATCCATGTCCGCTCGTGGGTCATGCGCGGCCCGGCCTGGCACATGCTCTACATTCCCAAGGACGACATGGTACAGGTCGCGCTGCATCATGAAACGGTGGAAGCGTCGGCGGCGGAGTTGCGCGAGGCAGTCGAATGGCGCTGGAAGGCCTTCCGTGACGTAAAGCCGAAAACGGAAAGCGTCGGCGGCGGATGGACCAGGCGCCGCGCGTGATCTGGTTGATCGGGCGAAGGACGCATCTGTTGCAGCAAGTAGCCCGCATGAGCAACGCGATATGCGGGACGACACCAACAAGAATCCCGGATATCGCGTCGCTCATCCGGGCTATGCTTGCTCTTTCGTCTACGTTTTCGGATTACAGTTCCTCGGCTTCGCGATCTTGCGCGCCGTGAACGATAGACACGATGACGACTTCCTCACGATCTTCGAAGACATTGTAGACAATGATATATGGCCATTCGAGAAGCTCACGCGTGCCTTCAACAAGACCAGGGCGCCCCATGTAGCTCAGTTCGGGGCTTTCGAGCCGCATGACCTTGCTTTCGATGCGCGCGATCATGTTCAGCGCGGCTCGCGGATTGTCCTTGGCGATCCAGGCAAAGATGCGATCAAGGTCGTCGCTCGCGGCGGGCTCGAACGTAACCTTCATGCTCAAGACGAGCGGAAACGCTTGAAAACTTCTTCGGCAGGGATTCTTCGCGGGTTCGGGCCAGCGAGCCGCCGTCGTACCTCTGCGGCTTGGTCGTCGGTCAGCCGTAGCGCGCTGCTGTCCTGTTCTTCCATCAGTTCGACCATATGCGCGACATCCGCCTGCCGCTCAGGCGGCCAAGTCAGTACGCGATCGAGGATTTCCTTCAGCTCCGCTTTGGTCATATTCGAATGATATCACATCAGCCGTCCAACTCACAGACGGTCGAAGTGAAGTGTCGGTAGCACACGATATGTCCGGTTTAGGTAGCACACGATCTGTCCGGTATT
>NZ_DAINNI010000082.1:0-21079 GCF_036735945.1 Bradyrhizobium sp. | reverse complement strand
GGCTGCCGTCGAGCGCGAGCTGCACCGCCATGCCGCAGCTTTCGTCCAGCATGGCCGTGACCACGCCGCCATGGATCACGCCGGACTCCGTGTCGCCGGCAAAGACGGATTGGTAGGGCAGGCTGGACCACGCCTCGCCGCGCCCGGCACGATCGATGCGAAGGCCGCTGGCGCGGCCATAGAGCGAGCGGCGTTCCGCGATCGCCTTTGCGAGTTGCTCGAACGGCAGCGGCTGGCCGTCGTAGGTTGTGATCTCCGACATGGCGATGGTTTAGCACGCCCACGGGACGAAGTGTCCAGCCACACGGATGCGGCGCCGCCAGCGCCGGAAACATCGGCGGTCCGAATATCTGCCCCTACTGGGATCGCGACGATTCGCTCGATCTAGGATCGTAGAATTCCTCGTCATCGTCACCCTTGGGCGCATCTGCAGGCAACGTCGATGATCTTTCAATACGTTCAACGTCTTCGCGCAATCTCTTCAGCTCGTGATAGGCCTTGATGACGTCGTCGTTTGCAGGGAGTTCCATGGCGGAACGTTTGCGCATGATCCAGTCCCTCCGCTCCCCAGCAAGCTGATAAAATGATGACGTATGCTCGAAAAACCGAGCGCGCGGACTCGTAGAGGCTACGCCCCATGGCCCTCGACGAGTCCGCAACGACCGCGCCGCTCTGGTCGCCCCCGCAGGCAGACTTGCCCATGTTTGCCGCAGAGTCTGTAGCGCCGCGAACACAGCAACATTCAACTCATGAATGTGGCAACCGCGCTACAGTTCGTTCCCGCCTGCCCCTTTCCTGGCATGATGCGTCAGCGTCGGCGGAGGTGGTGGCCGGTCGGAAAATCTGCCTCTATTGCGGTAGGGGACGGAACGGGGTTCTTGCGTGCGGAAGGGGCGTCATGGGCGGCTTGGTGATCAGCGGGGGACGGGTGGTGGACCCGGCAAGCGGGATGGACGCCGTCGGCGACGTGGCGGTGTGGGATGGCCGGATCTCGGCAGTCGGTCTGCGCGATTGCGATGATCGAGGACCCGGAAGCGCTGGACCAGATCGACGCCATCGCCGCCGTTGACGGCATCCACGGCTTCTTCATCGGCCGCGGCGACCTCACCGTCGCGCTTGGCGCGAAATCGTCGGCGGATGCATCCGTCAAGGATGCGGTCGCGCGGATCATTGCGGCGGCTAAGAAAGCCGCCAAGCCGGTCTGCGTGATGGTCGCAAGCGCGACGGAAGCCAGGGATTCCGCCGAGCTCGGCGCCAGCGCCTTCATCATCTCGTCGGACCAGGGCCAGATGCGCCGGGCCGCGGCGCAGACCCTCATCGATTTCAGGAATCTCGTTCAAACCACGGATGGCCACCACGTATCACACCAGTGATCCCCGCGCCGCGCTTGCCGCGACGCCGGTCGGAGCACCCGGCGCGGGCGCGGAGATCGTCTGGGGCAACGAGCGCAAGGTCGTCAACGGCCGCATCCCAACCTGCCGCCGTTCGAGCCGTGGCCGGAGGCACCAGGTGATCAGAAGATCCGCACCTACAGCCTCGACATCGCGGCAACGCCTGGAAGGTTCGGGCGGATCTTTCGCTGCTCGACCTTCATGGTGAACTTCCTGGAGCCGCGCAACGGCCCCCGCGATACGACCAAGATGTCGCCGCATCATCATGACGATTTCGAGCAGTGCTCGCTGGCGCTGGCCGGCGCTTTCATCCATCATCTTCGCTGGCCGTGGACGACCGACATGGCCGAGTGACGCAATGACGATCACGAACATTGCGGATCGCCCTCGATCGCCGTCATTCCGCCGCCGTTGAGCGCGGCTGAAGTCGCCGAGCTCCTGGTTGGCGCAATCGATCTGCATTGCCATAGCGGACCGGCGGCGATGCCGCGCATTCTCGATCACCACGAGGAATTGCTCGATGCGGCGGACGCAAAATTCCGTGCCGTGCTGTTCAAGGATCATTTCTATGCCGGAATGCCGCATGCGATCCTGCTGGAGAAGCTGTTCCCCGAGACAAATGTAAAGCCGTTCTCAGGTCTCGTGCTGAACAATGCATCCGGCGGCATCAACCCGCATGCTGTCGATCACACCATCAAGCTCGGCGGCAAGATCGTGTGGATGCCGACGCTGTCGGCGGCAAACCACATCAAGGCGATGGCAGCCGGAAACTCGACCTTTCCGAAGACCGCCCAAAAGATGCTGGATCCGATCCCGCTTGCTGCGCTCGACGCCAACGGCAAGCTCACGGATGACACCAAAAAGGTCATCGATCTCATCGCCGAGGCAGACATCATCCTGGCCGGCGGCCATTTGCCGGCCAGCGAGTGCACATCCTGTTCGACGAGGCGGCGCGGCGCGGCGTCAAGAAGATGATGGTCAACCATCCGACCTATATCGTCGGCTGCAACGACACCGATATTCGCCAGCTCGTCGCGCGCGGCGTCAAGATGGAACACCCGATCTGCATGTTCATCGAAGGCAAGTCGTTGAAGTACGGTCCAGATGATCTTGCTCATCTGATCGAGGTGGCTGGCGTCGACAACACGATCCTGTCGTCCGACCTCGGGCTGCAGGGATCGCAGCGGCCGGTCGATGGCTTCCGCAGCATCACGCAGATACTGCTCGATCTGCAAATGCCGCGCGCGTCGATCGGAAAACTCATCAGCGACAACGCGGCGCGGTTCCTGAATCTTCCAGCGATGGCGGCGCAGAACGCCGCCTAGCACGGAAAAGCGCAAAGCCCGCGACAAGCGGCGCCGGCGGTCCTGGGCGGCCGGCCGACCTCAACCGTGGATATTACGTGCGCCCGACCGTCTTCGGCCATGTGACGCCGCAGATGAAGATCGCGCGCGAGGAGATTTTCGGCCCCGTGCTGTCGATCATCGGTTACGACACCGAGGACGATGCGGTCGATATCGCCAATGACACGCCGTTCGGTCTGGCGGGCTTCGTGCAGTCCGGGGATGCGGTCCGCGCCCGCAAGGTCGCCAACCGCATCCGCGCCGGGCGCGTCTACCTCAACGGCGCACCGTTCGACCGCAGCCTGCCGTTTGGCGGCTACAAGCAGTCGGGCAACGGGCGCGAGTTCGGGGTGTTCGGCTTTGAAGAATATCTGGAGGTGAAGGCGATCGTGGGCTGACGTCCCTCGCGTTCAGGCCGCGGGACGGAAATGTCCGGGCGCGTGTTTGGTGTCGCGCCGGATCAGCCGGCGCAGCGTCGAAGGCTCCGCATATCCGACCCGCCGCGCGATCTCATCGACCGGCAGGCGCGTCGTCTCCAGCAGGAAGCGCGCGGTTTCCAGGCGGATCCGCTGCACGAACTGTATCGGCGAGACGCCGCAGGTCGCCGCCATCCGCCTTGCAAATGTCCGCGGTGCCAGCGCGACGGCTGCCGCGAGTTCCTCGATCGCGAAGTCGCGCGCGATGTTGTCGCGTACCCATCGCTCGGCCTTGCCAATCCTTTCATCCTGCCCGGCGAGGTAGGAGATCGCCATGAACGGCGCCTGCGAGCGCCGCTCCTCGAGCAGCAGATAGTTGGCGCAGGCCTGCGCCAATCCCGGTCCGGCGAACCGGCCGACGATCGCCAGCATGAGGTCCATCTGCGCCATGGCGGCGCCGCCAGTCGCGATCGGCCAGTCGGCTACCACGATCTGTTTCGCTGCCAGTTCGACGGCGGGATAGCGTTGTCGGAACAGCGGAGCGAACCACCACGTCGTGGTCGCGCGCCTTCCGTCGAGCAGGCCTGCCTCCGCGAGCACGAAGGTGCTTGCGCAGGATGCGGCCAGTGCGGCGCCGCGGCCGTACGTGCGGGCAATCATGTCGCCCGCGCGCCGGCAGGCCGAACTCTTCAACTTGCGCTCCAGTTCATCCGCCGTCGGCGTGCCGAGGCCCGGAACGATGACGAGTTCGACGCCGCGCAGATCGACATCGCCGCGGCGCGATCCGCAGCGCACCGTGGTGACCTTGAACGGCGGAGCCCGCGTCGCGGCGCCGATCCGGTTGGCGGTCGCCAACACGTCATGGGTGATCGCGGCGCTCGAAGCCATGCATCCCTCGATCTCGATCACCGCGACTTTGGTCATGTCAAAAAACACTCGATAAATGTCATTTTTGACACTAGCCGGTCGCCCGTCAAATCGCAACGATGCCGGAGAAGATGCTGGCTTTGCAAGGAAGCGCGCCGATGCCGCAACGGTCGATGACGCAGGATGATCCGCTCGAGGATTTCACGCGCCGCGACGTCGTGATCGACGGCATTGCCAAGGTGGTCTACGTCGCCGGCGCAGGGCCCGCCGTGATCGTGATGACGGAGATGCCGGGCATCAGCCCGCACGTCGCGCGGTTCGCCCGCTGGGTTCGCGACGCCGGCTTCACCGTCTACATGCCGTCGCTGTTCGGCCGCGACGGCGCCGTTCCGGATGCGGAGGAGGGCGCCGCGATCTTTCAGCGCGCCTGCGTCAGCGCCGAATTTCGCGCCTTGTCCGCGAACCAATCAAGTCCCGTAGCGATATGGCTCCGCTCGCTGGCGCGACTGGCGCATGGCGAATGCGGCGGTCCCGGCGTCGGCGCGATCGGAATGTGTTTTACCGGAAATTTCGCGCTGACCATGATGCTCGAGCCATCGATGCTGGCGCCGGTGCTCTCGCAGCCGTCGTTGCCGCTGAACGATCCGGCCGGCATTGAAATCGCGCCGGAAGAAGTCAGGGCGGTTCGCGCGCGGCTCGAACGCGATGATCTGACTGTGATGGCCTACCGTTTCGAAGGCGACAGGTTCTGCATGGCGCAGCGCTTCGCGGCCTATGCGGAAGCGCTCGGTGACCGCTTCATTGCCCGGGTGCTGCCGGACAGCGCGGCGAATACCGATCTTGCGCCGTTCTTCGCCCGCCACGTCACGACGCCGCACAGCGTCGTCACCGCGCACCTGATCGACCAGGCCGGCCAGCCGACGATCGCGGCACGCGACGAGATCCTGGCGTTCTTCAGGCAGAGGCTTTTGTCGTCATAGCAGGGCGACAAATCTTGAACGGGATTGGGTCCAGCCGGCGGGCCGAGTGTGGTAGGCTCCTTAGAAAAGGAGCCCCCCGTGCGCATATTTGCCTGCACATTTCCGACGATTGCGACGGTGTCCCTGGCCGCGCCGGCACGGGCCCAGGCCTATGATCCGAACTTTCCGGTCTGCCTGCGGGTCTATGGGACGGGCGGCGGCTCTCTCGGCTGCAGCTTTACGTCACTGGCGCTGTGCGCGGCATCAGCATCGGGCCTCTCGGCGCAGTGCCTGACCAATCCCTTCTTCATGCATGGCGGCAGGAATTCGCCTCGGCAACGCCGCATTTACTAGTGGCGGCTGCATCCAGGCGCGGTGCCGGTTTTGCCCAGTTCATCGCTTCCACGTATAATCCGGCGAGACTATCGATTTCGTGAGGTCATGTGACTGCTTCCAATCCCGCGGCCGGCAAGCCGGTCGATCCCGCCTCCCTTGTTAATGTACCGCGGCTCGTCACGGCCTATTTTGCCGGAAAGCCGGACCCTTCTGATCCCACCCAGCGCGTCGCCTTCGGCACCTCGGGCCATCGTGGGACGTCACTCAGAAACTCGTTCAACGAAAATCATATTCTGGCGACGACGCAGGCAATCTGCGATCACCGCCGCGAGAGCGGGCTCAACGGCCCGCTGTTCATCGGCATCGATACCCATGCGCTCGCCGAGCCGGCGCTGGCGAGTGCGGTGGAGGTGTTTGCCGCCAATGGCGTCGACATCATGATCGATGAGCGCGGCGGCTACACGCCGACGCCCGTCATCTCGCATGCGATCCTCAGCTACAACAAGGGACGCACCGGCGGGCTCGCCGACGGCGTCGTCATCACGCCGTCACATAACCCGCCCGAGGATGGCGGCTACAAATACAATCCGCCGCATGGCGGCCCGGCCGACACCGACGTGACGGGCAAGGTTGAGAAGGCCGCCAACGCCTATATCGAGGCCGGCATGAAGGGTGTCGCGCGGATGCGGTACGAGCGCGCCCGCAAGGCGCCCTCGACGCATCTGCACGACTATATCCATCCCTACGTCGCCGACATCGGCAATGCCGTGGACCTGGCGCTGATCAAGTCGGCCGGCGTCAAGATCGGCATCGATCCGCTCGGCGGCGCCGCCGTCCGCTACTGGGCGCCGCTGATCGAGCACTACGGAATCAATGCGACGATCGTGAACGAGACGGTCGATCCGACCTTCCGCTTCATGACGGCGGACTGGGACGGCAAGATCCGGATGGATTGTTCCTCGCCCTTTGCGATGGCAGGCCTGATCCAGATGCGCGACAGCTTCGACGTCGCCTTTGCCAACGATACCGATGCCGACCGCCACGGCATCGTGACGCGCACCGGTGGCCTGATGAACCCGAACCATTTTCTGGCTGCGGCGATCGCCTATCTGTTCGAGCACCGGCCGCAATGGGGCCGCGGCGCCGCGATCGGCAAGACCATCGTCTCCAGTTCGATCATCGACCGTGTCGCAGGGAAGCTGAACCGCAAGCTGGTCGAAACCCCGGTCGGCTTCAAATGGTTCGTCGAAGGTCTCGGCAGCGGCGGTTTCGGTTTTGCGGGCGAGGAGAGCGCCGGCGCCTCGTTCCTCAAGCGCGATGGTACGGTGTGGACGACGGACAAGGACGGCATGGCGATGGGGTTGCTCGCCGCCGAAATCCTCGGACGTACCGGCCGCGATCCGAGCCAATTGTTTGCCGCGCTGACGGAGGAACTTGGGGTGCCCTTCTACGAGCGGATCGACGTGCCCGCGACGCCCAGGCAGAAGAACGCGCTGAAGGCGCTGGGGCCGGAGCAACTCGACCTGCGGCAGCTTGCCGGCGACGCCGTCACCGCGATTCGGACCCGCGCCCCGGGCAACGATCAATCCTTTGGCGGCATCAAGGTCGAGACCCAGTCCGGATGGTTTGCCGCGCGGCCGTCGGGCACGGAAGATGTCTACAAGATCTATGCGGAGAGCTTTCGGGACCAGAATCATCTAAAGGCAATTCAGCAGGACGCCCAACGCGCCATCGCGAAGGCCTTCTGATGCTTCGGGTGGAACTGGCCTGATTCGCAGCAAGGGCGGCTCGTTCCAGCCGGCGCTGGAGTAAATTTTGCGCCTGACTGCACCCGATTGCATCAATTCGGCACGCTTGCGACCAACGGAGAACTTCCGGAATCGAATTCTGGATGCCACCTGTTAGCGCGATCACGCTGAATTCACGAAGGGGCCCGCAGTGTTAGGCACGGGAAGTTAGCTGCCAGAATACCACCCGGGAGCGGGGGGCTTGTCAGCTATCAAGGTACCGGGGGATGAAATGAGTGCGGAATCGGTCGTTTACTATTTGAATCGCGTACCGGAGAGCGACCCGAATGACCAAACCGAATGGCTTTTGACGGCGCTGGCGCAGTACACCGGCGCGGAACTGCGTGAACTGCTCTATGTCGCGGAAGAACCGGGCTTCTTCGAATTGATGCGCGGGCTATTCGCGCTTTCCGATGAGAGCCGCGACGTTCTGCAGCATTTTCTCGAAACCGGTCACCCCCAGGCCATGAAGGCGGCGATCGATGTGAAGGGACGGCTGACCATCGAGCATGCGAATGCCGAGCAGCGGGTACGAACGCTTCCTGTGATCGCAAATTAGCGGTCTATTCTCCCTGAGGTTGTGCTAAGGTCTCTCAATTCAATGTTGGGAGCCTGCCCATGGCGATGAGAAAGTCCGACCCACTCGATCAGATGGTGGGCGCCAGGATTCGCGTGCTTCGGATCGGGCGCGGCATGAAGCAAGCCGTGCTGGCGGAGCGGATCGGGATTAATTCTCAACAGTTGCAGAAATACGAGCGAGGCATCAGCCGGGTCGGCGCCGGCCGATTGTCGCGCATTGCATCCGCGCTGGACGTTTCGATTGGCGAATTGTTCGAATCCTCCGAGGCCGGATCTTCCGGCCTGAGTTCACCAATGCGACTGCTCACGGAGCCGGGCGCCTTGCGCCTGCTCAAGGCCTATGCGCGAACGACCGATCCGCGCGTGCGGCTTTGCCTCGCCAAGCTCGTCGAAAGCATGGCCGATCGAACTCCCGGAGTGAAGGCCAGGGTCGCGCGGCTCGACCCCGCCGAACCGAGCGAGCGGAGAAGGTCTCCGTTCCAGGGATAGCTTCAACCGGCCGCGCGCATCACAACCCGCTCCGGCGGCCTGGCGCCAGGAATGAATTCGCCGATCCAGTCGCGGCGTGTCGCTTCGATATGCCATGACATGGCTTCGGCCGAATAGGGCGCCGGATCGGGAATGTCCTTGCGGATCTCCTTGCCGTCGAGCCAGCCGCAGCTATGCGAGTAGCGGGCCTTGCAGACCAGGTGAATATCGCCATGGTCCTGCAGCAGCACGTATCCGTCGGCCGGAAAAAACGTGCCCGCGAGTTCGATCGCGCCGGGTAGCTGACGCACCAGCAGGAACGTGCTGGTGGATTGCTTTTCCGATTCGGAAACCAGCACGCCGACCAGACTATGGATCGGCGCAATAGACTGCGGTGCAATCACTGCGAGTGGCTCCGTGATCGGGCCCGCCGTCGCAATCGAGAGATATTCGCCATCCGGACCCCAGCGGCAGGCGATCAGCCACTCACGGCCTCGGCTGCGAATCATCGTTGGCTTGGCATAATCCGATCGGGCAATATCTCCTGCCATGGCTATGACGAAAGCTTTCGCGAGCATAAGTTCCTCCAGGGCGAGGGCGGGCTGGCCTCTCGCTGTTGACTCTGCGCGTGAAGTCGTGAGGTCACCGTGAGCGGTACCGTAAATTCGATGCAGGAATTGTTTGCGCGCGCCGCATCGTTGCTTCTTGGCAACGCATTGGATGTGGATAGCGATCACGAAGCCAGAAATGTGTTGCAAGCGCTGGAATATGGCCTGGAGTCCGGCAATCGGATCGATCCCGAGACAACGAATCGCGCACAATTGCTGATTGCAGCCTCTCGCTTTGCGCGTGTCTTTGAATTGGCCGCGCCCGATGCGCCCGGCTTGATCAGTTTTGGTGCGCAATTCGATCCGGCGATTGCCGATCCCCTGCATCACGGAAGTCCAATCGTCGGCGTTTCCGGCGTTGGACTTACGTTGCAGCAGGCATTTCAGGGCTGTATCGGCGAGGGAATCGAATACCTCTCTCAATTGCAGACGGCGAGCGACCTGCTGCTCCAACTCGGCGTCGATGACTTGCGTGAAGAACTCGGACCCCAGGCGTTGGAGTTGGTGGCCCGTCTGTCGGAGCGCTGTATTCAACCGGAGCGAGCGCTCTCCTGGTGTCGCGCAACGCGGTTGGCGGATGGCGGCGAGGCGTGGCTTCCGGCAGATATCTGTCTGCGCCGTCCGCCGGCGCAGCGAGACTTCGTGCCGCCATATCCCTTGAGCATCGGGTCGGCCGCCGCTCCGTCACGGGACGCCGCAGCGCTGCATGGCCTGCTGGAATTGATCGAACGCGACGCAGCCAGCCTGTGGTGGCGGGGCGGCCAGCCGGCGCGATCGATTCCGCCGCAGCATGCAGCGGTCGGTGTCGCGGAAGCGCTGCTGCACAGGCTTCGGAAGGGCGCATCGGCCGCGCGGCGAACCTGGCTACTCGACATCACGACGGATATCGGCGTGCCCAGCGTCGCCGCGGTATCCTGCCGGGCGGACGGCGCCGGCCTTGCCGTCGGCCTCGTCGCGCGGCCGACGCTGGAAGCGGCCGTTCACTCCGCGATCATGGAGCTGTGCCAGATCGAACTCGCCGATGTCGTCGTTGCAGCCAAGCGCAGCGAGCGCGGCGACGATGCGCTCAATGCGCAGGATCGCGCCCACTTGCAGCGCGCGGCGATCGATTCCGATGCGTGCAAGCTGCTGCATCCCATCTCGGAATACGCGGATCATCTGCGTTTCCACGCAACTGAAGCGCGTATCATATTCGAAGTGATCGCTGAGCGTTTGAAACAATTGGAGATCGATACGTTCCGCATCGATCTCACCCGCGAGCGCTTCGCTGTTCCGGTGGTCCGCGTCATCGCGCCGGGCCTGCAAATCGAGCCGTCGGAGATCGTTACCCCCAGGCTGCAGGACACTATCGGCCGAACCGGCGGCGGCGCAACCTATACCGGAGGTATCTCTTTGCTATAGACTGGAAGGAAACATCCAATCGGTTCCGGAAGCCGTCGCGATGCCGGTCAGCGCAAACGTCATCACAACAGACAAGGCTGCGGAAGCGCCCGAAAGCGCGCCGCGCCTGTCCGTATCGCTGGTCGGGCGGCTCGGCATACGCTTCAACGGCCGGCCGATCGAATTGCGAACCCGTAAGGCCGGTGCTGTCTTGAGCTACCTTGCCTTATCGGAAGCGAAGCAGGAAAGCCGCGAGCGGCTGGTCGGCCTGCTCTGGAGCCGTTCGGACGAGGAAAAGGCGCGTGCCTCGCTGCGGCAGGTGGTGCGCGAATTGCGCTCGTTGCTGGAAGAGGCCGGATATGACGGCTTCGTCGCGGAACGGCTCATGATCGGCCTCGACATCGAGCGCATCGAAGTCGATATCGAAAGCGTCATTCACCTTGCCGAGGGCGGGCGCGTCCATCCGCTGCTGCTCGATACGCCGCAGCTCGATGGGCGGCTGCTCGAAGGAATGGACGATCTCGACCCATCGTTCCGGGTCTGGGTGCTGGCCAAGCGCCAGACCATCCATGAACGGCTGATGCGAAACCTCGACGAGGGCCTGACGTCGGCGAGCCTCGCAGCCGAAGCCAAGAAACGGATCGCGGCGGCGATCGTCAACCTCGATCCGACCCATGAATATGCCTGCCGCTATCTGATGCGGGCGCATGCCGAAGAGGGGGACACCGCCGGCGCGTTGCGGCTCTACAAGGCGCTGTGGGATCTTCTCGATCGCGACTATGCCATGGAGCCGTCAGCGGCTACCGAAGAACTCGTCGCCAACATCAAGCTCGGCGTTCTGGAGCGCGCGCCGGCCGATCGAGCCGCTTCCGCTGCCAACGACGAGTTTGCCGTCAGGATGATCCGGGAGACCACCCTGCAGCCGGTCGGCCCGATCACGCCCGCGGCCAGTCCGCCTGCCAAGACGCGCCTGGTGCTGCTGCCCTTTGCGATGCACGGCGTTGACGAGGACCACAGCCATCTGGTGCAGGGATTCTCCCAGCATCTCGCCGCCTGTCTCGTGCGCTTCCGCGAGTGGAGCGTGGTCGATCGTCCGCCCGCGGCCCTCGTGCTTCCCGCTTCCGGTATGGCGCCGCAATACTGCATCGAAACCACCGCCTACCAGGCGGGCGCCGAAATCAACATCGTCATGGTGCTGCGGGACGACACCACCGGCATCTATGTCTGGAGCGAAAGCTTCCGCCTTGGCCTCGGCAACTGGTTCGAAACCCAGCAGCGCATCATCCGCCGGATCGCGACTTCCCTGAACGTGCAATTGTCGACCGAGCGGCTGATGCGGTTGGCCGGCGAGCCCGACGTTTCGCTCGATCTGCACGACCGCTGGCTGCGCGGCCAGAATCTCATCGCCAGGTTCGACCAGGAAAGCTGGCAGCGGGCGGTCGTGATCTTTCGCGACTCGATCCGGGAAAATCCTGCGTTCTCGCCGTTTTACAGCAGCCTTGTGCAGATGAACAACATCGAGCATCTCGTGCATCCCGGGATCCTTCGCAATCTCGACAAGGCGAAGGCGACCCTTGAACTGGCGAAAATCGCCGTCGAACTCGATCCGGTCGATTCCAGGGCGCATCTGTGTTGCGGCTGGTCCTATACGTTTGCGTTGCGCGAGGCCGAGGCGGCGTCGCACATGGACCTCGCGTGCGAGTTGAACGACAACGATCCGTGGACGTTGCTGTCAAGCGCTCACTATTGCGCGTTCTGCGGCTCGATCGAACAGGCTCAGCTACGCGCCAGCCAATCGCTTGCCCTTTCGCTGGCGCCCTCACGCCTCGAATGGGGCTATCACTGCATCATTCAATTCCTGTGCGGTGACTATGCGGGCGCCCTGGAGGCCTGTGACCGCGCCTCCAGCGTCATTCAGACGCTGCCGGCCTGGCGTGCGGCCGCGCTGTTCGAACTGGGGCACGCCGAGTCAGCGCGCGAGGAAGCGCAGCGATTTCTGAACGGCATCCGCTCGTTTTGGGTTGGGGCGGAGGCCCCGACCGACGTGGCCATCACACGCTGGCTGCTGCAGGCGCACCCCATCAACGTCAAGACGCGATGGGAAACCCTGCGCCGCAGCTTGCGCGGCGCCGGGTTCCCGGTCGAAGGCATTGCACCACTGTCCTGGTGAACGGGTCGCTCGCCGATTTCAGGCGCAGGCGCTGATGGTGTAGTCGCCGATACGTTCGGCATGCACCTTGAACTTGTCGCTCTCCGGGATCACCGGGTCCATGCCGTTGAACAGGCGCTTGTAGAACGGCGGCAGCGGATAGGTGGCTCCGGGCTGGTTGAGCGCCATCTCGGAATCCTCGATCATCACCTTCGGCGGCAACTTCACCAGGATCGTGTCCTGTTCCTGCTTCACGAACTTGATGTTCTTGAAGCGATCCGGCACCGTGGCGAATACCTGCGCCTTGGCGAGTTGCTCCTTGAACTCTTCCATCGTTTCCGGCAGCGGGTAGACGTTGTCGTCGTCGAGGTAGTTGGTGCCGGTCGCCCAGGTCTTCACCAGCTTGCCCCAACGCTCATGGTTGGTCACCTGTAGCCTTTCGATGCGCTGCATGCTCTTGCTCCTCCGGGTTGGGTGAGACGGAAAAATTCCGCTTCACAAAAATGCAGGTACGGCCTGCTGTAGTTCGGCAATTTCGGTCGTGAATTTCACCAGTTGCGCCATGCTCGAGATGTCGGGAATTTCCTGGAAAAAATTCGCCGGATAGTATTCGCGAGATAAATCGGCAAGCTGGCCTGCGAGTGCGCCGCCGCCGGATGAGCGCGGATCTCCTGCGAGCGCGCCGAAGATCACTTCCGATACGATGATCGAGCCGAGCAGCCCGAGCTTCAGACCCTGCATGTCATGCATCGCTTCGAACAGGACGAAGAACGGCAGCGGAGCATCATTCGAGAGGGTTTCGATGTCCTCCGTGGTCAGCGCGCCGTAGGCATGCCCCGAGACAAGCCATTCGCGAAGCTGCTCGACACGGTAGGCGCGATCTGCGAGCAGGCGCGACGTGGCGATGAGATCCGGGCGCCTGCTGCCGATCTCTTCGATCAAGGCGTCCACCGACCACATGCCGGCCAGACTGGCGCCGAGCAGGTCGCGATACAGCAGGCCTACCCGCTCCGTCTCGTCGAATGCCGGGAAAATCTGGTCATTGCCCAGCCCGTCGCTGAGATATGGTCCGATGCGTCGGCTGAAGTTCGGCGTGGTTTCGTTGATCTCGAAGAAGCGCGACCACTGCACCATCCAGGTTTCGTCGAGCGGCATGTTGACCGGATCGTTGGCGGAGGTCTTTTCGAGCGTGCTGTTGAGGTCCTGGATCGACAGGTCGTTGATGCAATATTCGTGGCGCACCATGGCGTGACCGAAGCGAAACGCGCCGTGCGAGAACTCGAAAGGAATTTCCCAGTCGCCGATCGCAAGAGTCTGGCTGGCGTCATCGGGCCGATCGATGAAGCGCGGAGCCGGCCCGCGATAGGCCGCGTAGATCGCCGGGTGAATGACCCGCCGCATCAGATCGTTGCGGAGAATGTTGTGATAGATCAGCGTTACTGCCTCGCGGGCGCACAGGAAGCGCTGATAGGCGGCGCCGAACTGGCTGTTCCGCCCGCTATCGCGTTCCTGCCGGCGTATCAGGTCGATCAGGGCGTTGTGCAGCAGCGCGAACAGCGCGGTGAGTTGCGACATCACGGCGTGATCGTCATTGCGCGGGTCGGCGACCAGGGCTTCGGTAAGGGCAACCCGCACGCCTGCGATACTGCGATCGATCCCTGTCACGTTCTCTGCCTTGGCCCGCGCGATGTCGCGGAACGGGCAACCGGTCGCCGGCTCGGACTCCTTCCAGCGCATGCGCCCAAGCCGCAGCTTGGTGCGGCGGTCGTCGTTCGGCGCGTCGAGCGCATAGATGTGCGGCGATCCGACCGGACCGCTGCCGTATAGCGTCTCCAGCCGAAGCGGCATGCGGCGGGCGTTGTTCGTTCCGCGGCCGAGCCCTCCCGCCACCGAAAGCGGAATCGCCGAGTGCACCAGGTCATGGGCGATGAACTGCAGCAGATAGGTGTAGCCCGAGGGGATGAAGGGATTTTCCCACTGCTCCGCCGATGCATCCTGGTGCGGCGGCCATTTGATGAAGGCATCCATTCGCCGCGACAGGCGATGCATCAACCCGCGAAGCTGTGCATGACCTGAGGAAGAAACGAGCGGATCGATACCGAAGGCGCGAAAGCGTTGCGATGGCGTTGGCGTGCCGAGAAAGTGACGAAAGCCGGGCGTCGTCGTTACCGGGATGGAGCCGCGCGCATCGAGTTCTGAAGCTCGGAAAGCGGATGCGTCGGCGACCTTCTGCACACCCATCAACTTGCTCTCGCGTTTGGTCAATGCGGCGAGATTGGGAAGAAACTCGTGAAATAATCGTGAGTTAAATCGTTAGAACCTGTGGACATCTGTGGACATCTTTGGGTCTTTCTGCGGGCCGCTCACGCCTGTTTCACGATTGGCGACGCAACGGTATGATGTGCCATTTCGTCGCGGCGGCTGGGACAGGAGCACGTGTGAAGCTGATTGAGCGGCATCTCTGGCGCGCTATATCGGCATGATGCTCGCGGTGCTGATTGTCGCATCGGGAGCCGCGCGAGCCGAGCCGGTGTTCACCTTCGATGCGACGCCGGGCAAGCTGAAGGCCTCCTCTCGCGGAGGGGCGCGCATCGTCTGCGCATCCAGGGCCGGCTAGTTCTTCGGCTCCGATGCGATGTCGTCCATCACGAGTTGATTGAGTGCGCAGATCAGCGGATACGATACGTAGCCGCCGTGAAATGCCAGTGTCGTGTCATATGCCCGGATATTCCACATCGGATCGCTCAGCGTGACGATCGATCGCGTCCCGCTCTTCAACAGATATTGCCGGAATTGAATCTCGAGATGGCCATCGACGGCGTTCGATCGCGGGCGGGTAGGGGTGACGTTCGGCGCGATTCTGTCCGGCGTGACGTTGTACGTCGCAGGATTGACGTGAGAATAGCCGCTGTCCCATCCGGTATAGGTGCCCATGTCGGGATTATGCCGCGCCTTCCACAGCCAGTGATCGACCATGGCGCATTCGGATAGGTAGGCCGAGCCGGCATTGGTGTAGAGCGTCGGATGGCCGATGTTGTTGTTGACGATCAGTTCGCTCGTCGTCCCAAAGGGCAGCGGCGATTGCCAGGCGCCGCTGGTGTAGGTGCTGTAGGGAGGACGCACGGGGTTCAGATGCCCGATGGTCAAAGTGTCGTCCGTGGCGGAATTGGTGAACGGCACGTTCCTGACCACGGCCGCGGCAAACCGCAGCGAGCCAACCACAACGGTTTGACAGGTGTTGGCCAGGGGCTTCCACGTTCCGCACACGCCCTTGTCGGGAAAGATCGTCCCTTGACCCGGCTTGCTCACCGGAAACCAGTTCGCGAGGCGATCGAGGGTCTCCGACAAAGGCTGGAAGTTGCCCTTGAAGAAAGGAAAGGCGTCGTGTGTCGCAGCGTCGTACTGCGCCAGCGATTTCATCTCCTCGATTTCAGGATCGCGGCCCTGCAATTTCTTCAATTCGAGTTGCGTCAGCGCCGCGGCAGGCCATGAGAACGCCGACGTGATCGATATGAATACCGGAGGCTGATTGAGCGGAAAGAATACCTTTTCGTCGCCGGGTCCCTGATTCCTGTCGGCGAGATTTTCGGGGAACCGGACTCGTAGCCGCATCTCGCGCTGGAGGGAGGTCCACTTCCACGCCTCCGCCGCGGGATTGAGCATAATCACCAGATTTCCCAGCGGTGACTGCAGAAGCTCCCCGGGCCTGTGCAATCTGATCTGCTCGATCATCGCAGAGTTCAGCCCGGTCGCGAGAATGTTGCCGCCCAGGCTATGCCCGATGACGATCATGCGATCGGCTTTCGATGGGTCGGTATTGCGTTGCTTCAAGAGCCGGTCGACATGCCGTAGCGACGCGACGACCGACGGGGCTATTCTTTCGCTGATCGGTTTGCGGTCGAACAGGGTCAGGGCGGCGGGAATGTCGCCGAAGGCAAACTTGAAGAAACCCGAAACCTTTCGTCCAAGGAAGCCCAGCCTGCGATCTGCGAAGGCTTCGATTGCGCGCTCATCCACCCGGGCGCCGCGCCAGCCGACATAGACGGCGGTGACGGTATAGTCGCAATCCTTGCCCGTCGTCTTGCAGCGGTAGTCCAGCGCGCTGGCGGCATGGGCCGCATAGACCCTGGCGTTGGCGACGTTGTCGTCGCCGATGCGCGCGTCGTGGCGCCAGCCGTGAATGAATACGAGGACGTAGTTGTTCTTTTGCCTGGCGAGATGATCCTCCAGGACCTGCAACTGCGAACGCGGCAGCACCGAGCCGTCGATGCCTTTCTCGGCGAGCCGGCCCGATTCCTGAAATTCCAGGAACGCCAGATGGTAGCCGATCGGCCCGATCGGTCGGTCGCTTCTGTACCAGGTATCGTTCGGGAGCGATGGCACGACGTGATACTGGAGCATGCATTCCAGCCCGGCCTGGCCCTTGCCCGCGCGTTGTGCCCTGTCCTCGCTGTTGGCGAAGTCAGCCAGCGTCGTCGGATTGTTCTGCTGCCAGGCGCAGGCATTGGGAGGGTTTGTCGCATCCGGCGACACATAGCGGTACGCAATGTCTCGGGGCGAAACCCACAAGGCCTGGATGAGGAAGATCGCCAAGGCGGCGGTGAGGAGAATGCTGACGAATACGAGGAATGATTTGAGGAGCAGGCGTGGAAGACGGATCACCACGCCAAGCAGGAAGAGAATTGCCAGCCATGCCTTGCGAAGGACGAAGCGCAACAGTTCCATGATTATCCCTGCGGAACGATCAACAATCGGGCGCGCTGAAAGAAATGGATGACGACGGCAAAAAATTCTCGCGAGCAAAGCCGGTGGCCCTCTCGGCAACCAGCGTCATTTTAGGTTGGCATTCCCTGAATAGTAAATAGCAACATGCTCTACGTCGGCGGGAAGTTGCGCCGCCGGTTCGAATTTGGCTTTCTCGAGGCTTGCAAACAATTCCATAACCGTCTTGCATGACGACTTCCAGCGGCCGCCTGGGTGGTTTTGCAGGGTGATGTTGCAAGGTGATTCTGAATGTCCGACTTCCACGGCGTCTTTCCCTATCTGGTGTCGCCGATCGATGCTTCCGGCGAGATTCGCGCCGACGTTCTGGGACGGTTATGCGACGACCTGATCAAACAAGGCGTGCATGGGCTGACGCCGCTGGGGTCGACCGGCGAGTTCGCCTATCTCAACCAGGCGCAGCGCGCCACCGTGGTGCAGGCCACGATCGAGGCCGCGAACGGCCGCGTGCCGGTGATTGCCGGCGTTGCGTCGACGTCGACGGCGGACGCGGTGGCGCAGGCGAGGGACTATCAGAAGCGCGGCGCCGACGGCATTCTCGCGATCATGGAAGCCTATTTTCCGGTTGCCGATGCGCAGATCGAATCGTATTTCCGCGCCATCGCCGACGCCGTCGACATTCCGGTCGTGATCTACACCAATCCACAGTTCCAGCGGTCCGACCTGACGCTCGACGTGATCGCGCGTCTCGCGACCCATCCGCGCATCGGCTACATCAAGGACGCCTCCACCAACACCGGCCGGCTGCTGTCGATCATGAACCGCTGCGGCGACGCCATCAAGGTCTTCTCGGCCTCCGCCCACGTTCCGGCGGCGGTGATGCTGATCGGCGGACTGGGCTGGATGGCCGGCCCTGCCTGCATCATCCCGCGACAGAGCGTCGAACTGTATAATCTCTGCAGGGCCAAGCGCTGGGACGAGGCCATGGCGCTGCAGCGCAGGCTGTGGCGCATCAACGAGGCCTTTGCGCGCTTCAACCTCGCCGCCTGCATCAAGGCCGGGCTCGAGATCCAGGGCTATGCGGTCGGCGACCCCGTGCCGCCGCAGGCGCCGCTGACCGCCGAGCAGCGCAAGGTCGTCGAGGCCGCGCTGCGGGATCTCGGATAGGCTAAAGTCTGTCACATACTCGGAGCGGCGGGAAACCTCCGGCCGGCTGGAGCGTTGCTTACGCAGTTCCACACGGCTGAAAGTCCGGTTTGCTCGTCATATATGCTTGGCATGTCGCCGGGTTTGCCAGGGGAGTGATCGATGAGCCGCCGCTTTGCGCTTTCTCTCGCCGTCGTCGCAGCCGTGCTGGCGGCGTTGACGCTCTCCAACATCCGCTACAGCCCCTGGACCAATACTTCGGCCCGCACCGTCGACCAGCGCGGCCCGCTGTCGGACGCCGAGCGCGCCAATATCGAGCTGTTCGAGCGGGTGTCCCCGTCGGTGGTGCAGGTCGTCGCGCGCTCCGGTACCGCCAATCCGCTGGCCGAGGACGAGGGTGGCGAAGCCGGCGCGGGCGCAGCTTCGGGCACGGGTTTTGTCTGGGATAATGACGGTCACGTGGTCACCAATAATCACGTCGTGCAGAACAGCAGCGAAGTTGCCGTTCGTTTTGCCTCGGGCGAGGTGGCGCAGGCCGAGATCATCGGCGTCGCGCCCAACTATGACCTCGCGGTGTTGCGGATCAGGAGCCCGCGCAAGCTGCCGCCGCCGGTGGGGCTCGGCAGCTCGAGCGAGCTCAAGGTCGGTCAATTCGCCTTTGCCATCGGCAACCCGTTCGGGCTGGATCAGTCGCTGACCAGCGGCATCATCAGCGCGCTGAAGCGCCGGCTGCCGACCAGCAGCGGCCGCGAGATCGCCAACGTGATCCAGACCGATACCGCGATCAATCCCGGCAATTCGGGCGGGCCGCTGCTGGACTCGGCGGGACGTCTGATCGGCGTCAACACGGCGATTCTTTCGCCTTCAGGCACCAGTGCCGGCATCGGGTTTGCGATCCCTGTCGACATCGTCAATCGCGTGGTCCCTGAGCTGATCGGGAAGGGGCGCGTGCCGACGCCCGGGATCGGCATTGTCGCTGCCAGCGAGGCCGTCTCGACCAGGCTGGGCGTCGAAGGCGTGATCATCGTGCGCACCGCCCCCGGCAGCCCGGCCGAACGCGCCGGCATCCGCGGCGTCGATTTCAACTCGGGTGCGCTCGGCGACGTCATTGTCCAGGCCGATGGCAAGCCGGTGCACCGGCTCTCCGACCTGACCGACCAGATCGAGCAGATCGGCACCGGCAAGAGCATCCGCATCGGCCTCAAACGGGGGTCGCAGACGCGCGAGATCAACATCGATATCGTCGACGTCGGCCGTAGCTGACAGCCCGAATTTCGACCATCGAATGACACCCATCCGCGGTGGGCCGCATCGCTCCGCTGGCGCATTTATTGCAATGAGTTGAATGGGTTGCCTCCCGCGTAAAAACCGCTAAAACCCCGCCCGATCCGACAAGAAGCTTTCCAAGGACAGACTGATGAATATTCTTCCCGGCAATATGCGTTTCGGTGCGGGCCAGCCGGTCAAGCGTTTGGAAGACCAGAGGCTGCTCACCGGGAAGGGACAGTTCATCGACGACAAGGCAGAAGAGGGCGCGCTGTGGCTCTATCTGCTGCGCTCGCCCCATGCCCACGCCAGGATCGTCTCGGTCGATACCGAAGCCGCGGCCGGGATGCCCGGCGTGCAGGCGATCTATACCGGCGCCGACCTGATCAGGGACGATATCGGCACGCTGCCGACGCTCGCGATCTTCAAGCGACCGGACGGCGCGGCGATGACAGTGCCGCCGCGGCGGCTGCTGGCGCACGAGGTGGTGCGCTATGCCGGCGAGGCGGTGGCCGCCGTGGTCGCAGCGTCGCGGGCGCAGGCACAGACCGCGGCCGAAGCCATCGCCGTCGAGTACGAGGTATTGCCTTCGGTGGTCGATCCGCTGGAAGCGATCAAATCAGGCGCGCCGCTGGTGTGGCCGGAGGCGCCGGACAACGTGGTGGCGGCCATGAGCTATGGCGACGCCGCCAAGGTCGAGGAAGCCTTTGCATCCGCGGCCCACACGGTCTCGCTCGATCTGGTCAGCCAGCGGCTGGTGCCGTCGGCGATGGAGCCGCGCTCGACCATTGCCGAGATCGAAAAGAAGACAGGACGCCTGATCCTGCATGTGCAGTCGCAAACCCCCGGTTCGACCCGCGACCTGCTCGCCGAATCCATTCTGAAGCGGCCGAAGGACAGCGTCCGCGTGCTGGTCGGCGATATCGGCGGCGGCTTCGGCCAGAAGACCAGCCTGTATCCCGAAGACGGCATCGTCGCCTATGCCGCGACCAGGCTGAACAGGAAGGTCCGCTGGCGCGGCGACCGCACCGATGAATTTGTCGGCGGCACCCATGGCCGCGATCTCACCTCGACCGGCGAATTCGCGCTCGACGCCAGGGGCCGCGTGCTGGCCTATCGCGTGCGCTCGGTCGGCGGCACCGGCGCATACTCCTCGGGAACGGCCAACATCATTCCGCTGGTGCTCGGCCCGTTCGTGCAGACCGGCGTCTACGATCTGCCGCTGGTGCATTTCGAGGTGAAGTCGGTGATGACCAACACCGCGCCGGTCGGCGCCTATCGCGGCGCCGGGCGGCCGGAAGCGGTGTTCATCGTCGAGCGTCTGATGGATGCCGCGGCGCGCCAGATCGGCATGGACCCGCGCACCATCCGCAAGGTGAACTACATCAAGCCGGCGCAACTGCCCTACACCAACGCCGTCGGGCAGGTGTACGACTCGGGCGCGTTCGCCCACATGCTGTCGCGGGCGACCGAGCTTGCGGACTGGGACGGCTTTGCCGCGCGCAAGAAGGCGGCGAAGAAGAAGGGCCTGCTCTACGGGCGCGGCCTCACCAGCTACATCGAATGGACCGGCGGGCGCGCGCACAACGAAAAGGTCAGCCTGCATGCGACGGCGGAAGGCCGCGTCATCCTGCATTCCGGCACCATGGCGATGGGGCAGGG
>NZ_DAINNI010000081.1:0-21257 GCF_036735945.1 Bradyrhizobium sp. | reverse complement strand
TTCCCGACCTCGATGTTCACCGTGCTGTTCGCGGTCGCCCGCACCGTCGGCTGGATCAGCCAGTGGAGCGAGATGATCGAGGATCCGCAGCAGAAGATCGGCCGTCCGCGCCAGCTCTACACCGGCGTCGCCCGCCGCGACTACGTGCCGATGGACAAGCGGAAGTAAGTCTCGGCCCTCAAGGCCTTCGAAGCGGCGTCATCGCAAGATGGCGCCGTTTTCGTTTGAGGCATGGTGGCAATTCAGCCTCGCCGCTGGAACTGATCGGTATTCATTCGGGAATGCCCGCGAGCCGCAGCCCCTCGACCAGAAGAGCCAGATCCTCCTTTCGGCGCAACGGTGTGAGTTGGCCCGCGCCGGAGAGCCGAAAGGCCGGATCGAGGCTGAGGATTCGGCGAGCTACAGATTCAGCTTGATCGAGCTTGCCTTGGTGGGCCAGGCAACAAGCAAGAAGACGCAGCGTAGCCAGATGGCCATCCGTAAGCTGCACCGCCTCGCTTGCGAGCCGCTCCGCGGTCTCGAACCGGCCCAGGTAGAAATTCGCGGCGCCCATCATTGAAATCATGATCTGCCGATTGGGATCGCGCGGGCTGAGCCGCATGGCCCGACTCTGATGCTCGAGAGCGAGATCATGGTAGCCCATGTAGAGTCTCAGCCAGCCGCTTACGCTCCATGCGAACGCGGAATTCGGATTGAGCGCGACGGCCTGGTCGACCAATGACGCCGCAGCATCCAGTTCGCCGGCAAGGTAGCCGAGAACCAACGCAGCCGCGGCAAGCGCGACCTCGTCATCACTTCCGAAGGTGATTGCAAGCCGGGCCAACCTCACGGCCTCGGCTGTTTCCTGCTGAGGATCGAGCATCCAGTGAGGGTGCTTCTTCGCGTTTATGCAGAGAGCCGCGCGCGCATAGGCGCCGCCATAGTGAGGATCGAGTTCAATCGCCTTATAGGCGAGACGTAACGCTTCCTCGTTTGCCTCGCGATCGCCATGTCGCCACACTGCGTTGGCCCGCAGGACGTAGTCATAGGCATCGAGCTTGTCCGTCGGTTTCCGTTGCGAGAGACGGCCTTGTTCGGATTGGAGCCGCATGTCGACGGTTACCGCGATGGATTCGGTGACGCGATCCTGGAGATCAAATATGTCGTCAAGCTCGCCGTCGAACTGGTCTGCCCACAAGTGGACACTGGTTGCCGCTTCGATCAGCTGTCCCGTGATGCGCACCCGGCGGCCTGCCTTGCGCACGCTGCCCTCGACCACATAGCGTACGCCCAGTTCGCGGCCGACCTGCTTGATGTCAACCGCCTTGCCCTTGTAGGTGAAGCTCGAATTGCGGGCTATGACGAACAGAGAGCTGAACCGCGACAATGCGGTGATGATGTTCTCCGACATCCCGTCCGCGAAATAATCCTGTTCCCGGCCGCCCGACATGTTTTCGAAGGGCAACACCGCAATCGAGGGTTTATCGGGGGGCGCCAATGCCTGTTTCGGCGATTGAACGAGACCGTTGGCGGCTGCTTCATCGGCAGGATTACGGGCTTCCTGCACGTGTCCGACAAAACGAAAGCCCTTCCGTGGCAACGTCTTGATCAGGCGTTGCCCCTCCCCGGAATCGCCGATTGCAGTCCGGACGACGTTCAGGCGCGTCGTCAGCGCTGCATCCGACACGCTTCGCCCCTTCCAGATCGCGTTGATCAGATCGTCCTTGCTGACGACGCGCTCCCTGTTGCGGATCAGGTATTCGAGGAGGTCGAAGACCTGTGGCGCAATGGAGACCCCCTCCACCCCGCGACGCAATTCGCGTCGGTCGGTGTCGAATACATAGTCCTGGAAGACATAGCGCAAGATGCCAATCCCTTGGACAATCACTGGCTCCGTCTGGACTGCTCAGAGTATGCCGCCGATGAGGAAAATGTAAGCTGGATATCCGGGCGTCGCCCGCCGCGATTACGTGCCGAGGGACAAGCGGAAGTAAGCGACGCGATCGAGAATTGGAAAATTCCGCTCCACGATAATATCCTGGACGGGATTTTTGATTGAGGAGGATCCATGCTCGCCGGAAGCTGCCTGTGTGGAAGCGTGGCTTATGAAGCCGATGCCGATCCCGGACCGATCGTCCACTGCCACTGCCAGACCTGCCGCAAGACACACGGCTCGGCGTTCTCGACGGTAACCAACGTCCCGCGCGACCGCTTCCGCTGGGTCCGAGGTGAAAGCCTGCTTCGAGGGTTCGAATCTTCGCCTGGCAAGACGCGGTATTTCTGCACCCGATGCGGGTCGCACATCGTGGCTGCGCGCGAGAGCAAGAGCACGGTCCTGCTGCGGATGGGCTGTCTCGATACGCCGATCAGCGAACGGCCCAGGATGCACATCTGGCGATCGGACGGCGCATCCTGGTTCGATCCCAAGGATCAATTGCCGGAGTGGCCGGAAGCCACGCCGCCGAAGGCCTAGGCCCGCGGCTTGTGCATCGTTGCCAGCACGATGTCGGCGGCGCGCACGCTGGGCGGCTGGTCGCCGGTCGACATGATCGTATCGAGCGTGGCGAAGGCCTCGAGCTGCTGCCGGCGCAGCGGAGAATCCGACAGCACGTCGCGAAGCGCCTGCGCCAGCTTCTCGGGCGTGCAGTCTTCCTGAAGGAATTCGGGAATGACATCGCTGCCGATGACGAGATTGGCGAGGATTACCGAGGAGACACGGATCGCGCGCCGCAGGATGAATGCTTCGATGGCGCCGACGCGGTAGGCCGTCACCATCGGAACGCCGGCGAGGGCGAGTTCGAGCGTCACCGTGCCGGACTTGGCGAGTGCGGCATGCGCGATGCGGCAGGCAGCCCGCTTGTCCTGCTCGCCGATCACGACCTGCGGCTGGATCGGCCAGCCCTTCACCGCCTCGACCACCGCCTCCTGCAGATGCGGCATCGTCGGCAGCATCAGTTCGAAGGCTGTGCCCTGCTCCTGCAACAGGCCCACCGCCTGGCCGAACACCGCCATGTGGTGGCGGATTTCGCTGCGCCGGCTTCCCGGCAGCACCAAGAGCACCGGCGGTGATTCCCCCCGCCGTCTGGCTTCATCGGCGTTCGGACGCAGCGAGGCCAGTTGCTCGGTCAGGGGATGGCCGACATAGGTGCAGGGCGGCCCGCGCAGCCGCTGATAGGCCGCGGGCTCGAACGGCAGCAGCGCCAGCACGTGGTCGACATATTTCAGCATCGCGCGCGCCCGCCCGGACCGCCACGCCCAGACCGAGGGCGACACATAGTCGACGATCGGAATGGAGGGATCCCTGGCGCGCACGCGCCTGGCGACGCGATGGGTGAAGTCGGGGCTGTCGATGATGACAAGGACATCCGGCGCCGCTTCGGTCACCGCGATCGCGGTTTCCTTGATCAGCCCGAGGATCTTCGGCAAATCCTTGACGACGGCGGCAAGGCCGATGATCGAGAGCTCCTCGATCGGAAACAGCGTATCGAGCCCCTCGCGCGCCATCGCGCGGCCGCCGACGCCCTCGAACTGCACGCCGTCGCCGAGCCGCTGGCGCAGCACTTTCATCAGGTTGGCGCCGAGGCGATCGCCGGACTCCTCGGTCGCGATCAGAAATATTCTCCGCTCCATCCCGGCGGTCGCGCGAGACGGCGTCACGCGGGCAGGCCCTGCACGAACAGGCCGGCGCTGTCCGCCGCCGCGATCATGGCCTGCGCGTCGGCTGCAATCGTATGTCCGGCGATCACGGCGATGCCGCCAAGGCCGGCCTTGGCCGCGCCTTCGATCGTCCTGGCGCCGACGGCCGGCAGATCGTAGCGCAAATCCTGGCCGCTCTTCGGGGCCTTCACCAGCACGCCGCGCCCCGCCCTGGCACGGATGCGCCCGGCCTCGCGCAGCCGCGCCACGCGGGCCAGCAGGCCGTCGGTGCCCTCGATGTCCTCGACCGCCACGACGTGGCCGTCGATCACGACCACGGCCTGGCCGATGTCGAACGGACCGAGCGCGCCAAGCACTTCCCGCCCCTTGGCGATGTCGGCGGCCGCAGCAGCATCGGGCGCGGCGCGGCCGATGGTTCCTTCCGGCATCAGCACATCGGGCGCGACGTCCCTGACGCCGACCATCCGGAAGCCATCCTGCTCGAGGATGCGGCCGATCCCCGACAGCAGATGATCGTCACCGCCGCGAAACGACGCCCAGACGCGGCCGAGCACGCGGATCGTTCCCCAGTCCAGCCGGATCTCGGATAGCGCCGGGCGCTGCAGCGTTCCGATGAAGATCAAATCGCGGCAGCCTTCGCTGCGAAACAGTTTGGTCGCGCGGCCGAGTTGCCCGACCGAAATCCAGTGATGGCGGAATCGTCCGACCCGACCAGGATCGCAGGCGCCACGCAACGCGAACAGCACCGGCGCGATCCCCCGCGCCTGCAGCGAATCCGCCACCGCGAACGGCATCGCGCCGCCGCCGGCGATGACGCCGACCGGTGAGGAGATATCGGTGGCCGCTGAGGTCATGGCTGCGGCGATCCCATCATCACGGCCTGGCGCCGTCGCCAGCGGGAAGGCAGAGCGGACGATGCTTGCCCTGCGCGATGAAGGCGAGGATTTCGGCAATCGCAGGGTCCTCGCCGGCGAGCGGCTGCACGGTATTCAGCCGTTCGGCAAAGACGCCGGGGCCATGAAACAGCTTCTGGTAGAACGAGCGCACCTTGGCAAGCCGCTCCCTGGTGAATTTGCGGCGCTTCATGCCGATCACGTTCAGCCCTTCGAGGCTGGCATACTGGCCGTTGACGAGCCCAAACGGAATGATGTCGCCGCGCACGCCGCAAACGCCGCCAACCATCACCTGCGGTCCGATCCGGGTGAACTGGTGTACGGCGGAGAGCCCGCCGATGAAGACGAAATCGCCGATCTCGCAGTGACCGCCGAGCGTAGCGGAAGTGGCGAAAATCACGTCATTGCCGACCTGGCAATCGTGACCGACATGGCTGCAATTCATGAAATAGCCGCGCTCGCCGACCCGCGTCACGCCGCCGCCGGCGACCGTCCCGGCGTTCATGGTGGAGGATTCGCGGATGGTGCATCCACTACCGATCTCGAGCCGGGTCAGTTCGCCCTTGTAGCTCAACGATTGCGGCGGCGTGCCAAGCGACACGAACGGATAGATCGTGCAGCCGTCGCCGATGATGGTTTGCGCGGTGACGTGCACATGCGCGACCAGCTTGCAGTTCGAGCCGATGACGACATCGGGCCCGACGATGCAATAGGGACCGATCGTCGTCCCCTCGCCGATCACAGCGCCATCCTCAACCCGCGCGGTTGGATCGATCGTACCCATTACGTCAGCCAGCCCATCCGTTGCAACGCGAATTTGTCGCGTTTTCCGGTGGTTAGCGCGGCATCCCAATGCTGTCTAGTGACGTATGGTTACGGCGTGTTTCGGGCCTGCGGTCTCGGGTCATGCCGGGCATGCTATCTAAATGCCGGCCCGCGCGATCCACTCGCTCGCCTGCACGCGCATGACGAAGGCGGCCGGACCGGACGCGCCGGTCTTGTAGACGAGCGCCTCACCTTCGCGGATGTCGGCAAACTCCTTGCCGAACGCGTCGGTGACGTTGGTCTTGTGCGTCACGGCCAGATTATTGACGCCGGCCTTCGGCGGCGCATTGACGAGATCGCGTATGGCGCGGCCGATCCTGGCGTTCTTGCCGTCGGGATTGGCCATCGCCGACGCACTGCCCGCGCCGCCGTCGGTCAGTTCGTCGACGGCAGATGCATCCTTGCCGCCGATCAGCTTGCCGGTCTCGACCGCACGATTCAGCCGGCTGGTGTAGACTTCGCCGATCGGCACGCCCAGTTTGGCAAGCGCCATCCCAAGCTCGCGCGCCATGGCGCGGCCCTTGTCGCTCAATTGCCGCTGCGCGCTCATGTCGTCGAACTTGAAGGGATAGGCGTCCTTCTGGCTGTCATCGGTGGCACCGTGCCGAAACACGATGACGTAGCCGCCGCCCTTCAACGCGGCGACCAGACTGTCCAGATCAGCCGCGTAACTTGACGGCGATATCAGAAGAAAGATGACCAGACACCGAATAACGGAAACAAGCTTGTTCACGGACGCCTCCGTTGAAAAAGCGTGGACCCAACCGGAATTCAGATGACGGATATTCTCAATCGACCTCGGGCAGTTTCCCTACCCTGGGATCGAGCAAAGACATCAGGATCCGCCAGTTGTGTGACGGATAGATGCAACCGGATTCAATCCGTCAGCATTGCGCCGACGTCGGCCTCGGCCACGACCGACCCGTTCACCTTGGCATCGCCGTGAAACCACCACATCGCCTTGCGGCGGCCGATCGAACGCATGTGGTACTCGATGGTATCGCCGGGCATCACCGGCTTGCGGAATTTGCACTTGTCGATGGTCAGGAAATAAACCGCGCGCGGCTTCTCGGTGCCCTCGACCGACTTGATGCCGATGACGCCGGCGGTCTGCGCCATCGCCTCGATCATCATCACGCCGGGATAGACCGGCCGATCGGGGAAATGCCCGAGAAACGGCGGCTCGTTGAAGGTGACGTTCTTGATTCCGATGCCGCTGTAGTCGGTCCTGATCTTGATGACACGATCGATCAGCAGCATCGGATAACGATGCGGGAGCGTCTTGAGGATCTCGTTGATATCAACGAACTCGAACCTGACCGGTGCCTCCTCCATCACTCCTTCCCCTCGCCTTTTGGATGGGCTGCACCAGCGCGCGCCAGGCGTTCAAGCGCCAGCGTCTCCCGGAACCATTGCCTGGTCGGCCGAGCCATGTGACCACCCCAGCGTTCGTTGGCAGGAATGTCGTCCTTCACCGCACTCATGGCCGCGATCTGCGCTCCGTCGCCGATCTTGATGTGATTGTTAAGCCCAGCCTTGGCGCCGATCGCCACGTTGTCACCGATCGTCAGGCTGCCGGCGAGCCCGATCTGGGCCGCCAGCAGGCAGTGCCTGCCAATCGTCACATTGTGGCCGATCTGGACCTGATTGTCGATTTTGGTGCCCTCGCCGATCACCGTATCGCGCAGGCTGCCGCGGTCGATGGTGGTGCTGGCGCCGATCTCGACATTGTTCTGGATCAGGACGCGGCCCGTCTGCGGCACCTTTAGATGGCCCTCGGGACCGAAGAAAATGAAGCCGTAGCCGTCCTGGCCGATGCTGCAGCCGGGGTGGATCAGGACGTTGTTGCCGATCAGCGCAAACTGGATCGCGGTGCGCGCGCCGACATTGCAGTCCCTGCCGATCTTGACGTCGGCGCCGATCACCGCGCCTGCGCCGATCACGGTGCCGGCGCCGATCTCGACCCGGGGTCCGATCACCACGAGCGCATCGACGATCACGCCGTCTTCCAGATGGGCCGTCGGGTCGATGATGGCCGACGGTGCGATGCCGTCATTGTCGAACCAGGATTGTGGACGGAGTGCATCGCCATGCCACTCGCGCGCCAGCCTGACGAACGCGCGGAACGGCTGGGTGGCCCGCAGCACCGCGACGTGAGCGGGCACCCGGGCTTCGAAGCGCGGGCTGACCAGGCAAGCCCCGGCCTTGGTCGCTTTGAGCTGATCGGCGTATTTGAGGTTGTCGAAAAACGCCAGATGCATCGGACCGGCTTCGTCGAGCGAAGCAAGGCTCCTGATGACCCGGTCGCCCTGCGCAGGATCGATCAATACCGAACCGGTCAGCGCGGCAATCTCAGCCAGCGTCGACGAAGCAGGTTGCTTGAAGAATATCGGCTGCGCCATTCCACCCGTCGCAGTCTGGTCTGCGCTCACACCAGACGGCCGGCTCTGAAAGACCAGAACCGACCGCTCTGCTTGTCCTGATACGTTTCCAGTCGCGAACCGATGATCGGTTCGCCTGAAGACGGCTAGAACGTCGTACCGCCGCCAAACTTGAACTGTTGCACGCGGTCGAACTGACCCTTGGTGAGCGGAACCGCATAGTCGAAGCGCAGCGGACCGAACGGCGAGGCCCAGATGAGGCCGACACCGACCGAGCTACGGACCACATTTCCGTTGTCATACACCAAGCCCGTACAGGTTCCAGCCGAGTTCGGATTGATCGTAGAAGGGGTGCAACCCGAGTTGGACGTGGTGGTAAGTTCGGCCGTCTGAGCCCACGTGGTCGGCCCCTTATAGTCAAAGAGTCCACCGGCGTCGGCATAGACCGATCCCTTGAGCCCGACTTCCTTCGGCAGGAACCAGAACGGCATCTGCAGTTCGAACGAAGCGCCCCAATATTTAGTGCCGCCGAGCGCGTCACGCGTACCGAACGGGTTGAGATCGCGCGGACCGATGCCGTTCGGCGCAAAACCACGAACGAGGTTCGGACCCATCTGGAAGTGATCGAGCATCCGGATTTCGTTGTTGCCAAGCTGGTTGAGCATACCGCCCTGGAGATGGATCAAACCAACGATATCGGCGACCAACGGGGAGTAATACTTCACATCGACCGCGGACTTGATGTAGCTCACGTCGCCGCCGACGCCGGCAAAGTCCTGCTTCCAGTCGATCAGCAAGCCGTCGGTCGGGTTCTTGTTGTTGTCCAGCGTGTTGTAGTTCAGCGTATAGCCGACCGCCGAAGTCAACACCTTGCCGCTCTGCAGCTCCTTGCGGACCGGCAGCGAGGCTTCGCCGTCGCTGTAGCACCACAGGCCCTGGCCGGAGGCGTCGGTCGCGGTCTGGCCGCCCGCGGTGATCGATCCGCCCGCGGGAGCGCCAACCAGATTCGCATAGGCCGGGCTTGGATTGAAGGCGAGCAGCCCGTTGCCAGGATTGTTGTTACAGTTGGCGAGCGAGTTCGGCAGCGAGATTTGCTGCTGATAGATCGAGTAGCGCAGTTGCAGCGCGAGATCTTCCCGCAGCGTGAAGCCGAGCCGCGGGCTGAAGCCGAGCGTCTTGGTGCCGTAGGCGATGTAGCTGTTGGCCAACTGCTCGCGGTAGAACAGGTCGAGGCCGAGCGCGACGCGGTAGTCGAACAGGTAGGGATCGACGAACGACAGCGAGCCGCCGCGCACATACTGGCCGTAGGTCACCGCAGCCTTCGCGTAGAGACCGCGGCCGAGGAAGTTACGCTCGGAAATGCTGACTTCGGCCAGCGCACCGTCGGTGGTCGAGTAACCGCCGGACACCGAGAAGTCGCCGGTCGACTTCTCTTCGAGGTCGACGATCAGGATGACGCGGTCGGTCGACGAGCCGGGCTCGGTGACGATCCTCACGCTCTTGAAGAAGTCGAGATTCTTCAGCCGGCGCTCGGCGCGATCGACCAGCGCCCGGTTATAGGCGTCGCCTTCGGACAGGTCGAATTCGCGGCGAATCACGTAGTCGCGGGTGCGGGTATTGCCGCGGATGTTGATGCGCTCGATATAGGTGCGCGGGCCTTCATCGATCGCGAACACGATCGAGACCGTGTGCTGCTCAAAATTGCGGTCGCCGCGCGGTCGCACGATGGCGAAGGCGTAGCCGCGCCGCGAGGCTTCGATCTGCATTTCTTCCACCGACTTCTCAAGCGCCTCGGCGTTGTAGACCGAGCCGACGCTGACCCGCGAGTAGCTGCGCATCGAGGCCGCATCCAGCGTCGGGATCGAGGTCTGGAAGTCGACGGTAGCAACGCGATATTGCTGCCCCTCTTCGATCTTGAAGGTGACGAGGAAGCCCTTCTTGTCGGGATCGTATTCGGTCAGGGCAGCGACGACCTGCACGTCGGCGTAACCGTTCTTGAGGTAGAAGCGTCGAATCAGATCGCGGTCGGCCTCGACCCGGTCCGGATCGTAGACGTCGTTGCCGCCGAGGAAGCTCAGCAGGTTGGATTCGCGGGTCTTGATGACGTCCTTCAGGCGATAGGACGAATAGGCAACATTGCCGACGAACTCGATCGACTTGACGCCGGTCTTGCTGCCTTCGGCGATCGTGAAGATCAGGTCGACGCGATTGTTCGGCTGCTCGATGATCTCAGGCGTGACACGCACATCGTAGCGGCCCGAGCGGCGGTAGATTTCGGCGATGCGCTGGGCGTCCGACTGCACCATCGGGCGCGAGAAGGTGCCGCGCGGCTTGGACTGGATTTCGGCGGAAAGCTGGTCGTCCTTGACCTTCTTGTTGCCCTCGAAGGCGATGCGGCCGATCACGGCGTTCTCGACCACGGTCACGACCAGCCGGCCGCCGACCTGGTTGATTCGCACGTCCTGGAACAGGCCGGTTTCGATCAGTGCCTTCAGGCCATCGTCGATCTGCGCCTGACCGAGGTGGCCGCCGGGACCCGGCTTGAAATAGGAGCGAATGGTCTCAACTTCGACGCGCCGGTTACCCTCAACGGCGATCGACGCCACGGTCTGGGCAGCAGCCGGCACCGAAACCAGCGTAGCCCCCACCGGCGCGGCCAACATGATCAGAGCGGCCAGCAAGCCCCCCCGCAGTCGCATTCCAAACATCATGCGCAACGCGCCCTCGTCATTCCTTTGCCGGCCCGTACCCCTACGAACCGACAGATTCCCAAGTTGCATTGCTTGTAGCCAATTTCGACAGGGCGGCAAACCAGACTTCTCGCGGCAATTCCAATTTCAATCCAAGGCGTTGCCAATGGGCAACGTCATAAAAAAGCCCGCGTCTACGATCTGCCGAAAAGCCCCTTCAGCCATGGCACCTGATGGAAATCATTATAGAAAGCGAACACCATCAGCATCAGCACCAGGACCAACCCCACCCGGAACCCGTATTCCTGCGACTTTTCAGACAGCGGCCGGCCGCGGAGCACCTCGGCCGTATAGAACATAAGGTGACCGCCGTCGAGCAGGGGAACCGGGAACAGGTTCAATAGTCCGATTGAAATGGACAGCACCGCCGCCAGGTGCAGCAAGGGAATCAGCCCAAGCGTCGCCACCTGCCCCGAAATCTGGGCGATTCGAATCGGTCCGCCGATCTGGTCGGCGCTGGCCCGCCCGGTGAAGATGTTGCCGATGTAGGCTAGCGTCTGCTCGATGACGAACCAGGTTTCCTTGATTCCGAGCCAAAGCGCGCTGGCCGGATCGACCTTTTCGGTCGTCACTTCGCCCGGCGAGGTAGCCCGGGTGATACCGAGGATGCCGAGCCGCTGGGTGTTGCCGAAGGGGTCCTTGATCTCGCGCAGTTCCGGCGTGCCCTTCAGCTGCAGCGTCGAATCACCACGCTTGACGGTGAAGGTCATGGTTTCGCCGGCGCGGACGCTGACGAAACGCTGCATGTCGGAGAAGCTGCCGATTTTCTTGCCGTCGATGGCGGTAACGATGTCGCCGACCTGGAACCCGGCCCGCTCGGCGGCGCTGCTGGCCTCGATCTTGTCGACCCGCGCCGTTGTGCTCGGCTTGCCGAAGAAGGTGAAGAGGCAGGTGAAGATGACGATCGCCAGAATGAAATTCGCGATCGGACCGGCCGCAACGATGGCGGCGCGCGCACCGACCTTCTTGTGATGGAAGCTGCCTGCCCGCTCCTCCTCGGTCATGCCAGCGAGCGCCTCGGCCGAGGCCGGCGTCGAGGCTTCCGATTCGTCGCCGAAGAACTTCACGTAGCCGCCGAGCGGAATCGCCGAGATCTTCCAGCGCGTGCCGTGGCGGTCGTTGAAACCGACAAGTTCCGGCCCGAAGCCCAGCGAGAACGTCAGCACCTTCACGCCCGCCCAGCGGGCGACCAGAAAGTGGCCGAGTTCATGGAAGAACACGACGATGGTCAGGACAAACAGGAAGGGGATGATGTAGCCGACCAGCCCATGGCCCAACGTACTGAAACTATGGACAAAAAATTCTGTCATCAGATTCCCCTCGACAAGAGCCAAAGGCTCCGTCCCCAACGCTCTAGGATGCCTTTAAGGCAATTTGAGGCAATAGGGAGGCGGCTCTATTTCGCGCGTTATGGTCAACGGTGATCGCGTCGTCGGCCGAGCTCAGCGGTGCAAGGTTCCCGGCGCGAATCCAGTCGTTCATGGTGGTCTCGACAAGGCGCGCGATCGATCCGAACTTGATCTTTCCGGCGATAAACGCCGCCACCGCGACCTCATTGGACGCGTTGTAAACCGTGGTCGCACCACGTCCCGTACGTAACGCTTCGTAGGCCAGCCGCAAGCCCGGGAACCGCTCGAAATCCGGCGCCTCGAAGGTCAATTGTCCAATTTTTGCGAGATCCAGCCGCGCCGACGGGCCGACGATTCGATCGGGCCATCCCAGGCAGTGCGCAATCGGGATGCGCATGTCGGGTGCGCCAAGCTGCGCAACCACAGAGCGATCGGAGAATTCGACCATGCCGTGAATGATCGACTGCGGATGCACGAGAACGTCGATTTCGTCGGCGGAGAGCGCGAACAGATAGGAGGCTTCGATGACTTCGAGGCCCTTGTTCATCATCGAGGCCGAATCGATCGTGATCTTCTGGCCCATGCTCCAGTTCGGATGCTTCAACGCCTGCTCGAGCGTCGCCTGCTCGATATCGGCCGGCGCCCAGGTGCGGAACGGTCCGCCCGAGGCGGTGATGATGACGCGCACCAGCTCCTCGCGATTGCCGGAGGAGAGCGCCTGAAACAGCGCATTGTGTTCGGAATCCGCCGGCAGGATGCAGGCATTGGCCTTCGCCGCGCGCTGCATGAAGAAATCGCCGGCACAGACCAGGCATTCCTTGTTGGCGAGCGCAACCGCCGCACCGCGATCGACCGCAGCCAAAGCGGGCTTCAAGCCAGCCGCACCGCTCACCGCCGCCATCACCCAATCAGCAGGACGCGCGGCCGCCTCGATAACAGCGCTTTCGCCGGCGCCCGCTTCGATGCCCGTGCCCGCGAGCGCCGCCTTCAGCTCGCCGAGGCGCGCCGGATCGGCGATCGCCGCGAATCGCGCACCGAATTCCTTGGCCAGCCTGGCCAGCGCGTCGACATTGGAATTCGCGGTCAGCGCCTCGACCTGGTAGCGGTCGCGCGCGCCGCGCAGCAAATCCATCGTGCTGTCGCCGATCGAGCCGGTGGCGCCGAGCACCGTGACCGTACGCGCCGCGGCTGCGGTGGCCTTGTTGTTACGCAATGGAACTGCGCTCATCGTATCACCAAACCATAAGACCGCGGCCGACGCCATCGGCGCCGCCCCGCAGAAAACCCAAAAGTGCCGCCACGACGACGGCTGCGACAAATCCGTCCAGACGATCCATTAGTCCGCCGTGACCGGGAATAATGTGACTTGAGTCCTTTACGCCAAAACGCCGCTTCACGGCGGATTCGAAGAGATCGCCAAGCTGCGAAACGACCGTGAGGACCGCCGAAACCAGCAATAGCGGCCCTGCCCTGCCCAGTTCGAACGCGGCAAATCCCCCCGCTACCGCGAGACTCGCCGCAAACCCGCCGATGGCGCCGGCCCAGGTCTTCTTCGGGCTGACGCGCGGCCACAGCTTCGGCCCGCCAATGCCGCGGCCTGCGAAATAGCCGCCGCTGTCGGTCACCCAGACGATCAGCAGCACGAACATTAGGGCGGAGAAGCCCTTTGCCGGGTCGAGCCGCACCAGCACGGACGCTATCTCGGCCGCCGCCGCGTACAAGAACCCCGCCGCCGCCCAGTTGCGCCGCTCGGGCGCCATCGCGGCAACGGCAGCGAGACCTATCGCAAGCACGATCAGCGCGGCATCGAGGCGATGCAGCGCAAGGCAGAGCCCGGCAACCGCAAGCGCGACGATACCGGGCACCGTCACGCGCATCGTCCCGCCGAGACCCACGATCGCGAGCCATTCGACGAACAAGCCGATCGCGGCCAGCACCACCAGCGCGGTCCAGAGCCAGCCGCCCGCATAGGCGATCGCCACCGCCAGTGGAATCAGTACGACCGCCACCGCGACACGCATTGCGAGATTGCGCTTGTCCGATCCGCTCGCTGCCGCGGGCGCGGCCTCGCGGTCCGTCACGATCCGGTTTTCGCGGCCAGACCGCCGAACCGGCGCTCCCGTCTGGCATATTCGGCAATCGCGCTTTCCAGCGCGGCCTTGTCGAAATCCGGCCAGTGGATCGGCACGAAGACGAGCTCGCTATAGGCGGCCTGCCACATCAGGAAGTTCGACAGCCGCTGCTCGCCGCTGGTGCGGATGATCAGGTCGGGATCGGGAATGTCAGGCGCGTCGAGATAGCGGCCGAGCGTATCGGCGTCGATCGAGGCCGGATCGCGCTTGCCTTCCGCGACTTCGCGCGCGAGCCGCTGCGCTGCGCCGGCGATCTCCTGGCGCGATCCGTAGTTGAAGGCCACGACGAGATTGAGCTTGGTGTTGTCCCTGGTCAGCTCTTCGGCTTCGTTCAACAGCGTGCAGATATCGGGTTCCAGCCCTTCCCGCTCGCCTATCACACGCACGCGCACGCCGTCCTTGTGCAGCGTCGCGAGATCGTTTCGGATGAAGCGGCGGAGCAGTCCGAAGAGATCGCCGATTTCGGTCGCCGGCCGCGACCAGTTTTCCGAGCTGAACGAAAAGATCGTCAGATAGAGCACGCCGAGTTCATGGGCGGCGCGAACCACGCGACGCAGCGCCTCGACGCCGCGGCGATGACCTTCGGCGCGCGGCAAGCCGCGCGCGGCCGCCCAGCGCCCGTTTCCGTCCATGATGATCGCCACATGCAACGGAACGGATCGATCCGGTCCTTCCGTGGCAGGGGCGGCGGCGTTCGGCATCATCAAAATTCCAGAGCCAGTCTCAACCGTTCCAGTCTCAACCGTTGAAACCTGTCATCAAACGGTGAGGATTTCCTTTTCCTTCGCCGCGAGCAACTGATCGATTTCCGCGATCGTTCCATCGGTCGCTTTCTGCACGTCGTTGGCAAGCCGCTCCTGATCGTCTTCGGAAATTTCGTGATTCTTCTCGAGCTTCTTGACGACATCGAGCCCGTCGCGGCGAACGTGGCGGACCGCAACCTTGGCGGCCTCGGCGTATTTATGTGCGACTTTCACCAGTTCCTTGCGCCGCTCGGTGTTGAGCTCCGGAATGCGCAGGCGCAGCACCTGACCTTCGGTCGCGGGCGAAAGACCGAGATTGGAATCGACGATCGCCTTCTCGACGGCCTTGACCATCGACTTGTCCCACACCTGGACGGAAAGCAGGCGCGGCTCGGGCACGCTGACGGTCGCAAGCTGGTTGAGCGGCATGTGCGAACCGTAGGCCTCGACCTGCACCGGCTCCAGCATCGATGCCGACGCACGGCCGGTCCGCAAGCCGCCCAGTTCGTGCTTGAGCGAGGAGGTGGCGCCTTGCATGCGGCGCTTCAATTCGTTGATGTCAAAACCGGGCGTGGGCATAACGCTCTCCCCTTCCTAGAAACTGCCGCAGGCGCCTTGATAGGCCTGAGGATCGAAACCTGCTGGCTTTTCAGCCGGCAACTACCGTGCCGCGGCCGGTCCCGCGCAGGATCGCGCCGATCGAACCCGGCTCGGCGATCGAGAATACGATGATAGGCAGTGATGTCTCGCGGGCAAGCGCGAATGCGGTCGCGTCCATCACCTTGTAGCCACCGCTGATCGCCTGCGAATGCGTGAGGCGATCGAAGCGCTTGGCCGAGGGGTCCTTTTTGGGGTCAGCGCTGTAGACACCGTCGACATTGGTGGCCTTCAGCACCGCCTCGGCCCCGATCTCGGCCGCCCGCAGCACCGCCGTGGTGTCGGTGGTGAAGAACGGATTGCCGGTCCCGCCGCCGAGCAGCACGATTCGCCCCTCGGCGAGGTATTTGTGCGCTGCACTGCGGGTGAACAGCTCGGAAATCTCGGGCATCACGAATGCCGACAGGGTCCGCGCCGGCGTGCCCTTGCGCTCGATGGCGGCTTCCAGCGCCAGGCAGTTCATCATGGTCGCGAGCATGCCCATGGTGTCGCCGGTCGGGCGCGACACGCCGCGCGAGGAAACCTCGACGCCGCGAACGATGTTGCCGCCGCCGATCACGACGGACACCTCGACGCCGAGCTTCTTTGCCGCGATCAGATCGTCGGCGATGCGGTCGATGGTGGGCTGATCGATGCCGAAAGACTGGCTGCCTGCGAGATACTCGCCCGAGAGCTTGATCACGACGCGACGATAGACCGGGTCAGCCATTGCCTATTCCTTGTCCCGCGCAGGTGACTTCCGGCGCGATGCGCCGGAAGACCGTGACCGCAGCGGTTACTTCTTGCCGCTGGCCGCCGCGACCTCGGCTGCGAAATCGGATTCCTGCTTTTCGATTCCCTCGCCGAGAGCATAGCGCACAAATCCGGCAATCTTCACGGGACCGCCGACCTTGCCCTCAGCTTCCTTCAGCGCCTGCGCGACCGACTTGCCGGTGTCGTGGATGAAGGCCTGATCGAGCAGGCAGACTTCCTTGTAGTAGGTCTTCAGGCCGGACTCGACGATCTTCTCGATCACGTTCTCCGGCTTGCCCTGCTGGCGATACTTGTCGGCCAGCACGTCCTTCTCGCGCTTCACGGTCTCCGGGTCGAGGCCTGCCGAATCCAGCGCCAGCGGATTGGTCGCGGCAACATGCATCGCAAGCTGGCGCCCGAGCTGGGCGAGTTCATCGGTCTTGCCGGCCGATTCGAGCGCGACCAGCACGCCCATCTTGCCGGCGCCGTCGACCACCGCACCGTGGACGTAGCTCGACACCACGCCCTTGCCGACCTCGAGCGAGGTGGCGCGGCGCAGCGACATGTTCTCGCCGATGGTGGCGATCGCATCGTTGATCGCGACCTCGACCGTGACCTCGCCGACCTTGGCGGCCTTGATCGCGTCGACATCAGCCTTGTTGTGCAGCGCGACCTGGGCGATCATCTTGACCAAGCCCTGGAACTGCTCGTTGCGCGCGACGAAATCGGTCTCGGAGTTGACTTCGACCAGCACGCCCTTGCCGCCCGACGTCAGAGCGCCGATCAGCCCTTCGGCCGCGACGCGGCCGGCCTTTTTCGCAGCCTTCGACAGGCCCTTCTTGCGCAGCCAATCCTGGGCGGCCTGCATGTCGCCGTCGGTCTCGGTGAGGGCCGCCTTGCAGTCCATCATGCCCGCGCCGGTCGACTCGCGCAGTTCCTTGACCATTGCCGCAGTGATCGTTGTCATCGTCAAATATCCTTCGTGCCTGCTAGCAGGGCGCGGCACGCGCCTTGCGCCGGGCCGCTGTCAGCTACAGGGGATGTCGAAATCTCTCGGGAACGGAACCGGTGGCCGGAAGATCCGGCCACGCGGCGTACCAATTATTCCGCTTCCGCGGTGAGCGTCTTGGCCTGGGCAACCCAGGCATCGGCGCGGCTCGGAAGACCGACCTCTTCACCGATCTTGTGCGCGGTGTCGTGGTCGAGTTCGGCGAGCTGCCAGTAGTGGAAGATGCCGAGGTCGTTGAGCTTCTTCTCGATCGTGCCCGAGACGCCGGTGAGCTTCTTGAGGTTGTCGGCGGTGCCGCGCGGACCGGCGAGGCCCTGGAAGCCGGAGGTTTCGGCAGCAGCCGGAAGCTCCTCGCGGGCCGGCTGGGCCGAGGCGCCGATATCGATGCCGGAGTCGCCCTGCGCGCGCGAAATGCCGTCGATGGCGGCGCGCGCAATCAGGTCGCAATACAGCGAGATGGCGCGGCCGGCGTCGTCATTGCCCGGCACCACGAAGGTGATGCCCTTCGGATCGGAATTGGTGTCGACGATCGCCGCAACGGGAATGTTGAGCCGCTGCGCTTCCTGGATCGCGATGTCTTCCTTGTTGGTATCGATCACGAAGATCATGTCGGGAAGACCGCCCATGTCCTTGATGCCGCCGAGCGAACGGTCGAGCTTGTCGCGCTCGCGCTGCAGCGTCAGCCGCTCCTTCTTGGTGTAGGAGTTGGCTTCGCCCGAGGACAGCACCTCATCGAGGTGACGCAGGCGCTTGATCGAGCCCGAGATCGTCTTCCAGTTGGTCAGCGTGCCGCCGAGCCAGCGCGAGTTGACGAAATACTGCGCCGAGCGCTTGGCCGCTTCAGCCACGCCGTCCTGGGCCTGACGCTTGGTGCCGACGAAAAGGATGCGGCCGCCCTTGGCGACGGTGTCGGACACCGCCTTCAGCGCGTTGTGCAGCATCGGCACGGTCTGGGCGAGATCGATGATGTGGATGTTGTTGCGGGCACCAAAGATGTAATCCGCCATCTTCGGATTCCAGCGGTGCGATTGGTGACCAAAGTGCACGCCAGCTTCCAGGAGCTGACGCATGGAAAAATCGGGTAGCGCCATAGTGATAGTTCTCCGGTTGGTTCCTCCGGAAACGTGTGAGCAAACGAGCCTTATGGCCCGGCTGCCACCGGACGGCCTTTTGAGCCATGTTTCCGTGTGAGATGGCGCGCTGTATAGCCGGATTCCAGCCAGAAGCAAGGAAATACGGCTGGACTTTCAGCCCTCCTGCCCTGCGTCCTGGGGCCGTGCCGGGCCAGTCGTCTTTAGGCCCGGAACGGGCCAGATCTCGCGATCTGGCCCGTTGACGATCAGCATCGGGCGCCCGGCGGGCAGCCCCTGGCCGGAGCTGGGCGAGCCGGTGGCGGTGACGCCACCCGAGGTGGCGGCGCAGCCATCCGGGGCGGTGGTGCCGGTGCCGCCATCCGTGGCGGCGGGGCAGCCATCCGCGGAGCCGGCGGGGGCGCGGCCATGCGCGGCGGGGGCGCGGCCATCCTGGGCGGCGGCGACGGGGCGGCCATCCGCGGGGGCGGCGCGGCCGCTCTCGGCGGGGGCGCAGGCGGAGCGACACGCGCGGCTGGCGGGGACCTTGCGGCCTGCGCCGCCGCAGGCGGCGGGGCTCGCCGCATCTCAGGCTGCGGCTGAGGTCGCGGAGCCACCGCAGCGGCAGGCCTCGACGGCGCGGCGGCACTCGGTGGCGGCGCAGCCCGTGGTGGCGGGCCAGCGGGAGCCGTTGCGCCGATGGCGGGCCGCGCGCCGGTGACGCCGGGTCCGGCCGGCGGCGAAGCGCCGGGCGCAGTCCTCGCGTTCGGATTCACCGCGGCGCTCGGCGGCGCCGGCGGCGCACCCCTGGCGCCCGGGACCGGCAGCGCGTTGGTCCTCGGCAAGGGCTGGTTCGACGGCAGCGCGGCCGGGGCGTTGGCCGGCTGCACGGAATTGGGCCCACCGGGCCGCCCGCCGGGAGCGCCGGGGAAACCGGTCCTCACGGCAGGATTGATCGCGGCGCTCGGCGGCACGGGCGCCTTGCCCTGCTGGATCAGCGTCGCCCGTTGCGCGACCGCGGGCGGCAGCGTAGGCGTGGCGCCACCCTGCCCCGCCCCAATCGCCGGCGCGCCAGGACGTCCGCCCATCCTGTCGCCGGGCCCAGCCGCGGGTGCGGGGGCTGTCCGCCGGTTGATGACGCTGTCGATGGCCGCCCGGTTGTGGATGTTGGCGAAGATGATGTTGTTCGGCGGCGGCGCGATATAGCGCGGCGCCCTGACATAGACCGGGAACGGCACGAACACCGGCTGCGGCAGGATGAACAACCCGATCGGCGCCAGCGGCGGCTCCAGCACCACGAAATCATCCGGTGGCGGCGGCAAATAATAGACCGGCGCCGGGGGCGGCGGCACGAAGTCGAACTCGGGATCGCCGAAGGCCAGCACCGGGCGATCGACATAGATGATCTCTTCCGGCGGCGGCGGCGGCACGTCGTATTCGATGACGTCGAATGTCGGCGGCGGCTCGAGCGGCGCGGTGAGAATGGCCAGGCGGCGGCGCGCATCGGCAGCATGCGGCCCGCGCGGATAGCGTTGCAGGTACGACCAGTAGGCGTTCGGCGTGTCGGCGCGGTAGGTGCGGCGCCAGGTGATCGCTTCGCGCCGCGCCGCCGTGATCGCCCTCACCCGCTTGGCCAGCGGATCATCGGGATAGGCGCCGAGAAAATCCTCGTAGCCCTGCAGGGTGTCGCGCTCCAGCACCGCGGCGTAGGCGTTCTGCACGCCGAGTTCGCGGATCGGCTTGTTGCGGTCGGCGGCGACCTGATCCACCGGCGGCTGTGCCGGCGCGTCGGGAGCGCGCTCGAAGAAGGTGAAGCCGGCGTCGACCTTCTGGCTGTCCCACGGCACCTGCGCGCCCTTGCTCGCTTCATTGACCCGCAGCCTGACCCGGTTGAACACCTCCGGCAGCGGCAATCCGCCGGTGCGGATCATCTCGGCCAGCGACTGGGCGTAGATGCCGTACGACCCCTGCTCGGCCGGCGCGACGGTGCCCGGCGCCGCATTGAAGGCGATCAGCATATGCCGGTCCGCTTCGACCAGAGCGAGGCCGCTTGCGATCTGTCCGTTGACGAACGGCTGCTGCCGCGCCGCGTCCAGCACGACGATACCGGCCTTCAGCGGCAGCGACGCGAGCTGACGGATGTAGTCGCCGGTCCGCAGCGCCTCGATCGGCACGTCGTTCTCGCGGTTGATCGCCGAATCGACCGGAACGAAATAATTGTCGCCGGCGAGCTGCAGCCCATAGCCGGCGAGATACACCATCGCGACCGTATCGGGCCCCGAGTTCTCGGCCTTCTGGATGAAATCGCGGAAACTCTTGCGCAGCGTGTCGCCGTCGAGATCGCGGGCGCCGATCACATCGAAGCCGGCCGCCTGCAGCGTCTGCGCGATCAGGCCGGCGTCGTTGGCCGCCGTCGCCAGCGGCGATTTCGCATAGGCGCCGTTGCCGACCACCAGCGCAATCCGCTTCTCCGGCTGCTGCGCGGCGGCGGCATCCAGGTAACCCGCAAGGGCGGACATCGCGACGAGACAGGCCGAGACGATCGATAAGCTTCGCAGTACCCGCATGGTATTCCACCCTGTCGCCGCCCGAGCGCCGCATGGAAGGCGCTCTAAGCTGAACGTTTCTTGAACAAATGAGCTCTCAGCAAGGCATATGGCCGGCTGTGCCCGGTTCTGGAACCGAAATTGGCGTTGTCGCGGCTTTCCGCCGGGCGTATCCTTTTTTCAAATCGTGTTCGCCGTATCGTGAGGCGACGGCGCGAGTTCCTCCGATGTGGCGGATTGCCCACGCAATGGAGGAGCCGCCATGACCGTTTCCCCTACCCTGCAGAAATATCTGGATCAAGTCGTCAGCTACGACCTCATCCGCCATGCCCCAACCATGTCATCGACCCGCACGGCTGAAGCCTGCCACGTGCCAGGCGACGCGCTGGCCAAGGCGGTCGTACTGCGCCGTGACGGCGGCTACATGATGGCTGTGCTTCCGGCCTCGCATCATCTGCACCTCTCCGCCCTGAAGAGTCAGCTAGTGGTTCATCACCGTGATTTTGACTCTTTGGCGCCAACTGGATAGGCGCG
>NZ_DAINNI010000080.1:3564-21460 GCF_036735945.1 Bradyrhizobium sp. | reverse complement strand
GGTGCTGGAGCCGTACAAGGGGTGAGAAATGAAATCTCCCAAGCTGAAACTTACGACCGTTGTGGACGACAAGCCGGTCAAGCTCGCGGTTGAATTGCCGGCAGCAGTACATCGCGATCTCATCGCCTATGCAGAAATCCTGAGCCGGGAAACTGGCCAAGAGATCAACGATCCAACGAAGCTCGTCGCTCCCATGCTAACCAGATTCATGGCCACGGATCGAGCGTTTGTGAAAACCCGTCGGGCACGTCAAACGCCACGAGCTGGAAGTGGATAGCGCGCATCCAATAGACTACCGCTGCCTACACTCGTGGCGAAGCGGCATTTACAAGAGTTATCTTAGTGCTCGAAAGAGCTTGCTTAGACATGATGCTTGGAGGACCAGTTCGCATGGGTCTGAAACTTGGAGCCTCGAGCAATCGTCGTCGGGAGTAAACATTCGCAAATCGCTATTGCAACTTGGCCGACATCAATTGCTCATAATGCAGTTGGCGCTCCGAACTAGAGCAGCTATCGTTTTGAACTAGAGCGCGCTCAACCCACCCAACTCTGTACCTCCCTATCTCGCGGCGCTCCGAAATACATGGAACATCGCAGCCGTGACCTCGTCCGGGGTGGATGGACCTGTGTTCGAGAACCACTGCGGAGCCCAGTTGAACGCACCGAAGATGGCAAATATGAACATTTTCGGATCGTCCACGCAGATCGTGCCGTCTTCGCGGCCTTCTTCGAGAATTTTCCAAACCGTGATCTCAAATTGTTTCTTGAGCGAGCGAAGCTTGCGTCGTGACTGCGGGTTAAGCGAGCGGTCGCTGACCAGAGCCAGCGACACCCCGAACTCGGAAAGTATGAGTCTGCCATACATCCTGAAGAACTGCTCGAGGCGGTCGATTGCGGGAAGCTTCGCGTCTTGATCGCGAGACAAGGCTTCGTTGAGGTCGATGAGAGCCGTATGCGCCACCTGATAGAGCAGGTCTTCCTTGCTGTCGATGTAGTAGTAGATCGTCGGCTTGGTTACATTGAGAGCTTCGGCGATCTGATCGATCGTCGTTTCATGAAAGCCGCGATCCGCGAACAGAAGTGCTGCCTGTTTCAGGATTAGACGACGCTTGGCCTGATGCAGCTCCTGACGCAGGTCGACGCCTTCCCATATCTTGGAACGCTTTCGCCCTACTGCCTTTTTTGACATCCTGTCCATCTCCAAGTCTCTGCTGTCGCGGCAAATTTCTGATCTACTCTTCGTCACTTCCAGGTTTGCGTTCAAGTGGCATGTTGCTCAATCGCAGTGTCGCTTGACATCTTACTTTCAAGTTAATATAGCCTACTGTAGAGTAAAACATCGATGACGATAAATTTTTGGGAGGTTGTATGCATCGCCGTATGTTTCTGATGAGTTCCGCAGGCATTGCGTTGTCAGCTCTGGCTCCTGCGACGAGTGTCCTGGCGGCGGAAGAGCCCAGCGAATTCCATATCGCCAGCATTCTGGCTTTCTCCGGTGCTTACGGCATCATCGGCAAGGACATGCGGCAGGGCGTCGAGCTTGCCATTGCCGACCGCGGCGGCAAGGTGCTCGGCAAGCCCATCCGGGTGTCCTGGGAGGACGACGAGACCAAGCCGCAGCCCGCGGTTCAGAAGGCGACCCGTCTGCTTGCTGGCGGCGCTCAGATGATGTTCGGAGCGGTCGGCTCAGCTTCGACGCTGGCGCTGCAAGGCCTGGCCGACCAGCGCAAGATTCCGCTTCTCGTGACAATTTCCGCTGACGACAAGATCACGCGGACCAATGGTTCGCGTTATACTTTCCGCACCTCCAACACGCTCGGCATGGAAATCCGCATGTGCGTGGAGTTTGCGAAGGCGAAGGGGTTGAAGAAGATCTACGGCGTAACCGCCGATTACCAGGCGACTCGCGACGGCTGGGATCTGTTCGTCGCCGAGGCGAAGAAGGCTGGTATCGAGATCGTCGGCAACGACTACGCACCGCTTGGCAACCGTGATTACTCGGTCATCGTCGACAAGATGGCCAAGTCCGACGCGGACGGCATCGCCGTCATGATCACCGGCAACGATGCGGTCACCTTCCTCAAGCAGTCCGGCCAGGTTGGTCTCAACAAGACTAAGACCCAGTTCGGTCCGGTGCTGCAGGACGAGACCCTCGCTGCGGCCGTCGGGCCGGCGGCGGTCGGCGTCTATTCGGGCGTGCGATATCACTTCAGCGTCGACAATCCCGCGAACAAGAAGTTCGTCGAGGCCTATCGGGCCAAATACAATGAATGGCCCTCGAGCTTTGCCGGAGAGGCCTACGATGGCATGAGCTGGTGGCTCGACGTCGTCGAGTCCACCAAGAGCTGGGATCGCGAGAAGTGGGTCGAGGCCTTCGCCAAGAGCACCAGGGAAAACTCGCTCGAGGGCAAGAAGGTCATGCGCGCCTGCGATCACCAGGCGGCGCAGGTCGGCCTGTGGGGCGTCGTGGTCGAAGGGCAGGCTCCGTTGCCGCCGCTGACCATGAAGATCACCGACGTTTTCGAGCCGTCGAAGTTGTTCGACGCTTGCTGAACGACACGAGGCGTGCCCCCGTATCGGGGCGCGCCTTACCCTTGGTTGTGAACTCGCGGATTTTTCTGGCGTGTCGACGATCGTCATCGGCTTGAGCTTGAGCTTCCTGCTGTTCCTGTTGGCGGCGGGCCTGACGCTCATCTTCGGCATGCTGGGCGTGATCAATTTCGCCCATGGCGCCCTCTATATGCTGGGCGCCTATGTATGCTACCAGATCGTCCACTGGACCGGATCGTTCTGGATCGGGCTCGCGCTCGCGCCACTCGTCGTCGCTGCGCTCGGCGCCGCGATGGAGATGACGACGCTGCGGCCGGTCTACAATCGCGATCATATCTATCAGCTTCTGCTGACGTTCGGCTTCATCCTGGTGATCGAGGAATCGGTCCGCCTGATCTGGGGTCTGGACTACAAGCAGGTGCCGACGCCCGCTTTGTTTTCGCAGCCGATTGCGATGCTCGGCAGCCAGATTCCCTCCTATCGCCTGTTCATCATCGGCTTCGGCGCGCTTGTTTCGGTCCTGCTGTTCCTGCTGCTCGACCGCAGCAAGCTCGGCATGATGATCCGCGCCGCGAGTTCGGATTCCGAAATGGCCCAGACGCTCGGGATCGACGTATCGCGCGTGCGCACGGCGGTGTTTGGGCTCGGCTCCGGTCTGGCCGCGCTCGGCGGCGTCGTCGCGGCGCCGCTCGTGCCGATCGAACTGGGCATGGGCTTCAGCGTGATAATCGACTGTTTCGTGGTGGTGATCATCGGCGGGCTCGGCAATATCAAGGGCGCGATCTTCGCAGCACTTCTGCTCGGCATGGCGCGCGCGGCCGGATTTACCTATGCGCCCGAATGGGTGGAACTGATCACCTTCGTCCTGCTCATCGCCACCTTGATGACCCGGCCGTCGGGCCTGTTCAGCCGCAAGGGACGCTCGGCATGAGCAAGCTCCGTCCCGATCAGATCCTGATGGCGGCCGCTGTCGCTGCCATGATGGTCGTGCCGCTGCTGTCGACCAGCGAGGAAAGCCTGAACCTCGTCAGCCTGATCCTGATCTGGGGTCTGTTCGCCGTCGGCTTCGATCTGATCTTCGGCATGGCCGGCATGCTGTCCTTTGGCCACGCCGCCATGTTCGGCGCCGGGGGATACGCCTTGGCGCTGCTGGCGCCTCAGTTCGGGTTCATGCCTTCGCTTCTGGTGGCGGCTCTTGCCGGCGCGGCGCTCGCGTTCCTGCTCAGCATCTTTGCGCTTCGCGTGTCGGGCCTGTTCTTTTCGCTGCTGACGCTGGCGCTCGCGCAACTCGTCTACATACTGGCAAGCACGAAGCTGCGGGCGTTCACCGGCGGCCTGGACGGCATTCCCGGTGTTCCGCGGCCGGCCCTGTTCGGCATCGACTTCTACAACAACCGCAACTTTTTCTACTTCCTCATCGTGGTGTTCGTGATCGGGGTGGTGATCATGGCCGTGTTGCGCATCTCGCCATTCGGCAGCGCATTGAAGGCGGTGCAGGCCAACGACGTTCGCGCCGAGCAGATCGGTTACAACGTGCAGCGCCTGCGGCAGTGTGCGTTCATGATTTCCGGGGCCTACGCCGGCATCAGCGGGGCGTTGCTGTCCTCGCTGATGTTTTATGTCAGCCCGCAGATGCTGCACTGGAGCACGTCGGGCGACGTGCTGATCATGACGCTGCTCGGCGGCAAGGGCACGCTGCTCGGGCCGGTACTCGGCGTCGCCGTGTTCGAAGCTCTCAAGGAGGAGTTGAGCCAGTTCACCGAGCACTGGTATGGCATTCTGGGCATCGTCTTCATCCTCTGCACGATCTTTCTGCCGAAGGGGATCGCGGGCATGTTTGCCGTGTTGGGGCGCATCGGGAAGGGTGCGTCGAAATGAGCGCGAGCAACGGCATTTCCCTGCAGTGCGAGAATATCCAGGTGGCGTTCGGCGGCCTCAAGGCGGTCGCGGGCGTCAGCCGCAGCTTCCAGGCCGGGCGCATCTACGGATTGATCGGACCCAACGGCGCCGGCAAGACGACGCTGATGAATGCGCTATCCGGCCACGCGACGCTGAGCGCGGGGCAGGTGATCCTGAACGGACGGGACATCACGAAACTCTCCGTCCATGCCCGGACGCGCGCCGGCCTCGGCCGCAGCTTCCAGATCACAAAGATCTTCGCCGGCCAGACCGTGCTGGAGAATCTGAAACTTGCGGCTTTCGCGCATCTTTATCGCGTGCAGCCGTTCTGGATGCCGGCCGGCCGCTTCGCCGGGGTTCGGCAAAGTGCCGAAAAGGTCCTTGAGCAGATCGGGCTGGAGCGGCTTGCCCACGCTCCGGCCGAGAACCTTTCGCACGGCGACCAGCGGGCCCTCGAGGTCGGCCTCGCGCTGCTCAGCGATCCCAGCGTATTGTTGCTCGACGAGCCGCTCGCCGGTGTCGGCCATGAGCGTCTCGATCAGGCGATTGAACTGATAAAGCGCGTCGTCGCGGGGCGAACCGTCCTGCTGATCGAGCATAACATGGACGTCGTGATGCAGATTTCCAACGAGATCGTCGTGATGGTGCAGGGCCAGTTGCTGGCGTCCGGCTCGCCCGCGGAGATCAAGGCCAACCCGGCCGTGCGCGCAGCCTATCTCGGGAACGAAGAATGAGCGCGCTGGCTCTCCAGGATTGCGACGTCTTCTATGGCAAGGCCCAGGCCCTGCATCACGTCTCCATCGACGTGGCCGCCGGCGAGGTCGTCTCCCTGATCGGCCGCAACGGCGCCGGCAAGAGTACGCTGCTGAAGGCGGCGATCGGCCTCAACGCCGTGCACAGCGGACGGAGGCTGATGGGCCATCGCGACGTCACGGCGTTGAAGCCCCATGAACTCGGGCGGCTGGGCCTCGCCTTCGTTCCGGAGAACAGGCGCATCTTCCCGAACCTGACGGTCGAGGAGAATCTGAAGATCGCGACCGTGATGGGCCGCAAGGGTCCGTGGTCGCTGGAGCGCATCTATCAGCTGTTTCCGCGCCTTCAGGAGCGCGCGGCGCAGGGTGGCGACACGCTTTCGGGCGGCGAGCAGCAGATGCTGGCCGTCGGGCGCGGCCTGCTGACCAATCCGGAAGTGCTGCTGCTCGACGAGCCGACCGAAGGGCTTGCGCCGCTCATCGTCGATCAACTCATCGAGGCCATTCGCACCATCAATGCCGAGGGCGTTGCCATCCTGCTGGTCGAGCAGAACCTGAAGGTTCCGCTCAAGCTGGCGCGCCGGCAGTTCGTCATCGACAATGGCCGGGTGGTCTGGTCGGGCACCACCGAAGAACTGCAGGCCGACCGCGCCCGCATCGAGTCCCTCATCAGCGTCTAGGAGAAAGTCATGGCCGACGTGTACATCATTGGGGTTGGCATGACGCGGTTCGGCCGCTACCTCGACGACCGGCTCGAGACGATTGCGCGCGGAGCTGTGGAAGAGGCGCTGTCCGATGCCGGTGTCGGGCGCGAGGACGTCCAGGCCGCGTTCTTCGCCAACACCGCGCAGGGCGTCGTGGAGGGCCAGCATCTCGTGCGTGGCCAGCTCGTTCTCCGGGCGCTCGGCTTCCAGCATATTCCGGTGATGAACGTCGAGAATGCCTGCGCCAGTGCGTCAACGGCGCTCAACGCCGCCTTCTCCTACGTCGCGTCGGGGCAGGGCGATGTGGCGCTGGCCATCGGCGCGGAGAAGATGAACTCGAAGGACCGGGAAAAATCCTTTGCCATCTTCGACGGTGCCTGGGACGTACACGACGTGGATGGCAGCGTTCGCCGTCTGACGGCGCTCGGCAAGGATCTGCCGCTGCCGCCCGGCGCCGGCCAGAACAGCGGCAAGCGAAGCGTCTTCATGGACGTCTACGCGTCACTGGCGCGCTACCACATGCACCGCTTCGGGACGACCCAGCGCGACATCGCCGAGGTTTCTGCGAAAAATCACAGGCATTCATCGCGGAATCCCAAGGCGCAATATCAGGATTCGATGACCGCCGACGATGTGCTGGCGGCCCGCGAGGTGTCGTGGCCGCTGACGCTGCCGATGTGCGCGCCGATCAGCGACGGCGCGGCGGCCGCCATTGTCTGCTCCGCGGAGAAGGCGCGCGCGCTCGGCGCCAAGCGGGCGATCCGCATTGCTGCCTCGGTGCTGGCGTCGGGTTCAGACCGGGAAGCCGACGACCTTGAACGGCACCTCTGCCGGCTTGCATCCAACCGCGCCTATGAGATCGCCGGCGTCGGCCCCGCCGACATGTCGGTGGCCGAGGTCCATGACGCCAGCGCGTTTGCGGAACTGCATCAGGCCGAACTGCTCGGCTTCGCGCCGATCGGCGATGGCGGCCGCTTGGTGCGCGACGGCGACACGGCGCTCGGTGGTCGGATACCGATCAACGTCTCCGGCGGCCTCGAATCGCGCGGCCATCCGATCGGCGCCACCGGTCTTGCGCAGATCTACGAGCTCGTCACGCAGCTTCGCGGCGAGGCGGGCGCGCGGCAGGTCGAGGGCGCGCACCACGCTATTGCCGAGAACGGCGGCGGCTTCCATCATTACGAGGAAGCGACCGCCTGTATCACGATCCTGGAGCGCTGAGGGGGTATCCATGCGACTGATCGATTTCTTCGACCGTGGCGTCAGCATCAATCCATCCCGTAATTGCTTGAAGGACGCGACGGTCTCGCGGACATTCCGCGAGGTCCAGCTTCGCAGCTACAGGATTGCAAACGCACTGGCGACAGCCGGCTTCCGGCCGGGCCAGATGGCCGCGGTCTACAGCCCGAATGCGGCGACAGCCTTCGAGTGCATCCTTGGCATCGTGCGCGGCGCCTATGTCTGGGTGCCGATCAATGCCCGCAACACCGCGGACGAGAATGCCTACATCCTCAACAATTGCGACGTCGAGGTTCTTTTCTATCACAGCGACTTCGAGGCAAACGTGCAGGTGTTCCGCAAGGAATGTCCGAAGATCCGCCTCTATGTTTGCATCGACAAGGCCGGCGCGGACGCCTCCTTCCTCATGGACTGGATTGCGAATGCGCCCGAGAGCGATCCCAACATTCCCGAGGACCGCAACGCGCCGATCTCGATTTTCTCCTCGGGCGGTACCACGGGGCGGCCCAAGGGCGTCCTCTGGACCAACCTTGTCTGGGAAACGATGATCTCGAACTTCTTCACCTCGATGCCGGTGAGGAAGCCGCCAGTTCACCTCGTCGTTGCGCCCATGACGCACGCGGCGGGCGGAGTCGGCATCATGCTGATGGCGGCGGGCGCGACGCAGATCATCTTGCCAGGCTTCGATGCCGCCAAGGTGGTGAATGCTATCGAGACCGAGGGCGTCACCCACATGTTCCTGCCGCCGACGGCAATCTACGTCCTGCTCGGCCATCCCGGTCTCAAGCAACACGATTTCTCCTCGCTCGAGCATTTCATCTACGCTGCCGCTCCGATGTCGGTGGACAAGCTGAAGGAATGCCTCGACGTCTTCGGCCCGGTAATGACGCAGACCTTTGGCCAGGCCGAAGCGCCGATGATCTGCACTTTCCTGTCACCGCAGGAGCATCTGGTCATTGGCGATCCCGAGAAGGAAAAGCGGCTGGCAAGCTGCGGCCGGCCAACGCTTCTGACGCCCGTCGAGATCATGGACGATGACGGCAATCTGATGCCGGCCGGCGAGCGCGGCGAGATCGTCGTAAAGGGCAATCTGGTGATGCCCGGCTATTACAAGAATTCTGAAGCCACCAAAGAGGTCTCCGCCTTCGGTTGGCACCACACCGGCGATATCGGATTCAAGGACGAGGACGGCTACGTCTATATCGTCGATCGCAAGAAGGACATGATCATCTCCGGTGGCTTCAACGTCTATCCGAGCGAGATCGAGCAGGTCATCTGGGGCCATCCGGCGGTACAGGATTGCGCCGTGATCGGCGTGCCTGATGAAAAATGGGGTGAGGCGGTCAAGGCCGTCATTGAACTCAAGCAGGGCATCAAGGCGGATCCGGACGATATCATTGCGCTCTGCAAGACGAAGCTTGGCAGCGTGAAGGCGCCGAAGTCGGTGGAGTTCTGGGACAGCCTGCCGCGCAGCCCTAACGGCAAAGTCCTCAAGAAGGACATCCGCGAGAATTTCTGGAAAGGACGCACGCGCGCCATCTGAACGGGGAGGAAGCCCATGAACATCGCCATGGTACTCGCAAATGCGGCGAAGGTCTTTGCGGATCGCCCGGCGGTCTGTCTCGGCAGCGAGATTGTCCATAGCTATGCCCAGCTTCTGCAGCGCAGCGCCGCGCTCGGTGCCGCCTTGCGCAACAAGGGCTTGGCGCCGGGTTCGCGGGTGGGCATCTTCCTTTCCAACCGTTCGGAATATTTCGAGATCCTGTTCGGCGCCTGGTTCGCCGGCCTGGCGGTGGCGCCGATCAACGCCAAGCTGCACCCGAAGGAACTCGCCTATATCATCGACAATTGCGCCGCCTCGGTGCTGTTTACCGATATCAAGGGCGGCCTGTCGCAGCCGGGTAACGTCGTCGATGTCGACGGCGAGGATTATCGCGCGATGCTCGCGACAACGCCTCCGGATCTCCGGCCGGTGTCGGCCGCACCTGAAGACATCGCGTGGCTGTTCTATACTAGCGGTACGACCGGGTACCCGAAGGGCGCGATGCTGACCCATCGCAACCTTTACAACATGACGATGAGCTTTCTCGCCGACATCGGGCCTGTCGACGAGACCGACGCCGCACTTTATCCGGCGCCGCTGTCGCATGGCGCGGGTCTGCTCGCGCTCGCGCATCTGGTGCGCGGCGCGGCCAATGTCGTGCCGGAGAGTGGCGGATTCCAGCCAGACGAGGTCGTCGATCTCATCAACCACTATCCGGGCAGTTCGTTCTTTGCCGCGCCAACCATGGTGAACCGGCTCGTCACGTCGCCGTCCCTGATGGATCTCAAGCTGGAGAACCTCGACCACATCTTCTACGGCGGCGCGCCGATGTATGTGGAGGACCTCAAGCGCGCCTTGTCGGCGCTCGGCGCACGCCTGTGGCAAGCCTATGGTCAGGGCGAGGCGCCCTGCACGATCAGCTATTTGCCACCCCACATGCACCTCGATAACGGCGACGGGCGCCTCGACGAGCGGCTCTCCTCGGTGGGCATCCCACGTACCGGAGTTGCCGTCCGTGTCGTCGATGCCGAAGGCAACGACATGCCACCGGGCGAGAACGGCGAGGTCATCGTGGCCGGCGACGTCGTGATGGCCGGCTATTGGAATAACCCGTCCGCGACGGCGCAGGCGCTGCGCGACGGATGGCTGTGGACCGGCGATGTCGGTACCTTCGACACGCACGGTTTCCTGTATCTGAAAGACCGTTCCAAGGACGTCATCATCTCCGGCGGCTCCAACATCTATCCGCGGGAGGTCGAGGAGGTGCTGCTGCGTCATCCCGCCGTGACCGAGGTGAGCGTTATCGGACGACGCCATCCGGATTGGGGCGAGGAAGTCGTCGCTTTCGTGGCATCATCGGCGCCTGTGACGGCCGAGGAATTGGACGCCTTCTGCATCGAGCACATCGCCCGTTTCAAGCGGCCGAAGGCCTACCGGTTCCTGCCGAACCTGCCGAAGAGCAACTACGGGAAGATCCTGAAGACCGAAATCAGGAAGCTTATCGAGAACGAAACTGCCGCCCAGTCGGCGAACGAAAACAAGGAGCGCACATGATTACGATCGTTGCAGGTGTCGGCATGATCCCCTTCGCGAAGCCAGGCGCTTCCGCGCCCTACGACGCAATGGGCGAGGAGGCGGTGAAGCTGGCGCTGGCGGATGCCGGGCTCGGCTACGACGCCATTGAACAGGCCTATGCGGGCTTCGTCTACGGCGACTCCACCGCCGGACAGAAGGTGCTGTATCGGGTCGGCATGACGGGCATCCCGATCGTTAACGTCAACAACAACTGCTCCACCGGTTCGACGGCGCTGTATCTGGCGCGGCAGGCGGTCGAGAGCGGCGCGGCCGACTGCGTTCTTGCCGTCGGCTTCGAACAGATGCGTCCGGGCGCGCTGGGCTCGATCTTCGAGGACCGGCCTTCGCCCTTCGCGGATTTCGACCGCGTTACCGACGAACTCGTCGGCCATGGCGAGATTCCGCTGGCGCTCCGCTACTTCGGCGGTGCCGGCAAGCAACACATGGAGAAGTACGGCACCAAAATGTCGACCTTCGCCAGGATTCGCGCCAAGGCCAGCCGCCATGCCGCGCGGAACCCGCTGGCGCTATTCCGCAAGGAGATGACCGAGGGCGACGTGATGCAGGCGCCTGTCATCTGGGAGGGCGTGATGACGCGCTCGATGGCGTGCCCGCCGACCTGCGGCGCCGCCGCGGCTGTGCTGGTCTCCAAGGCCTTCGCGGCCCGCCATAACCTGAACGACAAGGTCCGCATTCGCGCCCAGGCCATGACGACGGACCGGCCGAGCACGTTCGAGACCCGCGACATGATGCGGGTGGTCGGCTTCGACCTGTCGAAGGCGGCTGCGGATAAGGTCTATGAAGCGGCCGGCGTCGCCCCTGACGATGTCGATGTCGTCGAGTTGCACGATTGCTTCGCGCAGAACGAGCTCATCACCTACGAGGCGATCGGTCTATGCGGCGAGGGCGAAGCCGAGAAGTTCGTCAACGACGGCGACAATACCTATGGCGGTCGCTTCGTTACCAACCCGTCCGGCGGACTGCTCTCGAAGGGCCACCCGCTCGGCGCGACTGGCCTGGCCCAATGCTATGAACTCGTCCATCAGCTTCGCGGCACCGCCGAGGCGCGGCAGGTGGACGGCGCGCGCCTGGCCCTCCAGCACAATCTCGGACTCGGCGGCGCGGCGGTTGTGACGCTGTACGAAAAGAACTGAAATCGGCAATCGCAAAGGAGCGGATCAATGTCGCAGCGGCTCAAGGACAAGATCGCTTTCGTCATGGGTGCCGGTTGCATCGGTGAAGGCTGGGGTAACGGCAAGGCCACGGCGGTGCTTTTCGCGCGCGAGGGCGCGACGGTGATCTGCGTCGACCGCGATCTCGCGTCGGCCGAGCGTACCTGCGCCGTCATTGAAGGAGAGGGTGGCAAGGCAGAGGCCCTTTGTGCCGACATCACGTCGGTTGAGGACATCGATGCAGCCGTCGGCAACGCCGTCAGCCGTCACGGGCGCATCGACATCCTCCAGAACAATGTCGGCATCGCCGAACCCGGTGGTCCCGAGGCCATCGATGAGGCAAGCTGGGACCGCGTCATGTCGGTGAACCTCAAAGGGTTCTTCCTGACCTGCAAGCGCGTGCTTCCCGAGATGGTGCGGCAGGGCGGCGGCGCCATCGTCAACGTCTCGTCGGTCGCATCGATCACGACGATCAGCGTACCGATGATTTCCTACTACTCCTCGAAGGCGGGCGTGAACCACTTCACCCGGGCCGTTGCGGTCGAGTACGCCCCGAAGGGGATCCGCTGCAACGCGGTGCTTCCTGGCCTGATGAACACGCCGATGATCGTCGAGCCCTACAAGAACGTCTATAATTCCGTGGATGACATGATCGCCAAGCGCGATGCCATGGTTCCGATGGGCAAGATGGGGACAGCCTGGGACGTGGCGCATGCATCCTTGTTTCTGGCATCAGACGATGCGAAATACATCTCCGGCGCGCTTCTTCCTGTCGATGGTGCGCTCACGTGCCGAACTGGCTGACGAGACTTTCCGGGAACGTGTCATGAGCGAAGAAAAAGAACTTGTTATCCGCGAGGATCGGGGCGCTGTATCGTACATTTCCTTGAACCGTCCACGCAGCGGCAACAGCCTTTCCCTGGCGACAATCGACGAATTGACCCGCCACCTGTTGGATCTCCGGCGGCAGCCGTCGATCGCGGTGATCGTCCTGACTGGGGTCGGCAAGAAGATCTTCTGCGCGGGGCATGATCTCACCGAATTCGACGGGGAGACGGATCCGGAATTCTTCAAGACCGTATCGACGCGTTGCTCTGCAATGATGCAGGCTATGCGGGATCAACCGCAGATCATCATTGCGAGCGTGGATGGCGTGGCCTCCGCCGCCGGCTGCCAGTTGGTAGCCAGCGCGGACCTGGCCGTCGCTTCCAACCAGGCGCGGTTCGCCACCCCGGGTGTGAATATCGGCCTGTGGTGCCTGACGCCGATGGTGGCGTTGTCGCGAATGGTGATGCCGAAACATGCGATGCAGATGCTGGCGACAGGGCGCCTCTACGACGCGCAGTTCGCGTTACGGGTCGGACTCGTCAACGACGTGGTTGAGCCGGAACGCCTTGCTGAAACAGTCGAAGCACTCGCCGCGGAGATCGCCTCGAAATCCACCTACACACTGGCGCTCGGTAAGCAGGCGTTCTATCGCCAGCTGCAAATGCCGATATCCGATGCCTACGAATATTCCGGCGAACTCGTGGTCAGGAACATGGCTCACGCCGACGCGCGCGAGGGCATCGGCGCCTTCGTCGAGAAACGCAAGCCGGTCTGGAAGGGACGAAAGTAGCATCGTTCCTGCGCCGCCGTCCGGCGGGTGGTTTTTGCGGGAAGTCCCCAGGGGGATCTGCGAGCGGCGGTTTCGGCGCGCCGCTGGGGGCTCGTGGTGCGATCAGCGGCTCCGCAGAGCTCCCTCAACGAGATCGACCAGTTGCCGGGCGACCTGCTCGCCGGTGAGCGGCCCCTCCGGCGTGAACCAGCGTGTCATCCAGTTGATCGACCCCATGAAGAAGAACACGGTCAGCTTTGGATCGACGGCGCGCACCGTCCCGTCGGCGATACCTTCGGAAATCAGTTTCCGGAAGCCGCGGTCGAACTTGTCGCGACGCTTGCCGATGATCGCCTTGTTCTGCGACTCCAGCGCGTCGTACTCGCCGAGCACCGCGAAAGAGCCCATCTCGCTGGTGATGGTTTTGACGTACTTGTCGATAAGCAGGAGAATTTTTTCAAGCCCGGTCTTGCCATGCTCTTCGCAGTACTTCATCGCCTCGTCGCCGAAGTCGAGCGACATCATGTGGCATTCGAAGAGAATTTCCTGCTTGTTCGTGACGTAGTAGTAGAGCGCGGCCTTGGTGACGTCCAAGGTCTTCGCCACATCCTCCAGCGAGGTGTTGTGATAGCCACGAAGGCTGAACGCGCGGCCAGCCTCGCGAAGCAGCGCGCCCCGCTTCAGCGAGAATTGCTGTTCCCGGTTCAGGACGACGCTTTTCCAGGCGGAAGCATGGCGGCCGCGCCTTGCTGTCGATGTCTTCTTCATGAGAGCATGCCGAGTATCCGGAGAATATAGGAACGATTCGCGATACTTAAGACTCCATAGTCAAAACTATTGCCGTAAAGTCAATTCCTGGAACCTCAGGCCGAGAGGCTGCGTGCGATGATTTGTTTCTGGATATCGCTGGTCCCCTCGTAGATTTTGCAGACGCGAACGTCGCGGTAGTAGCGCTCGACCGGAAAATCCTTCAGGTAGCCATAGCCGCCGTGGATCTGTAACGCGTCCGAGCAGACCTTCTCCCCCATCTCCGAAGCGACGAGCTTGGCAATGGCCGCTTCCTTGGCGCAGGACGCTCCGGCCTCGAGGAGCCGCGCGGCATGGATATAATATTGCCGCGCGACGTCGACCTGAGCGGCCATCTCGGCGAGATGGAAGCTCACCGCCTGCAGTTCAACGATCGGCTTGCCATAGGCCTCGCGCTCGTTGGCGTAGCGGATCGCAGCGTCGAGCGCTGCCTGGGCAACGCCGACGGCCTGCGCGGCGATTGCAATCCGCCCGTCAGACAGGCCACCCATGACGATCCGGTAGCCACCGCCGACTTCGCCGAGCACGTTCTCCGCCGGAACACGAAGATTGTCGAGCTGAATCTGAGCGACATGGGCCGTCCGCTGACCGAGCTTGTCCTCGACGCGCGCAACATGGTAGCCGGGTGAGGTCGGGTCGACGATGAACGTCGTAAATCCACGTTTGCCGGCCTGCGGATCGGTGCGAGCGAGCACGATCGTTGTACCGGCCTCGCTCCCGTTGGAAATGAACTGCTTGGTGCCGTTGAGAATGAAGTGATCGCCTTCGCGGCGCGCGGTGGCGCGAAATGCGGCGGTATCCGATCCGGCCTGCGGCTCAGTGAGAAGAAACGCGCCGATCTTTTCGCCGCGCAGCATCGGCGGCAGATACATCTGCTTCTGTTCCTCGTTGCCGCGCAAGGCGATGGTGAAGGCGGTGACGTTGTGGACGTGGAAAATGGTGCCGACACCCGCGTCGGCCGCGGCGATCTGCTCCAGCGCCAGACAATAGGCGACGAACCCCGCATTCGAGCCGCCATATTGTTCGGACGGCAGCATGCCCATGAAGCCAAGATTGGCGAGAGCCTTCAATTCGGCGTGCGGCCACGTCGCGGTGCGATCGCGTTCCGCTGCTGTGGGGGCAATCGTGTCGGTCGCAACCTTGCGCGCGACGTCCCGAACCATCGTTTGCTGGTCGGTTAGGAACGAAAAAGATTTGCTCTCGGCCCCTGCCATGCTGGATTCTCCTCCTGCGTGTCGTTATCGGAGATTGGCAGCGTTGTTTGAGCGACGCGCGGTTTCGCGATCGCGCGAAACCGGCGACAGACGTTGCTCATGGAGAACTGCAGATCTTCCGCATTCAACCGCATATTAGGAGATTTGACGTTGTGGTCAATTCTAATCTGATGTGTTGCCTTTTCGGCTGCGTTTGGTGCCATCCCAGGTGGAACGGTCGAGGACCGCTTCGTCGAAAGGGCGCGCCTGAATGCGCCCGGTCACGAGCTTCCTCCAAGCGGGGAGCGCCTGCTGCATGCTGCAATCGGAGTCCGTGTTCTCTTGATGCGTTGGCGCCGGAGTTTTCGATCGGCTTGGTTGCGTCGTGGCGCGTTGCAGGCTCCTGAATGGACTTGACCAAAATTGACTATCGAGTTAAAAATAATGCTCATCGGTCATAAAAATCCGCGAAAGGATGGATCGATTAAGGGCGAGCGCTGCTCGGTCGAAACGCCGCATACCGTGGGGAGGATGAATGTCGCAGGGTTGCGTTGGTGAAGGGGGTGCGTGTTGAGCGCTGTTTCGCCTCTCTATTCAGCATCGCAGAGCCGCGCGGCGCACAACGCCGCGGTTCTCGTCGCCGACGGTATCCGGATGGCTTTCGGGGGCGTCGTCGCGCTTGACAATGTCTCCATCACGGTTGGAGCGGACGAGTTGCTCGCGGTAATCGGGCCGAACGGTGCCGGCAAGACCTCTCTGATGAATTGCCTCAGCGGCTTCTATCGGCCGCAGCAGGGCGAGGTGCGATTCAACGGCTCGCAGCTGTCGGGCATGGGCGTCCACCATATCGTGAAGGCCGGTCTGGCCCGGACCTTCCAGGGGACGCATATCTTTTCGAACATGACCGTGATCGAAAACATCATGGTCGGCCGTCACATTCACATGAAGAGCTCGATTCCGTCGGCGTTCTTTTACTTCGGGCCTTGCAGGCGCGAGGAGATCCGGCACCGCGAGGTCGTCGAGGAAATCATCGAACTGCTCGAAATCGAATCCATCCGCCATCAGCCGGTCGGCAGCCTCGGCTATGGCCTCCGCAAGCGCGTCGATCTCGGTCGTGCACTGGCTCAGGAGCCGAGCATCCTGCTGATGGATGAGCCGATGGCCGGGATGAACACCGAGGAGAAGGAAGACCTTGCGCGATTCATTCTCGATGTTCGCGAGGCGCGACGGATCCCGGTGGTGCTGGTCGAGCACGACATGGGTGTCGTCATGGATCTTGCGGACCGGATTGTCGTGCTCGACTTCGGTCGAAAGATTGCAGAGGGGACGCCGCTGGAGATTCAGCAAAATCCTGCGGTGCTCAAGGCGTATCTGGGCGAAGGAAATCGCTGATGCTGCCAATGCGTACCATTCCGCAACTGTTGCTCGAGCGCGCCAGCGCGGCGCCGGACCGGCTCGTTGAGCGGCACAAGTATCGCGGCATCTGGCGCGAATACACCTACGGCGATGTTCTCGAGAAAGTGCGTTCCGTCGCCCTTGGTCTTGACGCGATGGGCATTCGCCGCGGCGAGACCGTGGCCATTATCGGCGAGAACGAGCCGGAGAACTTCTGGAGCGAGTTTGCGGCGTTCTCGATTGGATGCAAGATCGTCTCGCTGTATCCCGACATCACTGCGGACGAAATCGAATACCTCCTCAACGATAGCGATGCGGTCTGTCTGGTAGCGCAGGATCAGGAGCAGGTGGACAAAGGGTTCGCGATTTTCGATCGCGTTCCGCACCTTCGCCAGATGATCTACTGGGACGATACCGGAATGTGGTCCTATCGTCACGAGCGCCTGACGGCGTTCGAGAAGGTGGTTGAGGCTGGACGCGGGCGCGACGCCGAGGATACCGATCGGTTCCGGCGTCTGGTCGAGACAGGCCGACCCGACGACGTGGCCGTGCTGTCCTATACCTCCGGCACCACCGGACGGCCGAAGGGCGTGGTGCTGACCCATCGCTATCTCGTCGACAACGCGCATCGCGTCATCGCCGCGACCGGCATCAAGCCTGGCATGGAGTATCTTACCTATATCGCCCCGGCCTGGGCCACGGAGCAGTTCTTCGGCGTCACCATCGGTCTCCTGCTGCCGCTGGTGGTGAATTTCCCGGAATCGCCCGAGGAGGTTCTCAACAATATCCGCGAACTCGCAGTGGAGGTGATGGTATTCGCTCCGCGCCAGTGGGAGAGCCTCGCGGCCACGATCCAGGGCCGGATGCTCGATGCCGGCCGGACGCGCAGGGCAATCTACGCCTGGGGTGTCGATATCGGCCACAAGGTCCATGTCGCGCGTCTTGAAGGACGGCCGATCCCGCTCGGTGCGCGGCTTGCGCTGCCGCTCGCGGAGATGCTGGTATTGAAGCCGCTGCGAGACAAGCTCGGCCTTACGCGCATCAAGCTCGCATTGTGCGGCGGATCCACCATGGCGCCGGATGTGTTTCGCCTGTTTCATGCCATTGGCGTGCCGTTGCGCAATATCTATGGCACCACTGAGATCGGGCTTCTGACCCTGCACCAGGGCGATCGGTACAATCTCGAGACGGTAGGGCACTGGCTGGACGCGCACCCCGAATCCGGCGCATCGCTGGAATGGAAAGTGTCGGAGCAGGGTGAATTGCTCGTTCGCGGCGGCAGCTTCTTCCAAGGCTATTACAAGAAGCCTGACAGCGTCGCCCAGCGCGTTGAGGAAGGTTGGTATCGTACGGGCGATGCCGTGTCGGTCACGGACAGCGGCGAGCTCGTATTCCTCGAGCGCCTCGATGATCTCCGACAGCTTCGCTCCGGCGAACGGTTTCCGCCTCAGTTTATCGAGACCCGGCTGC
>NZ_DAINNI010000080.1:0-3464 GCF_036735945.1 Bradyrhizobium sp. | reverse complement strand
CGACAGCTTCGCTCCGGCGAACGGTTTCCGCCTCAGTTTATCGAGACCCGGCTGCGTTTCAGCCCGTTCATCAAGGACATCATGACGCTTGGCGACGATACGCGCGACTATATCGGCGCGCTGATCAATATCGACATGAGCGTGGTGTCACGGTGGGCGGAGGACCGAAACATCAGCTTCTCCACCTTTACCGATCTTTCGCAGAAGGTTGAAGTAGCCGAATTGATGCGCGGCGAGATTGCGCGCGTCAATACGTTTCTGCCCGAGCATGCGCGGGTCCGTCGCTTCGCCAACTTCCCCAAGGAGCTCGATCCGGATGAAGGCGAATTGACCCGCACGCGCAAGCTGCGACGCGAATTCCTCGCCGAACGCTATGCCGTGCTGATTGACGCGATGTATGGCGGCCGGGCCGATCAGAAGCTCGACATCGCGGTGACGTACCAGGATGGGCGAAAGGGCACGCTGTCTGCGCACGTCGCCATCCACGACGTCGTCAAGGCAGGCAAGCCGGCCAACGCCGATCAACCGTTGCGGGCCATCGCATGATCGATTTCGTCAACTACTTCATCAACGGCGCGCTGGTCGGGCTGCTCTATGCCCTCATCGCCATGGGCTTCGTGGTCATCTATCGGGCGTCGAAGGTCTTCAATTTCGCCCAGGGCGAACTCGTCGTGTTCGGCGGCTTCATCGTCTGGTGGATGGTCGCCTCGCTGGGCCTGCCGCTCTCGGTCGGCATTCCGCTCGCCTTCGTTGCGGCGGCGCTGTTCGGACTCCTGATCGAGCGGGTGTTCTTTTCCCGCCTCGCCGGCGAGTCGGTGTTCGCCATGGTCATGGTCACGATCGGACTCTTGATCCTGATCCGCGGCCTGATCCTCGTGCTGTTCGGCCCGCAGGTGCGCTCGTTCCCGATCATCTTCCCGCTTCAGCCGGTGATCATCGGGGAGATCCTCATCCCACGCTCGCTTCTCATCGGCGGCGCAATCACGGTCATCGTCGGTTTCGGCCTGTCGTGGTTCTTCAACCGCACGCGGGCCGGGCTGCGCATGACGGCGGTTGCCGAAGATCATCAGGTGGCGCTGTCGATGGGAATTTCAGTGAAGCGCTCCATTGCGTTCGCCTGGATTCTCGGTGCCGTGCTGTCGACGCTTGGCGCCATCATCTTCCTCAGCGGAAAGTCGCTGAACTTCCTCGCCTCCGACATCGGCCTTGCGGCGTTGCCGGTGGCGCTGCTGGCGGGTTTCGAGGCGATCGCCGGGGTTCTGCTGGCCGGCCTTATCGTCGGCATCATTCAGGGGCTCGTGACCGCCTACCTCGATCCGATCGTGGGCGGCGCGATCGGCACCGTGTTTCCATTCATCATCATGCTGCTCATCCTCTTTATTCGGCCGACCGGAATGTTCGGCTGGAAGACCATCGAAAGGGTCTGACCGATGGATCCGGCAGGCGTATTCGCCACCAGCTTCGAGCGCGATCAGGCCTTGATCCGCACCCGTGGACAATGTGTCGCGCTCGTTCTGCTTCTCATCGCTCTGGTCATCCTGCCCCATGTTCTGGGACCGCGGCTCGTCGCCATCTCGACCAATATGCTGATCATGGCCGTGGTCGTGATCGGCCTGCAGATCAACATGGGATATGCGGGCCAGATCAATCTCGGCCAGGCTGCGTTCATGGGAGTCGGCGCCTACGCCACCGGAGCGCTGGCGATCAAATTCAATCTGCCCTTCTGGCTCAGTATCCCGCTCGGAGGTTGCGCCGCCGCGGTGTTCGGGTTCATCTTTGGGCTGTCGGCGGTTCGCATCAAGGGCTTTTACCTGGCGCTCACCACCATCGCGGCGCAGACCCTGTTTCATTTCCTCATTCTCAATCTGCCGCAGTCGTGGTTCGGCGGGTCAAACGGGTTGACGCTGGAGCCGGCGCAGATTTTCGGCTTGAGTTTCGTCAGTGAGACCTCGATCTACTATCTCTGCCTGGCCGTTACCGCGGCGATGGTGTTCGGCGCCTATGGCATCGTGCGCAGCCGGCACGGGCGCGCCTTCGTCGCAGTCTGCGACGACGACGTCGCTTCCGGGCTGATGGGAATCAACGTCGTGCGGACCAAGGCAACCGCCTTCCTGATCGGTGCGTTCTACGCGGGGATCGGCGGGGGGCTGTGGGCCTACTACGTGCGTTTCGTCGCCGTCGATCAATTCACGCTGTTCCATTCGATCTGGTTCATCGCGATGGTGATCGTCGGAGGCCTCGGCTCGATCACCGGCGCGTTGATCGGCGTCTTCGTCATCAAGGCAATTCAGGAAAGCTTCGTTACGCTTGGTCCCAGCATCGTCGCGCAATTTCCCTCGATCGGGGGCGATGTGGTGTTCGCGCTGATGAACGTGTTTCTCGGCGGGATCATCGCCGCGTTCCTGATTTTCGAGCCGCGCGGGCTGATGCACCGCTGGAATATCCTGAAACGATCCTATCGCCTTTGGCCATTTCCCTATTGATGCCTGGGCGATCGGAGTTTGGAACATTCATGGGAGGAACTGAAAAAATGACAATCTTGAAGCACATCAAGATCTTCGGGATGGCCGCGGCGCTCGGTTTGCTGACGATCTCGGCGCCGGCCGGTGCCCAGACGACCTACAATGTGGCGTCGCTTGCCGATTTCACCGGTCCGTATGCGGACGTGATGAAGGACCTGATCGGTGCGCGCCGGCCGGTCATCGAATGGTGGAATGCCGAAGTCGGCAAGAAGATCGGCGTCAAGCTCGGGACCAAGGATTACGATCATCGCTACGATGCGGCGCAGGTGGCGAGCCTGTGGCCCGGCATCAAGGCCGAGCTCAATCCGATTATCGTGCTTGGGGTCGGCGGACCCGACGTCGCCGCGCTTCAGGGGCGGCTGCCGTCCGATAAGATCCCGATGGTGATGTCGACTGCCGCGTACGGCTTTGCCTGGAAGCCCGATCCGTGGATCTTCAACCAGCGCCCGACCTACAGCCATGAGGCCACTGCGTTCTTCGAGTGGTTCCGCCAGAGGCGCGGGGGCAGCGGGCCGCTGAAGGTCGCGATCATCTCGTCGGAAGCCTCGCCGGCCTATGTCGACCAGCACAAGGGTGTCCAGCGATATGCCTCCGACAATCCGGACAAGGTCGAGGTCGTCGAAGTTGTGTTCACGGAAGTTCAGCCCACCGATTTGACCACCCAGGTCAACCGCGTGACCCGCAAGGGAGCCGAAGTGATCATGGTCATGACGAACACGGCCGCCGTGGTCGCCACCAAGCGGGCGCTGCAGTCGCTCGGCAAGCAGGTGCCGATTGTCATGAGTTCGCACAACGGACTGGCGGAATCCGGCCGCGCGATCGGCGACGTCAAGCAGATGGAGGGCGATTACGAAGTTTATGCGATGGCTGCGCCCACCGACGCAAAGACGCCTGGCCGCGAGTTCTTCGAGATGCTTCAGAGCAAGTACGACCTCAAGGCCA
>NZ_DAINNI010000079.1:0-21619 GCF_036735945.1 Bradyrhizobium sp. | reverse complement strand
CTCCGCCTGGAAAACTCTCCAAAGCGTGTGAATCTGTTAGTGCGTTCGCAGGGACCCATACGCCGCGGCCTATGGAATTGGCGCAAACTGAAGTCGATATCGTTCGCAACAATTGACGCCTGTGGTTATGGGTCCCTGCGTTCGCAGGGACGACGTGAGGAGAGATTGTTCGTGGCCGCCCTTTCCCGCACCGCTCCCTCCCGCGTCAGCGCCGGCACCATCGTGTCCTCGATGCTGACCGCGCAGACGTCGGGCGCGGGCTTTACCGATCTCACGGCGGAGATCGCCAAATTCCTGCGCGAGGCCGCCGCGCGCGAAGGCGTGGTGACGCTGTTCATCCGCCACACCTCGGCCTCGCTGACGATCCAGGAAAATGCCGACCCGACCGTGCTGGTCGATTTGACGACGGCGCTGAACCGCCTCGCGCCTGAGAACGCCGGCTGGTGTCACGACACCGAGGGGCCGGACGACATGCCGGCGCATATCAAGACCATGCTGACCGAGACCTCGCTGCAGGTCCCGGTGCTGCAGGGCGCGCTCGCGCTCGGCACCTGGCAGGCGATCTATCTGGTCGAACACCGCGCGCGGCCGCACCGGCGCGAGATCGTGCTGCAATTCGCCGGCAGCGTGGATTAAGCCGGTTGCCAAAAGCAGACCGGCCGCGGATTGCTCCGCGGCCGGTCCGAAGATTTCGATCCGCCGATCGAAACCGGTTACTTCGTGATGTCGACGTCCTTGGTTTCCGGCAGGAAGAAGAAGCCGATAACCACAGTGATCAACGCGAAGATGATCGGGTACCAGAGGCCGGCATAGATATCGCCGGTCGCAGCCACGATCGCGAACGATGTCGCCGGCAGCAATCCGCCGAACCAGCCGTTGCCGATGTGATAGGGCAGCGACATCGAGGTGTAGCGGATCTTGGTCGGGAACAACTCCACCAGCATCGCCGCGATCGGCCCGTATACCATGGTGACGTAGATCACCAGGATGAACAGCAGTCCGATGATGGCGGCGACCTGCGGTCTGAAGATGTCGAACGGATGGCTCATCTTCACGAGCGTCGGGTTGGCGCCACGCTTCGGATAGCCCGCTTCCTGCAGGGCCGCCGTTGCCCCGGCGTTGGAATCAGTCGGCTTGGTGTACGGAACGTCCTTGCCGTTGATGCGGATCATGACGGGCGAACCCGCAGCGCCGGCCACCGTTTCGTACTTGACCGAAGACTTCGCGAGGAAGTCACGGGCCAGGTCGCACGGCGCCGAGAACACGCGGGTGCCGACCGGGTTGAACAGGTCGCCGCAGCCCTTCGGATCTGCCACGACCTGAACCTTCACCGACTCGATGGCCTTTTCCAGCGTCGGGTTGGCGTTGGTCGAGATCATGCGGAAGATCGGGAAGAAGGTCAGCGCCGCGATCAGGCAGCCGCCCAGAATGATCGGCTTGCGGCCGATCCTGTCGGAGAGGGCGCCAAACACGATGAAGAAGCCGGTGCCGAGCAGGAGCGACCAGGCGATCAGCAGGTTGGCGGTGTAGCCGTCGACCTGGAGGATCGATTGCAGGAAGAACAGTGCGTAGAACTGGCCGGTGTACCAGACCACACCCTGGCCCATCACGCCGCCGAGCAGGGCGATGAGGACGAGCTTGCCGTTGTTCCAGTTGGCGAAGGCTTCGGTCAGCGGCGCCTTCGATCCCTTGCCTTCTTCCTTCATCTTCTGGAAGACCGGCGATTCATTCAGCCTTAGCCGGATCCAGACCGAGATGCCGAGCAGCACGACCGAGAGCAGGAACGGGATGCGCCAGCCCCAGGCCGCGAATTCCTGCTCGCCGAGGATCGTTCGGGTGAACAGGATGATCAGCAGCGACAGGAACAGGCCGAGCGTCGCGGTGGTCTGAATGAACGAGGTGTAGTAACCGCGTTTGCCCATCGGTGAATGTTCGGCGACGTAGGTCGCCGCGCCGCCGTACTCGCCGCCGAGCGCAAGGCCCTGCAGCAGGCGCAGCGCAATCAGGATGATCGGGGCCGCGATGCCGATGGTCGCGGCATTGGGCAGCAGGCCGACGATGAAGGTCGACAGGCCCATGATCAGAATGGTGACGAGGAAGGTGTATTTGCGGCCGACAATGTCGCCGACGCGGCCGAACACGATGGCGCCGAACGGACGAACCAGGAAGCCGGCGGCGAAGGCCAGCAGCGCGAAGATGTCACGCGTGGCCGGCGGATAGGCCGAGAAGAACTGCGCGCCGATGATGCTGGCGAGCGACCCGTAGAGATAGAAATCGTACCATTCGAAGACGGTGCCGAGCGAGGATGCGAGAATGACGAAACGTTCGTCCTTCGTCATCCCGCCGGCCTTGGTGGACGCGGCGGTTATAGTGGACATTTCCAAACTCCCCATTTGATGCAAAGTGCGCCCGTCGCCGAACTTGGCCGGATTAGCTGGGCTTGACGTCAAGGTAACATCGGCGTGAAACCGGCCCCAATACGACTTTCGGCTCTTTGCACGGCGTTTCTCCCGTTTGGGGCGTGCTGGGGGACGGTCATGGACCTCAGCCTGGGTGTATTGCGGCGCACAAGCAGGCGGGTTAACTGCTTTCAAACATGATAGGATTGGCCGCTTGCGAAAGCCGGCCCGACGGAGGACAAAGCGGGGCGGACTAGTCGAAAGAAGCAGAGAGCCGAATGACGACCGCTGCCAAGACCCACCTCGTGATTGCCGACGATCACCCGCTGTTCCGCGACGCGTTGCGGCAGGCGGTCGCGAGCGTCGTGGCGTCGGCCATCGTCAGCGAGGCCGGATCGTTCGAGGATCTCACCGCGCTCCTGGAGCGGGACTCCGAAGTCGACCTGATCCTGCTCGATCTCACCATGCCCGGGATCTCCGGATTTTCCGGCCTGATCTATCTGCGCGCGCAATTCCCGGCGATTCCGGTAGTGATCGTATCGGCCAGCGACGACGCCGGCACGATCCGCCGCTCGCTGGATTTCGGCGCCTCGGGCTTCATCCCCAAGCGCTTCGGCGTGGAAACGCTGCGCGACGCCATCATGAAGGTGATGGAGGGTGAGATCTGGGTTCCGCCGGATACCGACCTTTCATCGGCCGACGACCCTGATATGGCGCGGCTGCGCGACCGCCTGGTCACGCTTACGCCGCAGCAGGTGCGGGTGCTGATGATGCTGTCGGAGGGCCTGCTCAACAAGCAGATAGCCTATGAGCTCGGGGTCTCCGAGGCGACCATCAAGGCGCACGTCTCGGCGATCCTGCAGAAGCTCGGCGTCGAAAGCCGCACCCAGGCCGTGATCGCCGCCGCCAAGATCTCCGGCGGCCAGTGGCGCCAGGGCACGCCGACGGGGTAATTGGCAGTCGTAGGATGGGTGGAGCGCAGCGATACCCATCATCCCACCATTCGAGAATTTGCATATGACTGGCTACCGCCGCAACTTCATTGCTGGAGGCAGCTTCTTCTTCACGGTTAATCTGGCGGACCGTCGACTTCGGTTGCTGACAGAAAATGCTGATGCGTTGCGGAAAGCTTTCCGCGAGACCGACGGCATCATCCGTTCGTAATCGATGCGATTGTCGTGTTGCCTGACCATCTCCATACGGTCTGGACGCTGCCGGAAGACGATGCGGATTTCTCCACGCGATGGCGGCTCATCAAGACTTCGTTTTCCCGAATGCTTACGGCTGGCGAACCGATTTCGGGCAGCCGTGCCGGGAAGGGAGAACGTGGCATCTGGCAGCGACGATATTGGGAGCACACGATCCGCGACGAAACCGCGCTCCACCCATCCTACGTTTAAGGGCGGCGCTTACTCCGCCGCCGCCACCATCTGCTGCGTGCGCCACTGTCCCAGCAGGGCGCGGAGCGAGGCCGGCTTCACCGGCTTGTTGAGGATCGCGATGTTTTCCTCGCGCGCGGCGGCGCGGACATTCGGGCTGCGGTCGGCCGTAATCAGGATCGCCGGAATGTTTTCGCCGAAGCGGCGGCGGATCTCGCGGATCGCGGCAACCCCGTTGCCGCGATCGAGATGATAGTCGACCAGAAGGCCGGTCACGCGGTTGCTGGAGGCTTCGATCGCGGCGATCGCAGCATCGGGATCGGTCATCGCGATCACCTCAGCGCCCCAGGCGGTCAGCAATGTCTTCATGCCGTCGAGGATGGCCGGATCGTTCTCGATGCAGACGATCAAGGCGCCGCTGATCGGCGTCTTCGACAGCGGCGTCGCGCTGGTGACGGCGGCGGTGTGATTGATCGCCTTGGCGATCGGCACCGTGACCGAAAACACCGAGCCGCCGCCGGCATTGGCGTCGATCGTGATGCCGTGATTGAGCACGCGGGCCAGCCGCTCGACGATCGACAGCCCAAGGCCGAGGCCGCGCGCGATCCGCGCGCCCTGTTCGAGGCGGTGGAACTCCTTGAAGATCTCGCCGCGCTTGGCGACGGGAATGCCGACCCCGGTGTCGTAGACCGCAATCTGCAGCGACTGCCCGTGACGGCGACAGCCGACCAGCACGCGCCCGCGCGGGGTGTATTTGATGGCGTTCGAGATGAAGTTCTGCAACAGCCGCCGCAGCAGCAGGCGGTCGGATTCCACCGGCAGCGAGCAGGGGACGAAGGTCAGATCGAGTCCCTTGGCGCGGGCGATCGGTGCGAACTCGATCTCCAGCGAGCGCATCAGGTCGGCCATCTTGAAGCTCGTGATCGCGGTCGTCATCGCGCCCGCATCGAGCCGCGAGATGTCGAGCAATGCGCCGAGGATCTCCTCGATCGCCTCCAGCGAGTCGTCGATGTTCTCGACCAGGCGCGAATCCTCGCCGCCGTTCTGCCGCTCGACGAGGCTCGTCACGTAGAGCCGCGCCGCATTGAGCGGCTGCAGGATGTCGTGGCTGGCGGCGGCCAGGAAGCGGGTCTTCGAGATGTTGGCGTCCTCGGCCGTGCTCTTGGCCCGCGCCAGCTCCGAATTGAGGCGGGTAAGTTCCTCGGTGCGGTCGCGCACGCGCTTTTCCAGCGTCGCATTGGAGCGTTCCAGTGCTTCGGCGGCCTCGAAGCTCGGCGTCACATCGGAGAAGGTGACGACGAAGCCGCCGCCCGGCATCCGGTTGGAGCGCACCTCGATCACCATGTGACGGTCGGGCAGGCGTTCCAGATAGGGCTCGCCCTCGGTGGTGTAGGCCTCCAGCCGCCGCTGCAGCAGCGCATCGGAATTGCCGGCACTGGTGGGGCTGACGGCGCCCATGAATTCGAGGATTTCCTGCAAGGGAATGCCGAGCTGCACGAGGTGCGGCGGCAGCGCGAGAATTTCGCCGAACTGGCGGTTGGAGCAGATCAGCTGCAGGTCGGCGTCGAACACCGCGATGCCCTGGCGCACGTGATTGAGCGCGGTCTGCAGGATCTCGCGGTTGAAATGCAGCGCGGCGTGCGAATCGTCGAGCAGCTTCAGCGCGGCCTTGGCGGACACGGTGCGCTTGCGCAACAGCAGCGACATCACAAGGCGCGAGGACGCGGCTCCGATCGAGGAGGCGATCAGGCGTTCGGCATATTGCAGCAGCTCGAAATCGGCCGGCGCGGCGGGGTCGAGATTGCCGGGATGACCCGCGGCGAAATTCTCGAAGGCCTGGTCCGCGCGCTCGGGGCCGAGATATTGCGCCACCGTGCTCTGGATATCCTGCACCGTCACCGTCGAGCGCCAGCGCCGGAAGTTCGGGGCGATCGGCGCCAGCGTGTTCGGCGCGAACAGGTCCGCCTGCAGCCGTTCGATCGAGGACGGCTGGCGCGCGATCGACATGAACACATAGGTCAGGATGTTGAGCGAGAGCGACCAGAACACGCCGTGCATCAGGGGCGGCAGATCGGTGCCGAGCAGCGCCTGCGGCCGCAGCGCCGCGATGCCGAACGGGCCCTGCTGCAGCAGCATGAGCCCGGCCGGGTTGCCTTCCATGAAGCTCGGCAGGAACAGCGTGTAGGCCCATACCGCGATGCCGACCAGCATGCCGGCCATCGCGCCGCGCGCGGTCCCGTGCCGCCACAGCAGGCCGCCGAAGAAGGCCGGTGCCAGTTGCGCAAGCGCTGCGAACGACAACAGGCCGATCGCCGCCAGTTGGGTGTTGCCCAGCGCCCGATAGTAGAAATACGCCATCAGCATGATGGCGAAGATGGCAAAGCGCCGTATCCTCAAAAGGAAGTAGCCGAAGTCCTTGCTGCCGTCGCGCGCGCCCGGGCTGCCCTGCAGCACCATCGGCAGCACGATGTCGTTGGACACCATGATCGAAAGCGCGACGCATTCCACGATCACCATGGCGGTAGCCGCCGACAGGCCGCCGACGAACACGCCGATGCTCAGCAGCGAGGAATTGGCCTCGATCGGCAGCGCCAGCACATACATGTCGCTGTCGACGGCGCCGAACGGGAAGGTGACGAGGCCGGCGATCGCGATCGGAATCACGAACAGGTTGATCGCGACCAGATAGAGCGGAAACAGCCAGCGGGCCCGGCGCACTTCCTCGGGGCTGGAATTCTCGACCACGCTGACATGGAACTGCCGGGGCAGCAGCATGATCGCGCAGAACGAGAGCAGCGTCATGGTCAGGAAATTGCCGATCGAGGGCACGTAGCTGATGGCGCGCACCGCCTCGGGCGTCTTCATCGCGCGTTCGATCAGTTCGACCGGCGTGAACATCCAGAAGGTAACGAAGGCGCCGGCGGCGAGGAACGCCACCAGCTTGACGATGGATTCGGTGGCGACAGCCAGCATCAGGCCGTGCTGGTGCTCGGTGGCGTCGGTCTGACGGGTGCCGAACAGCACCGCGAAGGCGGCCATCGCCAGCGTCACGACCAGCGCGATGTCGCCGACGATCGGGATCGAGGAGAACAGCTTGTCCTCGCTCAGGATCGTCTCCAGCGAGGAGGCCACCGCCTTGAGCTGTAGCGCGATGTAGGGCACCGAGCCGACGATCGCTATCATGGCCACGGTGCCGGCCACCGCCTGGCTCTTGCCGTAGCGCGCTGCGATGAAGTCCGCGATCGAGGTGATGTTCTGCGACTTGGCGAGCTGGATCACGCGCCGCAGCAGCGGCGTGCACAGCCCGATCATCAGGATCGGGCCGAGATAGATCGCCAGAAAGTCGATGCTGGTGCGGGTGGCGAAGCCGACCGAACCGAAGAAGGTCCAGGAGGTGCAGTAGATCGCCAGCGACAGCGGATAGATCAGCTTGCTGGCGCGGCCGCGCTGGCTCGGCGACAGGCGGTCGCCGTAGCTGGCGACGGCGAACAGAAAGCCGATATAGGCGAACGCGGCGGCGATGACGCCCCAATCGTGCAGCATCGCTCTCGGGTCTCCTCTCCCGTCGCTTGATGCGAACGTGCTTCTTCGCGCTGGCCGCTGGCGCCGGGCGCCATGGCCGGAAGAGAGCAATATAAACGCTTTGGGCCGGCAGCGCATCGCGCCACCGGCCCAATTTGCGATGGGTTCGCTGGATTAAGGTTACTCGGCCGCCAGCGACTTCTGGTTCAGCTTCAGGCCGAGGCGGTCCCAGACCTGCAGCAGCGCTTCGGCGAGCTGATCGATCAGGCCGTCCTCGTGGTAGGGCGAGGGGGTGATCCTCAAGCGCTCGGTTCCCTTGGCGACCGTCGGATAATTGATCGGCTGGATGTAGATGCCGTGCTCCTCCAGCAGGATGTCGGAGGCCTGCTTGCACTTTTCGGGGTCGCCGACGAACAGCGGCACGATGTGAGTGTCGTTCGACATCACCGGCAGGCCGGCGGCGTTGAGGATCGCCTTGACGCGGGCGGCGCGGTCCTGGTGGCGCTCGCGCTCCCAGTTCGAGCTCTTCAGGTGACGGATCGCAGCCGTCGCGGCCGAGCAGATCGCCGGCGGCAGCGCGGTCGTGAAGATGAAGCCCGGCGCGTAAGAGCGCACCGCGTCGATGATCTCGGCCTTGGCCGCGATATAGCCGCCGAGACAGCCGAACGCCTTTGCCAAGGTGCCTTCCACCACGTCGATGCGGTGCATCACGCCGTCACGCTCGGCGATGCCGCCGCCGCGCGGGCCGTACATGCCGACCGCATGGACCTCGTCGAGATAGGTCATGGCGCTGTATTTCTCGGCGAGATCGCAGATCTTCGCCAGCGGCGCGACGTCGCCGTCCATCGAATAGAGGCTCTCGCAGACGATCAGCTTGGCCCGGTCGGGGCCCGCTGCGATCAAGAGTTCTTCCAGATGCGCCATGTCGTTGTGGCGGAAGATCTGGCGTTCGCAACCGGCCTGGCGGACGCCTTCGATCATCGAATTGTGGTTCAGCGCGTCAGACAGGATCAGGCAGTTCGGGATCAGCTTGGCGAGGGTCGAGATGCCGGTCTGGTTCGAGACATAGCCCGAGGTGAACAGCAGCGAGGCTTCCTTGCCGTGCAGATCGGCCAGTTCCTGCTCGAGCTGAACCAGCGGATGGTGGGTGCCGGCGATGTTGCGGGTGCCGCCGGCGCCGGTGCCGACGCGGGTCGCGGTCTCCACCATGGCGCCGACCACCTTGGGGTGCTGGCCCATGCCGAGATAGTCGTTGGAGCACCAGATCACGACATCGCGCTTGCCCTTCGGCGAGTGCCAGACCGCGTGGGGAAAGCGCCCCGCGATCCGTTCGAGGTCGGCGAACACACGGTAGCGTCGCTCATCGTGAAGGCGGCTGAGGGCGGTATTGAAGAATTTGCTGTAATCCATCGCAAGACCTGGAACGACAAGACTGGAACGGAACCGGCCGGATTGGCGTGCAGCCTTTTTAGAGCGTTTCCAGCTTTGGTGTCTACGCGAATCCCAACATTTGTGCGCAGCTCCGGGATGCTACTTAGCCGGCGCGAATCTTGATCCCGATCAAGGCGCTAGGCGGGATTTGTGTTCTCGGTATTCCGTGCGCCGGGCAGGCATGCGCCGACGAGCGTTCCTCCATCCACCGCGAGCCCTGGATCACTTTTTGAGCCGGACACCGGTGCCGGGTCGGATGGCGGGTTTTCGCATATCTGTTTCGCCCGGCTCGGGCTATGGTTCCGATGTCGGGCAAAAGGCGGAGCCGCAGCCGATGAGCGACACCTCTTTCGAAACGGCGCTGGATGGTCGAGTCGGCGAAATGCTTGACGCATGCACGCGTTGCGGCAAGTGCGTCGAAGCCTGCCCGAGCGTGGCTCCCGCCGGGATCGCCGGCACCAGTCCCACCGACATTATCAGCGGCGTCATCGACATTCTGCGCGGGAATGACGGGCCTGAGGCCTCGCGCAAATGGGCGTCCGCCTGCATGCTGAGCGGCGAGTGCATCAAGGCATGCGACTACGGCGTCAATCCGCGCTTCCTGCTGGCGATGACGAATATCGCCATGGCCAAGCGCCAGAGCGAATTGCCTGAACGGCGCCGCCGTGCCCTGACGCAGTTTCGCGATGAGAGCCGCGACGTGACCACGCTGGCGCAGTTGCAGCTCGATCGCGAGGTGCTGGAGCGGCTCGGCCAGAAGTCAGCGTCGGCCGCAGCACCCGCCGTGGCGCCGGACTTCGTATTCTACACCGGCTGCAATGTGCTGAAGACGCCGCATATCGCGCTGCTTGCGCTCGACATCATGGATGCGCTCGGCGTCACCTATCAGGTGATGGGCGGGCCGAGCCATTGTTGCGGCGTCAAGCAGTTCAAGGGCGGCGACGTCGAGATGTCCGGGCGCATGGGCGCGAATTCGGTCGAGAAGATGTCGCATTCGAAATCCGGCCAGGTGATATCGTGGTGTCCGAGCTGCTACGTCCAGTTCACCGAGACGACGATTCCGGCCATCGAGCGACAGGGCGGCGCGCGGCCGTTCGAGATGACGCCGTTCCTGCTGTTTCTGCGCGAGCGCCAGGCTCAGTTGAATGAACTGCTAAGCCGCGAGGTCAGGATGCGGATCGCGCTGCATCGGCATCCCGGCGTCGCCGGCGTCATGGAAGCCGCCGCGGAAATCCTCCAGGCCATCCCCGGCATCGAACTCGTTGAGCTACAGCAACCGGCAGTCGGCCTGCAGAGCAACAATCTGAAGGTACTGCCAGCGTTCAAGCGCGAGCTGCAACGCAATGAACTTCAGGCGGCGTCCGATGCGGGCGTGGACGCGCTGGTCACCGTCTATCATTCCGATCATCGCGAATTATGCGCGCACGAACGCGACTGGCCGTTTCGCATCGTCAACCTGCTCGAACTCGTGGGCGCGAGCATGGGCCTGCACCGCCACGACCGCTACAAGGAGCTCAAGCTGATGCAGGATGCCGATCGGATCGTCGCCGATTGCCAGGACCTGATCGCGCAACATTCGCTCGATGCCGCGACAGCCCGCAGCGTGATCGCCAGGGGGATGCTCGGCGACCAGCCGCTGCCGCTGAAATAGCGGCGGGATCGATGTCAGCTCGGCGTCAGGTCGTCCTGAACCGCAAGATGCCGTCCGTGACCTCGCAGGTCAGCCGCCCCTCGACCAGCATGTAGTTGACGTGGGCGACCAGCTCGCCGGCGGCAAAGCCCATCTGGTGCTCGTCCAGCACGTGCTTGTGGAACACCACCGGCACCAGTTCCTTGGACGTTTGCGGCACTTCACGGCAGGCTTCGGCGATCAGGCGGCAGCGGTCCTCGTGATGGTCGGCGAGCTGCTTGATGCGGGTCTTCAACCCGTAGAACGGCACGCCGTGGCCGGGCAGCACCATCACGTCATAGGGCAGGGTGGTGGTGAGGCTGGCGAGCGAGGCCAGATATTCGCCGAGCGAGTTCTGGTCGGGCTCGACCGCCCAGACGCTGACATTGGGCGAGATCTTGCTCAGCACCTGGTCGGCGGAGAGGAACAGCTTGTCGGCGGCGCAATACAGCATCACCTGGTCGAGCGCATGGCCGCCGCCGGTGATCACCTTGAAGCGGCGCGCGCCGATCACGACCTCGTCGCCGTGCGAGATGCGGTGGTAGGAGGGCGGCAGCACCGACACCCGCTTCAGATAGTCCTGGCCACGGCCGAGCAGCTTGTCGGTGAGGGTCTCGTCCATGCCGTGGCGGCGGAAGAACAGCCGCTGCGCGTTGCGCCGCTCCTCGGTGCCGCGGTTCTGGTGATAGACCGATTGCAGATACTCGACCTGCGACATCTGCAGGGGGCAGGTGAAACGCTCGGTGATCCACCCGGCGAGGCCGACATGGTCGGGGTGGGAGTGGGTGACGATCAGCCGCGTGACCTTGACGTGCCGCAGCGGCCCCTCGAACAGCGTGGTCCAGGCGGCAATCGACTCCTCGTTGCCGAAGCCGGAATCGACCATCGCCCAGCCGTCGCCGTCGGCCAGCAGGTAGATGTTCACGTGGTTGAGGCGGAACGGCAGCTTGAGGCGGACCCAGAGCACGCCGGGCATCACCTCGACGACCTGGTCGTGGCCGGGATGGTTGTCCCAGGGGTATCGCAGTGCCTCCGCCGAGGACTGCACCGTATCGGTTTTCGAATGCATGCTACCGGCTTAGCGGTAGCGGCGGCGTCGCGCTAGCTGAAAAAAGCGGATACCTATCGAGCAAAACGGACGGGAGCTGAGGCTTCAACTGTCATTCCGGGGCTATGCGAAGCATAGAACCCGGAATCTCGAGATTCCGGGTCTGGTCCTTCGGACCATCCCGGAATGACCGTGTGGATGCTTACGCCGCCCGGATGTTCGACAGGAACGCGTCGATCTCCTCTCGCAGCACGTCGGCCTCGCGGCGCAGCGCGCCGGAGGCGGCCAGCACCTCGCTGGCGGTGGTTCCGGCCTGTGCCGAGGCGCTGGAGACGCCGACGATGTTGGTGGAGACCTCGCTGGTGCCGCCGGCGGCGTGCTGGATGTTGCGCGCGATCTCCCGCGTCGCCGCACCCTGCTCCTCGACCGCGGCCGCGATGGCTGTCGTCACCTCGTTGATCTCCGCGATCGTGGTGCTGATGTTGCGGATCGCGGACACCGCGCTCTCCGTCACCGTCTGCATGCTGACGATCTGCTGGCGGATCTCGTCGGTGGCCTTGGCCGTCTGGTTGGCGAGGCTCTTCACTTCGGAGGCGACCACCGCGAAGCCGCGGCCGGCATCGCCGGCGCGCGCCGCCTCGATGGTGGCGTTGAGCGCCAGCAGGTTGGTCTGCGAGGCGATGGTCTGGATCAGGTCGACCACGACGCTGATGCGCGCCGCATTGTCGGCCAGTCCCTGCATGGTGGCATCGGTCGCGCCGGCGTCCTGCACCGCCTTGCGGGCGATCTCGGACGAGGTGACGACCTGACGGCCGATCTCCGAGATCGAGGAAGACAGCTCCTCGGTGCCCGACGAAACGGTCTGCACATTGGCCGAAGTCTGCTCGGCGGCGGTCGCCACCGCGGTGACGAGGGCGCTGGACTGGTCGGCGGTCGCCGACATGCTCTGCGCGGTCGTCTGCATCGAGCCGGCCGCGGTCGACAGGCTGTCGAGCGCGCTGCGCACGGTGCTCTCGAACTCGACGATGCGGGCTTCCATGCGGGAGGCGCGCTCGGCCTTGGCGACGCGGTCCTTGTCCTGTTCGGAGGACAGCGCGCGGCTCTGGATCATGCTCTCGCGGAACACCTGCAGCGAATCGGCCATGACGCCGATCTCGTCCTGATGGTGGGTCTGGTAGACCTCGGTTTCGAGGTCGCCGCTCGACAGCAATTGCATCGAGTGCTGCAGGTTGCTGATGCGACGCAGGATGTTGCGGCCGACATAGAGCCAGACGAACAGGATCGAACCGACCAGCGTGCCGACGCCGAGGGCGAGCATGACCATGGTGCCGAACGAAATCTCCTGGCGCGCCTGCCAGGCCGCGGTATCGGTTTCCTTCCTGACGCCGTCGACCAGTTGCTGCACGCTGATGCCGAGGCCGACATTGAGCTTGCGGGTTTCCTCCAGAATGGTCTGGCCGAAATCGTCGGCGTCGAGCTCCTGCTGACGAACCTTGAACACGCCGGTCTTGCCGTCGGCGAGCGCCAGCAGGTCCATCGTTGCGGTCCGCACCACGTTCATCGCGGTGGTCCTGGGCAGCGCCTCGGCGTTCGCCTTGACGCGCGCCTGCGCGGTGCGGAACTCCTTGCCGATGGCTTCGAGCGTGTCGCCACCGGTCGCCGACAGCGCGGCGATCATGTCGAACGCCATCATGTTGCCGCTGGCGGCGATGTCGGCGAGCTGGTCGGCGGTCTTGTGGGCCTTGACCGCGTCGGCCTGGGAAAAGTTGGGGGCGGCGTAAATGGAGTAGAGTTCGGTCTGGGCGTCGATCGCCGCGGGAGCGGCGGCGGCAATGAAGCGCCGCTGCGCCTTGCGCACGGCCCCATAGAGCCTGTCGTGCTGGGAGCCGAGTTCCAGCCGTTCGAGCGCGGCCGAGCCGAGGCTCTTGATCACCTCGTCGATGTTCTTCATGTTCTCGGTGAGCGCGGCAACCACGTTTTTGTCGGCGCCGAGCTGGACGATCTCGTCGAGCTTCTGCAGCGCGACCGCCTGGGTTTCCTTCATCTTCCTGGTGCGATCGTTCAGCGCTTCCTCGCTGCGCGCGGCTAGCAGTGCCGGCCCCTGGCTGGCCAGGCTCGCGCTCTGCGCCGAGAGCTGCAGACTGGCGGCGAGACGGGGAATGTCCCGGCTGCTCAGATCCACCATGGTCCCGCCGAGCCGCCCGAGCATCAGCCCGGCGCCGGCCGAAATGACGATCGCCATGCCGGCGATGACGGCGAAGGCGGCAAACAGACTGCCCCTGACGCCGAAGCGGAACCCTTTGACTCGCGATTTGGATTGTATCGGCATCTGCCCACTGCCCCGTCTGCGCTACCTTGGGATGTTTCCTCGCGCGGCAGTATCGCGATACCCGGTTAACAGTTTTGGAAAAACGAAGGCTTTTTTGCCATAATTTTGATGGCTCGCGCTCAGGTCGTCCGGAGTTTTCCGCAGTCCGGAAAACGTCTTTAGAAAGTGCAAACAGACCGGAAAAGCAAAAAGGCCGGCGTCGCGCCGGCCTTCTGCTATCGGCGGTTGAGAGTGCTCAGTAGCGTGCGACCACCGGGCTTGAGAAGCTGAAGCGGTAGTTGACGCCGAGCTTCAGCGTGTGATCGTCGGTGCGGAAGTTGCCGAACGGCGCCAGCGGCGCCGGGGTGACGAAGCGGGTGGTGCCGAAGTCGTAATACATGTACTCGCCCTTCACCGACCAGTTCGGGGCGAAAGCGAGCATGTATTCGACGCCGCCGCCGACGGTCCAGCCGTTGCTGTGGTTGCCGTTGAGCAGGAAGGCGACCGGCACGCCGCCTAGTGTCACGCGCTCGCTGTTGTCGGAATAGGCATAGCCGCCTTTGACGTAGACCAGGCCCGGACCCCAGGTGTAGCCGATGCGGGCGGTGACCGAGCCGAGGCCGCGCTGATCATTGGTGTAGACGTGGCCGGTGGGGAAGGTGGAGGTCAGGTTGCTCTTGCCGAGCCAGGAATACTGGCCTTCGGTGCCGAGCACCCAGTTCGGCGCGAACTGCCAGTCGAGACCGGCCTGAACGCCGCCGAGCAGGCGGGCGCTGGAATCGCCGAGAACGGTGCCATTGAAGGTGTTGCTGCCGCTGAAGGCGCCGCCGAGATGGGCGCCGAGATAGAAGCCGTTCCAGGTCGGGACCGGTGCATAAATGGGTGCCGCCTTGTTGTAAAAGGAGCGGGAGCCAAGGTCGGCGCCGGCAGCCGGGGCCGCGGCGGTGACGGTGGCGATGGCGACGAGGGCGAGCAGGATCTTCTTCATTGTGCTGGTCTCCGAAAACCGTTCGGCGACCCCCGTGCGGGGCGCCTTCATGGCCACGCACATAGACGGCATTTGTCTAAAATGCTGTCACTCCCGGGTGACAGCGATCCATAACCCAACCCATTGTAGGGTAAACGTTTTTCGTACTTAATGAAGGCCTAATCAAAGGTTGCGAAGGGGTTAATTTCGGCCGCGCTCCGGGCCGTCCGGCAAGCTTTGATTAAGCAATGCGGCGGCGCACATCGCTGCGCATCTGTTCGCGAAAGGCCTTGCGGCGGGCCGGACGCTCCTTCACCGGCACGTCGTGGCGGTCGAAAATATTGAACATTTCGAGGATCGGGTAATGGTCGCTGGCCATGGCGAGGATGCGCAACAGCTCCGCCACGGGGCCGGTCGGGCCGGTGACCTCCCACTTGCGGATGGTATCGGCGCCATCGGGGGGCGGCAGCCCGCACAGCTTGGCCATATCGGCCACCGACAGCGGCCGGCCGACGGCCTCGCCGAGATGCTTACGAAGTTTCTTCAGTTCTGCTCCGGTCACGGGTTCTCCGTTTCGAGAAGGCTTCTGTGAAGTAAGTCACACACAGCGCCGGGCGCGGGGGCTATACGGAATGCATAAGGTTTCCTGATGAGGAGGCAAGGATGCGCCGTCTGCTTGAAAGCCTCGTCCCCGATGCTCATCCGATTTACTGGAGATGGGTCGGCGGCATGTTCGCAATCTATGTCGCGCTGCTGGCGACCGCCGCAAGCGTGTTCGTCGGTCACGAATCGCCGCGCAAGGTCGCGCACGAACCGGCCGCGACTGTGGCAATCGACGGCAAACAGAACACTCTCCCCGAGGCTTCGTCGCCGCTGCGCCAGGCGGCCCGGTACTAAAGCGCGATGAGATTGGGATGAATCATCATCGCGCTTTAGGTCGTTGTTTGAGCATGATCTTTTCGGAAAACCGCTGCACACTTTTCCGGATCATGCTCTAGCGGAGGTCAGACGCCGATCGCGTTCCGCGCCACCACGTCGCGATAGAAGGCGACGCTCAGCTTCGGTGTCCGGCGCTGTGTCTCGAAGTCGACGTGGTAGAGCCCGAACCGTTTGCCGTAGCCGAAGATCCATTCGAAATTGTCCATCAGGCTCCAGAGGAAATAGCCGCGCACAGGCACGCCTTCGGACGTCGCGCGCTGCAACTGCCGCAGATAGTTGCGCAGGTACATGATGCGATCGAGATCGTAGACCTGCCCGTCGGCGTGCAGCCTGTCTTCCGAGGAGGTGCCGTTCTCGCTGATATAGATGTTCCTGATGTTCCAGACCTTGGCCGCGAGGCGCGGCGCCCAGTAGATCGTCTCCGGGCCGACGCGCAGCCATTCCGAATTCATGTGCGGGAACGACGCCGGGAACGGCAGCACGCTCCAGCCGGGCGCCTTGTCGGATGCGGCAATATAGAATTGCGGCGCGTAGATATTGAGGCCGACGAAATCGTTCGGCTCCGAGATGATCTTCAGTTCGGCAGCGGTGAATTTCGGCGCGTCCTTGCCGGCATATTGCAGGAAGCCGTCGGTGTATCTTCCCTCCAGGATGACGCCGAGGAAGCCCGAGTTCAGTTCGCGCGTCGCCGTCTCGGCGGCGCGAACGTTGTCCGGCGTGTCGAACGCCGGCACGCAGGCCGCGATGTTCTCGGCCACGCCCACCCTGGTCCCTGCGCGTCCATGCGCGCGGATCGCCTGCACGGCGAGCCCGTGCGCCAGCGCCACGTGGTGACGGACCTGGTTGACCTCGCCGTCGGGCAGCTTGAGGCCGGGTGCGTCGATGCCCCAGCCATAGCCGAAATTCACGAAGCGTCCGGCTTCATTGATCGTGAAGATCGACCTGACGCGATCGGTGATCCGCGCCGCGACATGGGCGGCATAATCGCCGAACGCCTTCGAGGTCTCGGTGGACCGCCAGCCGCCGACGCGGTCCTCGAGCGCCTGCGGCAGGTCCCAGTGATACAGCGTCGCGTAGGGCTCGATGCCGTTCTTGAGCAACTCGTCGATCAGGCGATCGTAGAAGTCGAGGCCCTTCGGGTTCGGCTTGCCCGCGCCTTCCGGAAACACGCGCGGCCAGGCGATCGAGAAGCGGTACGCCTTCGCGCCGACGTCGCGGATCAGGCCGATGTCTTCCCTGTAGCGGTGGTAGTGCTCGTTGGCGCGGTCGCCGTTGGTGCCGTCCTCGATCTTGCCTGACGTGTGGGAAAATGTGTCCCAGATCGAGCGGCCGCGACCGTCTTCATTGACGGCGCCCTCGATCTGATAGGACGAGGTGGCGGTGCCCCACACGAAGTCCTTCGGAAAGCTCGCCGGCGCGATTGCCGCAGCTACCGCTTGCGCGGCCGCATCGGCCGGCGGTGCCGCGATGCCGAGCGCAGAGAGGCCGGCAAGCCTGGCAAAATGCCTGCGCGAGAACTTTCCCAACATCGTCATCTCCGGTCAGCGTTCGTCAATCTGGTAGGCCGATATCCTGTCGATCTCGAAGGCGACGGTTTCAGGCGTTGCGCCGTCGACGAAGCCGACGCCATCGAAATATTTGGCGCCCATCGCGAGATTGACGATCATGTACATGGGATCGCCGAAGCCGATCGGAACCTTGATCTCGGAGACCGGCTGGCGGTCGATGTAATAGGTGATGCGGTCCGGCTGCCACAGCGCGCCGTAATCATGAAAGGCGCTCGCCGCGTCCATCACCCTGAAATCGAAGCCGCAGGACTCGACCTTCTGGGTGGACGGAATCCGCCAATGCGTCGTCATCACGATGTTGTCGGGACGCTGGCCGCGACCCTCCATGATGTCGACCTCCGGCGGCCAGCCGCCGTCATCGGCCAGCATCCAGAATGCCGGCCACACGCCGGTGCCGACCGGCACCTTGGCGCGGATCTCGAAGTAGCCGTATTTCTGCGAGAACCGGCTCTGCGTGGTCAGGATGCCGGAAATATATTCATTGTTGAACAGCACCTGCTTCAGCGCCAGCGGGGTGCGGCGGGCGACGATCGAGAGGATGCCGTGATCCACCCTGAACGGATCGAGCCCGAGCGGCGTTGTTTCCCGGCCGCCATAACGTGGGTCGACGTAGATCTGCTGTTCGCCGTTCCAGTTGGTCTTGCGCTTGAAATCGGAACCGTCGCCGCCCCAGTAGCGCGCCTCCGGCCAGGCCGCGCCGCCGGCGTAATGCGGAACCCACCTGCCGCTAACAAGCGGATGGGTATCGAAATCATCGTTGAAGGTGCGGTGCAGAGATACCGATGCGAAGGCCGTGCGGTTCGTCACCTCGACGTGGCGGCAGCGTTCGCCGAGCATTTCGGTCGCGACCTGCAGCGTGAGTTCCGCCGTTGCGCCGGCAGGATCGGCCTGTGCGAACGCGGGGACGGCGAGCAGGCTGCCGATCGCGGCCACGGTGCGCAGCGTCAATCTCGCGGTCTCCAATTCGCTTCGATGCGACGGGAGATCAATCACTGACACTGCCCTCGATCTGATACTGTCCTGATATTGTTCCGGTGCTGCTTTGAAAGCGAAACGGCGGGCATCCCCCGTTTGGAGTACGTAGTTATACGGTGACTTTACTTAACGGCAAGGTAGCCTCGATGTCCAACACTGACGTGCGCCAGAATGATGGACTGCCGGTGGCGCAGAGCGGTGTTCGGATTTCGAGCCATCGGCAAATTCTTCAAATTGTTTTCAGTTCTTCAAGGTCGGGGAACGAACTAGTTCGATAGGATCGCGTTCGGAAACCAGAATGCTCGTCTACTTTGTCACAGACGAACCGGCCAAGCTGCCGGCGATCCGCGCGATGTTCGAGCCGCATCACGCCGTCGTGCCCTGGGTGCTCGACGGTGACGGCACCAGCGTCCGGGCGCACGGCGTGCTGATGGTCGACGTCGATTTGCGGCAGATGCCGCGTGCCGACAAGCTCAAGCCCATCCTGCACGAGCTTGCAGCCATGCCGGAGCGGCTGTTCGTCGTTCCCAACAATGCCCGTTCGATGACCGTGCAGGCCTATGCGCTCGGCGCGACCGCGATCATTTCGCGCGCCAAGGAAGCGGTGCCGAAGATCGAGCAGATCGAACAAGTGCAGGCAGCCGCGGAAAGCGCCGCCGCGGATCCGGCACTGGATATGGACGCCGGCGTCGCGGCGTTCGCCTCGATGTTTTCCAGCGTGCGCCATGGCAGGCCGATCAGGATGGCCGACGCGCAGCGCGCGACGTCGCAGATCATCGACCGCGTCGGGCAGGGCGGACTTTCCACCTGGCTCGACGAGGTGCGGCGCTATCACGAGGGCACGTTTCAGCACTGCCTGCTGGTGACGGGTATCGCGGTCGCCTTCGGGCTCGACGTCGGCTTCTCCAGCGTCGACGTCTCGCGGCTCGGAATGGCCGCCACCCTGCACGACATCGGCAAGGCGCGCATTCCGCTGTCGATCCTGGACAAGCCGGACCGGCTCGATCCCGACGAGGAGGAGATCATCAGGCGTCACCCCGGGATCGGGTACGATCTCATGCGGGGCGTGTCCGGCATCAGCCCGGAGATCCTCGACGGCGTAAAGCACCATCACGAATACCTCGACGGGTCCGGCTATCCGGACAAACTGAAAGGCGGCCAGATTTCCGATCTGGTCCGCCTGCTGACGATTTCGGACATCTTCGCCGCGCTGATCGAGGCGAGGGCCTACCGGGCGCCGATGCCGCGGCCCGAGGCCTACGAGATCCTGCGCAGCATGGAAGGCAAGCTGGAGGGGGCGCTGGTCAGGGCGTTCCGCAACGTCGCGCTCGGTTCGTGATGAACCTGCGGGCCGGTCGGCCCCACTGATTTCCAGGGAAGTCTGGCAGAACGATTTTCCTACTCGATCACTCTGTCCGCCAACAGAAGCACCTCTTCCGGGATAGCCAGTTGCAACGCTTTGGCCGTCTGGACATTGACCACGAGCTCGAATTTGGTCGGCTGCTCGACCGGCAAGTCCGCCGGATTCGCGCCCTTCAAAATGCGATCCACGTACTCGGCCGCCAGCAAAAACAGAGCCTTGATGTCCGGCCCGTAAGCCATCAACCCGCCCATGTCTGGGTAGTTGGTGACCTGATACACTGTCGGCAGCCGGTACTTGAGCGCGATTGATGGCAAGGCTCGGCGCGGAGGGTCGGCAAGCACGTAAACGACCTCGCAATGGGCGGCCTGCATATCGGCGAAAGCCTTTTCCAGGTCTTCAGGGTTCGGCGCAACGAACCGTTGGGCCGAGATGCCGATAGCAACTGCTGCCTTGGCCAGAACTTCGACCAACCCTGGATGCGTCGGGTTGTTCGAAGTGAGCACACCGATCTTCTGCACCTTTGGAAAGACGAGGCGAATAGTGTCCAGAGTCTTCGTCGTGAGATCAGCGAACATGTTCGCTACGCCGGTGATATTGCCACCGGGCCTGGCAAAACTCTTGACGAACCCGGAGCCGACGGGATCCGTGGATGGAGACATGATGATCGGGATCGTCGAGGTCGCTCGTTGTGCCGCCGCAACCGCAGGTGTTGCTTCCGCAATTATGACATCGGGCTTGAATGCGAGGAGTTCCGCAACCAGGTTCGGCAACAGCGAGTAGTGACCCTTCGCCGCGCGCAGTTCAATGACAAGATCCGTTCCCTCGCGGTATCCTTCTGCTCTGAAAGCCTCTCTGAACCATCCGATAATCCGATCACCTTCCCCGGAGGTAACCAGCCCGACGCGCCAGGGGCGCAATGGATCGGCATTCGCCGCGACGGCAAACGCAATCGCACAGGCTGTCGCAAGCGCAGCGCGCCGCGTTATTGTTTGAGTCATCGAGCCCTCCTTCCGCAGTTTCTCAATACCTCACCTCATACCCCTGATCACGAAGAAGGGCTCATCAAGGAAATGTAAGCGCGCCGTTGAATGCACCGACTGAGACTCGCGGTTCTCGTAGATGATCAGACCCCCGTCGCGAAAAATTCGAGGCAGCTAACGACGGTTGGCAGTCGTTCTCTCGAACGACGGTGCGAGCGGATTTACCTTCAACGGACCGCAGCTCCAGTCAGTCGGCTGTCGATCTCGCTACGAAGCTCAAGAAAATCAATGGGCTTGGTCAACAGTGTCTCGGCGCCTCCTTCGAGTGCCTTCCGTTTGGTCGCTTCGTCGCCATAGGCGGTGATCATGATGACGGGAACGTCCGGCCGAGCGGCCTTTGCCTTCGGCAGCAGTTCGAGGCCGCTCATGCCGGGCATGTTGATGTCGGAGAGGATCAGGATCAATGATTCCCCTCCGGCGTCGCTGATGCGTTGAAGGGCGCTGGCCGCCGACTGAGCAAAATCCATCTTGAATCTGTCATCGCGCAGGTCGCGCCGGAATTGTTGGCGAAACAGCATCTCGACATCGGGTTCATCATCGACAACGAGGACGAGGAAGCTCATGGCCGTGCTCCGGCTACAATTAGAGCAGCTTTGCGCAGAAAAATCATTTTGAACTGAGTAAACTGACTCGACAAAGTTTCGACCTCGCTCGATCCGGAGTCTCGCTCTACGATAATGTCGTAGGTCACAAAAGTTCGATCACGGTACTGCATGCTAGCGCTCCAGCGCCACGGCAAGCTCGCGGTTCAGCCGTGTCGTGTGTTGTCTCGTGATGACACCTGTGTGCGTGGTTTGCGCGGTGTCGACGTCATGCGTTTCCTGGTGGCTTGCCGCGCGGTTCGCGCTGGCGCGTTCCGGGGAAATGTTAATCAATGGCATGAGCCTACCCAAAGGCGGAACCGACGTATACCCAGAAACTGTCCAGGATTGCGGCCCGCTGCCTTCAATCAAAAAGTGTCGATAGCTAATTAAGTTGGCCGGTTTTGGTAACACATCAAATGTCCGCTTC
>NZ_DAINNI010000078.1:0-21668 GCF_036735945.1 Bradyrhizobium sp. | reverse complement strand
GACGGCCACAACATCGCCTGCAAGATCGACGGCATCGGCGCGATGAACCTGAAATCGGAATTCGTGAAGAAGGCCTGACGGAACGGCCTGCCGGTTCATCGGCTCTCGCGCCGCGCGGTCGGCTACGTTCTACTTTGCATGGGGTTGTTTTCGCGATTTTGTGTTCCGGGCCCTGCCCGTTCCATGCCGCCTATTGCAGGCCGCGCCGGTGCAGGGTGATGATGACAATGCGAATGATGCAGTCCGAGATCGTCTCGCCGTGCCGTCGCAACCGCTGCAGCCACTGCCAGGTTGCAGCGTCGAGTTCGATCCGCCAGTTGCCGTTCGGCAGGCGCTGTCCGGGCGGGGGCTCGACGATGCTCGCGATCAGGGCGCGGCACTCCTCGGTGATCTCGGTGTCCGGCATCGTGTGAGAAGGAAGTCCTCGCGCCCCGCAGCGCCGCCTGCGTGTTGCCCTGATCCGGCAGGATGCACCAGTTAAATCGCGGCAATGCTGGAGGACTTGAACGCCCGCTTCTTCCATAGCCGGAATCCGCCCTCGAACGCGTTGGTGTTGGCGCCGAGGCGGACCTTGCGCGGCAGCTTGTCGAGCTTGCCGGCGTTGCCGCCGCCGAGCATGACGTAATCCGGCTCCAGCGCGGCGAGCAGGCGCTTCAGGACGTCATCGACCGCGCGCTGCCATTTCTTCCTGCCGACCCGCTTCAGCGCCGCGGCGCCGACGTAATATTCGAATGTCTTGCCGCGCCGGTACGGCAGGTGCGCGAGCTCCATCGGTTCGAGAATGCCGTCCACGATCATCGCGGAACCGAGACCCGTCCCGAGCCCCAGGAACAGCATCCGGCCGCCCTCGTAGCTGCCGATCGCCTGCATCAGCGCATCGTTGACAACCCTGGTCGGCCGGCCAAAAGCCTTTTCGAAATTGAAGCCGGCCCACCCCTGACCGAGATTGTGCGGCTCCGACAACGGCCGGTTGTTCGCCACCGGTCCGGGATAGCCGATCGCGACGACGTCGTAGGACCAGTCCTTCGTCAGCGCCTTGACCTGCCGCACCATCGCCTTCGCGGAAAGATTGGGACCGGACGCGAACGCCCGCCTGACGCGCTCCGTGGAGGTCATGACCTTCACGCGCGAGCCGCCGATGTCGATCGCGAGGACTGTCCGCCGCTGCGTTCGCTTGCCGGTTTTCTTCGCCATGAACTCTATTTACTTCACCACGGCTTTGTTCGCCATCCGACTCCATTTTGTTCGCAAGGAACGAATCGGAATCCGGAAAATCGGCGCGGGCCAATCCTTAACAACAAGTTCTCCCGACAGCGGGACAAAGCGGACATTCGCCGTTGCGAGCACCTGCGAATCGGCCGAGTCTCCGGTGACATGGGGTGATTCGTGCTGGCTGAAACGACCGATCAATATTTGGAAAGCCTCAATCCGGAACAGCGCCGGGCCGTCGAGCACGGCATCGGCGCTGATGGAACCGTGGGCGCGCCGCTGCTCGTCATCGCCGGCGCGGGATCCGGCAAGACCAACACGCTCGCGCATCGTGTGGCCCACCTGATCATCAGGGGCGCCGACCCGCGCCGCATGCTGCTGATGACGTTCTCGCGCCGTGCGGCGTCCGAGATGACGCAGCGTGTCGAACGCATCGCGCGCCGGGTGCTCGGCGACAGGGCCGGCATCATGACGGACGCGCTGGCCTGGGCCGGAACCTTTCACGGCATCGGGGCGCGGCTATTGCGCGAATACGCCGAAAGCATCGGCTTCGATCCGGCCTTCACCATCCACGATCGCGAGGATTCGGCCGACCTGCTCAATCTGGTGCGCCACGAGCTCGGATTTTCCAAGACCGAGTCGCGTTTTCCCGCCAAGGGCACCTGCCTTGCGATCTATTCCCGCTGCGTGAACGCGCAGGCGCCGATCGAGACCGTGCTGGCGCAGCATTATCCCTGGTGTTCGGGATGGGCTGATGAACTCAAGCAATTGTTCGCGGGCTATGTCGAGGCCAAGCAGAAGCAGAACGTGCTCGACTATGACGACCTGCTGCTGTGGTGGTCGCAGATGGTATCCGAGCCTGCGATCGCGGAAGCGATCGGCGGCCGCTTCGACCATGTCATGGTAGACGAATATCAGGACACCAACAGGCTTCAGGCGACGATCCTGCTGGCGCTCAAGCCGGATGGGCGCGGCCTTACCGTGGTCGGCGACGACGCCCAATCGATCTATTCGTTTCGCGCGGCCACCATCAGGAACATTCTGGATTTTCCCGATCATTTCAGTCCGCGGGCGGAGATCGTCACGCTCGACCGCAACTATCGCTCGACCCAGCCGGTTCTGGCCGCCGCCAATGCCGTGATCGGGCTTGCCCGGGAACGCTTCACCAAGAATCTCTGGACCGAGCGTCATTCGGCCCGGCTGCCGCGCCTCGTCACGGTGCGCGACGAGGCCGACCAGGCGCGCTACATCGTCGAACAGGTGCTGGCGAACCGCGAGGAGGGATCGCGGCTGAAGGAGCAGGCCGTCCTGTTCCGGACATCGTCGCACAGCGGCCCGCTGGAGGTTGAGCTGACACGGCGCAATATCCCCTTCGTCAAGTTCGGCGGCCTGAAGTTTCTCGACACCGCCCATGTCAAGGACGTGCTGGCGCTGCTCAAATTCGTCGAGAACCCGCGCGACCGCGTCGCCGGATTCCGCGTGCTGCATCTGTTGCCCGGCATCGGCCCGGCGTCGGCGCAGCGCCTCCTCGATCAAACGACTATAACGGCCGATCCGATCACCGCCCTCGCGACGCTGCCGACGCCACCGCGCGCCGGACAGGACTGGACGGCCTTTGTCGAAACGCTGACCAATATCAGATATTCGGAATGGCCTGTTGATATCGAACGCATCCGGCGCTGGTACACCCCGCATCTGGAGCGGATCCACGAGGATGCCGAAGTGCGGCTGGCCGACCTGCTGCAGCTCGAACAGATCGCCTCGGGTTATCCGTCCCGCGAGCGCTTCCTGACCGAGCTCACGCTCGATCCACCCGATGCGACCAGCGATCGCTCCGGGCCGCCGCTGCGCGACGAAGACTACCTGATCCTGTCCACGATCCATTCGGCAAAGGGGCAGGAATGGAAGGCGGTATACGCGCTGAACGTCGTCGACGGCTGCATGCCGTCCGATCTCGGCGCCGGCACCACGGCTGAGCTCGAGGAAGAGCGGCGCCTGCTCTACGTCGCGATGACGCGAGCCAAGGACGATCTGCATCTGATCGTGCCGCAACGCTTCTTCGTGCATGGCCAGCAGGCCCGCGGCGACCGCCATGTCTATGCGTCGCGGACGCGGTTCATCCCTGACCATCTGGTGAGGCTGTTCGATCGGCAGATCTGGCCGGCGGCGACTCCGGCGGCACGCGCGCCGTCCGGTCAAACGGTGCAGATCGACATTCGCGAACGCATGCGCGGCATGTGGCGTTAGCCTCTGTCGGAGGCGAGGTTGTTCGCGCAGATGAAGCCGAATGTCATGGCGGGTCCCAGCGTTGCACCGGCCCCCGGATAGCTGCCGCCGAATATCGACGCTGCGTCGTTGCCGACCGCATACAGCCCGCCGATCGGCTGCCGGTTCGCGTTCAGAACGCGCGTCTGCGCATCGGTCACGAGGCCATGATAGGTCGCGATATCGCCCGGAATAATCTTCACGGCGTAGAACGGTCCGCTCGAGATATCGCCGATGCAGGGATTGCCCGGGAAATCGCTATCGCCCAGCAGCCGCTGATATGACGTGCGACCGCGTCCGAAGGCACTGTCGTGCCCTGCCTTCGCGTCGCGATTGACCTCTTCAACGGTACGTTCAAGCCTGTCAGCATTGATGCCGGCCGCGACCGCCAATTCGCGAATGGTACGGCCGACCTTGAGGTAACCGGATCGAACATGCGACGACAGCGGCAGTGGCGCCGGCCGGACCGCGCCAAGGCCGTAGCGGCGGATCGTCCGGTGATCGCAAACGACGAAGCCGCAGACCTCGTCCTGCCCGTCGCAGGCGTCGATCATGGCGCGGACGAAGTCGTGGTAGTTGTCGCTCTCGTTGGTGAAACGACGGCCCTGCCTCGTGACCGCGATGACACCGGGCTTGGCGCGGTCGATCAGATGAAAGAACCGTCCGACACTGCCGTCCTTGCGCTTGATCAGCGACACCGGCACCCAGGCGGCCGCATCGGCGAAGCTGTCATCGACCGCCGCGTCGACCTCCTCGGCCATGCGGATCGCATCTCCCGTGTTGGTATCAGGCGCGAGCGAGGCATGCTCGGCGCCTCCCTTCCAATGCTTGAAGTTGCGTCGCTTCCGTTCCTCGTCATGCGGAAACCCTCCGCTTGCGAGAACGACACCGCGCCGTACCCTGACCGAAATCTCCTTGCCGTCCCTTTCAACGAGCGCGCCCGCGACCGCGCCATCTTCCACGGTCAGCCGGATCGCCCTGGTCGAAAGCCATATCGGTATCCGGCGATCGAGCGCAGATTTGAACAGGCGCGCCGATAGCGCATTGCCGTTGACCAGGCGCGTGCCGCGGCGATGGATGAGAACGTCAAGACCGTGCGCGAGTATCCGGGACGCAACGAAGCCTGCCGATTTCACGGAGCGCGTGGCGTTGAGGAAATGCTTGAGATCAGGGCCGCTGTTCAGTCCCATGCCCATGAAGGTGGACTCCTTCATCGGCAGCGCGAGCGTGGGCAGATGCTCCCCGAGCAGCTTGCCGTCGAAGGGCTGCGTATGGATCGAGCGCCCCTGCTCGGCTCCGCCGGGATGATCCGGATGGTAGTCCGGATAATTCTTGCCAAACGCGAACTTTACTTCGGTGTTCTCCTCGAAGAACGCGACCATCCTGCCGGCGCTATAGAGGAAGGCATCGACGCGTGCTTCGTCGTAGTGATTTCCCGCTTCGTGCTGGATATAGGTCTTCGCCTCCCCGATCGGGTCGACGGCGCCCTCACGCGCGGCCAGCGGATTCCCGGGCACCCAGAGCCAGCCGCCGGAACGAGCCGTCGCGCCGCCAACCTGAGCGGCCCTTTCAACGATGAGGACATCAAGCCCCCGGTCCCGCGCGACAATGGCCGTCGCCATTCCCGCCGCGCCCGATCCGATCACGAGAACGTCGCAAACGCTTGATGCCATCGATGCTCCCCAGTCTCGCGGTTATGGTCCGCGATTGACCGGGAATTCATGCGACGATCGAGACGTCCTGGTCAACTGGCGCTGATATCCGTTACCCGCCGCCCTCCGGCTTGATGCCGGCCGCCTTCATGATCGGCAGCAGCCGCCCTTCCTCGCTGTCGCGATAGGCCGATATCTCCCGCGGCGTGGTCGGCCAGGTGGTGGCGCCAAGGTCATTGTAGCGCTGTTGCACCCAGGGATCGTGCAGCGCCTTCACGGTGAGCGCGTTGATCTGCGCGACGAGGTCCGGCGGCATGTTGGCGGGGCCGATCAGCGCGGTCCACGAGGTCAGTTCGTAGCCGGGCAGCAGCTCGGCGAGTGCGGGCACGTCGGGAAGTTCGGCAAGGCGCTTCTTCGAGGTGACCGCGACCGGCCTGATCGCGCCGGAGCGCACGCTCGGCAGCGAGCCCGGCAGATTGTCAAACAGCAGATCGACATTGCCGCCGAGCAAATCGTTCAGCGCCGGTGCGCCACCGCGATAGGGCACGTGGCGGACCTGGACGCCGGCCATGCTGTTCATCATCTCGCCGGAAAGATGCAGCGTGGTGCCGAAGCCTGCGGAGGCGTAGGTGTATTTGCCCGGCTCCTTCTTGAAGGCCTCGAGCAATTCCTTCAGGTCCGCGGAGAACAAACCCTTCTTCGCGGTCAAAATGTTCGGCAATTGCCACATGCCGGAGATGAAGGTGAAATCCTCGCGCGGGCGATACGGCAGCTTGGCGTAGCTGCCGATCGCGAGCACGTTGGAGGCGATGCCGCCGAGCCCGACCGTGTAACCATCCGGCGGCGCTTTCGCGACCGCATCCGCGCCGAGCACGCCGCCGGCGCCGGCCTTGTTCTCGACCACGAAGGACTGGCCGGAGAGTTCACTCAGCTTCTGGCAGAGCACGCGCGAGAGCGTATCGGTGGCGCCGCCGGCCGGAAAACCGTTGACGTATTTCACGGGGCGGATCGGCCAGGCCTCGGCGGCGCGGCCTGCGCGTGGCGCAAGCATTGGTGCGGCGATTGCAGAGCCAAGGAGCGCGAGTGCGCGGCGGCGGTCGATCGACTGCGGCATCGGTGTCCTCCCCTTGTTACGCCGTGCGCCGCCTCGCAGCTTTGCTGCTTTCTGTTTTTCCTTCCCTCCGGCTGACCGGAGGTGGGGCGCGTTCGGCTGGCGTCAGCTTAGGAGGTGCGCGCGAAACTGCAAGGTACGTTGATCGCGACAAAACGGCCGACGATCATAGCGCATCATAACAAAAAGCCCGCGACGAGATCGCGGGCTTTCTGCGTGATGGAAAAATGCGCGCTGCGTATGCGGCGGTTCTCACCGCGTGGTGCGGCCGACGGTTTCGGCGCTGCCCTGTGCGGTCTTGATCTTGCCGCGCGGCGTGAGGACGCTGAGTTGAAGGGGCGTTGCCGAAGTCGGGACCGGCGCGGCTTGCTGGACGTTTTCAGCGCCGAGCACCTGAAGCTGCACGGCCGAAGCCGGCAGGCCGGCCTTCTCGTAGGACGGCAACTCGGCGGCGACCGTGCCGCTGGCGGCAGCCAGGGCGAGTGTAGCAGCGGCGGCGATCGACAGGGAAATCTTGCTCACGTCAGTTCTCCTCAATAGCTTGAAATATGGAGATAAAGTGCAATCTGTTGCATTGCAATAGATGATTGTTGCGACGCACAAGCTTGTGATACCGGATGCAGGAACCGGGCGTTGGTCGCATGAAGCTGCGCGAAGGAACGCACCATCCGCCGAGAGACTGCCCCGGATGTCGCTCCGCTCGTCCGGGCTATGCCCGCTCGCAACACGCCACCACGCGCCATTGCTGATCCCAAAGGCTCCGCCGGCAGCGTAATCATACTCGGCCCGAGCAGCGAGGAAGCGATCGGAGAGCCGGTATTTTGATGAAGCGCACTTTTTGTTCTCCATCCGACTCCATTCTGTTCGCAAGGAACGAATCGGATTCGAAAAAATCAGCGCGGATCGATTCTTAACAAGACGTTTGCGCATCTCTTCGCGCCATTGCGAGCGCAGCAAAGCAATCCATTGCCACCTCACTCGCAGAGAGATGGATTGCTTCGCTGCGCTCGCAATGACGCGAAAGAGTCGGATGCAAGAAAACGCGAATGGCCGGGACAAGCCCGGCCATGATGTAATGTAAACGTGTGTGTGGAACGTGCCAGCAGGTGTTACGCCGCCTTGGCCGTCTTCTCCGCCGGCGCGGTTTCCATCGCGCGCATGTAGAGGTCGAGCAGGCTTTCGCGCTCGTCGCGCTCGTCCTGGTCCTGCTTTCTCAGCTTGATGATTTCCTTGAGAATCTTGATGTCGAAGCCCTCGCCTTTGGCTTCAGAAAAAACTTCCTTCTTCTGCTCGTTCAGCTCCAGCAACTCGGTGTCCAGGTTTTCGATGCGCTCGACGAAGGAACGAATCCGCCCGCCGGGAATGGTGATGTCAGACATGGTACCTCTTTGTTTGACGAGACCGTGAAAATGCCCGCAAAGAAATAACCAATGTGTTAACTTGCGCCGGCTCCGCTTGGTTAATCGCATCGATCCACAAGCCATCTCATGAACGTGATTTCGATTCAGTCACAGGTCGCCTACGGCCATGTCGGCAACAGCGCCGCGGTGTTTCCGCTGCAGATGCACGGCATCGACGTCGTGGCGGTGCCGACCACGCTGCTCAGCAACCGGCCGGGCTATCCAACGATCCGCGGCAAGATGCTGGAGGCGGAACTTGTTGCCGATCTGCTGCGCGGGATCGAGGAGCGTGGCGCAGCCGACCACGCCGACATGATCCTGTCGGGCTATCTCGGCTCGGCGGACACCGCGGCCGTGGTTGCCGATTTCGTCACGCGCGCCAAGGCGAAGAACCCCGCGCTGCGCTATTGCTGCGACCCGGTGCTGGGAGATCGCGACCGCGGCCTGTTCGTCCGCGACGACATTCCGCCGCTGGTGCGCGACCTGCTCTGCCCGCTCGCCGACATGATCACGCCCAATCATTTCGAATTCGAATGGCTGTGCGGCACGAAGGCCGCTTCGATCGATCAGGTCACGAAGGCGGCGCGCACCTTCATGGCGCGCGGCACGGTCGTCATTACCAGCGCGGAGCTATCAGACACGCCTGCGGGTGAGATCGAGACGCTCGCGGTCGAACGCGGCGACGCCTGGCGCGTGCGCACGCCAAAGCTTCCGATCAGTCCGAACGGCACTGGCGATCTGTTTGCCGCGCTTCTGGTTGCTGCGCGCATGCGCGGCGCCGACACCAGGGAGGCGCTCGGCCACGCCGCCTCCGCCATCTTCGCGGCGCTGGAGCGCACCGCGACGCGCGGGACCGAGGAAATGCGCATCGTCGAGAGCGCGGAGCAGCTCGTGCATCCCGAGCGCAAGTTCGAGGCGCGTCGGGTGGAGGCTTATCGCTAATCCACGACGTCGAGCTTGACCTTGGCGACGCCCTTCCCGACCATGCCGAGCGCGCTGGCTGCGGAATAGGAGACATCAACGACGCGCCCATGCACAAACGGACCGCGGTCGTTGACCCGCACCGTCACCGACTCGCCGCTCGCGACGTTGGTCACGCGCAGCTTGGTGCCGAAGGGCAGCGTCGGATGGGCGGCGGTCATGTCGTGCGTGTTGAACTTCTCGCCGCTCGCGGTCTTGGTGCCCTCGGTGTAGTAGCTGGCGACGCCATGCGAAGGTGTCTCGCGGCTGCCTGCGCCGCGCGAAGCCACCGACTGCTTTCTCACGGCGGCGACGCGCCGCTTCATCATCGACGATGTCGACCGGTCCTGGTCCAGCGACGCCTGCCTGACGGGACGAAATTCGGATTTCTTGGCGACGACCGAGGACTGCGCGCAGGCCGCGAGCGATGCCGCTGCCAGCGTGGCCGCCGCCAGCCGGACGAATTGTCCCGCGCGCGCGGCCGAAACGAACCGCGCGTCACATCGAGGATGGCTTGTGCCTGTAGCACCTGTGCCGCCAATAAGAGCCATGTTGCGATCCCCTGCTTGCGCCCCAGCCCAAGCCGAAAACCAACACGAGACCATCGCGGGACCGAATCCGGGCAGAACCGTGGCCAGACGCGATCAGGCAGGGGAATCCATGGCGCAATTCGGTCGAGTGTGGTGATTGCGCCACAGAATCCGGCGATCCCACTGGTTCTACCGCGTCATGACCGTCTAAAACCCTGGTCCGCCCGCAGGGGCGCCAAAACGGGAGAACAGCATGCAAGTGGCAGTCATCGGCGCCGGTGCGGTCGGATGCTATTATGGCGGACTGCTGCTGAAGGCCGGGCACGAGGTGACGTTCATCGGCCGGCAAGTGCATGTCGACGCCATCAACACGCACGGCCTGTTGCTCGATACCCAAAGCTTCAAGGGTCATCTGCCCGCCAGGGCCGCGACCGACACCAGCGACCTCGCCGCGCCCGATCTGGTGCTGGTCTGCGTGAAGTCGGCCGATACCGAAGCGGCAGGCCACGCGCTCGCCGGACGGCTGCGGCCGGAAAGCTCGGTGCTCAGCCTGCAGAACGGCGTCGACAATGCGCCGCGGCTCGCGGCCGTGACCGGCCACGCCGTCATTCCCGTCGTCGTCTATGTCGGCAGCGAAATGGCGGGGCCCGGCCATGTCAGGCATCACGGCGGCGGCGATCTCGCGATCGGTCCTTCACCCGCGAGCGAAAAGCTGGCGCAGGTGCTGCGAGATGCCGGCATCGGCATCTCGATCGCCGATAACATCGACACGACGCTCTGGAGCAAGCTGATCATCAACTGCGCGTTCAACGCGCTGTCGGCGGTCGCCGGCATCGCCTACGGCCCGATGCTGCAGGTCGAGGGCACCAGGGATGTCGTCACCAGCGCCGTGCAGGAAGCAACCACTGTTGCCCGCGCCTGTGGGGTCGCGATCCCGGATGCGCTGATCGATCACATCCTGAACATCCCCACCATCATGCCGAACCAGATGTCGTCGACCGCGCAGGATCTCCTGCGCGGCAAGCCGAGCGAGATCGATTTTCTCAACGGCCATATCGTGCGCAAGGGCGCCGAACTCGGCATTCCGACGCCGACCAATCAGGCGCTGCAGGTGATGGTGAAGCTCGCCGAGCGCGGCAAGAACCGTCGGGCGGATTAGCTCTGCGCCTACGCCACCATTCGCTTCTCGAGGATCTTTCGGAAGTCGGTCGCCAGGCTCGTGTAATAGGTGGCCAGCACTTCGTAGAACGTCTGCTGCGCCTTGTCCTTGGCCTCGCGCGCCTGGGCTTCGCATCTGGAAGCCCTGCTCTCATACTTCTCGACCTTGGTCTGAAGTTCAGCCACCACCATCGTCATCACTCCCCACGCCACCCACTCACGAAGACGATGCTATGCCCACACGCGTCAAAAAGATGACAGCGTTGGGGAGATTTCGCAGCACAGCCGTGAGCAAGACGTGACGCACGGGCACGATCCGAAAAAAAACGGACATCGATTTTCGGTGGAGATCTCAAACCGGAAGATGAGATCAAGATGCGATCTACTTGATCGCATTACGGTCTAACGCGACGGCACCACGGCCGGCGGGCGGAACGAGGATCGCGCGGTGGATTTCGAAGGCTTCGCCGGCATGCGCTTTCCGCCGTCGACCGATTCCAGATAGGACGACAGCTCCCAGGCCGAGCTCGCGCTGCTGGAATAGTGTTTCTGCAGAAACAGATAGAGCGTGAGCCGGAAGCGGCCCTTGGCGAGCCCGCGTGGGCTGCGGTGGCAGGTGGAACAGCCCTCGGCGAACAGCTTTTGCGGCGATTTGCTCTGATCGAGGTTCTGCGCGCCGATCGCGGCCCCGCTGAGCGCGGCCATCACGGCAACAACAAGCAGGCCACAGCCGATCTTCGCTGGCGACATCAATTCCGTACCGTGAATGGACGACCGGCGGCCAGCTCGATGAGCAAGGTCGGAAGGCCGTCCGTGAAGGGCAAAGCCAATCTGTTGCCCGCGCGTGGCGAAAGATGGGCGAGACTTTTGCGCTTCGAAGGCTCCGAATGGGCATCGCAGGACGCGCGCCAACCGCGCGGCTGCCGCGTCGATCTCTCAGTAAGGCGGCTTTTTGCGCTCCCGCTGCGCCCGCGCCGCCTCCATCCACCAGGCGAGATCATCGGCAAAGCGCGGAAAGGCATGCGTCAGCGCCTTGCCGCCCTCACCCATCGGCTTTCCGTCTTCCGAAAGCGTCTGCGCGATCGGGCCGACCGCGATCGTGCTCGAGATCACCACCATGCCCATTTCCGACAGCGTGCCGTGCCAGGCGAGCGCCGCGCGGGCGCCCGAGAAGCGGCCGGCCGAGTAGCTCGCGATCGCCGCCGGCCGCCAAAACCATTCCTCCAGGAAATGATCGGTGAGGTTCTTCAGCCCCGGCTGCATGCCCCAATTATATTCGCCGGTCACGAACACAAACCCGTCGGCGTCGCGGATCTGGCTCGCGAGCTTTTCCAGTACATCCGGCGCCTCGCCCTTCGGATGCTCCTTGTACATCCGGTCGAGCATCGGCAGGCCGACCGCCTTGGCGTCGATCAATTCGACATCGTCGCCCCGTGCGCGCAATCCCTCGACCACGAACTGCGCCAGTCGAATGCCCATGCGGTCGGAGCGATAGGACCCGTAAAAGACGAGAACGCGGTTGCTCATGGGACCTCAACCTTCAGACATTGGGTGATGCAGTCGAACCATGCGTGCCCACCCCAAGCAAGACATCTTCCGGCAGCCGATTCATAGCACTGCGAGTCTCTCGACGCCTCGAAGAGAAAAGGCCGGCGGGCATTACGCCGCCGGCCTCCTCTTGCAACTGCCGGCTCGGGAAGGTCCGGTTCCGCTGCGCTTCCATGTGCCTAAAGTTTCACCAGCACATCTTAATAAAATCTTAAGTAGTAACTGTGATGTGCCTCACAGAGGTGCAGAACCTTGTCCGGCTAGCCTGCAACCAACGATGCAGATCGCAGCAACAGGAGGCCGACATGACCCAGGTCTTTTTTCACTGCTCGAACTCGCGGGAAGTCCGGCTCGACCGGTCCGGCGAAACGGTGACCGACCTCGCCGAAGCGCGCGATCGCGCCGCCTGCATCGTCCGTTCGATGATCATGGGCCGGGACGCGGAAGATTGGCGCGACTGGGTCGTGCATGTGAACGACGATTTCGACGACGAACTGTTCGTTCTGCCCTTCGCCTTCGTCCTCGGCAAACCGCATTGAGGAGGCTGCCATGCTGCCGGCACGCCCGCCCTACATGCCGCTGCTCCGCCGTCTCGATGCTGTCGTGGCGCGGTGCCATCGCCTGATCCAGCGCGTCAGCGACCCCTATCGTCCCGAGCGCCACTACATGCGCGGCCCCGGCCCGAAATGGCGCGCCCGCCACCGCGCCGACGTCGCAGGCGCGGCGCTGTAAGGAGCCTTTTCTCCCGGTTCCCGACGGCGCTCGTCTCCCGCGGCCTCAACCTCTTCACGAGATTGCCTTGCTTTGGTCAAACCACGCTGGCCGTGTGCGGCTGGGCAGAGGTTTTTCCACGCAGCGACACATGCTCGCCGCCCTGTAACGGGTGCTATTGAGCAAGGGACCGCCAATGCAATCCATGCCAAAGCTAAAAGATTCCAATCCGCACGACGCCTACTTTGCAATCGAATCGCTGTTGCATGCGCACGCCGAAAAGAAGCCGCATGCCGAACAGGCGCCGCCGCTGGCGCACGATCCGGCTGCGCCACCAGCGGCGCCGCAGGTGCACGTCGTCCCGCCGATCTCCGTCGGCGCGCCGAACACGCAGGTCGAACCGAGCTTCGGCGCGCCGGTAGCGCGTGACATCGAGGTCCGCAGCGCCGCCACTCCGAAGGCCAAGCCCGTCGAGATCAAGGTCGACGTCCTGAAGGCGCCGGACGATCGCCGGACGGCGAAATGGGTCAGACGCACTTTCATGGTGCTGCTCGGCCTTGTCGGCGTTATCGCTGCCGCCGCCTGGCAGCATTATGGCGATGACGCCAAGGCGATGGCCGTCGAGTGGACGCCGCCCTTCGTGTTGGCTGCGTTGCCTTCGACAGTCTGGCCTGCCAGCGCGGAGCAGCCGACCGCGGCGGCAACGGAAGCTGCGGCAACGGATCAGGCCGCTCAACCGGCATTGGCGGCGGCAACAGCCCCCGCTCAGCCCGATCCCGCTACCGCGGCTCCGGTGGCCGAATCGACCCAGTTGCAATCGATGGCGCAGGATCTCGCGGCGATGGGGCAGCAGGTCGAGGAGTTGAAGGCCACTATCGCGCAACTCAAGGCGAGCCAGGCGCAGATGGCGCGCGAACTGGCCAGAGCTTCGGAGACAAAGCCTGCCGAGGCCAAGGGTGCTGAGGCCAAGGCTGCGGTGGTAGCGCTGCCTCCAGCGGTGCGCCCGGCCGCTCCGCCCGTGCGCAAGCCCAAGCCGCCGGCCCATTCCTCCGCGCTGCCCTATTCGCCCGCGCCGATCGCGGCGGCGCCGGTCGCGCCGCCTCCGCCGGTACAGGCCGCCGCAGCGCCACCGCCGGCGCCGCCGCGGCAGACGATCGCCGACGACGGCGAGCCGGTGGTGCGCCCGCCGATGCCGCTGCGATAATTCAGCACGTGATCCGGATGCGGCACGCCGCATCCGGAAAACAAATCTGCTAGCTCTGATGCGGCCCCCGCATCATCTTCATGGCGTCCTCGATATGGCGCCATTCCCTGGCTTCCTCGGCGTCACCCTTGCTCTCGCAGGCCTGGGCATTGTGGGCGGCCTGCGCGATTGCGGTGAGGCCGTGCTTCTCCATCATCTGCCGCGCAATCGTATGGATCTGCATTTCCGACATCATGACGCTCTCCCGGGGTTCCATCGCCACACGCCACGACGTTTCAACCGCCGCGGCATGTTCGTGAAACGGCCGAGGTGAAAGTTCCGTTCCTTCGCGCGAAGCAGATAATTTCAGACAATTTTGTCGACCGGTTCCACCTGCGGTCGAAAGATCACCCGTAGTATCCCCGAATATCAAGCTGGTCCCGGGCTTGGTATTTTCGGTGCGAATCACCATCGCGGGAGACGGACATGGCACGAGTCTATTTCCATTGCTCCAATGCCGAAGGCGACGGTTTTGAGCAGCGCGGCGCCGCCGTCGAAAACTTCGCCGAGGTGCGCGCCCACGCCGCCCGCGTCGTGCAGTCGCTGATCATGCTGCACGACCCGGAAGACTGGCGGGACTGGACGCTGCATGTCAGCGACGATCTCAACAACGAAATCTTCGCCTTGCCGTTTTCGACCATGCTCGGCAATCCGCATTGAGGTGCCGCCATGCTGGCCCTGCAACCGCTTCTCACGCAGCTCGCCGAAATCGCCATCCGTTGGCAGCGGCTGCTCGACGTCGCCCGCTACCGGCCCGAATTGCACTACATGCGCGGCCCCGGCCCGAAATGGCACGCCAAGCATGAGCCGTAGGGCGGAATAGCTCCGTCACCCGAGCGTCGAACACATATTACAAATTCTCCAATTCCGGCGGCTCGAACCAGTTCGTCAGCGACAACCCGCCGTCGATCACGATCGCGGCGCCCGTCACGTAGCCCGAGATGCGGTTCGACAGCACCGCGAGCGCCAGCGGCGCGAGGTCCCTGGCCTGGCCGAGCCGGCCGAGCGGAATGTGCCGGGCGAGCGCAGGGCTCGCCACGAAGCCGCCAGCCGCGATCGCGCCCGGCACCAGTGCGTTGACGCGGATGTCGAAGCGGCCGAACGTCTTGGCCAGTTCCTTCACCAGCATCGAAAGCCCCGCCTTCGACGTCGAATAATGCGGCAGGTTGCGCGGCGTGCCGGCGTGCAGCGAGGTCAGCAGCAGGAACGAGCCCGGCGATTTGTCCGCGATCAGCTTGCGCGCCAGTTCGCGCGACAGATGGAATCCGGCCTCCAGGTTCACCGCATGCATTCGCGCCCAGGTTTCCGTGGCGACGCCCAGCGCGTGGTCGCTCTCGCGCCGCGGCGGCGAGGCGCTATGCACGAAGTGCGTCACGCGTCCCAGCACGTTGGCTGCTTCGGTCAGCAACGCATCGCGCGCCGCGGGATCGGCGAGATCGCCGACCCACGGCATCGCCAGCTCCGGCCGGGCCGAAGTCTTGATCGCCGCCGTCACCGTATCCGCGTTGACATCAGCGAACACCGTGCGCACGCCCTCGCCGACCAGCGCCTGCGCGATCGCGCGTCCGATCCCGTTGCCCGCGCCGGTGACGAGCGCCGCATCGGTCGCCGGATCGAATGGATTGTCGAGCAGGCCCATCGTTTCGCATCTCCGTTTCGCTGTTGCATCGCAGCGTCTACCTGGCGGGTGCGATGCTACGCCGTATCATTCCGTCACAGCAACTTCACCGTCAGGTTGCTTTCACCTGACTTGAAACCGGCCTAATGTTCCCGTGTAACTTGGCGGGCTCACCACCATGCAAACCCGGGTCCGAAAAGTCGCCCACGTTCTGGAACGCCTTGGACTTGCAATGGCAGGCGCGGCGAGCGGCCTGTTTGTGGCGGCGCTGGTGGGAACGAGCTATTCGGCGTTGACCAGCCAGGCCTTCCTGCTGCTGATGATGATCGGCGGGGCCGTCGGCTTCTATCTCGGCATCGATACCCCGCCTTTGCCGCTCAGCGCATCGAACGGCCGCCCCACCGACGGCGACTGGGTCGGCAAGATCGACGCGCCGGAACTGTTGAGCGCCATCGGCACCTTTCTGGCGGCATTCTCGGCGTTCGCCTGCGTCGGCATCATCGTGCTGCGCCACGATCCGCATCTGGCGTGGATATCGATGATCATGGTCGGATGGGTGGTCGGCGTGACCATGCAGATCGTCGCCGGCACGATTGCGCGCCTGCGCCGCTGATCGGGAAAGCCTGAACTCAGCTCTCGTCTTCCAATGTCAGCACCAAGCCGGTCAGCGCCGCGCCGATGCCGAACATCAGGCCGTAGGTCGTGACCAGCATCACCATGGTCTGAACCGGCGCCTCGCTCCTGGCAACGAGATCCCTGACATGAAACGTATCGATCAGGCTGAGCAACAGGACCAGCGACAGGCCAAGCGCGACGCCCATCAGGAAATGGGTCAACAGCGCGTTGAACATAGATCTTTTCGGACGCATGGACGCTGCACCCTCAGCATGATGCAAGCCAACGCGCGGCCGAAAGGACTGTTCCTCCACGGGCGGACAGAATTCGTCCTGCGCCGCATCCCCCGCCCGTTTGCAAAGCGTTAAGCACGCACTGGCATTGCACGCCTCCATTCCCAAAAATCTCCACAATCCTTTCTAGAAACGAAGCGTCCGCTTTCGACAGAGGAGAATTTCAGATGCGACTAGGGCAAGCGATCTTGTTCGGCTCGGCGGCCGCCCTCCTCACCCTGGCAGCGCCGACGCTCGCCAGAAATTCGAGTGCGCATTCGCACACGATGAAGGCAACGGAGGCGCCGGTATCGTCGCCTTGCCAAGCCTATCAGCAGGCGGCCGACGGCACATGGATGCAGTTGCCCTGTCAGGAAATGGGTTCCAAGGCGCCCGCCCAGCCGCGTTCCGCCGCAAAGGGTGCAACCGAAGAAACCCGGTGAATGCCGAGTTAGCGCCGTAGCCAATCGTCGAAACGCGTCGGCATGATCCGCGCACCGTCGTCCGGGACCAGTGTGCGCAGCGCGAGCGGTGCGCCGAAATAGGGCACATCGGCACCAGCCACGACCTTGCTGGTATCGCCCTGTTTGCGCAGCCAGCGGGCGACGAAATCAGAAAGCGGCGCCGCCTCCGGGCCCGCGACCTCGCGGATGCCGTTGGCGGGTGCGCCGAGCGTCACGTCGGCCAGCGCTTCCGCGACCTCGTCGGAAAGCAGCGGCTGCATCAACTGGCTGGAAACATGGACCTCGCCGTCCCTGCGCCCGGAATCTCCGACCGCACCGACGAATTCGTAGAACTGGGTGGCGCGCAGGATCGTGTAAGCGAGGCCGGAAGCCGTGATCAGCCGTTCCTGCGCCAGCTTGGCGCGGAAATAGCCGCTGCTCTCCAGCCGGTCGGTGCCGACGACCGACAAGGCGACAAGTTGCCGGATGCCGGCCTGCTTTGCCGCCGCGACCAGGTTGCGCGTCCCCGTCTCGAAGAAGTGCAGCACCACCTTGTCCTCGAACGAGGGCGAATTTGACACATCGACGGCAATGTCGGCGCCCGCGAGCGCTGACCGCAGCCCCTCGCCGGTCACCGCGTTGACACCCCGGCTCGGCGAGGCCTGCAGCACCTCGTGACCGCGCGATGTGAGCAATGGCGCCAGTTTCGAGCCGATCAGCCCGGTGCCGCCGATGATGACGATTTTCATTTGGTTCCTCCACTCCAAAGGCTGCGGTCGCAATCCGCGGGCCTACGGTATCAGGACGAGCCGGACGGCGCCGGTGTGACACACATCCTAGCGTAAACCCGGGATTAATTTGCACCACCTATGCTGGTGGCCCCGCACCGTCGCATCAGTCAAATTGGCCTTAAATCCCATGAAAATCGATACCCTTCTCACTGCTGCCATCGTCTCGCTTTCCGCCGTCGGTGGCGGGCTCGCCGTCTATGTGGCGGTTTCGAAATATCAGACCATGGAAAGCGTCTCGATCGCCCAGAGCCGGCTGGAAGTCGTCCGCGCTGTCGGTGACATCCCCCGCTACATGAACTCCGAGCGCGGCTTCGCCACCAATATCCTCTACGGGCCGCCGGCGGTGGACCCCGCGATCCGTAAGGAGCTCAACGAGAAGGTGCGTAAAAATACCAATGGCGCACACGACAAGATGAACGCGGTCCGCAAGAACCTTTCGGGCGGCCTCGACGACGCCATGGCGATAGGCACCAGCATCGACGAGCTGAACGTGAAGTTCAACGCGCTGCGCGATGCCATGGACAAGGCGATCGACGGCCCGGCCGATGCGCGCAAGGACGCCGCCCGGAAGCTCGTCTCCGACAATGCCGTGTTCAACGCCGCGGCGACCAAGCTTCTGGACGAGCAGGTGCGCCGCATGGCAAAGCTCGACGGCGATGCCTACCGGCAGGCCGTCTACGCCAACATCGCCTGGAATTTGCGCGACGTCGGCGGTTACAACTCCAGCCTCCACAAGAACCTCGTTGGCGCCAATCGCGCAGCCACCGAAGCGGAGAAAATGGAGTATTCGCGCTCGCAGGGCCGCGCCGACCAGATCCAGATGTCGCTGATGGAATTGCGCGGCAACCCGGCAACGCCTGCCAACGTGGCGGCTGCGCTGGAGAAGATGAACGACATCTTCATCACGCGATTCGGCAAGGAACTGAAGCTCGTCAAGGACGGCGCGGCTTCAGGCAAATACGAGCATAACGTCGACTTCTTCTATGCCGAATCCCAGGTCGCCCTCGGCGCGGTCGTCGACGTTCGCAACGCCTTCTACGACAATGCCGAGCAGATTCTGGGCTCGGCCTATTCCTCCGCGCGCTTCAGCTTCTTGATCGCGCTTGCGGGCCTCATCGCCGTGGCTGCGGCCAGCGCCGCGATGATCGTGATGGTGCGCCGTCGCATCTGCGCGCCGATCGTCGACCTCACCGCCACCATGTCGCGGATGGCCAGCGGCGACGTCTCCGGTGAAGTCGCCGGCGCCGAACGCGATGACGAGATTGGCGCGATGGCGGCCGCCGTGCGCGTATTCAAGGACAACATGATCGCGGCCGAGCGCCTCACCGCCGAGAAGGCCAGCGAGAGCGACGGCAAGATGCGCCGCGCCCAGATGCTCGACGAACTCACCCGCGCCTTCGAAGCCAAGGTCACCGAGCTGGTCGGCGGGCTGTCGGCCGCGTCCTCGATCATGGAAGACACCGCGCAGTCGATGTCCTCGACGGCCACGCTGACCAATCGTCAGGCCGCGATCGTCGCCGCCGCGTCCAGCCAGACCTCAGGCAACGTGCAGACGGTGGCGAGCGCCACCGAGGAGCTGGCCTCCTCGATCTCCGAGATCGGCCGCCAGGTTGCACAATCGACCGAGATCGCCGCCCGCGCGGTCGACAACGCGCGACGCACCGGCGATACCGCCCGCTCGCTCGCCGAAGGCGCGCAGAAGATCGGCGATGTCGTGACGCTGATCCAGAGCATTGCCGCGCAGACCAACCTGCTGGCATTGAACGCGACCATCGAAGCCGCGCGCGCCGGCGATGCCGGCCGCGGCTTCGCCGTCGTGGCATCCGAGGTCAAATCGCTGGCCGGCCAGACCGCCAAGGCGACCACCGAAATCTCCGAGCAGATCGCCGCGATCCAGGCGGCGAGCGACCAGACCGTGACCGCGATCCAGAACGTCGCCAACGTGATCGCCGAGATCGACCAGATCGGCACCGCGATCGCGGCGGCGATCGAGGAACAGGGTTCCGCGACCAAGGAAATCTCGCGCAGCGTCCAGGAGGCAGCCCGCGGCACCCAGGAGGTCAACTCCAACATCACGGGGGTCCAGAAGGCCGCCGACGATACCGGCGCCGCCGCAAACCAGGTGCTGGGCGCCGCCGAGCAATTGTCGTCGCAGTCCAAGGATCTCGCCGGCCAGGTCAACCGCTTCCTGTCGGAGGTGCGGGCGGCGTAAGGCCTGCCTTCGCGAACGCGCTATCAAACGGCCGGCCCGCGGGCTAAAAAGGGGAACTTTTGGTCCCGCAGGAGCTTGATAGCGCGCAATGAGCCAAGTCCCTGTACCCACCGCTGCACGTCCGATCGCTCTGGGCGGCTGGCCGTGACGGTGATCGACCTCGACGAACTGCGGCGGAAGATTGCGGCGCTGGAGGCAGAGAACGCGAGGCTCAGGGCGCTCGCCGTTGCCGACAATACCGAACTGGCGCGGGCCGAGACCGCGCTCGCCGACAGCGAGCAGAGATACCGCACGCTGTTCAACTCGATCGATGAAGGCTTCTGCATCATCGAATTCTTCGACGGCCCGCACGGCCCGCTCAGCGACTATGTGCATATCGAGGCCAATCCGGCCTATACGCTGCATGCCGGCATTCCCAATGTGGTCGGACAGAAGCTGCGCGAAATGGTGCCCGACGAGGCCGACGGCTGGGCCGAGCTCTATGGCGGCGTGCTGCGGACGGGCGTGCCGATCCGCTTCGAGCGCGAGCTGATTGCGACCGGCCGCCATCTCGAGCTTGCGGCCTTCCGGATCGAGCCAGCCAGCCGACGCCAGGTCGCGGTGCTGTTCCAGGACATCACCAAGCGCAAGCGTGCCGAGGCCGAGGCCCAGCGATTCAACGAGACGCTGGAGGCGCGCGTCGAGGAAGCAATCGCCGAGCGCAAGCAGGCCGAGGAGGCACTGCGGCAGTCGCAGAAAATGGAAGCCGTCGGCCAGCTTACCGGCGGCATCGCCCATGACTTCAACAACCTCCTGACCGGGATCATCGGCTCGCTGGAGCTGCTCGAGGTCCGGCTGCGCCAGGGCCGCACCTCCGATATCCAGCGCTACGTCGCGGCCGCGCAAGGCGCGTCGAAGCGCGCCGCGGCGCTCACCCATCGCCTGCTGGCGTTTTCGCGACGCCAGACCCTCGATCCCAAGCCGACCGACGTGAACCGGCTGGTGATGGACATGGAGGAATTGATCCGCCGCACCGTGGGGCCGCAGATCACGCTCGAAGTGGTGACCGCCGGCGGCCTGTGGTCGACATTGATTGACGCGTCCCAGCTCGAAAGCGCGCTGCTCAACCTCTGCATCAACGCCCGCGATGCCATGCCGGAAGGTGGACGCATCACGATCGAGACCGCGAACAAATGGCTTGATGACCGCGCCGCTGTCGAACGCGACCTGCCGCCCGGGCAATATCTGTCGCTCTGCGTCACCGATACCGGTACCGGCATGACGCCGGAGGTGACCGCGCGCGCCTTCGATCCGTTTTTCACCACCAAGCCGATCGGCCAGGGTACCGGCCTCGGGCTGTCGATGGTCTATGGCTTCGTGCGCCAGTCTGGCGGGCAGGTCCGCATCTATTCCGAAGTCGGCAGCGGCACCACGATGTGCCTGTATCTGCCGCGACATTACGGCGACGCGTCGGAGATTCCCACCATCACCTCCACAACCGCATCGGCACGCGCGCCGACCGGCAAGACGGTGCTGATCGTCGATGACGAACCAAGCGTGCGGATGCTGGTCACCGACGTGCTCGAAGATCTCGGCTATGCCTCGATCGAAGCGGCCGACGGCCCTGCAGGGCTGCGGATCCTGGAATCCGAAGCGGAGATTGACCTCTTGATCAGCGATGTCGGCCTGCCCGGCGGCATCAACGGCCGGCAATTGGCCGATGCCGCGCGCGTGACACGGCCCGACCTCAAGGTGCTGTTCATCACCGGTTATGCCGAGAACGCCATCATTGGAAACGGACAGCTTGCTCCGGGCATGCGGATATTGACCAAGCCCTTCGTGGTGGAGACGCTGGCCAATCGCATCCACGACATGATCGGCGAGGATGGAAAGCGCTAGCCCGTCTTCGCGGATTGGCGGGTTTTGAAGACACCCGGTCGTTATAAATCAA
>NZ_DAINNI010000077.1:0-21884 GCF_036735945.1 Bradyrhizobium sp. | reverse complement strand
CTGGGCGTCGCCTCCGCCTGGAAAACTCTCCAAAGCGTGTGAATCTGTTAGTGCGAACGCAGGGACCCATAACCACCGATGTTCGCCGTGACGCCGGGCTGTGGCTACATCACCACCCAACATGTGCGCAGTTGTGGTTATGGGTCCCGGCTCGCGCTTCGCTTGGCCGGGACGACGGATACACTGCTCGCGCCTCGGGACTTTCGATGGACGCACGCGACTTCATCAAGATCGGCATGAGCGCCGAGCGAACGCTGGTCGTGCCGGCGGAGCGCACGGTCGGCCATTTCGTACAGGGCATGCCGATGGTCTATGCGACGCCGATGATGATCCTGGAAATGGAGCTTGCGTCCAGCGACGCCATCCCGGGCCATCTTCAGCCGGGCTGGATCACGGTCGGAACCGAAGTCGATATCCGTCATCTCGGTGCGTCGCTGGTCGGCGCGACGGTGCGCGTGACGGGAAAGGTGGTCGCCGTCGAGCGCCGCGTGATCCGCTTCGAGGTCGAGGCCTTCGAGGGCGAGCGCAGGATCGGCGACGGCCGCCACGCCCGCGGCCTCGTCAACGCCGACAGTTTTACGAAGCGGCTTGCGGGGAAGTAGTCGCTACTTCGCCAGTTCCTTCGACCGCCTGGTCGCTGCGGCGATGGCGCGGATCATCAGCGGCTGCATTCCGTCCTTGGCCATCAGCACGTCCAGTGCCGCCGCGGTGGTGCCGCCCGGCGAGGTGACGTTCTGCCGCAGCGTGGCCGAGGGCAGGTCGGATCGATGCAGCAATTCGCCAGAGCCCGCGACGGTTTCGCGCGCGAGCCGGGTCGCAAGCTCCGCCGGCAGGCCGGCCTCGACGCCGGCGCGGGCGAGCTCTTCGGCGAGCAGGAACACATAGGCCGGGCCGGAGCCGGACACCGCGGTCACCGCATCCATCAGCGCTTCGTCGTCGACCCACTCGACCGAGCCGGTGGCGCGCAGCAGGGCGTCGGCGGTGGCACGTTGCGCGGCGCTGACATTCTTCGCAGGGACGGCCACGGTGATGCCGCGGCCGATCGCGGCCGGCGTGTTTGGCATGGCGCGAACCACCATGCCGCCGCAGACTCTCGCAAGCGCCGCGATCGTCGTGCCGGCCATGATCGAGACCACGAGCGTCGACGGTCCAACCATGGATTTCAGCGCCGGTCCGGCATCGGGAAACGTCTGCGGCTTCACCGCCACCACCAGCGTGTCGGCGGTACCGGCGTCCTTCGGGTTGATGCGGACGCCCTTGCCGGCGAGCGCCTTGATTTCGTCGGATGGGAAGGGTTCGACCACGATCACGCTGCTGGCGTCGAGGCCGCCCGCCAGCCATCCCGTCAGCATGGCGCCGCCCATCTTGCCGGCGCCGGCGAGCGCGATGGTGCCCTGGAGGTTTTGAAGTGCGTTGGTATTCACGGTCTCACCATGAATTCTGGCGTCGTCCCTGCGAACGCAGGGACCCATAACCACTGGCGGTTTTAGTGAAGCTCAGAAGGGGCCACAAGCGGTTTGCTTGAGCCCAGAGCTCGCGGGCTATGGGTCATCGTGTGCGAAGAACCGCAGCGAACTGACTTAGGCCTCGCCCTCGGTATCGAACATCGCGGCGCTCATGGCTTCAGTCGCGCTCTTGCCGGCCCAGACCACGAACTGGAACGCGGGGAAGTAGCGCTCGCAGGCGTCGAGGGCGCCGCCCAGCATGACCTCGCATTGCGCGGCCGACGCGGTCAGCCCGCCCGGCAGCACCAGCGCCTGCCGGTACATGATCATGCCGGTGTGGTTCCAGATGTCGAAATGGCCGACCCACAATTGCTCGTTGATCGCGGCGATCAGCCGCTGCACTTCCGGACGGCGCGCCGGCGGAATCTTCATGTCGAAGGCGGAGGCCAGGTGCAGCGCCTCGATCTCCGGCATCCAGGTGAAGGAAAGCTGGTAGTCGGTCCAGCTCCCCCTGGAGACAATGGTGACTTCGTCTTCACCGGAGCGCTCGAACGCCCAGTTGTTGCTGTCGGCAATGTCCTCGACCACCGCCAGCGGGTTGTTCCGGGATTCAATTATGCCTTCGAGGAGGGACATGCCGGCTCGACCTTGTTTTTGGATTCTCTTGATACGCAAGCGGAGCACGGCGCGTGTCGAACTCAGGGAGCTACGCCGACTGCAACTCCCCGGTCGCTGATCATTCCGGGGTCTGCCGGGCTCAAGTGATGTGATTTGCGGAATCCGTGCAACTCACCCCTGAGTCCGTCCACAGGCCAAAGCGACGTCGTCCACAGCAGATCGCGGCCACAGTTAGCAATGGGAGAACAAAACAGAATCAGATTCGAACACTTCGGCGGCCGGCGCCGGGCAAATTGGCCTGCTTCGCCACAAAAGTTAACGGATGGTTGGTTAATGGATAGTTAATTTCCTGGAACGCGCCGCCTTCGCGTTCCGGCCGCGGGGCAATAACGCCCCCTACTTGTCGCGCGCGGCCAATGGACACGCCTCGATCTCGGTTCCGAGCCAGGCGCCCTCGATCTCGACGCAGGGCCTCGATGGATCAATGCGAAGGCCATAGCGCTCAAGCAGATGTTCGCGGACCGGCTTGCCGCGCGTGTGCAACTCCCAAATGCCGCCCGGCAGTGGCGATTTCAGGGCGGCGCGGATGCGGCGGTCGAACACGCCGCCGGGCATGACGGGCACGCCGATGTCGGCGAGCTGGAAGAACCGCGACTGCGACGGCAGTCGCGGTGCGATGTAAGCGAGCGGCTTGTCGATCACCAGATAGTCCGCGGCCTGGTGGAGCTCTCGGGGAATCACGGGATTGTATGGATTGGACCAGGGACGGCGGAACCAGTCTCCCGGCTGCGACCATAATGCGATCAGCAGCGCCGTTGCCGCGATCGCACCATTCATGCGCAGCGACAGCGCACCCGCCGCGGACGATACCGGCGGGCTGGCGAAGCAACGAACCATCATCAGGACGATCAGCGGCGCACAGAGCAGCTCCAGCACGACCGCGTAGCGTTGAATTGCAAATACTGCGAGCCATGCCGCATAGGAGACGATGAAGAACAGCAGGAACTGCACGTCGCGCTGCGTGACGATCGTAACGCGGCTCACGATCGTCCTGCCGATGCCGGCCAGGATGAGCAGCGCCGCCACCGCGAACCGCGCGTCGCGAAATGGATATTCCGAACTCCTGTTGTCGCCGATCAGCCAGTAGAAGGGATAGGCGAGTGCGTCGAGATATCCTTTCGGCATGAACTGCCAGTCCATGATGTTCATCGGCATCACTTCAGGCGACTGAAATACTGCGTTGAACAGCGGGAATATGGGATTGCCCATCTCGCGCCAGAGCATCAGCCCCCACGCACCGCCTGTCGCCAGCGCACCGGTGGCACCGCCAAGGCCGAGGCACAGCGTGGCCAGCAGCGGCCGGCCCGCGGCAAGCACGGCGGCGGCTGCGCCCAGCGCATAGACGGCGTTGGTCAGCTTCAGCCCGACGGCGGCGCCAATCAAAAGCCCGGCGAGCGCGTAGCGTCCGGGACGCGATCCATCCGCTGAAAGGATCAGGATGCAGCCTGCGATCACCGGCAGCGCGGTGAGGATGTCGGAGAAGCTGGTGCCGACTTCCGAAAGCGTCATCGGCCCGACCGCGGCAATCAGGATCGATGCCCCGATCGCGCTTGTCGTCGCCACTTCCCGCAGCAGCACTCGGATCAGAAAATAGATCAGCAGCAGATTGAGGCCGTGCACCGCGCCGATGATCATCAGCCCGTAGGGCAGCGGCAGCAGATGGCGCAGATAGTAGACCGGAAAATAGACTGTCGGATTGAAATAGGTCTGGAAGCCGGGCGGCAGGGCATCGATGCCGTAGCGATCGGTGAGCACGGCCCAGACATTGTACTCGTGGTAGTTCTGCCAATCCCAGTTGACGTCCTCGCCGACGAACCAGGTGTAGACAGCGCCGGCCAGCAGCGAACTGATCGCGATGGCGATCGGCACCAGAATGTCGGTTTGAAAAATTGGCATCGGCCCGGCCCGGTCCGCGGGCCGTCCCGTATCCGTGCCGGCAACGTCAGCGGCGTTTGTCACGCATGCTCCATGTGTCGCCCGGGCGATCTGGAGTTGGGCAACAGCCACCTCTAGGCGGGTGGCTTTAAGGATTCGTGAAGTTTTCGGCCTGCATCGATGCGCCGCAGGCCGTTCGCGCATGGCGCGTTAACGTTTCTCACTCCGGCTTCAGGCCGCCCGCGCGAACCACCTTCGCCCACTTCTCGGTTTCATCGGCGATCAGCCGGCCGAAATCGGCGGGCGAGCCCGGCATCGGATCGCCGCCGATCGCCGCAAGCCGCGCCTTCATGGTGGAGTCGGCGATCGCCGCGTTGATTTCCTTGTTGAGCTTGTCGACGATTTCCGCCGGCGTGTTCTTCGGTGCGGCGAAGCCGTACCACTGGCTCGCTTCATAGCCCGCCACGACGTCGCCGACGGTCGGAACCTCCGGCAGTTCCGCCATCCGCGTCGCCGTGGTCACCGCGAGTGCGCGCAGCTTGCCGGTCTTGATGTGATCGGCGGTGCCGGGCGCGGCGGCAAACAGGACCTGCACCTGACCGCCGATCAGGTCGGTCATCGCCGGTCCCTGGCCGCGATAGGGCACGTGCACCATGTCCACCCCGGTCATCATCTTGAACAGCTCGCCCGCCATATGCGGCGCGCTGCCGCTGCCGGCCGACGCCATGTTGACCTTGCCGGGATTGGCTTTGGCGTAGGCGATGAATCCGGCCAGCGTCTGCGCGGGCACCGAGGGGTGAACCAGCACCACCATCGGCACGCGGATGACGCCGGCGACCGGCGCGATATCGCGGACGAAATTGAAGCTGAGCTTTTCGTAGAGCGACGCATTCACCGCGTTCGGCACCGTCGCCAGCAACAGCGTGTAGCCGTCCGCCGCCGCGTTCACGACCGCCTCGGTGCCGATGTTGCCGCCGGCGCCGGTCCGGTTCTCGACGACAAAGGGTTGCCCGAGATGGTCGGCGAGCCACTGGCCGATCAGGCGCGCGGTGATGTCGACGCCGCCGCCGGCGGCGAAGCCGGCAACGATCCTGGTCGGCCGTGTCGGGTAATCGAGCGCGAATGCCAGCCGCGGCAGGACCGGCGCAGCGATCAGCGCGCCGGTGAGCTTGAGAAAGTGGCGGCGAAGAATGTTCATCTCGCGCGTCCCCCTGTTTCGCGGAAACCTATCCTAATTGTCGCGGCCTGTAAGGTCGCGCTCGTCACGCCCTGTCGCGGCGGCATGGGGACATGCCGATTCCCAATGCCAAAGACGCTTGCTGACGGCCCGGCCTTGGTCATATTCTTGAGCAGGTCGTCCATTCCGGGCGGCCGATGTTCTCAGGGCGGGGTGAAAATCCCCACCGGCGGTAAGGGTGACGTAGCCCAAGCCCGCGAGCGCCTTCTTCTCTCCCGAGTGGAAGGGTCAGCAGATTCGGTGTGAATCCGAAGCCGACGGTTACAGTCCGGATGAAAGAGAACGGTTTGCGGTGGCCTCGCACGTTCGCGTGCAGGCCGACGTCGTTCCGTGTGCCCTGATTCTGGTCCTGAAAGAGGAAAGCCATGAATCAGACGTTGCTAGAACCCGAAGTCCAATCCCAACCCGAAACCTTCGAACCGAGTGGCGCTCCCGACGTGCCCGAACGGCCGCCGGCGCCGGTGCATCCGCGTTTCGTCAAGCCGCAGCGCGTCGCCTTCGTGCAGTCGTCGTGGCACCGCGACGTCGTCGAGGAATGCCGCATCGCATTCCTTGAAGAGATCGAGGCGCGCCATATCACGCGCGCGCAGGTCGATCTGTTCGAGGTGCCGGGCTCGTTCGAGATCCCGCTGCATGCGCAACTGCTCGCCAAGACGCGCCGTTATACTGCGATCGTCGCCGCGGGCCTCGTGGTCGACGGCGGCATCTACCGCCACGAATTCGTCGCCGACACCGTGATCAAGGCGCTGATGGACGTGCAGCTCAAGACCGAGGTGCCGATATTCTCCGCGGTGCTGACGCCGCAGCAATTCCATGACAGCGAGGTGCATCACGATTTCTTCCGCAAGCATTTCGTGATCAAGGGCATCGAGGTGGCGGAGGCCTGTGCCAACACGCTACACAGTCTCGAACGCTTGCGCGGGCAGGTAGCCGCGGGAATCGTGTAGGATCATCGCGATTTCGAACGAAAACGCGTCAAGGATGAATTCGCGGTCCGGCATGACCGGGCCGCGGGCCGAAGCTACGATCGGCTGATTGTCAATTCCCCCGCCGCGTCTATAAACTCGGCGGTGGGAGGAGGCACGTCCGTGGAGACGGACGGCCGAGACGGTCATGTTCGAAGGACACGATCCCTATCTCGTCGCGCTCTCGGTGGCGATCGCGATTCTGGGAGGTTACACCGGCTTCGGCCTCGCCGCGCGCATCCGCGGGACGCCGGACGCCGGTCATCGCGTGCTGCTCGCCGGCGCGGCATTCTTCCTCGCCATCGGCATCTGGACCATGCATTTCGTCGGCATGCTGGCGGCGCCACTGCCGGCGGGCACCGCCTATCTCGTGCTGCCGACCATCATCTCGTTCCTGATCTGCGCGCTGGTCGTGGGTATTTCGCTGTTCTTCGTCAGCATCGGCGAGCCGTCGATGCTGCGCATCGTTTCTTCAGCCGTGCTGCTCGGGGTCGGCATCGCCAGCATGCACTATGTCGGCATGCATGGATTGTCCGGCAATTTCACCATGACGCATGATTTGGGCATGGTCGCGCTGTCGGTCCTGATTGCGATCGCCACGGCCTATGGCGGCCTGCGTGCATTCCTGGCCCGGCAGGGCGGCGTGCAGCTTGCATTGAGCGCGGTCGCCTACGGCTTCGCGGTATCGGGCATGCACTACACGGCGATGGCCGGCATGCACCTGGTTCCACCCTCGCAAGGATCGCATCACCACATCGAAGGCCTGACTGCGTCGTCGCAGATCCTCTCGCTGGTCGTGGCGTTGCTCTGCTTCGTGATTGCCGCGGGCTTCCTGTTGTCGCTGGTGCCTGATACGCGCAAGAAGGCGGCGGCACAGACAGATGACGTTGCCGCTTTTTCCGAGGCGCTGGTCTCCGAGACCGCGGTCGCATCCGCGACCGCCCCGCCACAAGAATCAAGTGTTGCCCCGATCAGCCCGGCGCTGCGGCCGGGGCCGCTCGGCGGTATTGGCCAACCGCCGCGAGCCCCGGTGCCACGGCTTCCGGTCGAAGGCGCCGACGGCACCCATTTCATCGACGCCGCCGACATCCGCAGTGTCCGGGCCGATGCCCATTACACCAAGGTGCATGACGGAACCCGGGAGCGGATGTGCCCGTGGTCGATCTCCGAGGCCGAAGCCCAGCTTGACCCCGGTTTGTTCATCCGGGTGCACCGCAGCCACATCGTGGCGATGGCGCATGTCACCTTCGTCCGCAAGGAGGGCGATGGCGCCATCGTCGAACTCGACGGCCCATCGCCGCACCGGGTGCCGGTGAGCCGGGCCAGGATCGCCGAGGTGAAGGCACGGCTCGGGCTGGCGCGACGGCATGCCTAGGCCGCTGATCCGCCCGTTAGGTCGCGCTGGCTGACGCATTTCGTGCGCGGTAATCCGCATTTCGTGCGAATTTCCTCGCTCTGTGCTGCCGTGATTGCCTCGAAAAAAGTGAGGAGACACCGTCGCTTCCAACGTCCGCGCCCTCTCGGCGCCAAAGGACGAGTTGGAGGAAACGATGATCCCTGGCCCATTCAGCTACCACCGGCCGGCGACCGTGGCCGACGCGGTGAAACTGCTCGCCAACCTGGGGGACGAGGCCCGGCCGCTGGCCGGCGGTCACAGCCTGGTTCCCATGATGAAACTCAGGCTGGCTACGCCCGAGCACCTGATCGACCTGCACGGCATTGCCGACCTCAAGGGCATCCGCCGCGACGGCAATAATATCGTGATCGGCGCCATGACCACCCAGCACGACCTGCTGGCGTCGGAGGAGATCGCCAGGTCGGTTCCCATTCTGCACGAAACGGCGCTTTTGATCGCCGATCCCCAGGTCCGCTACCGCGGCACCATCGGTGGCAACGTCGCCAATGGCGATCCCGGCAACGACATGCCGGCGCTGATGATCACGCTGGGGGCGAGCTATCGCCTCGAGGGCAATGCTGGCGGACGCGACGTCGCGGCATCGGAATTCTACCAGGGCGCCTATTTCACCGCGCTCGAGCCGGGTGAACTGCTGACCGCGGTCACCATCCCGGTCCCGCCGGCCGGTCACGGCTACGCCTACGAAAAGCTCAAGCGGAAGGTGGGCGACTACGCCACGGCTGCCGCCGCGGTGGTGCTCACGATGGCGGGCGGCAAGGTCGCGACCTGCCAGATCGGCCTGACCAACCTTGCCGAAACGCCGTTGCTGGCCGACGCGGCTGCGCAAGCCGTGATCGGCAGCAGCCTCGATCAGGCCACGCTGAAGAACGCCGCCGCTGCGGCCGAAGCGATCATGGCGCCGGCCGCAGATGCCCGTGGCCCTGTCGAATACCGCAAGCATGTCGGCGGCATCATGGTGATGCGCGCGTTGCAGCGCGCCGCCGAGCGCACTCGTTAAGGGGGAGACAACATGGCAAAAACCCACATCACCATGAAGGTGAACGGCGCCGAGGTCGAAGGCCTCGCCGAGCCGCGCACGCTTTTGGTGCACTTCATCCGCGAAAACCTGCAGATGACGGGCACCCATATCGGCTGCGAAACCACCCATTGCGGCGCCTGCACCGTCGATATCGACGGCATGTCGGTGAAGTCCTGCACCATGTTCGCGGTGCAGGCCAACGGCTCCGACATCACCACCATCGAAGGCATGGCCAATGCCGACGGCTCGCTGTCGGCGCTGCAGGAAGGCTTTCGGATGATGCACGGGCTGCAATGCGGCTTCTGCACGCCTGGCATGATCCTGCGCGCGCATCGCCTCCTGAAGGAGAATCCGTCGCCCAGCGAGCAGGAAATCCGGATGGGCATATCCGGCAATATCTGCCGCTGCACCGGCTACCAGAACATCGTCAAGGCGATCCAGTACGCCGCCGCCAAGATCAATGGCGTCGAATTCCAGGAGGCCGCGGAATGAACGACATGACTCCCACGCGGGAACAACGCACCGCCGCACTCGAGGGCATGGGCTGCAAGCGCAAGCGGGTGGAAGATATCCGCTTCACGCAGGGCAGGGGCAATTACGTCGACGACGTCAAGCTGCCGGGCATGCTGCACGGCGACTTCGTCCGCTCGCCGCATGCCCATGCGCGCGTCAAGAAGATCGACGACACCGAGGCGCTGAAAGTGCCGGGCGTGCTCGCGGTGATCACGGCCGAGACGCTGAAGACGGTCAACCTCGCCTGGATGCCGACGCTTGCCGGCGACGTGCAGATGGTGCTGGCCGACGGCAAGGTGCTGTTCCAGAATCAGGAAGTCGCCTTCGTCGTCGCGACCGACCGCTACGCGGCCGACGACGGCATCAACAAGGTGGTGGTCGAATACGAGCAGCTCACCCCGCTGATCGATCCGTTCAAGGCGATGGACAAGGATGCGCCGGTGCTGCGCGAGGACCTCGCCGGCAAGATGACCGGTGCGCACGGACCGCGCAAACATCACAACCACATCTTCGAATGGACCGTCGGCGACAGGGAACTGACCGACGCGGCCTTCAACAAGGCCGAGGTGACGATCAAGGAGATGATCTCCTATCACCGCACCCATCCGTCGCCGCTGGAAACCTGCCAGTGCGTCTGCTCCTTCGACAAGATCAAGGGCGAGCTGACGATCTATGGCACCTTCCAGGCCCCGCACGTGATCCGCACCGTCGTGTCGCTGATTGCAAAATTGCCTGAGCAGAAGATCCACGTGATCGCGCCTGACATCGGCGGCGGATTCGGCAACAAGGTCGGCGCCTATCCCGGCTACATCTGCGCGGCGGTGGCCTCGATCGTCACCGGCAAGCCGGTGAAATGGGTCGAGGATCGCATCGAGAACCTGACCGCGACCTCGTTCGCGCGCGACTATCATATGACGACCGAAATCGCCGCGACCAGGGAAGGCAAGGTCACGGGCCTGCGCGTCCATGTGCTGGCCGACCACGGCGCGTTCGATGCCTGCGCCGACCCGTCGAAATGGCCGGCCGGCTTCTTCAACATCGTCACCGGGTCGTACGATTTTCCGACCGCGCATCTGGCAGTGGACGGCATCTACACCAACAAGGCGCCGGGCGGCGTCGCCTATCGCTGTTCGTTCCGCGTCACCGAGGCAGCCTATTGCATCGAACGTGGGATGGACATCCTGGCCCAGAAGCTCGGGATGGATCCGGCGGAACTTCGGATGAAGAACTTCATCAAGCCGGAGCAATTCCCGTATCACTCTGCGCTCGGCTGGGAATATGATTCCGGCGACTACGCCACCGCCATGAAGAAGGCGATGGAGAGCGTGAAATACGCCGAACTCCGCAAGGAGCAGGCGACGTTGCGCGAAGCGTTCAGGCGCGGCGAGACCCGCGAGATCATGGGTATCGGCGTCTCGTTCTTTACCGAGATCGTCGGCGCCGGCCCGTCGAAGAACTGCGACATCCTCGGCATCGCGATGTTCGATTCCTGCGAGATCCGCATGCATCCGACCGGTGCGGGTATCGCGCGGATGGGCACCAAGAGCCAGGGCCAGGGACACGAGACCACCTGGGCGCAGATCATCGCCACCGAGATCGGCATTCCCGCCGACAACATCATGGTGGAAGAGGGCAACACCGATACCGCGCCCTACGGGCTCGGCACCTACGGTTCGCGCTCGACGCCGGTCGCCGGTGCCGCGATCGCGATGGCGGCGCGCAAGATCAGGGCCAAGGCGCAGATGATCGCGGCCTACAAGCTCGAGGTTCACGAAGACGACCTCGAATGGGATATCGACGGCTTCCGCGTCAAGGGCCTGCCCGAGAAAACCATGTCGATGAAGGACATCTGCTGGGCAGCCTACAATTCGGTTCCTCCCGGCATGGAGCCGGGGCTGGAGGCGGTGAGCTACTACGATCCGCCCAACATGACCTATCCGTTCGGCGCCTATATCTGCGTGATGAATATCGACGTCGATACCGGGGTCTACAAGGTCAGGCGCTTCTACGCGCTGGACGATTGCGGCACCCGCATCAACCCGATGATCATCGAGGGACAGGTGCATGGTGGCCTGACCGAGGCCTTCGCGATCGCGATGGGGCAGGAGATCCGCTACGATGCCGACGGCAACGTCGTCACCGGCTCGTTCATGGATTTCTTCATGCCGACCGCGGTCGAGACCCCGCATTGGGAAACCGACTTCACGGTCACGCCGTCGCCGCATCACCCGATCGGCGCCAAGGGTGTCGGCGAAAGCCCGAACGTCGGCGGCGTGCCGGCGTTCTCCAACGCGGTCAACGATGCCTTCTCGTTCCTTGGCTCGACCCATATCCAGATGCCGCATGACTTCTGGCGCAACTGGAAGGCAGCAAAGGATCTGGGCGCGGTGGCTTAGTGTCTTTAGCAGTCCTCGTCATTCCGGGGCGATGCGCAGCATCGAACTATGGTGCGCAATTGCGCACCGGAGAATCTCGAGATTCCGGGTCTGGTCCTTCGGACCATCCCGGAATGACGGAAACTGGAACATGAAAGATCGCAAGGAGATCGCGGAACGGTTGGCCGCGTCGGGCTATATTGCCGACGCGGAACTTGCGACCGCGGTCTCGCTGATGCTGATGCTGAAGCGCCCGCTGCTGCTCGAAGGCGAGGCGGGCGTCGGCAAGACCGAAGTCGCCAAGGCGTTGGCCGCGGTGCACGCGACCGAACTGATCCGCCTGCAATGTTACGAGGGTCTGGATCAATCCGCGGCGCTCTATGAATGGAACTACCAGCGCCAATTGCTGTCGATCCAGGCGCATCGCGGCGATGAAGCTGACGCTGTCGAGGATCAGATCTTCTCGGAGAAGTACCTGCTGGAGCGGCCGCTGCTGGCCGCCATCCGGCGCGACAAGCCGCCGGTGCTCCTGATCGACGAGATCGACCGGGCGGACGACGAGTTCGAGGCGTTCCTGCTCGAGCTGTTGTCGGACTTCCAGGTCTCGATCCCCGAACTCGGCACGATCAGGGCGACCGCGATCCCGCACGTGGTGCTGACCTCGAACGGCACCCGCGAACTCTCCGACGCGCTGCGCCGCCGCTGCCTCTATCATTATGTCGATTACCCCGATGTCGATCGCGAAGCGCGCATCATCATGGCGCGGATCGACGGCGCCGGCGCCTCGCTCGCGCTGCAGATCGCGCGCATGGTCGAGGGCGTTCGCAAGGAGGAACTGCGCAAGGTGCCGGGCGTTGCCGAGACGCTGGATTGGGCGGCGGCCCTGGTCGGGCTCGACGTCCGCGATCTCCATGACGCGCCCGAAACCGTGCACGAGACCCTGATGTGCCTGCTCAAGACGAAGGAGGACACCGCGCGGGTGACGCGCGAGGTGACCGGGCGTCTGCTCGGGAGAGTCGCATGAGCTGTTGCGGCAGCAATCCCGGCTACGACGAACTCGACGAGGTCTCTCGCCTGGTTTCGGCAAGACTGGCGGCGTTTCTCAGGACGTTGCGTGACAATGGATTTGCCGTCGGGCTGCGCGAAGGGCAGGACGCCGCCTCGCTGATGACGGCCGGCTATGCGCGGACCCCGTCGCTCCTGCGCTCAGCGTTCAAGCACCTGTTCTCCGCGCGAAAATCGGACTGGGAAAGATTCGACGGCCTGTTCGATGCGTTCTGGCTCGGCAGGCGCGCGCGGTCGCGATCCCTGACGATGGGCTCGGCAAAGGCGGCCAACAATCCATCGCTGAAGAGTTTGCCCGGCCATCAACCTGAGCCGCGCGCGGGCGACGGTGCGATGGACCAGATTCCCTCTACGGACGGCGCCGATGACAACCGTAGCGGCGCCGAAGGACGCATGGAAGGCGCCTCGCGCGCCGACAATCTCGCCGAGGTGGATTTCCGCAAGCTTGCCGATCCCGCACAGATCGAGGAAGCCCATGCCGCCGCGGCCCGGTTGGCGCGCGCGATGCGCACGCGGCTGACCCGGCGCGACCAGGCGCGGCGGCGCGGCTACCGGCTCGACCTGCGCCGAACCATTCACGGCAATATCAGCCATGGCGGTGTGCCGATCGAACTCGTCAGGCGCCAGCGCAAGGCAAAGCCGCTGCGGCTCGTCATGCTGCTCGATGCCTCGGGTTCGATGAGCATGTACACGGCCGTCTTCCTGCGCTTCATCCACGGCGTGCTGGACGAGTTTCGCGAGGCCGAGGCATTCCTGTTCCACACAAGGCTGGCGTATGTCTCCGACGCCATGAAGGAAAAGGACGCGGCACGCGCGCTCGACCGCCTCTCGATCATGGCGCAGGGCGCTGGCGGCGGCACCAGGATCGGCGAAAGCCTGCAGACCTTCAATCGCTGGCACGCGGCGCGCGTCATCCATTCACGCACCGTCGTGATGATCGTGTCTGACGGCTACGAGACCGGCGATGCCGCGCTGCTGGGCCGCGAAATGGCGGCGCTCGGTCGCCGCTGCCGCCGCATCGTCTGGCTCAACCCGATGATGGCGTGGGAGGGCTATGCGCCCGAGGCTGCCGGCATCAAGGCGGCGCTGCCGCATGTCGATCTCTACGCGCCGGCCAATACGCTCAAGAGTCTCGCGGCGCTCGAAACCTATTTGGCGAAACTGTAGATGGGCCGACCGATGGGCGCGCATGTCGAAGTGATGGATCTGGTCGCGCAGATGAAGTCCGCCGAGCAGCCGTTCGTGCTGGCGACGGTGGTGCGCACGGTATCGGTGACGGCGGCGAAAGCCGGCGCGAAGGCGATCATCCGCCCCGATGGCTCCATCGTCGCAGGCTGGATCGGCGGCGGCTGCGCGAAGGGCGCCGTGCTGAAAGCCGCGCGCGACGCGCTGCTCGACGGCGAGCCGCGCATGGTGTCGGTGCAGCCCGAAAATCTTCTCGCCGAGCTTGGCGTAAAACCCGGCGATGACCGCGAGGGCATCCGCTTCGCCAGCAACATGTGCCCGAGCAAGGGCACCATGGACATTTTCGTCGAGCCGATGCTGCCGCATCCATCGCTGGTGATCTTCGGCGCAAGCCCGGTCGCGATCTCGCTGGCCGAGCAGGCGCGCCAGCTCGGCTATCACGTCACGCTGGCGGCGCCGGCCGCCGATGTCGCCGCCGAGCCGAATGCCCATGTCATCGTCGACGGGTTCGCACTTCCTTACCTGAATGAAGCCCGGCGCTTCGTCGTGGTATCGACGCAAGGCAAGGGCGACGAGGCCGCGTTGCGGGCCGCGCTCGCCATCAAGGCCGAGTATCACGCCTTCGTCGGCAGCCGCCGCAAGATGGCGGCGCTGAGCGACAAGCTCGTGGCCGGCGGATCGGACGCCGCCGCGATCAAGCGCGTCAAGGCGCCGGCCGGGCTCGATCTCGGCGCCATCACGCCGGAGGAGATCGCGATGTCGATCCTCGCCGAAATCACCGTCGAGCGCCGGCGCAGCCAGCGTACGGCCAATCCCGTGGGGAGTAAGGACTGACCATGCAGATGAACGACAGCCAGCGCATCCCGGCCTCGCAGGAAAAGGTCTGGGCGGCGCTCAACGATCCCGAAATTCTGAAGCGGTGCATTCCGGGCTGTCAGTCCCTCGACATGTCCTCGCCGACCGAGATGACCGCAACCGTCGTCTTCAAGGTCGGCCCGGTGAAGGCGACCTTCGGCGGCAAGGTGACGTTGTCCGAGCTCGATCCGCCAAACAGCTACCGGATTTCGGGTGAGGGCTCCGGCGGCGTGGCGGGCTTCGCCAAAGGCGGCGCTGCGGTGCGTCTCGAAGCGGAAGGGCCTGACGTTACCGTGCTGCACTATGACGTCGAGGCGCAGATCGGCGGCAAGCTTGCGCAACTCGGCTCGCGGCTGATCGACTCCACGGCCAGGAAGCTGGCGGGCGAATTTTTTGCTTTGTTTGGCAAGGTTGTTGGCGGAGATACGGCGGCTGCGGCGGAAGCGGCGCCGAAAAGCTGGCTGGGCAAACTGACCGGTACGGCCTAGCAATCGTCGTTGCGCGGAGCGCTGGGGCGGCCGCGGCCACCGCACCTGTACCTGATGCGGCCGACGTGCCAGAATTCCCTTCAAGTGCTGCAAAGACCGGCTAAACCGGCATGCCGAACCGTGGAGGGAACGATGAGGCTCGCTGCGAACCTGTTCGCCGTGCTGTTCATGCTGCTGGCCGCGCAGGCGGGATCGGCGCAATCCAGTTATCCGAACCGGCCGGTCAAGATCCTGGTCGGCTTCACGCCCGGCACGGCGCCGGACCTTGCGGCGCGCATTCTTGCCGACCGGTTCGCTGAAGTCTGGAGCACGCCGTTCGTGGTCGAGAACGTGCCCGGCGCTGGCAGCAACATTGCCACCGAGCGCGTCGCCAGGTCTGCGCCGGATGGCTACACGCTGCTGATGGGTGGCAACTCGTCGCTCGTCATCAATCCCAGTCTTTATGAGCAGCTGCCGTTCGATCCGATCAAGGACTTCGCGCCGATCTCGCAGGTGTTCATCGCGGCGAACGTGCTCGCCGTTCCGCCCGAGGTGCCGGTCAAGTCGGTCGCGGAACTGGTAGCGCTCGCCAAGGCGCAGCCCGGCAAGCTCTCCTATGGCCATGCCGGTGTCGGCACGTCGCAGCATCTCGGCGCCGAATTGTTCAAGTACATGGCGCATGTCGATATCGCATCGGTGCCCTATCGCGGCACCACGGCGTTGATGCCGGACCTGCTCGCCAACCGCATCACGATGTCGTTCGCCAATATCGTGAACGTGCTGCCGCTGGCGCGCGAAGGAAAATTGCGCGCGCTGGCCATCACGTCGATCAAGCGATCGGTGCTTGCGCCCGACCTGCCGACCATGGCGGAATCCGGCTACCCCGGCTTCGAGGCCGTGCCGTGGTTCGGACTGGTCCTCCCGGCCGGCGCGCCAAAGGACGTGCAGAACAAATTGCACAACGAAACCGTCAAGACCCTGGCGATGCCGGAGGTGCGCAAGAAGTTCGACGAACTCGGGCTCGAACCGGTTGGCAACACGCCGGCCGAGTTTGCGGCGATCACCAAAAAAGAGACGCTCGAATGGGCGAAGGTGATCAAGGACGCCGGAATCAAGCTTGCCAACTGATCTGGATTGCAAGCGTTGCATGCGAGACCGCGGTGCAGCGCATCCAAATCCCGCTTGGTCTGCCTGCGCGTTCGGCTAAGCTGTCCCGCATCAGTTCACCACACAAGAGTGATCAAACATGATTGGGACGGATTCGTCGGATTGGCTCGGCCTGTCAGGCCGCGTGTGCGTCGTGACGGGTGGGGGCGGCGGGATCGGGCACGCCACGGCGATCAGCTTCGCCAAGGCCGGCGTCCGCGTCGCCGCCATCGATCTCGATGAACGCGGCCTCGAGGCAACGCGCACCGAACTCGGCAAGCTCGGCGCCGGCCATATCGTCGCGCGCTGCGATACGACCGATGTTGCGAGCGTCACCGCTGCGGCCGCGACCATCGAGAAATCGCTGGGACCATGCGGGGTGCTGGTCAATACCGCCGCCATCCTGCGTCCCGGCGCGCTCGACACATTGACGCTTGCCGAATGGAATACGGTTCTTTCCGTCAACCTGACCGGCTATTTCGTCTGCGCGCAGGCCTTCGGCAAACAGATGCGCACGCTCGGCCGCGGCAGCCTGGTTCACGTCGCCTCGATCGCCGGCAGCAACGCGCAGGGGCAGAGCGGCGCTTACAGCGTCAGCAAGGCCGGCGCGATCATGCTGTCGCGGCAGCTTGCCAACGAGTGGGGGCCGCACGGCATCCGCAGCAACGTCGTCAGCCCCGGCATGGTGATCACGCCGATGAGCCAGGCCTTCTACGACACGCCGGGGGTTACCGAGCGGCGTTCCGCCGTGGTGCCGCTGCGTCGGGTCGGCATGCCCCAGGATATGGCGGATGCGATCCTGTTCCTCGCCAGCGACCGCGCGGCCTACATCAATGGCGAGGAGATCATGGTCGACGGCGGCTACGCCAACATGCTGATGAACCTGGTGCCGCGGCCGGGATTTGAGTGAGGTGCGGTTTAAGCGACATGCCGTAGGGTGGGCGAAGCGGAAGCGTGCCCACCATTCAGGATCTGGCTCGTGGATGGATGGTGGGCACGGCGCATGGCGCCTTTGCCCACTCTTACGGCTCTGCCTTAGTCGAACAGGCTCGACACCGATTCTTCCGACGCGGTGCGGCTGATCGCTTCCGCGATCAGGGGCGCGATCGATAGCGTGCGGATATTGGCGGCCTTGTTGACCGCGTCCGTCGGCAGGATCGAGTCGGTGATGACAAGCTCTTTCAGTTTTGACGAGGCGACGCGCGCTGCGGCGCCGCCTGAGAGCACGCCGTGGCTGATATAGGCGTAGACTTCCTTGGCGCCGTTGGCGATCAGCGCGTCGGCGGCGTTCACCAGGGTGCCGCCGGAATCGACGATGTCGTCGATCAGGATGCAGGTGTAGCCGGCGCAGTCGCCGATCACGTTCATGACTTCGGATTCGCCGGCGCGCTCGCGGCGCTTGTCGATGATGGCGAGCGGCGTGTTGATGCGCTTGGCTAGCCCGCGCGCACGCACCACGCCGCCGACGTCGGGCGATACCACCATGACGTTGCCGAGGTCGAAGCGATCCTTGATATCGCGCACCATGACCGGCGAGGCGTAGAGATTGTCGGTCGGGATGTCGAAGAAACCCTGGATCTGGCCGGCGTGCAGATCGAGCGTCATCACGCGGTCAACGCCGGCGCGGGTGATCAGGTTGGCGACGAGCTTGGCCGAAATCGGCGAGCGCGAACCGACCTTACGGTCCTGCCGGGCGTAGCCGAAATAGGGGATCACGGCCGTGATGCGGCGCGCGGAGGCGCGGCGCAACGCATCGGTAATGATCAGGAGTTCCATCAGATGGTCGTTGGCCGGAAACGACGTCGACTGGACGATGTAGACGTCGGAGCCGCGGACGTTTTCCTGGATCTCGACGAAGATTTCCATGTCCGCGAACCGGCGGACCACGGCCTTTGTCAGCGGCAGGTGCAGCCAGTTCGCGATTTCCTGGGCCAGCGCGGGGTTGGAGTTGCCGGCGACCAGCTTGATCGAGCCGTTCTTGGCCGCCATTAATTCTTCTCCTCGCGCCTTGGATACGACGTTCAGCATGTCGAGTAATCCTCGGGAACCGGCGCTTTTGGTGAGCGAGGGAATATCAGGCGGGCGGCTCGGCTGGCAACCCGTTGGGGTCGTTTTCCCGGTCAAAAATCGGCCAATACGGGACTTTCCCGGGCCCTTTATTGGGCGCTGAAACCCAGTGCCGTGACGCCTGCCGCATCCTGGGCGGGTGTTGTTTCTCCCGCACTCGCGACGACCGGACCGCGGCGCTCGGGGATCGGCGCCGCATCCGGCGCGCCGTTAATCATACCCGAAAGACCGCTGAGGCCGGCCTGCGCGATCTTCCGCAAAACGAGATCGTCGGCAGCGGCCCATGCATCGCGGCCAGCCTTGCCGGCGGGCTCCTCGCCGGAAAGCCGCAGCGCACGCTGCTGGCCGTTGTCGTAGACGTCCCAGACCCAGGCGATCACGGTCTTGCCGCGCACCACCTGCGCCGAGAGGTAGCTGCGCACGCGGTAGGAGGCTCCGCCCTCGCGGGAGACGATCGACAGGTTGCGCAGTTTGGATTCGCTGTCGAGCACGCTGACCATGCGGTCGAACACCTGGGGCGGCGGACCGTCGATCGATTCGAACGTCACGGTCGGGCCACCGCCGGCGCTCGTTGCCATCGCGTACGAACCGCTGCCCGATGCCCCGCCACCCGCGCAGCCGCCGAGTGCGCAGGAAAAAACGGCAAGCAGCGCCGCCGCGATGATGGCGCGGGTTGCTTGCAGGCACGAGGCGGTCAGGGTGCTCGTCATGGTTCCCTGCGATATCGTTAAAATGTGTTAAGGTCTAGGGCAGGGGATGGACCGGCTCACCAAAAAGATTGCTGCGCACGCGTCCCGCTTCACCTTGTTGTTGCCAGAATTTCCGGACGGCGCAGGGATTTAACCATGCGAGCATTTGTTCTCGACGGCTACGGCGCGGTCACCGATCATGTCCGCCTTGTCGACATCGCGGATCCTGATCCGGGGGCCGATGACGTCCTGATCGAAATCCATGCCGCCAGCCTCAATCCGATCGACTTCAAGATCGTGCACGGCGACCTGAAGCGCGTCTCGAAATATCAATTGCCGCGTCCGTTCGGCTTCGATGCCAGTGGCATCGTGCTGTCGGTGGGGGCACGCGCTACCAGGTTCAAGCCGGGCGATGCCGTCTATGCGCGGGCGTCGCGCGAGACCATCGGCACCTTCGCCGAGAAGATTGCATTGCCGCAACAATTCGTGGCGCTGAAGCCCAACCTCGTCTCGCATGTGGGCGCGGCGGCGCTGCCGCTGGTCGGGCTGACCACGTTGCAGGGCTTTGCGCGCGTTAAGGCACGCGCCGGCCAGCGCATCCTGATCCATGCCGGCGCTGGCGGCATCGGCACGTTCGCGGTGCAGTACGCTGACCATCTCGGCCTTCACGTCACCACGACCACGAGTTCGAGGAATGCCGATTTCGTCAAATCGCTCGGTGCCGACAGGGTCATCGCCTACGATCGCGAAAACTATCTGGATGCGGGCGGCGATTACGACATCGTCTACGACACGCTCGGCGGCGCGTTCACCGTCGATGCCTTCAAGGTGGTGAAGCGGGGCGGTGCCGTGATTTCCCTGAGCGGTCCGCCCGATCGTGATTTCGCCCGGCGCGAGGGCGCGGGCTGGCTGGTCCGCGTCGCGGTCTGGCTGATGAGCCGCAAGGTCTATGCCGCCAGCGCGGAGGCCGGCGCCGCCTATTGCTGGTTCTTCACCGAGCCGAACGGCGATCAACTGCGCGAGATCGCCGAGCTTGTCGATCGCGGCGCGATCAAGCCGGTGATCGACCGTGAATTTCCCTTCGAGCAATTGCCGGCGGCGCTCGGTCACCTCGAAACGGGAAGGGCGCGAGGCAAGGTGGTGCTGAAGGTGAAGTAGCGCGCCTACTCGCTCGTCAGCGCGATCGCGTGGACGTGGCGGCCGTAGTCCGGCTCGTTCCGGTGCACCGAGCGGCGGTAGCTGTAGAAGCGCTCGTCGGAATAGGTGTCGACGCCGATATCGTCGATCATCAGGATGCCGGCGTTCTCCAGCCGCCTGCGGATGAAGCCGGCGAGATCGAACATCGAATGACCGGCGCGCACGGACGGAATGAAGAACACGCCGTTCTCGGCGTCTTCATCCATGAAGCGCTCGACCAGTTCGCCGCCGACTTCGTAGGAGTGCTGCCGGATCAGGGGACCGATCGCGGCAACGATACCGGTGCGGTCAGCGCCGAGCTTTTCCATGGCGTCGACAGTGGATTCCACGATGCCGGCCAGCGCGCCCTTCCAGCCGGCATGCGCGGCGCCAATCACGCGCGCGGCCGGATCGGCGAACAGGATCGGACCGCAATCGGCCGTGGTGACGCTGATCGCGATGCCCTCGGTGCGGGTGACGAGCGCGTCGGCGCGCGGCTTGTCGCCTAGCCAGGGGCCGGTCGCGACCACGGCATCCGGCGAATGGATCTGGTGCACGCTGAGAAGATGTTCGGGTGCCACGCCGATCTCTTCGGCCATGCGCCGGCGGTTCTCCGCAACATGGATCGGATCGTCATTCGAGCCGAGCCCGCCATTCAGGCCCTCATAGATTCCATGGGAGACGCCGCCCTCGCGGGTGAAGAAGGCGTGGCGCAGCCCGGGAATGGCTGCGAGCAGCGAGGATCCGAACGTCATGCTGTTTCGTCTCCGGCGTCCTGCGGTTCGTCGCTGAGGCCTGCGACCATGGTGAGTTCAGGTCTGGTCACCGCGAGCACCTTGAACATCGATCCCATGCTGCCGCGGCCGCTGTCGGTCAGGCGTTTCAGGCCTGCGGAAATATCGGCCGAAACTTCCGGCGTGGTTTTGGCCATCAGCGTAACGGCCCGCGTCTCGATGCCGAGCCGCCTGAGGAAATCGCCCTGCGTCACCGGGCCGTGAATGCGCGTGCCGACGTCTTCGGCTGCGCGCGCCAGCGCCTGGAAATCGACATGGGCGGTGACATCGGCCTGTCCGGGATTTTTCAGCGGATCGGCAAAGCTGTGGCGGGCGATCGCCTGGAAGGTATCGCCGGCATCGCTGCGCAGGTGACCGTAATCGATGATCAGCGCCGCGCCGTCCTGCTCGCGGATGCGTCGTGCGATCTTCATCATCTCGGTATCTGGCCGCCATTCGAACACGGCGCCAACGGGCGCGGCGCGCACCAGCGGCGGCAGCAGGACTTCGAAGCGCGGTATCGGGTCGTCGGCGACGGCGAACACCAGCTTGCCGCTGTCGTCGAGGCTGACAACGCGTTCGTGCCAGCCAGTCTCGCGCCTGACCACCTGATGGATCGGCAGGACGTCGAAATATTCGTTGGCGAGAATGACCGCCGGGCCCTCGGGCACGTCGTCGATGCTGTCATGCCAGGTGATGTTGGCGGCGCTCGACAGCGTCGCCCGCTGTTTCTCGCGCAGCACCGGATTGATCTCGACCAGATGGATCTGGATCGACTGATGGAGTGGCGGCAACACCCTGATGGCGCGGAGTGCGTCCGCCATCATGGTGCCGCGGCCGGGACCGAGCTCGACCAGCCGCAGCATCGGCGGCGAACCGATCGACTTCCACACCGAGGCCGTCCACAGGCCGAGCAGCTCGCCGAACATCTGGCTGAC
>NZ_DAINNI010000076.1:0-22339 GCF_036735945.1 Bradyrhizobium sp. | reverse complement strand
GCGCCGGGCGCCGTGACCTGCGCCTGAAGATCGAGATCGGAGCGCGTCGCGAGCATGAGGGTCGGACGTTCATCCTCGGGGCCACCGAAGCGGCGAACCTCGACGATGCCGCCATTGGCCGGAGCGCGTTCAAGGGCGTCGATGTTGCGAAAGCGGACATGATGCGCGCGCCCGTCGACGCCATCGATGACGGCATAGGCTTCACCGCGCAGCTCGTCATGCAGCCCGCGATCGACCAGACGACCGATGATCGGAGCTTCGACTGCGTCGCCGTCGATCACGAAATCGGAAAAGCCGCGATCCTGGTCGCGCCCGGCGAAGGCGCGGTGCATGGTCTTGATGATGTCGCCGCGGATAGCGAGATCGCGCAGCGTGCGTTCGGCTCCAAGTCCGACCGTCCACTGGCCGGGCTCACTCTCGAACGCGAGGTCCATCTTCTCGAGATGCTGGAGGCGGCCGACCATGAGGCGGCGCAGTTCGGGATCTGAGGGACCGCGCTGATCGGGGCGCAGATCGATGAAGCCGGTCTCATTGGCGGCGCGTTGAATCTCGCCATCGATGCGGGTCCAGCGCTCGGCGGTGATTTCCTTTTCCAGCGCGTTGCGAATCTCATGCTCGGGCTTCGGGCCGAGTTCGATGTCGACCAGGTCCATGGCGCGGGAGCGCAGGCCCCGGCTGATATAGTCGCGCGAGATGACGAGATCGGCGCCAGTCTCGTCGACGCCGCGCACCAGAAGATGGACATGGGGATTGTCGGTGTTCCAGTGATCGACGGCGATCCAGTCGAGGCGCGTGGCGAGATCGGCTTCCATCTGCCGGGCGAGGTCGCGGGTGAACGCTTTGAGGTCGGTCATCTCGGCCGCGTCCTCGGGCGAGACGATGAACCGGAAATGATGCCGGTCGTCCTTGCATCGCTCGGCGAAGGCCAGATCATCGGCGCGATCAGTCCCGGCGTCGAACATGACGCCTTTATCTCCGTCGCGGCTCACGCCCTCGCGCTTGAGGTAGCCGACATGGCTGGTCAGCGGCGCCGAGCGATACGCCTTGCCCTGATGGCGGGCGATGCGCGCCTTGACGACGACGCGGCGCTGCGGGGAGAAGATACGGGAGCGGCCGAAGACGTTGCGGCCACGCCCGAAGGTCGAGTGGCCGAGGCGCCGGCCAGCTTTGCCCGCCAGCGCTCCACTGGGCATATGGCCGGCGCGCTGCGCGGCGGCGAGCACCTGATTGACGTAGCTCTTTGTCCTCGGCGCGCGCGTCGAACGGATGCGGCCCGGCTTGATGCGGAAGTCGCTGTCGCGCTCGCTCATGTCGGCGCTCCGATCAGCGCGCAAATCGCCCCGTGCATATCGAAGCGTTGAAAACGCTCGCAAAATCCGGGCAGCATGCCCGCGACCGACCGCCATGCCCACGGAAACACAAGCCATACCAATGGCTTGTGTTGATCCGGGCATGGGCTTTTACCTTGCCCTCTTTCGGTCGTTTTGCCTGCCTCCACCCTCCCTGCACGCCATGACACGCGGGAACCCGAGACCATGCGACAGATGCCGGACAGGCTCATGGCGTGGTCCTGTCGCCCGAGCGCGCGACGAACAGGTCGCTCAATCGTGGAACGATAGCGGAGAGATCACGTGCCGGGGCTGCGTTCGGAGCGGTGACGGATGAACGTTCAGCCGGAATGGAATCGACAGCCGATCTGCGATCCGGCTGCGTGATGAACAGCGGCGAGCGGGTCCAGGCGAGCGGATCGACAGGCGCCATTACTGCCCCGCCGGAGCCGATGGCCGACGCGACAGTGGCGACATAGGCGCGGGTTTCCGCCGGTAGCGGACGGCCGCTCAACGCCTCGTCGTAGCGACCGGGACCGGCATTATAGGCCGCGATCCAGCCCGGCGATCCATAGCGGTCGAGCAGCTCGCGGATATAGCCGCTACTCGCGATGATATTGTCACGCACGTTATAGGGATCGGCGCCGAGACGATGGCGAGCGCGTAGCTCCGCCCATGTCGCAGGCATGATCTGCATCAGCCCCATCGCGCCCTTCGACGAGATGGCGCGCGGATCGCCAGCGCTTTCCGTGCGCATGACGGCGCGAATCCAAACGGCCGGCAAGCGGAAGCGCGTCGCGGCCTCAGTGATATGGGTGGCATAGGGATCGCTGGCCAAGGCCGATGTGACGGCTAAGCTCTGCGCCATCGTGATCGCCGGCATGACGTTCGCGACGGCAAGGCCGGAAAGGAGAAGAAGAGCCATGCGCCGGGCTGCGCGATGCAGCCCGGACACATTCAGATGGCTCCTCAGTGAACGGCGAGCAGGCATCGCTCAATCCTTCTCGCCGCGATCGCGTTGACGCGACCAGTGCAACGACCAGGTGCTGCCGGCATCGTCGTCACGGAACAGGTTGGCGCGGATCGGCTGCGCCAACCCCGGATCGTCGATCACCAGCGCGATATATTCGCCGGCCTTCTCGCCGGTGCGGTTCCAGCCCGCGCCGATCTCCGGGCCGATGTCCCGGGCGCCTGGATCGTGGTCATGGACGCGGTAGTCCGGCGCATTCTCCGCATCCGACGGATCGGCCGGAACGATGACGATGTCGTGGAAAAGCGTGAATGTCTCGATGCGCCCGATGATGCGGGATTCCTCGCGCGTGAACTGTCCGATTTGCGGCATGATGGTCTCCATGCGGTGGTGTTAGGAAAGCCATCGGCGAGCACCGCTCCCGCCGAAGGAAAGGCGGTCAGCGCGTCGGGGCGCGCCATTGAAAGCGACCGTCGCCGTCCTCGTCGGTCCACAGCGGGACGGCGCGGCCGATGATCTGGTCGGTGGAGGTCAGGCCGAAATAGCGGCCGTCGAGACTGTCGTTGACCTGCCAGTTCATGAGAAAGACTTCGCCGGTCGCGATGCGGCGGCAGCCCTGCCAGACTGGAAGATCGCGGCCAGCGCGATCGCGGTCGCGCGCCACGCCGACATTGACGCCATCGACGGTAATGGCGAGGTTCGAGCGGCAAACCGTCTGCCCTGACACGGCGAGGATACGCTTCAGCAGCGGCACGCCCTTCGGCAGATAGCCGCGTTCGGCGAGGAAGGTGGCGAGTGGTTCCGGTGCATCGACGGCGACCAGATCGGTAACTTCGAACGGTCCCTCGAAGGCGATCGAGTAGAAGCCGATCGGCGCGCTGGCCGATGCGTTCCAGATCAGCTTGATCGGCATCGGCGTGAGGCCGGGATAGCCGACGCCCATCGCCGCAAGCGCGGTCGTGACAATCAAGCCAAAGCGCGTCATGGCTCGACCTTTCGGCGCAGCAGGTAGGCGCGATGCTGGTCTGGCGTGTAGGCGCGAGGTTCCTGGCCGGCGGTCATTCGGTTGTGAACATGCCGCCAGTGGTCGGGCGAGACCGCTGCGGGATCGATGCCGAGACGCTCGATCGCGTCGATCGCCTGCAGCACGCGCTCGACTTGTCGCCAGCCTTCGAGCTTGAGCAGGATGTCGCCGCCGGGACGAACGAAGGGCAGCGTCTGGAACGGCTCGCCGCGGCGCACCGCGCGCACGATGTCGATGCGCGAGATGATCGTGCCGTACTCGCCCGCCGCCCAGCGGACGAAGGCGAAGATGCTGTTCGGCGCGAAGCCGACGATACTGCGGCGACGGTCGAGGATCTGTTCGTAATTCTTGCGGCCGAACCTGATCCAGTGCTCGATCTTCTGTTTCTGGAAGGTCAGTTCGACCAATGTCGTGAACGGCGCAGGCCCGTCCGGCAGCGGACGGCTATGCGCGCGATGGACCGCTCTGCCGGTCATGGCTGGTCTCCCGCGATGGGTGGAAATTCGCGCGCGAGCAGTTCGCGCAGCATGTCCGCAACGGTGATCCCGCGCCGAAAGGCCGCGACCTTGATGCGACCGCGCAGCTCAGGCGTGATGTCGATGGTCAGGCGGGCGGTGAACGCATTGTCGGCAGCAATGCCGGTCGGTTGCGGCTCAGTCGCTCTGATCCATTTTTCGGGATTGCCCGGCCGGGACACAAACCGGCGTTTGTCGGCGCGCTCCGTCATGCCGCGCCTCCACCATGGAACAGCAGCAGGGCTGCGATGCGCGCGCGGGCGCGCTCAGCCATGACGGCATCGATCTCGCAGCCGAGACAACGACGGCCGCTGAGCCGGCAGGCTTCACCGGCCGCGCCGGAACCGGCGAACCAATCGTCGACCAGGCCGCCTGCGGGGCAGCTCGTGCGGATCAGAATTTCGAGAAGCGCTGACGGTTTCTCGGTCGGATGGATCGCGCGACCATGACAATTGCGCACGTAGATGACGGAGCGCATGAGCCTTGGCCCGCCGTCATAACTGAGATAGTGGCCGGCATCGATCTGGCCGGTATGCGGCGGACGTTGCTTGCGTCGCGCGGTGCGCGCCGTCGCATCGGGCGTCGTCTGCACATCATTGTAGATGTCGCGCCACGGCGTCTCAGTTGGATAGAACTGGACGGCCAACTCATGCACGCGCTTGAAGCGATCGGCATGGAAGCTGGAGCCGTTCTGTTTCTCCCAGACGATTTCCTGGGCGATGCGCAAGCCGGCGTCGGCGAAGCGGTTGGCGGTCGCCATGAAGCATCGCAGCGAGCCAAACACCCACAACGTGCCGGTCGGGTGCAGCGCCTCGCGAGCGCGCGTGATCCAGCCTTCGACCCGCCGGTCCCAGGCGAGCGACGTATCGCCATAGGGCGGATTGGCGAGGATCAGATCGAACGGGCCGTGCGCCGGCATAAGGTCGCGGCAATCGCCGGTGAGGATCGTCATGATGCGATCCTCCCGATGCGAAGTTGCTCGATCTCGCTGGCGAGCGCGGCGATCTCGCGCGCGGCGGGACCGTCGTCATCGATCTCGAAGGCGAGCCGGCCCGACTGCGCGGCGTCGGCGTAGATGACGCGCTGCCCGATCGCCGTGCGCAGCACCGGCGGATCGTGATCGGCCAGCGTCTCGGCCGTCTCGCGAGCGATGACAGTGCGCGCGCCGCAACGGTTGAGGACAAACCGCGCGGCAAGGCCGGGGCGATAAATGCGAGCTTCGTTCAGAAGCGCGAGCATCTCCGCCGAGGCCCAACCGTCGAGCGGAGACGGCTGCACCGGGATCAGCACGAGATCGGCTGCGAGCAGCGCCGAACGCATGAGGCCGGCGACACGCGGCGGACCGTCGATCACGACATGATCGACGTCGCGCGCCAACTCGGGCGCCTCACGATGAAGGGTGTCGCGCGCCAGGCCCACGACACCGAACAGACGCGGCGAGCGTTCACGGGCGCGTTGTTGCGACCAGTCGAGAGCCGAGCCCTGCGGGTCCGCGTCGATCAGCGTGACCCGCTTCCCCTTGCCGGCCCATTCGCCTGCGAGATGCAGCGCGAGTGTCGTCTTGCCGACACCACCTTTTTGATTGAGGAGCGCCACGATCATGGCGCGCCTCCGACCGTGAACCGGCAGAGCCAGTTCACGATTAAAGGAAAACGAGTCTCCGATTTAAGGAGCAAAACAGCGGCGGATTGCCAGCCGTTTCCAGCCTTTGCGCCATCGTTGCGGAGGTTATCCGCAGGCGTGCAAAAGTGCGGGGGCGTTAGAAAGATTCCGAAGGAATCTAGGTTAGAGAAGTTACGGCCGTCGCAAGCCTTTGAATCTCGGCGATGAATCGTCGATTCCGGTCCCCGATAGCACGAGGATCGGGTCCCTGATGGCACGATAGGGGCGGTCCCCGATAGCACGAGTGAATTCACAGCTTGTCCCCAAAGCGCGTTGACGGCTTCCGTCGCGGGCGCGGCGGGGTGAAAAAGGTTGGATCGGTTGCGACGAAGGTGAGCAGTTCGGGACCACCCACCTGCTGTGTGATGGCGAGCCGGTAGCCAGGCAGGGGCTGGCGGCGGATGATGTCGCGCAGGTCGTAGGCGAAATGCTTCAGCGGCGAGAGGCTGCCGGATTTCCGGTGCAGGTGGGCGAAGTCGAAGCTCCAGCCGAAGGACTGGCGGCCGCCGTGTTTACGCACGACGCGGTAGAGCCAGCGTTCGAGCCCGCCGGTCAGATCGAAATAGGCGCGGTCGATGGTGAGAACGAGCGCGTCATCGAGAACGGCGCGATAGAACCAGTCCGGCAGGATCAGCTCGACGCCGACAGGGCGACCGTCGCGATCGGTTCGCTCCTGCCACTCGTTGATCCACGAGAAGCGATGCCGACGGCCTTCCGCCGGTTGGCGGATCGAGGTCGCGACGGTGGTGGATTGGAGCCGGTCGAGCGCGGCCTTCAGGCGCTGGTAATCGCGCAGCGATACACCGCGGCCGACGAAGGTGAGAATCTCATAGGGCGTCGTCGCCATGAGCCGGGAAGTGCGCAAGCCCGCGTCGCGCGCCTCAACGATCTGGCTCGCGGCCCAGATCAGGATGTCGGCATCCCAGATGGTCGCCATGCCGTGATCGGGCACGGCCTCGACACGGATGGTCACATCGCCTGCCTTGAAATCGATGGGTGCGATGCGTTTCGACTTGGCGAGGGAGAAGAACGGATAGGCCATGAGATCCTGCGCGTCTCGTGGCGCGAAATCGCCGGGGAGCGCCCGGAACAGATTGAGCTGTCCGCGCTCCGAAGAGGACTGATGCCGCGCCGCCATTCGGGAAATCGTGCGCCGTCAGCGTGCGTATCGTCCTGCGCGCGCCGGCGACGTCGGCGACTGGCGCTTGGCGGGAAGAACCGATCCGCGGGGATCGGAGGTCGAGGTGACGGCGCCGCGATCGGCCCAGGCTTCGAGATCGTCGATGGCATAGACGACGCGGCCGCCGAGCTTTCGGTAGGCCGGGCCGGTTCCGTAGGTCCGGTGCTTTTCCAGTGTCCGGGCGGACAGGCCGAGGAATTCGGCGGCTTCCTTGGTGCGCAGAAAGCGCGGCGGGAGAACGGCGAGTTCGGGTCGCATGGATCGGCCTTTCGTGGTGTTCACGTGAGCCGCTGGAAATCAGCGGCGGGCGAAGACCACGATGGCGAAGCGAAACAGGTGAGATGGAGTGGGATTTTAGGGGGACCTGAAATCCCACATCACGTCCGCCGAGTCCCCCGGGGCGGGTGGACAGCAAAGACGTGTTCGCGGCGGATGGGAGGAATTTTGTGAGAAGCGTTTCGCTGTCGGCCTTGTACGTCAGCGGTTCGCGAGAAGCGGGCAACGCATCCGCAGGAGTCCTACGATCATGCAACGGCGACGTTGTGACTTCATTGTTGATCGTTTTCGGTTCGCCTGGTTCGCGAACCCTGGGATCGCCGGTGGCGCAGCAGCGTTCGATAGCCTCCAGCAGCCATCGCGTGGGCATCGCGAAGCAAAGCCATGACGGTATGGCGAACCGAGGATATCTGCCAGTCATCCCGCTTCATCCGCGGAAGACGGAAGATGATCCGGGCGATCTCCTGTTGGGTGGCGCCATCCCGGAACCCGTCGAACGCTTGCAGCATATGGCGCATCCGTCTGCGTTTCTGCCGCGTGAGGCGCGTGTCCGGCGGCACAGCGCGGCCGTAGAGCGATGCAAGAAGGCGGTAAATGGACTCTACCCGATCAAATCCTTCCAGACCGATCGGAACCATGGCAACCAAAGGAACCGCAGGCGAATGGCCGGCGGGCAGGATGAGCTGGAGGTGCTGATTCTTGCTCAGCTCGTAGAGGAGGAGCGTTTCGCCACCCTGTTCGATCGATTGAGCGATATCGAATGCGGCTCGTACATCGCGATCCAAAGAGAAGATCGGAGGAGCCGCCGCCAGCACGACTGTGCTGGTGTCGGCATGCGGAAGCCAGAACACCTGCGCCTTGGGAGGAGCTTGCTGCGGATCAAGCGGGAAATCGCAGTCCCCAACGCTGCCGAATCCTGTCGGTCAGCGATTGAGGATTTTCCTTGTTGCGCGAGTACGCATCGAAATCATGATCATACGTTTCGTTGCGACGGAGCCATTCCCAAGCGATGTCAGAGGCAGCAAGCCCGTCAACGTGGAGGTAGAGCGCCGAGGAGCGCCATCCTGAAGCGTCCGGTACCATGGTCAGTCCTTCCTCCGTCAATTTGCGGAGGAGCCAGCATTCCCGGAACGATTGTGATGCTGAAGCCGCGAAGTTTGGCGGGGGCGATGCCGCAGCGGCATCGCGTGGATCAGTGACACTGACTTTCGCGCACCAACTCGCGATAACCGTGCTCGGTCATCCAACGGGCACGCGCAAGGTGAGTGTCGTGGATCCGACGACAGCGATGCGGATTGCTTTGTGGATCGAGGCCGAACAGGATTTGAACGGCTTCCTGCCAATCGGCGCCGTCACGCGCCGCATCGAGTAGCCGCAAATAGAGAACCATATGCTCGCGGTCATAGCTGGTGAGCCGCCGACTTATCGGCGGCTCATCCAGGAACGCGAATGTCGATGGTTCCGTCATCGCCGGACATTGGCATGGTTACGATATTTTAACCATCGCCCGGTGCGTGCATCTTGGAATGATGGTGCATGGCCCGATGGCGCGGAACGACTATCGATGGGCCTGGCGGTTAGACGTGTCATGATGCAGCAGAACCCCTTGCCCTTTGTCGGTGGAGAGCAGAACGATCCCTGCCGCTTCAAAGGCCCTGCGCACCTGATCGCGCGTCGTTTCGTAAACCTCGAGGTCGCTTTCGGATTCGAGGCGTTTCAACGCGGTCAGCGATATGCGGGCCTTGTCAGCGAGCGTCTCCTGCGTCCAACCCAGCAACGCGCGTGCGGCCCGCGATTGTCGGGAAGTGATCATGCATGATCACCTCCCACCGACGCGAACGCACCTGCCAGAACTACGACTATAATAGTCGTTCTTGGCGCCTCCATCCAGCCGAAAGTCACCTCGAAGCGCTGCGACGAGAGTAGTCGGCCGACGACTGATTCGGTCGTGCCGCCATGCCGAAGGCGGGGCCGAAGCCCCATCCGGCTCAGGCGAACGGATCGATCTCGCCGACGATGGTGTCGGCATCCCCATCATATTCGGCGGCGGGCATGACGCTCATGGTGCCGTCGCCGGCGCGGTAGATGATGATCGTGACCATCAGGGTGGCGGCGAGGCTGAAGGCGAAGGCGTGAGCGTCTGCGAGGGACATTTTCGTAGCTCCTGTCTGGAGGCGGGGACCATCCCCGCTCGACAGGCGCCCGAGGTGTTTCGGTCGCGGCCGGGGTCATCAGAGAGGCAAAGCCGACCTGACCGCACGCTTCGCGTAGCGGACCCCATGAGGGTTGACCCCACGAGGCCGGGATTGAAACCAGGGTCAGCCTCAAAGAACGGGGATGGTGCCCGCCGACCGGAGCGGAAATCCTCGCGTTGGGCGCTGCCGTGGCCCTGCCTTCACCCTGACGTTGCGACGCCGTCGAGATGGGGCGCCGCTGCATGTCCGCAGCCGAAATGGTGGGAATGGAGTCGGGCGCGGTTTTTCGCCTGAGCCGGATGGGACTTCGGCGCCCATGGCCAGAAAGGGAAGCGCGTGGCAGCCGCGATCCGACGCGAACATGGAAAAGCCCGGCGGCTTTCGCCGCCGGGCTTTCCGGTATCCCGCCCGTTAGAACGGGATCTCGTCGTCATCGACGGTATTGCCGTCGTCGTTCTGGGTCTGCTTCGCCCGGCTCAGGAAGTCCACCGTCTCGGCGATGATCTCGCAGCCGTAGCGATCAACGCCCTGCTGGTCGGTCCATTTCGTGTAGTGGATGCGGCCGCGCACCAGAACCTTCATCCCCTTTTCGCAATGTTGCTGGATCGTCTTGCCGAGGCCGTTGAAGGCGGTGATACGATGCCATTCGGTGTCCTGGACCCGGTAGCCGTTCACGTCCCGGATGACCCTGCCTTCCGAGTAGCGGGGACGCGAGGTGGCGAGTGTGAAGTGGGTGATGTCGGTGCCGCCGTTGGTGGTGCGGGTTTCAGGGGCCTGACCGATGTTGCCGGCGAGAATGACGATGTTCTGCATGGTAAGTCTCCGTTGCTTCCCGGAGGGACCATTCCCTCCGACGAGACCCGGCCAAGGCCGTCGGGAGACTCCTGCACTGGCGCTTTCGGCGCCAGCTTGACCCCTAAGGCCCGAAGTGGTGCGGGCAGGCGCGTAGCGCCAACACGGTTCGGAGCCGCGGGGGTTGCTGGTGGAAACAGAACGGACTTAGGGGATCAGTCAGTCGGAGGAATTGGCGCCTCTCGAAAGCCGGGAGACGACACGCAGCCAAACCATCGGCCTTGCTGGCAAAGGCGCCCGATCAGGCCCATCCGCCACGCGGACACACCATTCAGAACCCTCTTAGCCTCCTCATGCGTCGTTGCAGGAAAGGCAGGTTGGGACGAGATCGGTAAAGCTATCGGGTTTCGGGCGCATGGCGCTGCCCCACCGTATCAGCGCGAAGAGGAGATGCATGCGGATCTGCATGGGGCGGGATGAAGGTGTTCACGACTATCTCCGCACTAATATAGGACAGGCCACCCCGGGGGGCGGTGATCGCTACGGCTGCGGGATTCGCTGTCAGACGACGCTTTTCGAAACGGGCGATGCGGATCGAACGTGCGGGCGAACGCGTCCCTGACACGGTCGTTCTTGTTCTGAACGGGATATCGGAAGCCAGCGGCGAAAGCCTTCGGGGTGTCTCGTGGGAGCGCAGGATCGCGGCCGTTGCCTCAGCGCGTAAGGACGGCCGTTCCGACCGCGTAGAGATTAATCATCGCCGCGATGCCGATGAATAGACCGCCAGCGCCGCACAGCAGATTGAGGACGAGACCTCCGTCGATCATGTGCTTGGCGATGCCGTGGACAACCGTGGTGCCGGCGATCACGGCGGGAATGGCGAAGATCGCCAGCGCGACAAGACGCAGAGCCGGATTTTTCGCGAAACCGACGACGGCGATGACCAACGCGATCGAGCCGAGCGCGGCGCTGATGGCGGCAAGGCCGGAGATGAGAGAACTTGCATCCGCCGCATAGGCATATTGAAACGCGGTCAAACCGGCCGCGAAGGGCAAGGCGTAGATCGCGAGGTTATAGGCGAGCACGCAAAACGCGATCGTCAGGGAGATGGCGAGCAGAATCAGCGTCATGAAAGCCTCCGTGCAAACGGTTGAGGATCACGACAGGCTGCCGGGAGATACGCTCCGCCTGCGACTATGCTGCTTCGCCGGTTCTGCAAGAATGCTGATGTATTCTGAACGAGAGCGTTTTTCTCGTAAAGACAATTATTGCTGCCGCGAGGCGGCGGCGCGTTATGCGCCGCCATCGAACTTCATGACGGGGATACCGAGTTTCCGGGCCTTGTCGGCGAGGTTTTCCTGAATCCCGGTGCCGGGGAAGACGAGGACGCCGACCGGCAGAACATCGAGCATCGCGTCGTTGCGCTTGAACGGGGCGGCCTTGCCGTGTTTGGTCCAGTCAGGCCTGAAGGCGATCTGTGGCACCTTGCGGTTGTCGGCCCATTTGGCGGCAATGAGTTCGGCGCCCTTCGGGCTTCCACCGTGCAGCAGCACCATGCCCGGATGCTTGGCGTGGACCTGATCGAGCCTGGCCCAGATCAGGCGGTGATCGTTGAAATCGAGACCGCCGGTGAAGGCAACCTTCGGGCCGGGAGGCAGGAGCACCTCGGCCTCGGTGCGACGCTTCGCGGCGAGGAAATCGCGGCTGTCGATCATCGCGGCGGTGAGGTTGCGATGGTTGACCATCGAGCCGGTGCGCGGCCGCCAGATCGAGTGGGTGTTGCGCTCGAAGTGCTCGGCGGCCTGGTCGCGCATCAGTTCGAAGGCGTTGCGCCGTTCGAGAAGGGTCTGGCCCTGTGCCGTCAGGCGTTCGAGTTCGACAGACTTGACCTCCGAGCCATCCTGTTCGCGCTGGAGGCGCCGCTGGGCGATCTCGTTGTCGTCGAGTTCGCGTTCGATCCGGTCGGTGGCGCGATGGAAGAGGTTGACCGTGCCCCAGAGCAATTCTTCCAGATCTGGTTCGAGGCGGGTGTCGGAGAGCGCCACCACGAGGGCGTCGAAGATGTCGGCGATGCTGCCGGCGATGACGCGGCCTTCCGGAAGCGGTCGCGGGTCGGGTTCGTCTTCGAAGGGACGGTAGCCGTAGAGCTGGAGTTCCTGAAGCAGGTGATCGGTCGGAGAGGAATCGTGGTGCGGCTCGTATGCGGTGTCGTGTCCATCGGTCATGGCGACTTTCCTTCGCGGTGTGGCCGCGCCCATCGCGGCCTTCATGGCGACGAAGGCGACGGGCGGGCCGGACCTGCACCCGCAGCAAAGCGAAGGGCCGGAACACTGTGGAGGATGCTGGAGGCCGGCGATTTTGCCTCGCGATGCAAAGCGCCCCACGGGGGCGCGGCGGAAAATCGTCGGCCGCAGGCATTGCCTGTCCGGCCCGGCTGACGCCCGATCGCCCTCTCAGAAGGCCGTGGGTGTGGCCTCTCGACCCCGGAGGTCTCGCGCCATGATCGCAGCCTGTCACGCACCGCCCTGCCGCACCTTCCCTTGCCAGTCGATCAGACCGCCAGGGACATGAAGCGGGCGACGTCCTCCGAGGCGACCTGTAGACGCAGATGGGCCGCAAGGGCGTCGAAGCCGAGCAGCCGGAGATCCTCGTTGAAGTCCCCGAGCCGTGGCGTGAGCACGACCGCCTCGATCCCGACGGCGCTGGCGCGCTCGATCAGCACGGTCATCGCCCTGTCACCGGCCGGATCGTTGTCGCGCGCGACGTAGAGCCGCCGCAGCGTCCGCGGGAACAGAATGGCCGAGAGGTGCGCGGCCGAGAGCGCCGCCATCGACGGCATCTGCGTCAGGACCGATCGGACAGACAATGTCGTCTCGATGCCTTCGCCGGCCGCCATTACCTCGCCGCCCACGCCGAAGCGCACGGCCTGCCCGAGGAGATCGCCCATCGCACGCCGCGGCGTCTCGATCGGGGCACGGCCGAGATTGGCCTCGCTGAATCCGCCGGGGTCGAGCCAGGTGCGATGCGCGCCGGTCAACTTGCCGGAAAGGTCGGTGACGGCAGCGATCATCGCGGGCCAGGTCTCGGTCGGGCTATGCTCGTCCGGCCGATAGTAGCAGCGCGGATGGAAGCGAAGCGCGCCGGTTTCGTGCAAAGTCGTAATGCCGCGTTTGCGCAAAACCGCTTCGACGAGGGTTCCGCCGATCGGCTGCGACATGGCAAAGAGCCGCCGCGCCGCTTCGGGTGAGCCGGCGCTGATGGACTGTCTGCCGGCCAGCATCCTGGTCCTTTCCGGTTCAGGATGCGGGAGCGCGAGGAATCGGCGCGCTTCCTTGGCCACATCCTTGAAGTCGACAAGGCCACAACTTTCGCGAATCACGTCGAGCAGATCGCCATGCTCGCCCGACGCCGCGGCATCGGTCCATTTGCCGGCCGGACCTTTCGGCGAATCCTTCAACCGCACGAACATCGAGCGGCCCGGCGTGTTGCGCACATCCCCGACCTGCCAGTAATTGCCCTGACGGCGTCCGGCAGACAGATAGTGACGGCACACCGCCTCGGCCTGCCGGCCAAGACGGTGTGCAAGTTCTGCGGCATTGTGACGGGGCATCAAGCCGCCTCGCGCTCGCCGATGCGCTCGACCGGCCAGCGGCCCAGCACGCGCTCGAGCACCGCCGGGCCGGATGTGTCGGTCGGCACGAACATACGCAGCTTCCACGCGATGATTTCGTGGAAGAGGCCAAAGGCCGAGAGCCGTTCGCGCATCGTGTCGGTGAAGCCGGACAGCTCGATGCGGTTGGCGCCCATGACACGGCAGCGGCGAAGCTGGAGGCCCTCGGCGAGATCGAGGATCGTGCGACCCTCCATCAGCGCCATGAACGCGGCGTCCGGCGTCAGCGAGGAGGCGCCGGTCGTAGTCGCGTTCGCCGCCCAGGCCGGCGAGACCTTGCGGCCGACGATCCGCTCACCCTCATCGGTCTGAAGCCGATAGACGCGAGTGGATTCGTTCGGCAGCCGCTTCCAGATCGGCAGTAGCAGGCCGGTGACGACATGGATCGTGCTGTCGGCAAATTCCGGCACCTCGGCGACCTCCGTGGTCCAGGCTGCGGCGAAGGCATTCCGATCGGCGTCGAGCCAATGGGTCTCACCCATCATCTTCACCGGAACATTATGCGCCTCCATCGGCCGGATCAGCTGGACGCGCCGCTCGATCTCGCCGTCGTCGAGCATGATGCTCGTCGTCGGAATCTGCACGGCAGCGCGTCCCGACCGCTCGTTGACGAGCAGCTTCGCTTGGCGGTCATCGAGATGGCCGAGCGCATCATCGAGCGTCACCGGACGATTGCGCTCGCGCTGCGTGATTGTGAGCAGCCGGGTTTCCGCGCCGGTGCCTGGATGGGTGTAGATGATCTGGCGATCGGTGACGGTGAAGCGTTCCGCTGTCAGCGTCTCCAACCCGACATCATAGGCGCCGCTGGCGATGGCGCCCTCGATCTTCGCGTTCAGCAGTTGCTCGAACGCAGTGAACAGGATGCCTTGAAGCTCGATGGTGAGCGCGAGCAGCCGATTGAGGAAGGTGATGATCGGCGGCAGCTCATCCTTGATGCCGGTCGAATCCATCAGCTTCAGGCCAGTGGCGGACTCAAAGCGGTCGAGCGAACAGCCCTCGACCTTGCCGCGCACCAGGAGGAGATAGAGCTGGCGCAGCGCATCGCGGGCATAGGCGCTTTCCAGATTGTCCTCCGGCCGGAACAGGCCCTGGCCGCCGGTCTGGCGCTGGCCGCGCGTGATCGCGCCCAGCGTGTCGAGGCGACGGGCAATGGTCGAGAGGAAGCGCTTCTCGGCCTTCACGTCGGTCGCGATCGGTCGGAACAGCGGCGGCTGCGCCTGATTGGTGCGGTGCGTCCGGCCGAGCCCCTGAATGGCGGCGTCGGCCTTCCATCCCGGTTCGAGCAGATAGTGGACGCGCAGCCGCGTGTTCCGCGCTGACAGCTCGGCATGATAGCTGCGGCCGGTCCCGCCCGCGTCGGAGAAGATCAGGACACGCTTCGCGTCGTCCATGAACGCCTGCGTCTCCGCGAGATTCGCGGAGGCGGCGCGATTTTCGACGGCGAGACGGTCGCCCTTACGGACGATACGCCGTGAACGGCCCGTCACCTCCGCTACCATATCGGTACCGAAATGCTGGACGATCTGGTCGAGCGCGCCGGGAACAGGTGGCAGACTGGCGAGCTTGGCGATCAACTCGTCGCGGCGCGCGACAGCCTCGCGGCTTTCGACAGGCTGACCATCTCGGGTGACGGGCCGTGATGACAGGTTGCCCTCGCTGTCCGTGAAGGGCTCGTAGAGCTGCACCGGAAAGCTCGTCTCCAAATACGATAAAACGTATTCGCGCGGCGTGATGTCCATGCGAACGTCGTTCCATTCCTCGGTAGGCAGGTCGGCCAGGCGGCGTTCCATCAGCGCCTCGCCGGTCGAGACGATCTGGATGACGGCGGAATGGCCTTCATCGAGATCACGGCTGATCGAGTGGATCAGCGTCGGCGTCTTCATGCTCGTGAGCAGGTGGCCGAAGAAGCGTTGCTTGGCGCTCTCGAAGGCCGAACGCGCGGCGGATTTGGCCTGCCGGTTCAAGGTGCCGGACGCGCCGGTGATGTTGGCCGCCTCCATCGCCGCGTCGAGATTGTTATGGATGATGGCGAACGCGCCGGCATAAGCGTCATAGATGCGCGTTTGCTCCGGCGTCAGCGCATGCTCGACCAGCTCATATTCGACGCCGTCGAAGGAGAGCGAACGGGCGGTGTAGAGACCGAGCGCGCGCAGGTCGCGGGCCAGCACCTCCATCGCCGCGACGCCGCCGGCTTCGATCGCCTCCACGAACTCGGCGCGGGTGCCGAACGGAAAATCCTCGCCGCCCCAGAGTCCGAGCCGCTGGGCGTAGGCGAGATTGTGGACCGTGGTGGCGCCGGTCGCGGAGACATAGACGATGCGGGCGTTCGACAGGGCATGCTGGAGCCGCAGACCCGCGCGTCCCTGTTGCGAGGCAGCGACATCGCCGCGTTCCCCCTTGCCGCCACCGGCATTCTGCATCGCGTGCGCCTCGTCGAAAATAATCGCCCCATCGAAGTCGGAGCCCAACCATTCGACGATTTGTTTGACGCGCGAAAGCTTCTCGCCGCGGTCGTCGAACCGTAGCGTGGCGTAGGTTGTAAATAGGACGCCTTCCGGCAGCGTGATCGGGCGCCCTTGCGGGAAACGCGAGAGCGGTGTGATCAGCAGACGTTCCATGCTCAGCGACGACCAGTCGCGCTGTGCATCCTCGATCAGCTTGTCAGACTTGCTGATCCAAACAGCCTTGCGGCGGCCCTGGAGCCAGTTGTCGAGGATGATGGCGGCGGACTGGCGGCCTTTGCCGACGCCGGTGCCGTCACCGATCATGAAGCCACGCCGAAAGCGCACGACGTTCGCCGCATCTTCACGCGCGGCGCTGACGACATCGAAGGTGGCATCCACCGTCCATGATCCAGCGAGGTAATCGGCATGCGCCTCGCCGGCATAGATCACGGTCTCCAACTGTGCGTCGGACAGCAGATCGTGGACGTTAGCCGGGAGGTGCGGCCGATAGGCCGGCTTCGGCGGTGCGACGCTGGCCATCGCAGCCGATTGCACGAGCTTGGTCGGATGCGCCTGAGATCCGGAAATTCGGATCGCTTGCAATCCGTATTCTTCATAGATGGCGTCGGAGAGACGGCCCGCTTCGCCGGCCTGCCAGTCGAGCGTCTCATAGGCGAGCGGCAAGCCCTCCGGTTCGGCCATGGGTGCGGCCGGGGCGGAGCTGGCGGTGCGATTGAGATAGCCGCGCACGCTGCGAGGCGCGGCCGTGGTGATCACGGGAATGACGACTGACGGATCGACAGGAAGCCGCGCGGACAGTTGCTCGTCAAGCCATCCCATAAGCGTGGCGACGTCCGGCGCGACGCTTGGAGAAGGCGGGAACACGGCCGGATCGTCGGCCGGCAGTTTGTCGATGATGGTCAGACGCGTATTGATGGTCGTGCCATGCTTGGCATAGACCGCGCCGTCGATCGCGGCGGAAAACACGACGCGGCCGCGCTCCTGCAAACGGGCGAAGGCAGAGGCCCAAGCCGGATTGTCGGGCGCGAAGCTCGCGCCGGTGATCGCCACAAGACGGCCGCCGGAAGCGAGGCGCGCGAGCGCCGAGGCGACATGGCGAAACGCGGCGTCTGCAACTCGGCCCTCGACATTCGCCATGACCGAGAACGGCGGATTCATCAGCACGACGCTCGGTACGATCGCGGGATCGAGGTGATCGTCGATCTGGGCCGCGTCGAAGCGGGTGACAGGAATGGCCGGAAAAAGGGAGGAGAGTAGCGCGGCACGCATCTCAGTCAGTTCGTTGAGAACGAGCGTGCCGCCAGCGGTCTCGGCGAGAATGGCGAGGAGGCCAGTGCCGGCGGATGGTTCCAGCACCCGGTCGGCTGGCGTGATGGCGGCGGCATGAGCCGCGGCCAGGCCGAGCGGGATTGGCGTTGAGAACTGCTGGAAGCTCTGGCTTTCGGAAGAACGCCGCGTATGCGTCGGCAGAAGGCTGGCGATCTTCGTCAGCGGGACAAGCCGTGCAGCCGGAGAACCGGATTTGCGGAAAAGCGCCTTTCCGTATTTGCGCAGGAACAGGACGGTCGCCGCCTCGCAGGCGTCATATGCCGTCTTCCAGTCCCAGGCGCCGCTTGTGTCGGACGCGCCGAATGCGTTTTCCATCGCCGCGCGCAAGGTCGCGGCGTCAACACGCTCGCCGCGTTCGAGATGAGGCAATAGCAGGCCCGCCGCCGCGAAGATTGCTGCGGACGACTCCTGACCGGAGGCAAGCGGAAGGTTTCCGGCAGCAGGCGCCGCCGATACGGACATCATGTTCATGGGAAAAGCCTTGAGGAGAGCAGGACAGGATCGAGCCGCGCAGCGCTCTCTCTCGACCGCAGCGGCTCAAACTCGTCCCGGCCTCACTCTGCCTCTCACTCGGGCTGGCCGTGGCCACATGAAAAAAAGCGCCCCGGCCAGATGGCGGGGCGCTTCAACGGATCAGGTCAAGAAAGGGTCAGCGATCAGGATGGACGAAACCATCCGCATTATCGGGATCGGGCGGCAGATAAGCATCGTAGGGATTGCCGTCGGCGAGATGGCCGAAGGGCGTGAAGACGTAGTCGCCGTTGTCACGCCCCACGGCGCAGATGACGTAGCGGGGATTGCCCGTCCGCGCGTCGAGGCATTCCATCAGCGCGAGATTGCCGTCCGCTGCCGCGCGCAGCAGTGTCTGGAAATTGGTGCTGGCGTGCGCGGGAATGCTCATATCCGCTCTCCATTGCTGGAGAGCGTTTCGGCGAGCCAACCATCGGTGTAGGTCGACGCGATCGTCTCGCCCGTCGCGAGGTCGAGGACGTGCGCGCCCCCGCCGAACCCATCGAGCCGTGGGCGCGAACAGGTGTTGGCGTATTGGAAGCCCCAACGGCCCGTCAGCCCGAATTCGGCGGCGCAGATCTTCACGAACTGGATCAGCCGCTCGGGATCGCCAGTGGCGTCATCGCGCATCCAGAGTTGGCTGCCGCCATGTTCGGGCTGGATCGACAGAAGGAAGCCTTCTGAAGGCGGCTCCTCCGATACGCCGTCCTCCGACAGGCTGTTGTAGAGGTCGAGCGCGCGGGCTGCATTGTCGGGCGTGCCGACATCGAGCAGACACGAGAAATGTGTGAAATAATCGGCCATGACAAGCTCCTGGAACGAAAACGCCCGGCACGATGGCCGGGCTGATTTGGGTGAATGGCGGTGATCAGGCCGCCGTCGGATCGAGGGCGGCTTGCGGTGGAGGGCTTGGGTCGGGCTCAGGCGGCGCCGCGAAGGGATCGACCAGCTTGTGAATGGGCTGGGCGCGACCCATCCAGGGCTGAGGCCGGATGCAGCGTACCCAATCGGCAAAGCTCGGGATGAAGCCGAGATCCTCCAGCACATGCTGCTCGCCGATCAGCCGGACCGGCACGACGCGACCGGTCGAGATGGTGATGGCAGCGCCGAAGGTCCGCTCCAGCTCGAATATGCCCTGCGCATGGTGGCGCAGCGCGCGGTGCCGGAAGTCCGCCGTGATTTCCTTCGACTCGTCGAACCATTGGTGCAGCGGCAGATAGTCTTCCGCTGTGCCACCCCATTTGCGCGCCGAGGACAGCGCGTGGTGATAGCAATGCCCCATCGCGGCCTCCTCAAAAGCTGTGCGTGTAGTTTTCGGACGCAGTGTAACGCTCGTTGTAGTCGAGCGTGATCGAGTAGTCCGCGACGTCGAAGATGATAGCGCCATAGGCGCCGTCGTTGTTCTCCCAGCCGCCGTGCGTACGTTCGAGAGCGTCATAGGTCAGGCTTTCGACGGCAGTGGCGACGGTGACGGAAGATCGCTCCGGCTCAGGCTGGCCCCAGACCGTTGTTGCAAACTCGATCATGGCGTTGGGCATGGTGATGTCGTCGTCGCCGGCCTTGGCCTGGACATCCTCGATCTGGCCGGAATCGCCATAGCCATCGAACGTGATGACGATCTTTGTGACGCCCGCGCGTTCCAAGGCGCTGAACAATGTCACCTTGTTGGTCTGGAAAATCTCTACCTCAAGTTGGATTCGCAAGGCGGACAGCATTTCCCACTCCGAGAGCGGCGGGATGGGTTTTGCATCGGTATCGGAAGTTTCGGACATGACGGCCTCCTGACACGAAAGCGCCCGGCGCGTTGGCCGGGCTGAGGAACGGATTGGGAAGGACAGCGCGAGACGACTGAAGCCGCCCCGCGCCGATGCGCTATTCGGCGGCGACAACGTGCAGAACTTCGTCCTCGTCGTCGGAGGGTTCGTCATCGTCGGCGAGGAAGGCTGGCAGCGCCTCGTCGCCTTCGCCGTTCGTCGCCGGCTCGTCCTGCTCGACCAGGCGCAGCGGTTCGGGCAGCCAGCCGCTATCGGCGAGCAGACGTTCGGCCTCCTTCGCCATGTCGCCTTTCTTCAGATGGTCGATGAGTTGAGCGGCGCGTTCGCCCGCACCTTCGCGCACCGCGGCGAGGATGCGCGGCTTCGTTACGCGGCCGAGATAGTTCTCAACGGTCGGGCGGAAACCCACCTCCACCATGTCGAGGCCCGTCGCGCGCGCCAGCCGATCCGCCTCGGCCATGCGGCGGTCGAGGCCCGATTGCGAGACGCCGCTGCCGCTATAGGGATTGAGCCGCTCATAGAGCGCGTTGACGCCATAGCTGACGCAATGGGCGAGCAGCGCCAGGCGACTGGCATCGTCGAGAGTGGCGAGCCAATCCCACAACGCATCCTCGTCCACAGGCAGATCCGCCGTCCAATCCTCGTGCCGTTGGGCGATAGACTTGGCATAGGATGTCTCGCCAAGATCCTTGCCCTGTTCGCGGAAGAAGACGTGATTGACCGACGCCTGCAAACTCGCGCCGGACGTGCCGGTGCGCTGGAAGGTGTCGCGCACCAGCTTGTGCAGCAGCGCCGTCAGCGCGACCTGCGGATTGGCGCCGACCGCATCGCGAAGCGCGAGCGTGCGGTGCGCAGTCAGCTCGGTGACAAGCCGTTCGGGCAGCGGCTTGATGACATCTTCCTCGTCATCCTCCTCTGGCTCGGCCGACTGGCCGCCGATCGTGATGATGGCGCGTTGGACGCTGCCGTTGTTTTCGGCGTCGGCGGGATCAGTGACGCCATCGACCTCATGGCCCTCGGCGTCGATCGGCGCCTCGTCCTCCGGCCGGACATAGCCACGACGAACGACAAGCTCGCCTTCGCGATCGACGCTGACGAACACGCCGGCGCGCACGATCTCAGCTGGATCGTAGATAGCCGGGCGTTGCTCGAATGCTTCGAGCGCAGCTTCGATTTCGTCCATGCGCTGGTCGATCTCGTCGGGCAGTTCGTCGGCTTCGGAATATTCCGCCTCGAGCCGGTCGTACTCCTCGCGCAGCGCCTCGCGAGCGGCGCGCTCGTCGTCGGTGAGATCGACGGGGGTACCGGTCAGGGCACGAAGACCATGATCATGGCCGTAAGGCAGGTCGGTATCGACGCTGATCCACTTCCAGCCTTCGGCCGCGATCTCGTCGGCGTTCGCTTTCAGCTTGTCAGAGACTAATCGGTCGAGCAGCGCCGGCTCCTGAAGCCAGCCACCGTCATCGGCCTCGAACAGATCGCGAAGGATTTCGCCACCCGCCGCCTGATAGGCTTCGACACCGACGAACTGCGCCCGCTTGTCGGAGGCGGGAATGGAAGTTTCGGTGAGGAGCTGGCGAATGTGCCAGGGTTGGCGGTTATAGGAATGCTGGATCGACTCCCAGACCTGTTCCTGCCGGACAGGATCGGGGTTGACGGTGAATGCCATCAGCATCTCCAGCGTCATGCCATCCTCGGCATAAATGTCGCACAGCACAGGCGAGACGGCCGCGAGGCGCAGGCGCTGCTTCACGATCTGGACGGTGGTGAAGAAGGCGGCGGCGATCTCCTCCTCGGTCATGCCCTTGGTCCGCATGTCGAGGAACGCGCGGAACTGATCAAGAGGATGGAGCGCGACGCGCTGCGTGTTTTCAGCCAGGCTGTCGTCCGCGGCGAGGATCGACGTCGCTGGATCACGCACGACGCAGGGCACCGGCGAGGTCTTGGTCAGGCGCTTCTGCTTCACCAGCAGCGCGAGCGCCTGGTAGCGCCGGCCGCCGGCGGGCACCTCGAACATGCCGGTCTCGCTGCCATCGGCATCGAGGACGGGGCGGACATTGAGGCTCTGGAGGAGCGTGCCGCGGCGGGCAATGTCCTCGGCCAATTCCTCGACCGAGACGCCGGACTTCACGCGCCGGACGTTGGACTGGCTGAGGACCAGCTTGTTGAAGGGGATATCGCGCGAGGGCGAGAGGGTGAGTTTCTGAACGGCAGGTGCCATCGTGGTTGTCTCCGCGACGGGCGCCGAGAGCCTCTCTCTCGACCCTGAACCCGTCACGAAGCGAAGCGCCGCCCTCTTCCTCTAAAGAGAGCAGCGCCACGGATACGGAACAGTGGAAAGCCGGAAATCCGCATTGCCGCTTTTCCGATTTTCAGGGGATCAGGCCGCCTCCCGCTCATCGTCGGTCATGCCGAGATTGGTGTCCGGTGCGAAGCCAAGCAGCCAATCGGCAGCCTTGCTTGCCTGCGAGGCCGCGCGGACGATGGCGCGATTGTCTTCGCGCAGCACGTCCAGCCAGGAGCCGATATAGTCGGCATGACGGACGGTGGGCACGATGCCGAGCGAGGCGCAGCAGAAGGCAGCGCTGATTTCGGCGATCAGCTCCTCGAATGCGTATTTCTTGGTGCCGAACGAGCCGGTCAGATCA
>NZ_DAINNI010000075.1:0-22399 GCF_036735945.1 Bradyrhizobium sp. | reverse complement strand
AGGCGAGCGCACCCGCGTGCAGGCCTATGAAGGCGTCTGCATCGGCCGTTCCGGCGGCGGGCTCAACGAGAGCTTCACCGTCCGCAAGATTTCCTACGGCGAAGGCGTCGAACGCGTGTTCCCCGTGATGTCGCCGATGATCGACTCGATCAAGGTGGTGCGCCGCGGCAAGGTGCGTCGCGCCAAGCTGTATTACCTGCGCAGCCTGCGCGGCAAGTCGGCCCGCATCGTCGAGAAGCAGGACCGCGCCGCCGCCGTCGGCGAGTGATTCCATCCTCCTTCCGGATGTGACCAAAAGCGCGGGCCCAACCCCGCGCTTTTTTGTTGAGCCATACCTATCTGAGTAATGCCCCGCCCAATCGATTGATTGTGGCGGCCGCGGGCCCTGTGTTAGAAAATCAGAATGGTTCTAGATCGCACCAGCGCCGCCCAGAGGATCGTCATCGACGATCGCTCGCGCCTGCCCGGCCGCTTCTTCGGGCGGTTCACGACGTCGGCCACGTCGGAGCTTACGCGCGCAGCTTGATGCTGCGCGGACGTCCGGTGCCGGCGCGTGTTCCGCGCCTTATCGCTCACACAGAATTTGATTTTGGAGCTGACGCTCATGTCCAAACCGACCACGCTGTACGACAAGATCTGGAACGACCATCTGGTGCACGAAGCCGAGGACGGCACCTGCCTGCTCTATATCGACCGCCATCTGGTGCACGAGGTGACCTCGCCACAGGCGTTCGAAGGCCTGCGCGCCTCAGGCCGCAAGGTGCACGCGCCGGAGAAGACGCTCGCCGTCGTCGATCACAACATCCCGACCACCGACCGCTCGAAGCCGAATCCCGATCCTGAGAGCATCGAGCAGATGCGGGTGATGGCGGAGAACGCCAAGGAGTTCGGCATCGAATATTACAACGAGTTCGACAAGCGCCAGGGCATCGTGCACGTGATCGGCCCCGAGCAGGGCTTTACCCTGCCAGGCACCACCATCGTGTGCGGTGACAGCCACACCTCGACCCATGGCGCGTTCGGCGCGCTGGCGCACGGCATCGGCACGTCGGAAGTCGAACACGTTCTGGCGACGCAGACGCTGATCCAGAAGAAGGCGAAGAACATGCGCGCGGTGGTCGACGGCAAGTTGCCCGACGGCGTCACCGGCAAGGACATCATCCTCGCCATCATCGGCGAAATCGGCACCGCCGGCGGCACCGGCTATGTGCTGGAATATGCCGGCGATGCGATCCGCGCGCTGACGATGGAAGGCCGCATGACGGTCTGCAACATGTCGATCGAAGGCGGCGCCCGCGCCGGCCTGGTCGCGCCGGACGAGAAGGCGTTCGAATTCCTCAAGGGTCGCCCGAAATCGCCGAAGGGCGCCGACTGGGACGCCGCGATGCGTTACTGGGAAAAGCTGCGCTCCGATGACGGCGCGCATTTCGACCACGAGCTCCGGCTGGACGCCGCGAAGCTGCCGCCGATCGTGACCTGGGGCACCTCGCCCGAGGACGTGGTGTCGATCTCGGGCCTGGTGCCCGACCCCGACAAGATCGCGGACGAGGCCAAGCGGCTGTCCAAGCACCGCGCGCTGAAATATATGGGCCTCACTGCGGGAACGAAGATCACCGACATCAAGCTCGACCGCGTCTTCATCGGCTCCTGCACCAACGGCCGCATCGAAGACCTGCGGGCGGTGGCGAAGATCGCCGAGGGCAAGACCGTCAACGCCAACGTCAACGCGATGATCGTGCCGGGCTCCGGCATCGTGAAGGAGCAGGCGGAAGCCGAAGGCCTCGACAAGATCTTCATCAAGGCCGGCTTCGAATGGCGCGAGCCGGGCTGCTCGATGTGCCTTGCCATGAACCCGGACAAGCTGAAGCCGGAAGAGCGCTGCGCCTCGACCTCGAACCGCAACTTTGAGGGCCGTCAGGGCTTCAAGGGCCGCACCCACCTGGTCTCGCCGGCCATGGCTGCAGCAGCCGCGATCGCCGGGCATTTCGTCGACGTCCGGGAATGGCGGTAACGGCTGCTTTGCCTAGATTGCGAGGCGTTATCTCAACGCCACGTTAACAGGCAACGCGCAGAATAGTCCCTCGCGAAGCTGTTTTCGCGAGGGACCTTTGGCCGTGACCGACAAGCCTGAATTCGTCGATATGATCAGCGAGGCGACCAAGCAGGTGCGCCGTCGCACGGGGCCGCGTATCGTCGACCTCCAGACCACCGCGACCAAGGAAACCTCGCGCCTCGGCCATTGGCCGCCCGAGCACTGGCATCAGTGGCGGATGGAGAAGCTCATGCCGTGGAAGATCAAGCCCTGGGAGACCTAGGCTGGGATGCCCGGGACAAGCCCGGGCATGACGAAGTGCGAGACGCTTCACTCCATCAGATCTCACCAATAGCGATACGGGGACCCGTAGTATCGAACGCGCCAGTGGTGACGATACCATGGACGGTATCTGCAGATCTTCCGCGGCCCGTAATAGGTCCAGACGACGCGGCAGTAGCGATGCCGGTAGCCGTAATAGTAGCCCGGATAGCCGTAGTAGCGCGGCGCGTAGAACCGGCGGTGGAAGTGATGCCGGCGATAGAAGTGCGGCCGGTGATAGACGGAACGATATCCGTAGCGCATGCCGCCGCCACGATAGATCGGCACGGCGCGAAAGCCGCCGCCACGATGAATGGCAAGGCCGCCGCCCCGGAACCCGCCGCCATGGAATGCGGCGCCGCCGCCTCTGAAGCCACCGCCGTGGAAACCGCCGCCGCGGAAGCCGCCGCCTCCACCATGGAAACCGCCGCCTCCGCCACCACGGAAGCCGCCACCTCCGCCGCCACGGAAGCCGCCGCCTCCGCCGCCGCCATGACGGACTTCGGTCGCAACACCATCGGTTGCAAATTTTACGGACGGAACCGTACCGGGACTCGCAAGCGAGAGCGCCTCGGCGCGCTCGCCTGATGCCGCCGCAAACGCAAACAGCGCCGCAGCCGTAACGCCCAGACGGCGGACAAGTCCGCGTCCAGGATCGGATATCGCCATGGATGGATCCTCCCTCGCCGCGACGGCACGCCCGCAGCCGCTCTGCGGCTGGTCTCCGTCGCGTTCATTTGCGGTGTCGCGCCCGAAGGTTACGCTAGCGACAGCGACGTGAACGCGCCATGAATGCGCATGCCCGCTTGATGAATGAATGATGGCGCATTGCATCTCGCATCTCATCACCAGTGCGGACCGAATCCGATGCCGAATGTGAACGGCGCCGGCGAAGTGTAGGGATACGGTCGATAGTAGACCGGCCGCGCGTAGTAATAGGGACGATAATACGAACGATAGGTGCGACGGTGATGGCGGTGCGCGCTGAAATCAGTGGCGTCGGACGTGCCGGCGGCTTGCGCCCTTGCTCGCGGTGCCGCGCCAGCAGCGCCGATCGCGCCCTGCGCGGCGATCGCGAGCGCGCCTGCGACAAGGGCTGCAGAGATCAAACCCCTCATGATGCATTCCTCTTGGACGATCCTGACGTCAGGGATTACTGACAGCGATCTCGCCGGTTTCAAGGCGATGGCATGAATCAAAACAGGCCCGCAGTGCGGGCCTGTTCGAAGGCTGCGCCAGATTGCCGCGCTCACCAGCGGTGATGGTGGCGGCGATGATGGTGGTGGTGATGGTGACGATGATGATGCCGGTGCCACCGATGATGGTGATGGTGGTGATGATGGCGCCGCCAGTGAACTTCCGTCGTCGCCAGCCGGGCATCTTCCTGAACGGCCGCCGCGGCGCCGGGATTGCTGAGCGAAAGCGCGTTGGCGCGCTCGGCGGGCGCAGCGAGAACGAGTAGCGCGCCGATCGCAGCCAATCCCAGAACTTTGGTGAATTGCATGAAATCTCTCCTTCGAATGTCACGTCAGCGCCGAACGGCTCGCCGCAACGTTGCACGCAATCTGCGACTTGCGATTTGAATGAGTCCTGAATGAACACGCCACGAACATGAACGGATGGTGGCTGCAATTCGCCGCAATCCTTGCGCGCGCCAGAACACTGTTGCGAGCCGCCGCGCTGTCCTGTTCGCTTCAGGAGATGCGTGAGAGAATTCGAGCGGAAGGAAACCTAGCCCGGTCGCCAGTAGCAATTCATGCGCGGGGTGATCACCGTGCCGCTCGGCCGATACTCCTGCACATAATGTGCGGTGCAATCGCGCACGGCGTTGGGCCCGGGATAGTAGCGCGGGTAGACACTGGGCGCCCACTCCTGGCTATAGATCGGTACGCGTCGCAGGGGGCGCCGGCGCTGGGCGGAGATATCAGTGACATCAGGTTGCGGCGCCTGCGCGATCCGCAGTTCCGGCGCTGCCGTCTGGGCCTGCGCCGCCGCGCCCGGCAGCACGAGCCCGGCAAGAGCAGCCCAGGCTGCAACCGTCACAATCCGTTTCATGTAAGCCCACCCACGCCTGATAGCGACCGCACGGTCTCCGATTGGAGCGCCAAGGTCAACTCGCAAAACCATAATGCGCGCGAGGATAACACACGCTAAATACGTCCTGATGTGGACCCAAGCAAAAGCCCCCTCGCTCGCCGAAATGGAAGCCATGGCCCATGAGGTGTTCGAGCGCCTACCAAAGACCTTTCGCACCCTGTGCGAGGGCGTGATCATCCGCGTCGACGATTTTCCGACCGACGAGGTTCTGGACGAGATGCAGGCGCAAAGCGAGTTCGACCTGCTCGGCCTATTCCAGGGCATCGGCCTGCCGCAACAGAGCCACGGTGATGTCGCCCGCCTGCCCAACATGATCTGGCTCTATCGGCGGCCGATCCTGGACTACTGGGCCGAGCACGAGGAAACGCTCGGCCATATCGTCCGCCATGTCCTGATCCACGAGATCGGGCACCATTTCGGCCTGTCGGACGCCGACATGGAGGCGATCGAGGCGGCCGCGGGCTAAGCCGTCTGCCGCGAACCGGCGGCCTGGTCGTCCGAAACGCGCCAGAACAGGCGCCCTATGCGTAAATTGGCCTTTTGCCGGGCCGATATTCGCGATAAATCACCGGCCCGTCCCACCTTTTCAACCGGGAAGTGCGATCGATGGAAAAGTTCACCACACTGGAAGGCGTAGCTGCCCCCCTGAAGATCATCAATGTCGACACCGACATGATCATTCCGAAGCAGTACCTGAAGACCATCAAGCGCACCGGCCTTGGCAAGGGGCTTTTCTCGGAACAGCGCTACAAGGACGACGGCAGCGAGAACCCGGACTTCGTGCTCAACCAGTCCGCCTATCGCAACGCCAGGGTGCTGGTCGCCGGCGATAATTTCGGCTGCGGCTCGAGCCGCGAGCACGCGCCGTGGGCGCTGCTCGATTTCGGCATCCGCTGCGTGATCTCGACCTCGTTCGGCGACATCTTCTACAACAACTGCTTCAAGAACGGCATCCTGCCGATCCGGGTCAGCCAGGAAGACCTCGACAAGCTGTTCGATGACGCCGAGCGCGGCGCCAACGCGACGCTGACCATCGATCTCGCCAACCAGGAGATCCGCGGTCCCGACGGCGGCAAGGTGAAGTTCGAGATCGATCCGTTCCGCAAGCACTGCCTGATGAACGGCCTCGACGACATTGGCCTCACCATGGAAAAGAAATCGTCGATCGACGATTACGAGGCAAAGCTGAAGAAGGAGCGCGCCTGGGCCTGATTGTCCCGCCCGGTCGTGTTAGGAGAGCTCCGATCAAATCGGGGCTCTTTTTCCATGTGCGGGGGTGACACGAATGCGGCCTGAGGTCGTCACGTTCTGGCATGGCCCGCTCGACGGGCTGCGGCTGACCTGCCTGCGCTCGCAGGTCGCCGCCGGCCACAAGGTCACCGTCTATAGTTTCGATCCGCTGCCCGGCCTGCCCGATGGCGTCGGCAATGCAGAGGCGGAGGCAATCCTGCCGCATTCCTTTGCCGAGCGGCTGCGCCCGCCGCAACCGGATGGCAGCTGGCGCGACTGGACCATCCTGCAATTCAGCGATTTCTTCCGAATGCGCCTGATGGCCGAGCGCGCCGGGCTGTGGCTCGACGCCGACGTGCTGCTGCTGAAGCCGATCGAGATCGATCCGGCAAACCCCTACTTCGCCTGGGAACGCCGCCGCCAGCTCGGCAACTCCGTGCTGTACCTGCCGGTGAACGATCCGATCGTGCGCGCGTTCGAGGATCTGATCGAGCAGGAGGATCTGATGCCGGACTGGCTGGCGCTGCGCCATCGCCTCACCTTCATGCTGCGCCAGCTCCGCCGCCGGTCGAGCCGCCTCTCCGACATCCGCGTCGCGATCTACGGCCCCGCCGCACTCACCGCGCTCGCGCGCCGCTCGAACCAGCTGCGGCATGCGCTGCCTAGGCATTCCTTCTACGCGGTGCATGCCGAGCCAAGACTGTTCTTCGAGCCGGCGGATTTTTCAGGCCTGCTTGCCGATCCCAACATCGTCGGCCTCCACATCTCGCCCAAGGGCCGCGGCGGCGAGAAGCCCCTTCCGGGCAGTCTCTATGCCTGGGCGGCGGAGAGGTTCGGCGGATAGCCCCCTCCCCTGGACGCGAGGGTGAAATCGATCGCCCGTCCTCTCGCCCCCGAATTTGATCCAGCGCAACGACCTCCCGCCGATTTGAGGGCATTTTGGCCCATCGGAGCACCCCAAGGGAGCCGTGCCATGACCGTTCAGGAAACGCCCAATTCTTCCGTCAGCCGCATGGTCGACATCTTTGCCGAATGGCTGAAGCACCGCCGCGAGCTGCGGGAAATGCGCGAGATGGACGCCGCCAATTTTGGGCAGATTGCGAGCGACCTGCGGATGTCGTCCGCCGATCTCGAGGCGCTGGTTCGCCAGGGGCCGCACGCGGCCGATGAGCTGCCGAAGATGCTTGCGGCACTCGGTATCGATCAGGATGCCTTGGCGCGCACCGAGCCGCTCGTGCTGCGCGACATGGAGCGCGTCTGTTCGATGTGCATTCACAAGCGCCAGTGCGACCGCGATCTCGCCGCCGGCAGCGCCGCTGCGCATTATGAGGAATATTGCGGCAACGCGCCGACGATCGACGGTTTGAGCCAGCGGCAGCCGTAGGAAAAACCGCGCCAGGAGTTGCCGGCAATGGCGCGTTCCGTCTGGTTTCAGGTCGCGATCGCAGTTCTCGGCGCGCTTGCCGTGCTGCTGTTCGTCCGGCTGCACAATGCAAGCGGCGCGCCTCTGCCGTCGGAAGGCGTCACGGCCGGCCATCGTCTTGCTGAGGCTTGGTGCAAGGATTGTCACGCGATCGAGGCCAATACCGCCGGCACAAGGGGGCGCCCGACGGATTTCGTTGCCATCGCCAACCGGCTATCGACGACGGCGCTATCGCTGAAAGTATTTTTCAAGACCAGCCATCGGCGGATGCCCAATCTCATCATCACGCCTGAACAGGCCGACGACCTCTCCAGCTATATCCTGAGCCTCAGGCGGGATTAGCCCCCCATCGCCGCGATCGCGTCGGCAATCGCAATCGTCCGCCGCGCCATGTCGGCATGCAGCCGCTCGACCATCCGGCCATCGAGCTGAATCGCGCCGCGGGCCGCATTTTCCGGCCTTTCGAACGCCGCGATGATCTTGCGCGCCTGCTCGACCTCTTCCGCCGGCGGCGTGAAGATCGCGTTGCAGGCCTCGATGTGGCTCGGATGGATCAGCGTCTTGCCGTCGAAGCCGAGATCGCGGCCCTGCGCGCATTCGGTCGCGAAGCCGTCGATATTGGCGATGTCGCTGTAGGGACCATCGAGAATTTCAAGCCCGTGCGCGCGCGTCGCCAGGACGCAATGCGTGATCATCGGGATCATCGCCGCGCGGCCCGGCTGCATCCGGATCCGCGTCTCCCGCGAGATATCGTTGGGCCCGAACACGAAGCCCGCAAGGCGCGTCTCGGAATCCCGTGACGCCGCCGCCAGCTTGTCGGCGTCGAGCACCGCGCGCGCGGTTTCGATCATCGCCCAGACCCGGATCGACATGTCGGCGTTGATGTCGCTGAGGCGGTTGGCGATCGCGTTCAAATCGCCGACCGTGGAGATCTTGGGAACCAGGATGCCGTCGGGGCGAACCTTGCCGGCCATGGTGACGTCCTCGACCCACCAGGGTGTATCGAGGCTGTTGACCCGGATCAGCACCTCGCGCTTGCCGAACCCGCCTGCCGTGACCGCCTTGGCGATCTGGTCGCGGGCCGTCGCCTTGGCGTCGGGCGCCACCGAATCCTCAAGGTCGAGAATGATGCCGTCGGCGGGCAGGCTGCGGGCCTTTTCCAGCGCTCGCGCGTTGGACCCCGGCATGAACAACAGGCTGCGGCGCGGACGGGTCATGAGCAGGTTCCTCCGGGGTGGTCGTACCCTCGCCCTAACATTTCAAACCGGGGTCCGGAAGCCTTGTTCCCGTCACCGGCCTATGGTTAGGCATGCCCCAGCAAAAAAAGGCACAGACATCATGGCATCGTCATTTCCGAAACATCTGCTCGAAGGCTACCGGGCCTTCACCTCACAGCGGCTGCCGACCGAACAGTCGCGCTACCGGGAACTTTCCGAACGCGGCCAGTCGCCGGCCGTCATGGTGATCGGCTGCTGCGATTCCCGCGTCTCGCCCGAAGTGATTTTTGACGCCGGCCCGGGCGAACTGTTCGTGGTACGCAACGTCGCCAATCTGGTCCCGGTCTATCAGCCCGACAGCGGCGCGCACGGCGTCTCGGCGGCGCTGGAATACGCCGTCAGCGTGCTCCGCATCAAGCACATCGTGGTGCTCGGCCACGCCCAGTGCGGCGGCATCCGCGCCTTCATCGACAAGATCGATCCGCTGTCGCCGGGAGATTTCATCGGCCGCTGGATGGCGATGTTCATCAAGCCGGGCGAGGTCGTCGAACAGCGCGAGCGTGAGACGATGCAGGATTTCACCGTCAGGATCGAGAAGGCCGCGGTCTTCCGCTCGCTCGAGAACCTGATGACGTTCCCGTTCGTGCGAGCCCGCGTCGAGAGCGGCGAAATGCAGTTGCACGGCGCCTATTTCGGCGTCGCCGAGGGCTCGCTGTTCGTGCTCGACAAGACGACGAAGGAGTTTCAGGGCGTGAAGGGCAGCGAATAGCGAATGGCAAGTAGCCAATAGGAAGAGTTCTATTCGCTAATCCCTATTCGCCGAGACTCACGCTGCCTTCTGCTTCGCGCTGATCAGCTTGCGGTTGATCAGGCATTCGGCGATCTGCACGGCGTTCAGCGCGGCGCCCTTGCGCAGATTGTCGGAGACGCACCACAGCGCGAGACCGTTCTCCACCGTCGCATCCTCGCGGATACGGCTGATATAGGTCGCGTCCTCGCCGGCTGCCTCGTAGGGCGTGACATAGCCGCCGGGCTCATGCTTGTCGATCACAAGGCAGCCCGGCGCGTTGCGCAGGATGTTGCGGGCTTCGTCGGCGGTGATCGGATTCTCGAACTCGATGTTGACGGCTTCGGAATGGCCGACGAACACCGGCACGCGCACGCAGGTAGCGGAGAGCTTGATCTTGGGATCAAGGATCTTCTTGGTCTCCGCCATCATCTTCCACTCTTCCTTGGTGTAGCCGTCCTCCATGAACACGTCGATCTCGGGGATGACGTTGAAGGCGATACGCTTGGGGAATTTCTTGTTGATCAGCTCGTCATTGGTGTAGACCGCCTTGGTCTGCGAAAACAGTTCGTCCATCGCATCCTTGCCGGCGCCGGACACCGACTGGTAGGTCGCGACCACCACACGCTTGATGGTGGCCTTGTCGTGCAGCGGCTTCAGCGCCACCACGAGTTGCGCGGTAGAGCAGTTCGGGTTGGCGATGATATTCTTCTTGGCAAAGCCCGCGGTCGCGTCCGCGTTCACTTCCGGCACGATCAGCGGCACGTCCGGGTCCATCCGGAAGGCCGACGAATTGTCGATCACGACGGCGCCGGCGGCGCCGATCTTCGGCGACCATTCCTTCGACACCGCTCCGCCCGCCGACATCAGGCAGATGTCGATGTCGGAGAAGTCGTAATGCTCGAGCGCCTTGACCTTCAGGGTGCGGTCGCCATAGGACACCTCGACGCCGACGCTGCGGCGCGAGGCCAGCACCACGACCTCGTCGGCGGGGAATTTGCGCTCGTCGAGAATGTTGAGCATTTCGCGCCCGACATTGCCGGTCGCACCGACGACAGCGACTTTGTAACCCATCGTTCACTCTCCGACGAAAAATGCCGCCCCGCCGCCTGAAGCGGAAAGGGGGAAGGCAGCGCTTCTATGCGAGAAACGCCGATATGACAACGTGTGACGGTTGCGTTTGGACGTTTGATGCATTCGTTTCCGGCCAGAACGGCCAGTTTCCAATATAGGGCGAGAATTCACCCGGCGTTGGCAAACCTCATGAACGAGGTCTGCGGCACGCTGGCCCGGCTCTGTGCCTACCTGATGGTGCTGGCGCTGATGGCCATTTGCGGTATCGCGCTATGGCAGCATTTGCCTGATGTCACGTCACAGGTTCCGGAGCCGTCGAGCAAAGCCTGGAGCGCGGCCGCGCGCACGGCGCCGGCGTTCGCCGTGAGCCAATTCATTTTCCCAGACAAGACAGAGGCTTACGAAATCCTTCGGCACCCGGACGGCGGCCGCAAGGACGTCTTCCACTGGAGCGGCGGCGGCACGCCGGTCGCCGAACTCGAAATCTACCGCCCTGGCGAGGAAGTCGACCAGATCGGCTCGGCTGCCGGCTATCTCGCCGCGCGAATGGACCCGGCCGGCGTGCGCGAGACCGAGGCCGCCGGGATCATCGACAGCAAGTTCGGCGCGGTGACGCTGTTTCGCCGGGTCGGCGGCACGGAGGCCGCCCGGGCCTGCCTGCGATTTTACAAACACCTCGATGAACCGAAATTCCGGCTCTCCGGCTGGTCATGCCTTGGCGAGGATGTCCCGGCCCGCCGCGGCGCGATCTCCTGCTTGCTGAACCGGCTGGTCCTGCTGGCGGCCGGCCATGACGCGAAACTGGCGCAGCTATTCGCCCAGGCCGAGCTCCGGCGCAGCGATTGCGGCGCGTCCGGCGCGCCGGCCCTGTCGGCCGATTGGGTGATGGTCACAGACAATCCACGGCTGCGCGGCGCGCTTTAGTCGCTGCTTCCCGGCGGCTGGCTTTCGCCGCCCCTGACGATTGTGGCGACAAGCGGCCAAGACACTGGTTTTCATGAAACTTTCTCGCTTCGCACCGCATTATTCCGGCACGGTGTGGCGCAATTGACCTAGCGACGATGGCCGCCCCGTGACTACAATGCCGGCAGACCGATTTGGCGATGCGCCAGGGCCCCCATCGGGGGTAGATAATGACGAGGATGCGATGACCCGAAAATTCCCTGCTGCGAGCAAGCTCGCGACCTTGCTTGCTGCGGCTGCCCTCGTCTCCGCCGGCGCCACCGCCGCCAGCGCCCAGTCCAAGCAGCAGCGATATGACCGGGATGGCCGGCCCTATTATGGTGCGAGCGGTCCCAACCGGGTGTACCAGCAGGGCCCGCGCACCCGCGTCTACGTTACCACCCGCTCCTGGCTCGACGCCGGCACCGAGGTGCTGCCGGGCGACCGCAAATTCCAGGACTACGCCTTCCCGCCGGCGATCGGTTACCCCTCGTTCGCGCGCGAAAATCTCAACCGCCCGATCGACCGCCAGCCGCTCAACCCGCCGTCCGACATGGGCGGCTATCCGTCGCGGATCCCGCTGCCATATTGATAGCGGCGACCACCTGACGACAAAATGCCCGGCCAGGACCGGGCATTTTTTATTCAGCCTGAGAACGCCGAATCATAGCGCTTGCAAAACTCTTCGATCGCCTCGGAACGGAAATCGTTCAGGCGCTCGAAGATGATCTCATCCGGCCAATCCCACCAGGCGATGCGGCGCAGGCTTTCGGCGACGGCGTCGGAGAAACGGCTCCGGATCGGACGAGCAGGAACGCCGCCAACGACGGTGTAGGGCGGCACGTCGCGGCTGACGACCGCGCCGGCGGCAATGACCGCACCATCGCCGACGGTCACGCCCGGCAGGAGGATGGCGGCGTGCCCGATCCAGCAATCATTGCCGACGATGACCCGGTCGCCTCGACGACCTGCGAAGAAATCGCGATCGCGCGTTGCCGTGGCCTCATAATATTCCGGCACGCAGGTGAAGCGATGCTGGGACGCGCGGCCCATCGGGTGGTTCGGCGCGCCGATCCGGACCGAGTTGGCGATGGCCGTGAACTTTCCGATCGCGGCATCGGCGACGTCGCAATTCTCCCCGAGATAGGAGTAGTCGCCGAGCGAAGCATATTCGATGCGGGTGTTGCATAAGACCTCGCAACGCCGGCCGATGTCAGCTTCCCGCAGCCGCACCGTTTCGTGGACGACAGTTTCCCCGATCTTCGGCCGATGCGATCCGTCCATGAAACGGGCTCTAATGACTTTCCGTGTCGCCAGGATGAAGGCGTAGCCCGGATGGAGCAAGGCGCAATCCGGGAATCCAACCGTGCGAGACAGACCCGGATTTCGCTTCGCTCCATCCGGGCTACGTCTCCACGTTCTAAGCGTGCAGCTTCTGCAGCTCCTTCAGGATCGCCTCGCCCATTTGCGTGGTTGAGGCCGCCGTCGTGCCTTCCGACTTGATGTCAGCGGTACGAAGGCCGCTCGCCAGCACGGCCGCGATCGCAGCATCCACCTTGTCGGCGAGGTCGCCCATGTCGAAGGAATAGCGCAGCGCCATTCCGAACGAGGAGATCATCGCGATCGGATTGGCGAGGCCTTGGCCTGCGATATCGGGTGCGGAGCCGTGCACCGGCTCGAACAGCGAGCGGCGCTTTCTGGTCTTGGCGTCGACCTCGCCGAGCGAAGCCGAGGGCAGCATGCCGAGCGAGCCGGTCAGCATCGCGGCGATATCGGACAGCATGTCGCCGAACAGATTGTCTGTCACGATGACGTCGAACTGCTTCGGCGCCTTGACCAGCATCATGCCGCCGGAATCCGCGAGCTGATGCTCCAGCGTCACGTCCTTGTATTCGCGCGCATGCACCTGGGTCATGACCTCGTTCCAGAGCACGCCCGACTTCATGACGTTGCGCTTTTCCATCGAGGTCACCTTGTTGCGGCGCTTGCGCGCCAGGTCGAAGGCGACGCGGCCGATGCGCTCGATCTCATAGGTGTCGTAGACCTGGGTATCGACGGCGCGCTTCTGGCCGTTGCCGAGATCGGTGATCGTCTTCGGTTCGCCGAAATAGACGCCGCCGGTCAGTTCGCGCACGATCATGATGTCGAGACCTTCGACCGCCTCGCGCTTCAGGCTCGACGCATCCGCCAGCGCCGGGTAGCAGACGGCAGGCCGCAGATTGGCGAACAGGCCGAGATCCTTGCGCAGCCGCAGCAGGCCGGCTTCGGGCCGTACCTCGTACGGAACGCTGTCCCACTTCGGGCCACCGACCGCGCCGAAGATGATGGCGTCCGCAGCCAGGGCCTTCGCCATGTCGCCTTCGCTGATCGAGACCTTGTGCGCGTCGTAGGCTGAACCGCCGACCAGGCCCTGCTCGGTCTCGAAGGACGCAATCCCCTGCTTGTTCAGCCAGTCGATCACGCGCTGCACCTCGCCCATCACTTCGGGGCCGATGCCGTCGCCGGGGAGAAGCAGCAGTTTGTGGGTCGCCATGGTTGGTCCTTGCCAGGTTCGTCATTCCGGGACGGCGCCGCGCGCCGGACCCGGAATCCAGAGGTTGGATGCAACGAGATTCCGGGTTCTCGGCTTCGCCGAGCCCCGGAATGACGGGTCGGGCGGAGTGCTAAAGCCCCTGAAGCGGATTGGCAAGGCACCGCAGACAGGCCAAAAGGGCGGGGAACGAGCAGCCCGCGAGCCCCCTCAAGAAGGCACCAAGACGGACCTCATGACGTTAGCTGTCATCTACGCCTTCGCTTCGGCGGGGTTTCTCGGCGCCGGGGTCGTTCTGGCGCAACTGGGGCTACGGACCGTCGAACCGCTGTCGGGGGCGGCGATCAGCGTCCCCACCTTCACCATCCTGTTCCTGCTGCTGTCGCCGCTGATCCTGCAGGGCGAGCCGGTGGTCTGGTCCGGCCTGCCGATTTTCATCGCCATCGGCCTGTTCTTTCCGGCCTCGCTGACCTTGCTGACCTTTGCCTCGAACCGGGCGCTGGGGCCGGTGATCACCTCCACGCTCGGCAACCTCGCGCCGCTGTTCGCGGTGGCGATGGCGGTGATCCTGCTGCACGAGCCGCTGCATTCGCCGCAGTTGCTGGGTCTGGTCGTGGCGGTGGCGGGGGCCGCCATCATCACCGTGACCCGCCCGCGCGACCTCGGCCACTGGCGAAGCTGGGCGCTGTTGCTGCCGCTCGCCGGCGCGCTGATCCGCGGCGTGATCCCGCCGATCGTCAAGCTCGGGCTCGCCGTGTGGCCGAGCCCGCTGTGGGCCTGCCTGGTCGGCTATGTCACGTCGTCGCTGATGCTGCTGACGGTCCAGCGCATCCGCAAAGGCAGCTTCGTCGTGGACGCGCCCCGCGCCGGCCTGTTCTGGTTCGCCCTGACCGGGATCAGCAACGGCTTGAGCGCACTCACGCTGTTCGCCGCGGTCCGCAACGGTCCGATCACGCTGGTGGCCCCGCTCGCCGCCATTTATCCGCTGGTCACGGTGGCGCTCAGCGCCGTCATGCTCCGCCACGTCGCGATTACCGCGCGGATCGTGGCCGGAACCGCGCTGACCGTGCTCGGCGTCGTGCTGGTGCTGATCGGCTGATGCGGGATTGGCAAGACACCTTTGCGGCGGCGGGACCTGTGCAAGCGAAGCTGCGACTGCCAAGATAGCGGCGTGCCGGAGTTTTAAGTGCGATCCCCAGACGTATCAAAGCTCTATCCGCATCCCGCGCGGATGATCCTCATCCTGTCGCTGGCGCCGACCGTCGGTCTTGGCATCGGCCGCTTTGCCTATGCGCTGGTGCTGCCTGACATGCGCGAGACGCTGCTGTGGTCGTATTCCGCAGCCGGCTTCATGAACACGGTCAACGCTGCCGGCTATCTCGCCGGCGCGCTGTTCGCCGCGCGGATGATCCGGCGTTTCGGCATGGTCGCATCGGTGCGGTGGGGCACGCTGGCCTGCGTGCTGTCGCTGGCGCTCTGCGCGCTGTCAGGCAATTTCTACGTCCTGACTTTTGCGCGGCTTCTGGCCGGGGTAGGTGCCGCGGCAGGGTTTGTCGGCGGCGGCACGCTGGCCGCCACGATCGCGCAGTCGCGGCCTGAGCGCGCGAACTTCCTGCTCAGCCTGTTCTATGCCGGCCCCGGGATCGGCATCCTCGCCTCCGGACTGGTCGCGCCGTTCGTGCTGCAGGGCTTTGGGCCGGGTTCATGGTGGATCGTGTGGTGGGCGATGACGGCGCTTGGCGTCATCATGACCATTCCGGTGCTGCTCACGCCCCTCCATGACGGCCCGACCGCCACAGCGACGGCATCGGCGAAATTCGCCGTCGCGCCTGTCGTGATCTATCTCGCCGGCTACTTCCTGTTCGGCGCCGGCTATATCGCCTACATGACCTTCATGATCGCCTATGTCCGCGATGCCGGCGGCGCCGCCGCGGCGCAAAGCGCGTTCTGGAGCCTGATCGGCGTCAGCGCGTTCGTAACGCCCTGGGCCTGGCGGCGCGTGCTCGCGCTCGATCGCGGCGGCCTCGCCACCACCATCATTCTCGGCGTCAACGCGGTCGGCGCGGCGCTGCCGATCTTCGGGCAATCGGCATGGCTGCTGGCGCTGTCGGCGCTGGTGTTCGGCGTCGCCTTCTTCGCGGTGGTCGGCTCCACCACGGCCTTCGTGCGCTTCAACTACCCGCCGCAGGCCTGGCCGACCGCGATTGCGGCGATGACGATTTCCTTCGGTATCGGCCAGACGCTCGGCCCAATCGCGATCGGCGCGATCACGGACGCGGTCGGCAGTCTGTCGTTCGCGCTCAACGTCTCGGCGGCGATGCTGGCGCTGGGCGCGGTGCTCTCGGCGTTTCAGCGCAAGGTGCAAAGAGCCTGATTCCAGCCGCCACGATCACAATCGCGTGCGGCAGTTTGCGGCCTCGCGTGCCGCAGCCTTGTGATAAGGTGCCGGCACGGCACGATACGCAAGCATCACAAACGCGAAGCGATCATGGAGGTGCAGGGGCATGACCTATTTCGATCTCGGTCCATACAGCCGCAATATCACCACCTCATCGCCGGACGCGCAGATTTGGTTCGACCGCGGCCTCAACTGGCTGTTCGGCTTCAACCACTATGAGGCGATCAAGTGCTTCCAGAAAGCGCTGAAGCATGATCCGGAATGCGCGATGGCGCATTGGGGCATCAGCTATGCCTCGGGGCCCAACTACAACCTGCCCTGGGTTCGCTATGACCCGCTGGGACGGCAGATGGCGCTGTCGGCGTCGTATGACGCCATGCAGGCCGCGCTGTCGCATGCCGCAAAGGCAAGCCCGGTCGAACGGGCGATGATCAAGGCCCTGACCGCGCGCTATCCCCAGCGCGAAGCGATCGAGGACATGTCGCCCTGGGACAAGGCCTACACCAAGGAGATGCGCAAGATCTTCGCCACCTATCCCGACGATCTCGAAGTCCGCGCTGTATTCGCTGAATCGCTCATGAACGAAACGCCCTGGCAGATGTGGGACCTGCCTTCCGGCAAGCCTGCCGAGGGCGCCGGCACCGAGGAATGCAGGGCCGCGCTGGAGTACGCGCTGGAGCGAATTCCGGCGGCATGGGATCACCCGGGCCTGCTGCATCTCTATGTCCACCTGATGGAGATGTCGCCGTTCCCGCAGCGCGCGCTGCGCGCCGGCGACCGGCTGCGCGACATCGTCCCGGACTCCGGCCACCTCATCCACATGCCGACGCATCTCGACGTGCTGTGCGGGCACTACAGGGACGTGCTGGTCTACAACCAGAAGGCGCTGGCGACCGACCGCAGGTTCCTCGCCTATTCGGACGATCCCGGCGTCTACCTCGTCTACGTCATTCACAACTTCCACTTCGCGATCTACGGCGCGATGTTCCTCGGCCAGTACACGCCCGCCATCGCAGCCGCCGAAGAACTGATCGCGACGATCCCCGAGGCGGTGCTACGCATTCAGTCGCCGCCGATGGCGGATTTTCTCGAGGGCTACCTGACGATGAAGCAGCACGTGCTCGTGCGCTTCGGCAAATGGCGCGAAATCATCGCACAGGAACTGCCGAAAGACCGCGAGCTCTACTGCTCGAATTTTGCCATGATCCACTATGCCAAGGCGGTCGCCCATTCGGCGCTCGGCAATGTCGCCGAAGCGGAAATCGAGAAAGTCCTGTTCATGGCGGCGAAGATGCAGGTGCCCGAGAGCCGCCGTGTCCATAACAACAAGATCGTCTACCTGCTTGATGTCGCCGAAGCGATGCTGGACGGCGAGCTGGAATATCGAAAAGGCCACTTCGATGCCGCCTTCGCGCATTTGCGCAGATCGGTCGAACTCAGCGACAACCTGCCCTATGACGAGCCGTGGGGATGGATGCAGCCGCCGCGCCACGCGCTCGGCGCGCTGCTGCTCGAGCAGGGACGGATCGAGGAAGCCGAGGCGGTCTACCGCTCCGATCTCGGCCTCGACGGCAGACTGAGCCGCGCCTGCCAGCACCCCGATAATCTCTGGTCGCTGCACGGTCTGCACGAATGCCTGGTCCGCCGCGGCGAAAAGGCCGAGGCGGCGCTGATCAAGCAGCGGCTCGACCTGGCGCAGGCGCGGGCGGAGATTCCGATCAAGGCATCCTGCTTCTGCCGGCGGATGGATTTGGCGGCGGCGTAGGAGATCAGATCTCCTTCCACCAGCGCCAGGTCGCGGCCAGGGCCAGCAGGCCCAGAACGCCGGTCACGGCCATGGCGTTGTGAGAGCCGATACGGTCTGCGAGCCAGCCCAGCCACAGGAAGCCGATCGGACCGGTGCCGATGCAGACGGTCAGGACGCCGAGGATGCGCGAGCGCATTTCCGGCGGCGAGGCAAGATAGACCAGGGTCGCCTGCATCGTCGCAAATCCGGCGCCGCCCAACCCGGTCAGCAGCAATGCCGCACCCGCCAGCACCGGGCTTTGCGCCAGCGCGAAGACCACCACCATGATCAGGTAGCAGACGACGCCGCACATATAGGTCCGGCCGTACCATCTCGGGATCAGCCATAACGCCACCGAGAGCGCGCCGACGAACGCGCCGATCCCGTCCATGGTCGCCAGCAGGCCCACGCCCTCCGGGCCCAGATGCAGTCGGTCGCGGCCGATGACAGGGATCATGCTGGTGAAGGGCCAGGCGAAGATATTGTAGATCACGGTGACCACCAGCACGCCGATGAGCCGTTTGTCGGTGCGCACCAAAGCGAGCCCCTCGCCGATCCGCGCCAGCACGGCGCCGGAGCCCGCAGCGCGAGGAATGCGCGAGCGGACGGTGAGAACCGCCCATAGCGCGGTGCAATACATCAGCACGCTCAGAATAAACGCGCCCTGGATGCCGGTCCCGGCGAGCAGGAATCCGCCGACGGCGGGGCCGACCATACGGCTTGCATTGTTGGCGCCGACGTCCAGCGACATCGCGGTGCCCATCTTCTCGCGGCCGACGACCTCACCGATCATCACGCGGCGCACCGGGTTGTCGGTGCACCAGCCGCACCCATTGATGAAGCTGGCGAATGCGAGATGCCAGATCTCGAGCTGTCCGATCCGGTCGAGAACGGCGAGGACTGCAGAGCTGCCGCTCATCAGCAGCACGACGATGAGGAGAGTCCAGCGGCGATCAAATCGTTCCGCGAGCGCGCCGAGAAACACTCCGAACAGACCCATCGGAAGCAGGCGGAGCATGGTCATCATCGAGACCACAAACGCCGAATCGGTGCGCTGGTAGACGACAATCCCGACCGCGACGGTTTCCACCCAGCGCACCGTGGCGACGATCAGGCCGACATACCACAAACGCCAGAAGTCCGGTGCCTCGATCATCCGCCGGAACGGCGAGTTGCCCACGCGATCGCTTCCTCTCTGGGAACGGCTTTTTTCTTGTGTCTGCACTAATGGATGCGCGCTCGGGACAGAACAAGCCCTTTCCACCGGAGGAGTTATGAGCATGAGCCCTGACAGGTTTACTCGTCGCGCATGGCCTCGAACAATGTCGGCGCGAACAGACTTGATATCGTCCAGTTCATGCTGCGGTGCCGCGCTGATGCACCGAGCGGAGGTGAAAGCCAGCGCCCCGCTTTCCAGCGATACGCTTCCCCTGTAGCATCATGCCAAGGCGGCCGGCATCAAGCGGCCGCCACTTCAAGGGGAGGGATTTCATGCGTCGCAACATTGTCGCCGCGCTCGCGCTCCTGTGGGGAGCGGGGTTGACCGCATCCGCGCTCGCGCAGCAACCGGTCAAGCTCGGTGTCCTCAACGACCAGACGGGACTGTACGCGGATCTCAGCGGCATGGGCTCGGTCCACGCCGCGCGCATGGCGGTCGAGGATTTCGGCGGCAAGGTGCTGGGCCGGCCGATCGAGGTCATCTTCGCCGACCACCAGAACAAGCCCGACATCGGCGCCAACATCGCGCGGCAATGGATCGAGACCGAGGGCGTCACGCTCATCCTCGACGTGCCCAATTCGGCCGTGGGGCTCGCCGTGCGCGAGGTGACGCGCACCCACGACGCCGTCGACATCAACACCGGCGCCGCCACGTCGGATCTCACCGGAAAAGCCTGCTCGCCGCACGGCGTGCACTGGAGCTTCGACACCTACGGACTGGCGGCGACGATCGGCCAGGCGCTGGTGAAGCAGGGCGGCGATAGCTGGTTCTTCATCACCGCCGATTACGCCTTCGGGCACGCCCTTGAGAAAGACACCTCGGCGTTCGTGACGGCCGCCGGCGGCAAGGTGGTGGGGGCCGTGCGCCATCCGCTCAATACCGCCGACTTCTCGTCCTTCCTGCTGCAGGCGCAGGCCTCGAAGGCGAAGATCGTCGCGCTCTCCAACGCCGGCGGCGACACTATCAACGCGATCAAGCAGGCGGGTGAATTCGGCCTCGGCCGCAAGGGCGACCAGCGCGTGGCGGCGCTCCTGCTGCAGTTTCCCGACACCCACGCCCTTGGCCTCGAAGCGGCGCAGGGCCTGACCGCGAGCGAGACCTTCTTCTGGGACCTCGACGACGCGACCCGCGCCTGGACCAAACGCCTCGTCGCGCGCAACAGCGGCAAGCCGCCGAGCATGATCCATGCCGGGACCTACGGGGCGACGTTGCATTACCTCAAGGCGGTGGCGGCGGCCGGCACCACCGATGCGACCAAGGTCGTCGCCAAGATGAAGGAACTGCCGATCGACGACTTCTACACCAAGGGCACGGTGCGCGAGGATGGACGCGTGATGCGGCCTTATTATCTGCTGCAGGTGAAGAAGCCCTCGGAATCCAAATACCAGTTCGATTATCTCAAGCTCCTGGCCACGGTGCCGGCCGAGCAGGCGGCGCGGCCGCTGAGCGAGAGCGCCTGCCCGATGGTGAAGAAGGGCTGAGGCCGGTCGCAGCGACGGCCGGACCAGAGCGGTTCGGGAATGAGCGGACACGCGGCGCGGGCGGATTCGGTTTCCGCTCGTGACCGCGGCTGTGTGAAAACGCCGCACCAAGGCTTCTAGCGGACGCGGTTCACTGTGCCACAATGCGAGGCGGCGCTTTCTGCGCTCGGCCCTCGCGGCCCGACCATCGACAAGAAAATATCAACGAAAACGAAGGGCTGGAAATGAAGAAGCTGACGCGGCGAACGTTCGTGACCGGTTCGGCGGCGCTGTTGTGCGCGCCATCCGAAAAGGCCGGGGCGCAGTCCTCGTGGCCGGCACGACCGGTGCTACCATATCCGGCCGGCGGCCAGACCGACGGCATTGCACGGGCGTTCGGCGACTATCTCGCGCGGCAGGTGGGAAAGCCGGTCATCATCGAGAACAAGGCCGGTGCTGGTGGCGTCATCGGGGTGACGGAAGCGAAACGCGCAGAACCGGACGGCACCACCATCCTGTGCACGATTTCTTCGTCGCTTATCCAGAACCGCGTCACCGTGAAGGACCTCCCATACGATCCCGAAAAGGACTTCGTCTATCTGACGATGGTCAGCGGCATCGGCACCCCGGTTGTCGTGGCGAAGAAGACGGGAGCGACCAACCTTCGCGAGTTCATTGAGTACGGAAAGAAGGTTGGCAGCCTGAACTGGGGATCGTATGGCGTGGGTTCGACACCGCACGTCCTCATCGAGACGATCGCGAAGCAATACGGCATCAAGTTTCAGGTCATCCAGTATCGCGGCGAAGCGCCGATGTGGAACGACGTCGCGGGGCAGACGCTGGATGGCGCCGGAGGAAGCTATGCCGCGGCGGCGCCTGTCATCCAGGCGGGCACCGGAATCCTGATCGCCGTCGCAGGCGGCCGCCTGCCGCCGTACCCGGACACACCCACAATGACTGAGCAGGGCGCGGTTGGCGATTCCTATGACATGCGCGCCTTTACCGCCTTCGCCGTGCCGTCAGGTACGCCGCAGGAGATAGTCCAGCGGCTCTCGGCGACGCTGATCCAGGCCGGAGCCGATCCCAAGGTCCAGCAGATGCTGAACAACTTTCTGCTGACTGCCCCGGCCGATTTTGAAACGACGGCTCGTATCTTCAAGCGCGACAGCGACGGGATGCTGCGCATCCTGCGCGATCTCGGCGTCAAACCGTCGGAGTAATCACCTGGCGGTCGACCGAAAGGTTCCGTGCATATTTTCCGGCGAGAGGTAGAATGCAGGATCGCAATCGGGAGAAGCAGCCATGAAGGCGCTTGAGACGTTCGCGATCTATGTAACGCCCTTTCTGATTCTCGGGCTCGTGGCGAAGCTGTTGTTGCGGCGCCATGCAGTCGATCTGACAGATGTTCAGGGGCAAGCCGGACCAAAGCGTGGGCCGCGCAAGGTTTTCCTTCTGGGAAGTTGGCGCACCGAAAAATAGCACGCGGCCGCGCGGCTTGTTTCAGCGCGTCGAACGCGCCTGGTCCGCACGCCTTCAGCTACCGCTGAACGAATTATAGCCCTGATCCTCCCAGAAGCCGCCCTTGTAGTCGTTGGTGACTTCCATCGAGATCACGTATTTCGGATTCTTGAAGCCGAGCTTTGTCGGCACCCGTATCTTCATCGGATAGCCGTAGGCGCGCGGCAGGATCTCGTCGCCGAACTTGAAGGTCATCTGGGTCTGCGCATGCAGCGCGGTCGCCATGTCGAGCGGTGAATTGTAGCCGTCCTTGTCGGCGCACTGGAACCAGACATATTTCGCGCGCGTATCGGCGCCGATCAGATTCAGAAAATCGCGCAGCGGCGTGCCGGTCCAGCTTCCGATCGCGCTCCAGCCCTCGACGC
>NZ_DAINNI010000074.1:0-22856 GCF_036735945.1 Bradyrhizobium sp. | reverse complement strand
GCGACGGCAAGGTGATCGAGTTCACCTCGGAAGAGATCGAGAAGCTGCAGGCCGAAATCGCCCGCAAGCTCGGCTACAAGCTGGTCGACCACCGGCTGGAGCTGTATTGCGTGCCGCTCGACGAAGACAAAAATTAGTTTTTCGTGAACGGCGTTTCGTGAATTTCGATCTCATCATCTTCGATTGCGACGGCGTGCTGGTCGACAGCGAAGTCATTTCATGCCGCGCGCATGCGGAGACGCTGACGCGTCACGGCTATCCGATCACGCCGGAGCAGGTGTTTCATCGCTTTCTCGGCCGCTCCACGAAGCAGGCGAACGTCGAAGTCGAAGCCGAACTCGGCCGCCCGCTGCCGGATGATTTTCATCTGCAGTTGCAGCAAACGTTGTACCGGACTTTCGAGACCGACCTCGAAGCCGTGCCGCATATTCACGCCGCGCTCGATGCCATCACCCAGCCGGTCTGCGTGGCTTCCAGCGGCTCGCATCAGCGCATGCAGATCAGCCTCGGCCGCACCAGGCTCCACGATCGCTTCGCGCCGAATATTTTTTCGGCCTCGCAGGTCGAGAACGGCAAGCCTGCGCCCGACCTGTTTCTGTTCGCGGCCGAACGGATGAAGGTCCCGCCGCGACGCTGCATCGTGATCGAGGACAGCGTTCCCGGCATATCCGGCGGCCGTGCCGCCGGAATGACCGTGCTCGGCTTCCATGGCGGCAGCCATTGCCGGGACGGCTACGCCAGGCAGCTCCACGACGCCGGAGCCGCCGTGGTCTTCAACGACATGCGACAACTCCCCGAACTGATCGCACGCCTCGACCAGGTGGGAAATAAAGTGAACACTCCGTAACCGGAGCCGTTGTCGGCAGCCCGGAATGACCGGCCCAACCGCTGGATTTTTGGCCATTTAGGCTATATCTGAGGCCCAGCCGCCGCCAGGGCGCTCTTTCCGCCTCCACTTGAAGGTTCCATGAAGCCGCCGCGCAAGCTGCACATCAAATCCTATGGCTGCCAGATGAACGTCTACGATGCGCAACGCATGGTGGACACGCTGGCGGTCGACGGCTTTGTCGAGACCGATAGCGCCGAGGATGCGGATCTCGTCATCCTCAACACCTGCCACATCCGCGAAAAGGCGTCGGAAAAGGTCTATTCCGAACTGGGCCGGCTGCGCCTCGCCAAGGATGAAGCCGCGCGCAACGGCCGCGACATGCGCATCGCAGTGGCGGGCTGCGTGGCGCAGGCCGAGGGCGCGGAGATCATCCGCCGGGCGCCTGTCGTCGACGTCGTGGTCGGGCCGCAGAGCTATCATCACCTGCCGCAACTCCTGGCGCGCGCCAAAAGCGGAGGACGCGCGCTCGAGACCGAGTTCCCGGTCGAGGACAAGTTCGGCTTCCTGCCCCCACCCAAGGCGGATGCGATCCGCGCGCGCGGCATCTCCGCCTTCGTCACCGTGCAGGAAGGCTGCGACAAGTTCTGCACCTTCTGCGTAGTGCCCTACACGCGCGGCGCTGAGGTCTCGCGTCCGGTCGCAAAAATCGTCGACGACGTGAAGCGGCTCGCCGACAACGGCGTGCGCGAGATCACGCTGATCGGACAGAACGTCAACGCCTATCATGGCGAGGGGCCCGATGGACGGGTCTGGCCGCTCGGCAAGCTGCTGCACCGGCTCGCCGAAATCGACGGCATCGTGCGGCTGCGCTACTCGACCAGCCATCCGCGCGACGTCGAGGATTCGCTTCTGACGGCCCACCGCGATCTTCCCGCGCTGATGCCGCTCGTCCATCTCCCGGTGCAATCCGGCTCTGACCGGATTCTCGCCGCCATGAACCGCAAGCATACCGCCGATGATTATCGCCATGTCATCGACCGTTTCCGTACCGTCCGCCAAGACATTGCGTTTTCATCGGATTTTATCGTCGGCTTCCCCGGCGAAACCGCGGGAGAATTCGCCGCCACCCTCGCGCTTGTCACGCAAATCGGCTACGCTGCGGCCTATTCGTTCAAGTATTCGCCGCGGCCCGGCACGCCGGCGGCGGACATGCAGGAGACGGTGTCAGCGGCGGAAATGGACGAGCGATTGGTGCGGCTCCAGGAATTGATCGACAGCCAGCAATCGGCCTTCAACAAGGCCATGATTGGCAGCACTGTCGACGTGCTGTTCGAACGCGCCGCGCGCAACCCCGGCCAGATCGTCGGCCGCACCACCTATCTCCAGCCCGCGCATGTGTTCGCCTCGCCTGACATCATCGGACAGGTGCTGCCGGTCAGGATCGACAGCCTCGAGCGCTACAGCCTGCTCGGCGAACTCGCCGGCTCTGCGCCCTCGCATCCTGTCCAGAAGGCCAATTCTTCTCAAGAAACGCTGGGAGCCTGAACCCTTGCCAAAAAGCGCATCGGATTCACCTTCGCTTGCTCCCAGCCGCAAATTTGATCGCGACATGCAAATTCCGCCGGAGACCCAGGTCGTCATCGATTTCGACGACAACCGCGCCGCTTCCGCGCTGGTCGGCCCTTACGGGCAGAACCTGGCGCTGGTCGAGCGGCGGCTCGGCGTCGTCGTCGATTCCCGCGGCAACCACATCACCATCGCCGGCTCGCGCGACGGCTGCGACGCCGCGCGGCGCGTGCTGGAGACGCTCTATGCGCAGGCCGTGCAGGGCCACGACCTCTCGCAAGGCGAGGTCGAGGGCGCGATCCGCGCCGTGCTCGCGCAGGGCTCGCTGTTCGAGTTCGACGCCAAGACCGCGAAGCCCCAGTTCGAGACCATCAACCTGCGCAAGCGCCCGGTGCGCGCACGCACGGCGGCGCAGGATTCCTACATCCGCGCATTGAAACGCCACGAGATGGTGTTCGGCATCGGCCCGGCCGGCACCGGCAAGACCTGGCTCGCGGTGGCGCACGCCGCGCAACTGTTCGAGCGCAAGGAAGTCGATCGCATCATCCTGTCGCGGCCGGCGGTCGAGGCCGGCGAGCGGCTCGGCTTCCTGCCCGGCGACCTCAGGGAAAAGGTCGATCCATATCTGCGTCCGATCTACGACGCGCTGTACGACCTGATGGATTCGCGCATCGTCGAGCGCGCGCTGCAGGCCGGCGAGATCGAGATCGCGCCGCTGGCCTTCATGCGCGGCCGCACGCTGACCAACGCCGTCATCATCCTCGACGAGGCGCAGAACACCACCTCGATGCAGATGAAGATGTTCCTGACCCGGCTCGGCGAGAACAGCCGCATGATCATCACCGGCGATCCATCGCAGGTCGACCTGCCGAACGGGCAGGCTTCCGGGCTCGCCGAGGCCTGCCGGCTGCTCGACAATGTCGAAGGCATCGCGCAGGTGAAATTTACCGCGGAAGACGTCATCCGCCATGAACTGGTGGCGCGGATCGTCGCCGCCTATGAGGGATTGCCGCAGAAACCGGCAACCGGAAAATCTTGACCCAGAAATCTTCGGCGCAGGGCCTGCGGCAAGCAGGCCGTGCCCGTAACCCGACCATTGCAATGCAAAGCGCTGGAACGCTCGTGTCTTCCGTCCTTCCGCTCACCGAAGTCCTTGTCGTCGCCGATTGCTGGCAGACCGAACCGGACGCCGAGGCGGTGATCCACCGCGCCATCGACGCCGCCGCCGAAATCGCCGATGCCGATGTCGGCGAGGCCGAACTCGCGGTCATGCTGACCGACGATACCGGCATCCGCACGCTCAACAGCAACTGGCGCGGCATCGACAAGCCGACCAACGTGCTGTCGTTTCCGGCGCTGCAGCCGACCGCCGGCGCGCCGCCGGACGCGCCGCGCATGCTCGGCGATATCGCCATCGCCTATCAGACCACGCGCAAGGAGGCGGACGAGGAAGAAAAGCCGTTCGATCACCATCTCAGCCATCTTGCGGTTCACGGGTTCCTGCACCTGATCGGGTACGACCACGAGAATGATGACGACGCCGAAGCCATGGAAGGTCTCGAACGCGAGATCCTCGCACAGCTCGGCATTCCCGATCCGTATGCGGACCGGGACCCCGATGCGGACCGGGAGCGGATGGACTGATATGCCGGACTCCGACCCGATCCAGGATAATCCGCGCGACACCCCCAATCTTCCCGTGGTGGTGCAGGAAGGCGAGGTGCTGCGGCCGCCCGCGGAAAACTGGCTGCTGAGGGCGATCCGCACCCTGTTCGGCTGGAAGTCGGGATCGGTCCGCGCCGACCTCCAGGTCGTGCTCGACGCCTCCACGCCTGACGATGTCGGCTTCTCCGCCATCGAGCGCACCATGCTGCGCAACATCCTCGGCCTCCACGAACGGCGGATCGCCGACGTGATGGTGCATCGCGCCGACATCGTCGCGGTCAAGCGGGACATTCAGCTCGGCGAGCTGATGAGCCTGTTCGAGAGCGCGGCGCATTCGCGGCTCGTGGTCTACAACGAGACCCTCGACGACCCCGAAGGCATCGTTCACATCCGCGACCTCCTGGCGTTCATGACCGCCAGGGCGCGCGTCGGCGAAACCGGCAAGCCGAAGCGGAAAAAGCCGTTTCCGGCGGGGCTCGACCTGCGTGCCGTCGATCTGTCGATGCCGCTTGCCGAGGCCAACATCATCCGCAAGCTGCTCTACGTGCCGCCGTCGATGCGGGCGATCGACCTGCTGGCGCAGATGCAGGCCACCCGCATCCATCTGGCGCTGGTGGTCGACGAATATGGCGGCACCGACGGGCTGGTGTCGATCGAGGATATTGTCGAGCAGATCGTCGGCGAGATCGACGACGAGCACGACAGCGACGAGCCGCCCTCGATCGTGCGACAGGGAGACACGTTCATCGCGGACGCCCGCGCCAGCCTCGAGGATGCGCGCAAGATGATCGGCGAGGAGTTCGTGACCGGCGAGGCCAGCGAGGAAGTCGCCACGCTCGGCGGCTATCTGGTATCCCAGGTCGGCCGGCTGCCGGTGCGCGGCGAGGTGATCGCCGGCCCGGGCAATTTCGAGATCGAGGTGCTCGATGCCGATCCGCGGCGGGTCAAGCGGCTGCGGATCGGGATCCGGAAAGAACGTCCGACCCCGCGCGCGACGCGAGACCGGAGCCGCCGCGAGGCCGCGCCCGACACCAGCGCTCCCCCGACCAACGACAACACGCCGCCGGGCTCCGGTGATGGAGCCGGCCCGCAGTGATCTTGCCCAGCAAATTCCGCATAGCGATACTTGCAATCATCCTGGCCTGGGGCTGGAAGCGCGCGGCGATCGCGCTTGTTGCAGGTGCTCTGTCGTCGCTTGCGATGGCGCCGTTCAATGCCTGGCCGGTCCTGTTCGTGACCTTTCCGGTCGCCGTCTGGCTGATCGACGGGGCGGCGGCCGGGAAATGGCGCGGCTTGCCGGCCGCGGCCATGTCGGGCTTCTGGTTCGGCCTCGGCTATTTCGTGCCCGGGCTCTACTGGATCGGCAACGCCTTCCTGGTGGACGCGCCGACCTTTGCCTGGCTGATGCCGTTCGCGGTGCTCGGCCTGCCGGCCTACCTTGCCTTGTTTCCAGCGCTCGGCTTTGCGCTGGCGCGCCTGCTCTGGACGCGGGATGCCTCCAGGGTACTGGCGCTCGCGGTCGGGCTCACGGTCAGTGAATGGCTGCGCGGCCATCTGCTGTCGGGATTTCCCTGGAATGCCTTCGGCTACGCGCTGTCGGAACCCCTGGCGCTGGCACAGCCCGCCGCGCTGATCGGGCTGTGGGGCATGACCTTCCTTGCGGTCGCGATCTTTGCCAGCCCGGCCGCCCTGATCGACGGTTCCTCGCGCGGCCGAAAGCCGTGGATCGCGCCCGTGGCGGCGCTCGCGCTGCTCATGGCAATGGGCATTTTCGGCGCCGTGCGGCTGTCGCAGCAGCCGACCGTGCTGACCAAGGTGAAGCTGCGCATAATGCAGCCGAACCTGCAGCAGGACGTCAAATTCAACTACGGCGCCAAGGCGGAAGTGATGCGGAAGTATCTGACGCTGTCCGACCGCGCCTCGGGACCGCAATCCACCGGCGTTCGCGACGTGCAGATCCTGATCTGGCCGGAATCGGCTTTCCCGTTTTTCCTGACCCGGGAAGCCGACGCGATGGCTGAGATCGCCGAGCTGCTGCCCCAGGGCACCGTGCTGATGACCGGTTCGGTGCGCGCTCCCGACGGGCCGCCCGGCGCCCGCATCACCCGCGCCTACAATTCGATATATCTGATCGACCATGACGGTGGCGTGCTGTCGGTCTACGACAAGCTGCATCTGGTGCCGTTTGGCGAATATCTGCCGTTTCAGCGATGGATGGAAAAGCTCGGCTTCGAGCAGCTGACCAGGGTCCATGGCGGCTTCATCCCCGGCGACCGCCGCCGCACGATGGAAGTCCCGAATGCGCCGCCCGCGCTGCCGCTGATCTGTTACGAGGCAATTTTTCCCGGAAATGTGGCGGCACGCGACGAGCGCCCCGGCTGGATCATCAATCTGACCAATGACGGCTGGTTCGGAAACTCGACGGGCCCCTACCAGCACCTGCAGCAGGCGCGCCTGCGCGCGATCGAGGAAGGGCTGCCGGTGGTGCGCGCCGCCAACACCGGCATCTCGGCGGTGATCGATCCTTCGGGACGAATTGTGGCACAGCTCGGCCTCGGCATCGAAGGCGTGCTCGACGCCAGCCTGCCTGCGGCGCTGCCGCCGACGATTTATGCTCGCCTTGGAGATATCCCGGCTGCAGCCATTGTGGCGGCCGCCCTGCTGTTCATCTTCAGACGCCGCGTTGCGAAGCACGCTGCCTGAGATTTACGCGTCACATGTTGGCAGCGGTTTACCAAAAAACGTTGCGCGCGCGGTTCCACCAGTTGACAGACAGCCTGCAATTCGCTTTCTGCGGTTGCAAGCCAAGTACAACAACCAGTCAACTTCATTGCTCAGATCGTCCGTAATTTGAGCCGATCCTCCGGGCAGGATTTGACGGTAGCGGCGCCAGAGGCATTTCGCTTCCACTGCCTTACCCGCCGCGCGCATTCCCAGGAGTGATCCAGATGTCGACGAAAGCGCCCAATCCGGTAGACAAATATGTCGGGAGCCGCGTCCGGATGCGCCGCATCATGCTGGGGATGAGCCAGGAAAAACTGGGCGAAGCGCTCGGCCTCACATTCCAGCAGGTGCAGAAATACGAAAAGGGCACCAACCGGGTCGGCGCCAGCCGCCTGCAGCAAATCTCCGAAATCCTGCAGGTGCCGGTGTCGTTTCTGTTCGACGGCGGGCCCAGCGGCGCGGTAAATGGCGAAAGTTTCGAGAGTGCTTCCCCGGCCTATGTGTCCGATTTCCTCGCGACATCAGAGGGTCTTGCGCTGACGCGCGCCTTCACGCGCATCACGGATTCGAAAATGCGACGCTCGATTGTCGATCTGGTCGAGCAGATTGCGTCGCGGGACGGGCCTGATCCGCGCTGATTTTTATCAACTACCCGTTTGATGATTTCGTATTCTGGAATATGCCATGTTTCCCGGTGCGCAATGGCCCGCCTGGGACTGCGCCTCGGCCGGCACGCGATGTGCAATTGCACATCGGCGCATGAGGCCGTATCGGATACGACATGACGACAGACAATCCCTTCGATCCCGCCCCGATCCTCGAGGGCATTCGCCGCTGGGTCGAGATCGAGACCCCGACGGAAGCCCCCGGGCAGATCAACAAGCTCGCTGACCTCGTCACCGAGGGCTATCGCGGCCTGCCTGTGACGATCGAGCGCATCGCCGGCCATTCCGGCTGCGGCGATCATTTGGTGGCGCGCTCGTCCTGGGGACAGGACGCGCCGAGCATCCTGGTGCTGAGCCATCTCGACACCGTGCACCCGATGGGCTTCATTGAACGGTTGCCGTTCCGCGTTGCGGGCGACAGCGCCTTCGGCCCCGGCATCTACGACATGAAGGGCGGCGCCTATCTCGCCTATCATGCCTTCCGTCAGCTCTGCGCCGATATAACGCGGCCGCCGCTCGGCATCACCCAGCTCTACGTGTCGGACGAGGAGATCGGCAGCCCGACCTCGCGGGCGCTGATCGAGGCCGAGGGCCGCAAGGCGAAATACGTGCTGGTCACCGAGCCGGCGCGCGACGGCGGCAGGATCGTCACCGGGCGCAAGGGCGTCGGCCGCTTCGAGGTCTTCATCAGGGGCGTGCCCTCGCACGCGGGATCGCGTCCCGAGGACGGCCGCAGCGCCATCCGCGAACTCGGCCATGTCATTCAAACGCTGGAAGCGATGAACGACCTCAAGCGCGGCATCACCGTCAATGTCGGCGTCGTCCGCGGCGGCACGCGGCCGAACGTGATCGCGGAGGAAGCCTATGCCGAGGTCGATCTGCGCGTGCCGACGATCGCCGATTCGGAGGAGCTGGCCGCCAAAATCCTCAATCTGAAACCGCGCACCGAGGGCGTCACCATCAAGGTGGTCGGCGAGTTGAATCGTCCGCCATACGAGAAAGGCAATGCCGGCGCCGCGCTGTTCGAGCACGCCAGGACGCTGGCCGCCGAGATCGGCTTCGACCTCGTCGACATGTCGACCGGCGGCGGCTCCGACGGCAATTTCACCGCGCCGCATACCGCAACGCTGGACGGGCTCGGCGTCGACGGCCAGGGCGCCCATACCCATTACGAGCAGATCTACATCTCCTCGATCGAGCCGCGGGCGCGGCTGTTGTACCGGCTGTACCAGACGCTGCGATGATGACCGCCCCGCGTGATATCGGCGACAGCGACGCGCCGCCGGATGCGCCGGCGTCGGCCCATGCGCGCGGCTCGTTCTTCGGCCGCCGCAAGGGTCACAGACTGCGCATTCACCAGGCCGACCTGATCGACAATCTGCTGCCGCATCTTGCGCTGGATATCGCAACCCCGGCGCCGGCGCGGCTCGCCGACCTGTTCGAGGGCGCGGCCGAGGATGTCAGGCTCGAGATCGGCTTCGGCGGCGGCGAGCATCTGATCGCGGAGGCGCAGGCTTTTCCGAATATCGGGTTCATCGGCTGCGAGCCCTACGTCAACGGCATGGCGAAGATCCTGACGCAGATCGAGGCGCACAATATCGGCAATATCCGCCTCTACGCCGGCGATGCCGCCGAGCTGCTGGCCTGGGCGCCGCCGGGCTCGCTGGCGCGGATCGACCTGATCCATCCCGATCCCTGGCCGAAGCGGCGGCACTGGAAGCGGCGCTTCGTGCAGGACGCCACCGTGCTGGCAATGGCGCGCATCCTCAAAGCGGGCGGCGAGTTCCGCTTCGTCAGCGACATCGACGATTATTGCGCCTGGACGCTGGCACACCTGATACGCCGTCCCGATTTTCTCTGGACCGCGGAGCGCGCCGCCGACTGGCAAAAGCCGTGGGATGGCTACACCATGACGCGCTACGGCCGCAAAGCTGAACGCGAAGGACGCGTTGCAGCATATTTGCGATTCCGTCGGGTCAACTGACTGCCACCTCTGATCGGCGCGAACGCATCCCAAGCCCACAAGGCTTTGTGACTTCAATTCGCCTTACTTTGCTGTAGCCTTTGAAAACCTTCTTTTGAATAAGAAAAATTCAAAACGGGAGGTTGGGCGCACCGCACACATTTCAAACCGATATCAAGGCCAGCAGTTTCCCGGCGAGGCCGGATTTGCCTGAGATCATGTGCTGATCTCCACAAGGCGCGTCCTCGCTTTCGACATCAACAGCTTATGAAGAGCGAGGCATGTCATGATCAAAGTGAAAATCAACGGCCAGGAACGAAACTGGGACGGCGATCCCGATCTTCCGCTGCTCTGGTTCCTGCGCGACGAGGCCGGGCTGACGGGCACCAAATACGGCTGCGGCCAGGCCTTGTGCGGCGCCTGCACCGTCATCGTCGACAAGCAGGCTATCCGCGCCTGCATCACCTCGGTTTCCGACGTCGTCGGCCGCGATGTGACGACCATCGAAGGCCTTCACCCGACCGGAGATCACGCCGTTCAGAAGGCCTGGCGCCAATTGAACGTTCCGCAATGCGGATTCTGCCAGGCCGGCCAGATCATGCAGGCCGCGGCGCTGCTGATCGAGAATCCAAAGCCCAACCACGACCAGATCCGCGAAGCGATGGCCGGTAACATCTGCCGCTGCGGCTGCTACCAGCGCATCGAGAACGCGGTCCACCTCGCATCGACGGGGGTCTGATCATGAATATTCTCACCAATCCCAGGAAGCTCCGTGGCTTCGAGCGCCACATCAAGGTCGATAACGTTTCACGGCGCAGCATCCTCAAGAGCCTCGGCCTCGCGGGCGGTTTCGTTCTGGCCGCGCCCGTGATGTCGCGCCCCGCGCTTGCCGCGTACCAGACCGGCGCTGACAAGATGCCGCATGGCACGGTGGTCGATCCACGCGTGTTCGTCGCGATCGCCCCCGACGGCATCGTCACCATCGTCGCGCATCGCGCCGAGATGGGCACCGGCGTGCGCACCAGCCTGCCGATGATCGTCGCCGAAGAGATGGACGCCGACTGGTCCCGCGTTCGCGTGCAGCAGGCGCATGGCGACGAGGCCAAGTTCGGCAACCAGGATACCGACGGATCGCGCAGCACGCGTCACTATCTGATGCCGATGCGTCAGATCGGCGCGTCGGCCCGCGCCATGCTCGAAGCTGCCGCGGCGAAGCGCTGGGGCGTGCCGGCAACCGAGGTGAAGGCCGTCAATCACGAGGTCGTCCACAGCGCGACCAGCCGCCGTATCGGCTACGGCGATCTGGCGGCCGACGCCGCCAAGGAGTCGGTCCCGAGCATCGAAGGCCTGAAGCTGAAAGACCCGAAGGACTTCCGCTATCTGGGCAAGGGCCAGATCAGCATGGTCGACCTCCGCGACATCACCGTAGGCGCCGCGCGCTACGGCGCCGACGTTCGCCTGCCCGGCATGAAATATGCCGTCATCGCCCGGCCGCCGGTAACCGGCGGCAAGGTCGCGTCGTTCGACGGCGCCGCGGCGATGAAGGTCTCCGGCGTCGAGAAGGTCATGGAGGTCAAGGGCTGGCCGTGGCCCTCGAAATTCCAGCCGCTCGGCGGCGTCGCGGTGATCGCGCGCAATACCGGCGCGGCGATCAAGGGCCGCGATGCCCTGAAGATCGTCTGGGACGACGGCCCCAACGGCAAATACGAGTCGGTCGCCTACCGGGCCGAACTCGAGGAAGCCGCCCGCAAGCCGGGCCTCGTCGTGCGCAAGGAGGGCGACGCCGAAGCCGCCCTGAAAGCCGCCGACAAGGTGATCGTCGGCGAATATTACCTGCCGCACCTCGCCCATGTCGCCATGGAGCCGCCGGTCGCGGTGGCCGACGTCAAGGGCGACAAGGCCGAGATCTGGGGCCCGGTGCAAAGCGCCGGCGGAACGCGCGAGGACGTCGCAAAGACGCTCGGCATTCCCGAGGAGAATGTCACCGTCAATGTCACGCTGCTCGGCGGCGGCTTCGGCCGCAAGTCGAAATGCGACTACGCCATCGAAGCGGCGCTGCTTTCAAAGGAACTCGGCGCCCCCGTCAAGGTGCAATGGACGCGCGAAGACGACGTTCGCAACGGCTTCCTGCACACCGTGTCGGTGGAACGCATCGAGGCCGGCCTCGACAAGAGCGGCAAGGTGACGGCCTGGCGGCATCGCAGCGTCGCGCCGACCATCGCTTCCACGTTTGCTGCCGGCGCGAAAAATCAGGCGCCATTCGAACTCGGCATGGGGCTGGTCGACATGCCCTTCGAGATCGCCAACATCCAGTGCGAAAATCCGGAAGCGGCCGCGCATACCCGCGTCGGCTGGTTCCGTTCGGTGTCGAACATCCCGCGCGCCTTCGCGGTGCAGTCCATGGTCGGTGAAATCGCCCATGCCACCGGCCGCGATCAGAAGACCACGCTGCTCGAACTGATCGGCTCTCCGCGGATCGTCAAACTCGATTCCGTGAAGGACCTCTGGAACTATGGCGAGCCCTATGACAGCTATCCGATCGACACCGCGCGGCTGCGCAAGGTCGTCGAGATGGTGGCGGACAAGGGCGGCTGGGGCCGAACCGTTCCCAAGGGACACGGGCTCGGCATTGCCGCGCATCGCAGCTTCGTCAGCTATGTCGCCACGATCGTCGAGGTCGCCGTCGACGACAAGGGCAAGCTGACCGTGCCGCGGGTCGATACCGCGATCGATTGCGGAACCTACGTCAATCCGGAGCGGATCCAGTCGCAGATCGAAGGCGCCGCCATCATGGGCTTGAGCCTCGTCAAGCATGGTGCGATCACCTTCAAGGACGGCAAGGTGCAGCAGGGCAATTACGACAACTTCCCGGTGATCCGGATCGACGAAGCGCCCGGCGTGACCAATGTCTACATCGCGCCTGCCGGCGCCGACACGCCGCCGAGCGGTGTCGGTGAGCCGGGCGTACCGCCCTTCGCGCCGGCGCTGATCAACGCGATCTTCGCCGCGACCGGCAAACGCATTCGCGCGCTGCCGATCGGCAAGCAATTGGAGGCGTAAAAGGCACGCCTGCCGTTACAAAAGGGCGCCGAACATTTCGTTCGACGCCCTTTTTCTCATCCCCAGTCGATAGCCGTCAGCCCGATCACTTCTTGACGGCAAACACCCAGACGACACCGCCCTGCGGCACGTTGTTCTCGACACCGATGCTGTTCTGGGTCGCCAGGGCATCCTGGATGCGTTGAGCATCGACGCCCCAGCCGGACTGCACCGCGATATATTGCGTGCCGTCCACTTCATAGGCGACGGGCATGCCCATGATGCCGGAGTTGGTCTTCTGCTCCCAGAGCAGTTCGCCGGTCTTGGCGTGGAACGCCCGGAACATCCGGTCGTTGGTGCCGCCGACCAGCACCAGATCGCCGGCCGTTGCCGTCACCGAACCGAACAGTTGCGATTTCGGGAAGTTGTGCGACCAGACCTTCTTGCCCGTTGCCGGATCCCACGCCTGCAGTTCGCCGAAATGCGTGGCGCCGGGACGAACCTTCAGCCCGATGTCTTCCGGCTTGGTCCCGAGCCAGAGCTGGCCTGCCACCAGCGGCACCTTCTCGCCGGTGAAGCCGCCGCAGAAATTTTCGTTGGCGGGGACGTAAACCAGCCTGGTGTTCTGGCTATAGGCCGCCGACGGCCAGTCCTTGCCGCCCCATAGCGAGGGACAGAACTCCACCCGCTTGCCCAGGACCGGCTTGTGATCCGGGTCGACAATCGGCCTGCCCGTCTCGGCTTCGATGCCTTTCCAGACGTCGGTATGAACAAACGGCCAGCCGGCGACATAGTTGATCTTGTCCGGCTTGCGCTCGAGCACCCAGAAGATCGCGTTGCGTCCAGGATGGATCAGGCTCTTGAAGGTGCGGCCATCCCGCTGCACGTCGACCAGCATCGGCGCGTCGACCTCGTCCCAATCCCAGGAATCGTTCTGATGATACTGGAAGTGGGTCTTGATCTTGCCGGTGTCGGGATCGAGCGCGAGCACCGCGCTGGTGTAGAGGTTGTCGCCGGGGTGAGTGTTGCCCGGCCACGGCGCGGCGTTGCCGACGCCCCAATAGACCGTCCTGGTCTCGGGATCGTAATTGCCCGTCATCCACGCCGAGCCGCCGCCGGATTTCCAGTCGTCGCCGCTCCATGTGTCATGGCCCGGCTCGCCCGGCCCCGGGATGGTGAAGGTTCGCCATAATTCCTTGCCGGTGTCGGCGTCATAAGCGACGACGTAGCCGCGAACGCCGAACTCGCCGCCCGAGCCGCCGACGATCACCTTGCCGTCGACGATCAAGGGCATCAGCGTCAGATACTGGCCCTTCTTGTAATCCTGAACCTTGGTATCCCAGAGCACCTTGCCGGTCTTGGCGTCGAGGGCGACCACATGATCGTCTGTCGTCGCCAGATATAATTTGTCCTGCCACAGCCCGACGCCGCGGTTGGTCGGATGCAGCTGGAACAGATCGTCCGGCAACTGCCGCTTGTATCGCCAGTACTCATCGCCAGTCTTGGCGTTGAGCGCGATCACCTGCCCCATCGGGGTCGTGATGAACATGACGCCATTGTTGACGATCGGCGGTGCCTCGTGGCCTTCGGTCACGCCGGTCGAGAACGTCCACGCCGGCGTCATGCTCTTGACGTTCGTGGTGTTGATCTGGTTGAGCGGGCTATATCCCTGACCGTCATAGGTCCGGCGATAGAGCATCCAGTTGGCGGGCTCCGGATTCTTCAGCCGATCGGCGGTGACCGGACTGTAATTCTCGATCGGGCCGGCACTGCAGGTGATTGAGAACAGGCATGTTGACGCGAGCAAGCCCGGCAACAGCCACTGCTTCATGGTCATAGACGCTACCTCCCTGTTTTGTTTTTCTTCACCCTTGTCGTTGTGCGGCATTGCCTGCCGGCTTCCGTCATCCTCCCTGCTGCACTCCCGGTTTTCCAATGAACGCTCCGGCAATGGTGAGCGAGCCGTCGGCCATCACCAGCGGCAACGCCGCGAGGCGCCGAGGCGCCGGACCGAACACCACTTGCGCGCTCCGGCGCGGGTCGAACTCGGAATTATGGCAAAAACACTTGAGAACTTCCTTGTCGCCCTGCGCCGCCTTCACCCACGCCGTGATCAGACAACCGGCGTGGGAACAGATCGCCGAGTAGGCGACGATGCCGTCGGCCGAACGTGGGCGCGTATCGTCATCGAGCTCCGCCGGATCAAGCTTGACGACTACGAGCTCATTCAACCGCGAGCCTTTGCGTATCACCGCGGTCTTGGGATCCCTTGGCCAGGCGCGCACGGCTGGCCCGCCGAGTTTCAGGTCCTCTGGCTTGATCACTTCACCGGCGCGATCGCCATCGGCGAACACCAGGACATCGGCCTTTTGCGGCCGCAGGTCGCTTCCAGGAGGGTCTTCTTCGGCAGCGGCTGGTCGAGACGACGATGCGCACACCGCAGTGGCCAAGGCGGTCAGGATGATCATGCGCCGCGTCTGGTCGGAAGGCGATGACATTCTCGTCTCGCTTTCTGCACTGATGCCATGAGGTGGTGGCGAATGCGCGAAGATCAGACAAGCTGAACGGGTGAACCCGGCCAAAAAGAGGCGGCGAGCAAGTTTTGGCTCGCACAACCTGCTAATTTTTTTTCAGCAGCCGAAGATCTTATCTCACGCATTCACAGCATGCCGCACGCGCGAACACGGTATGCGGGATACAAGACGCCAGACTGTTTGCGCGGTTACGACTTCGTCGTCTCGGCCGTCCGCGCCTTCCTGACGTCGGTCGCTTCCCAGACCATGCGCTTGCCGCGCTCGCGGCCGAGCAATTCGATCGGGTCGTGGTTGTCGATGTGGCCGAATTGCCCCTTGTAGACGCTGTAGCCGCACAGTTCCTGCAGCCGCCGCGGAAAGCGTTTCGCAGTCTCGAGGGGAATGCCGAGCTGCAGATTCTCCTGCTGCCGCATCCAGCCCCAGCAATAGGCGCAGGAGAAGGCGAAGCGGCGCTCATCGGAATGGTTGGCGCCGCCGCCGTGCCAGAGCGCGCTATCGAACAGCATCACGCTGCCGGCCGGCATCGTCGCGATGACGGCGTCATAGTCCCGGCCATATTCCGGCGAGGAAGCGTATTTGTGACTGCCCGGAATGATCCGCGTCGCACCATTGTCCTCGCGGAAATCCGACAGCGCCCAGATCGCGTTGATGGTGATCGGAATGTGCGGCCGCGGCAGCGGAATAAGCTGCGTGTCCTCGTGAATCGGCTGCGCCTCCTGCCCTGGCCCCAGCACCAGCGAGCAGAACGACGACAACAGGCACTCCTTGTCGAGCACGCGCTCCACCACCGGCAGCACGTTCTGGTGCAGCGGCACCTCCCAGAACAGATCGTCATAGGTGAGGAGGTTGTTGATGCGGACGGTCTTGAAGCCTTCGAACGAGGTCTTGGCCGGGCCGAGATGGTGCTCGCGTTCGGTGCGCTGCAGCGCCGCGATCAGCCCCTCGACCAGGCCGGGGCTCGCCGCCCCTTCGATGACGGCGTATCCGTCGTCGCGGATCCCGTCGGCATGGGCCTGAACCTGCGCTTCTGTCAGCATTTCGTGCTCCCGGAGATGACGCTGTATCGCGTCTTGGCCCGGAGCATAGCGCGCGCATTCGACAATTGGGAAGGCGTTCCGCTCGCACCGTCACCGCGGGGAAAGGGCCTGAGGCCGGATTACCGCGTCTTCCAGAACGCCAGGACGCGCTGGGCGGTCGAGGGCATCAGACGGACGTAGTTCATCCGCGCCTCTTCGATGTCGGTCGGAGATCCGGGCCGGTTCGAACCGAGCCGCAGCAGGATCAGCGCACGCACCGTCGCCCATTCGAGATCGATCGACTTGCCCGCGATCAGGATCGGATCGAAGCGTTCGCCGCTGATCAGGCGGTGGAGGGTTTCGATCCTGACGCCGGTCATCGCCGACAGCGCGGCGATCGATTCCTCATATTTGAAGGCGCGGGCAAAATTGAGCAGCGCGCCTTCGCCGAGCGCGCCTTCGCGGTGCAGCTTGACCACCGTACGCTGCGCCGAGCTGAAATCGCGCCGTTCCTCGCGTTCGGACGGTGCGTTGATGATGGTCATCGCCTGCCTGATATCGGCCTGCCGCTCCGGCTTGACGACCTGGAACAGGCGGCGGCGGACGACGTCGATGGAGCCGGAGAGCAGCTCCCTCAAGTGCTCGGACGACAGATCATCGCGCTGTCCGAGCCTGATTGTCAGCACGCCGTCCTGGCCGGCGCGCTTGATCAGCGTCGAATAGCTGCTTGAGGAAAAGGCCGCGCCGGCATTGCCGGCCGTGCGCCGGATGACATCGCGATCGCCTCGGGTGACCATGACGTCGGTGAGATCGGTCGAGAGCGTGGGCCGCTCGGCCATCGCCAGCAGATGCTGCTGGCCCTTTTCGGAGGCGATTTCGATCAGCATCCTCTCGTCGACCAGCGGCGAACGGCGAAGCAGCGGCCCCGCGATGGCAATTTCATCGTCATGCGCGAGCTGGCCGACCAGGCCGCGCGGCGCATTCGCCAGCAGCGACAGCCGTTCGGCGAGTTCAGCACGTGCTTCGAGTTCGGCATGCGGAACGAGATTGGTGAGAACGCCGTCGAACAGGTCGACGTGGGCGGGGTGGAAATTCGCTGCCCCCTGCAGGAAAAGCTCGCTGACGCGGCGCGCGGCATCGGCGCGGCGCTTCGGATCGCCACGACTGACGATGTCGTCGAGTTCCGGGATCAGCGATGGTGAAATAGTCATAGCCCCGCCCAAACCGGCCGATCTGGCTGGTTTTTCGGGAAATCTAGGCAACGTTCGTGAATGAAGGGTTAGGCCGAATTCCCCTCGCAAAGCGTGGCAAAATCGGTCTTAACGGAATTGCGGGCCTTGTCGGGTTGCGGGAAAACCGCTATATCCACGGCAACTTATGGTTCTCATACGATCGCGTATTGAGAGTGGGCCCCCCGGGACCCGCTCTTTTTTATTACCTGAACCTGCCCTGCCCAGAACGGGCGCCGGGGCGGTTCGGGGAACTGGCCGGACCTTCGGTTGGGCCCGGCCTAAACCCATGCAAGCAAAACGCTTTTGACCCTGGACATGATCGAACCGACCGCCGTTTCCGTGGATGCCGACCTGCTCGCCGAGCCCCGTCTCGTCGTCGAGCCGGGCGTGGCGGCGCGGGTTTCGGCGGTGGCCGCCCCGGTGCTGCAGGGAATGGGATACCGTTTGGTCCGTATCAGGATATCGGGCGAGGCCGGCTGCACCGTCCAGATCATGGCCGAGCGGCCCGACGGGTCGATGCAAATCGAGGATTGCGAGGCGATCTCGCGGGCGCTGTCGCCGGTGCTCGACGTCGCCGATCCGATCGAGCGCGCCTACCGCCTGGAGATATCCTCGCCCGGCATCGACCGCCCGCTGGTGCGCCGCTCCGACTTCGAACGTTACAACGGTCATCTCGTGAAGGTCGAAATGGCCGTCGCCCACCAGGGCCGCAAACGTTTCCGTGGTACGCTGGCCGGCGTCGAAGGCGACACCGTGCGGTTACATCGGGATGACACACGCGCGGACGAAGATGCCGACGTGCTTCTGGTGATGGAGGACATCGCCGACGCACGGCTGGTTCTGACTGACGAATTGATTGCGGAGTCGATGCGGCGCGGCAAGCAGGCCGAGCGCGAATTGAAACAAAATCTCGGGCTGGCGCCGCCGCCTCCGCCGCACGCGAAGAAGAGCGATCCGGCCAGGAAAGACAACAAGAGTAACAAACCGAAGCCGAAATCCGGCAAGAAGCCGGAGCCGACCAATACCAAGAGACACCGCCTCGCCGCAGAAAGACTGCGCAGGGGCGACATCGATCCTACTGAAGGAGACTAGGCCATGGCAGTCAGTGCCAACAAACTCGAACTGCTGCAGATCGCGGATGCGGTCGCCCGCGAAAAGTCGATCGACCGCGGGATCGTGATCGCTGCGATGGAAGACGCGATCGCGAAAGCGGCCCGCGCCCGCTATGGCAGCGAGACCGACGTTCACGCCGAAATCGACGCCAAGAAGGGTGAGCTGCGGCTGTCGCGCCACATGCTGGTCGTCGAGCAGGTCGAGAATTCGTCGAACCAGATTTCGCTGGCGGATGCGCAGCGCGCCAACCCCGGCGCCCAGGTCGGCGACACCATCGCCGACACCCTGCCGCCGCTGGAGTATGGCCGCATCGCCGCGCAATCCGCCAAGCAGGTGATCGTGCAGAAGGTGCGCGAGGCCGAGCGCGACCGGCAGTATCAGGAATTCAAGGACCGCATCGGCGACATCGTCAACGGCGTCGTCAAGCGCGTCGAATATGGCAGCGTGATCGTCGACCTCGGCCGCGGCGAAGCCATCATCCGCCGCGACGAGATGCTGCCGCGCGAGGTGTTCCGCAACGGCGACCGCGTCCGCGCCTATATCTTCGACGTCCGCCGCGAAACCCGCGGCCCGCAGATCTTCCTCTCCCGCACCCATCCGCAATTCATGGCAAAACTGTTCGCGCAGGAAGTGCCGGAAATCTATGACGGCATCGTCGAGATCAAGGCCGTGGCCCGCGATCCCGGCTCGCGCGCCAAAATCGGCGTGATTTCCCGGGATTCCTCGGTGGATCCGGTCGGCGCCTGCGTCGGCATGCGCGGCTCGCGCGTGCAGGCCGTGGTGAACGAGCTGCAGGGCGAGAAGATCGACATCATCCCGTGGTCGCCAGACATCGCGACCTTCGTCGTCAACGCGCTGGCGCCCGCCGAAGTCGCCAAGGTCGTGATCGACGAGGACCGCGAGCGGATCGAGGTCGTCGTTCCCGATACCAACAACCAGCTCTCGCTGGCGATCGGCCGGCGCGGCCAGAACGTGCGCCTCGCCTCGCAGCTGACCGGCTGGGACATCGACATCCTGACCGAACAGGAAGAATCCGAGCGTCGTCAGGCTGACTTCGAGAATTCAACGCGCGTCTTCATGGAAGCGCTCAATGTCGACGAGGTGGTCGGTCAATTGCTGGCGTCGGAAGGCTTTACCTCGGTCGAGGAGCTTGCATTGGTCGACAGCAAGGAACTGGCCGGCATCGAGGGTTTCGATGACGAGACCGCCAACGAACTGCAGAGCCGGGCGAGGGAATATCTCGAACAGCTCGAGACCGAACTGGAAAACAGGCGCAAGGAACTCGGCGTGGAAGATGCGATGAAGACAGTCCCGGGCGTGACGTCGAAGATGCTGGTGAAGTTCGGCGAGAACGACATCAAGACCGTCGAGGATCTGGCGGGCTGCGCGACCGACGATCTGGTCGGCTGGACCGAGCGCAAGGAAGGCAGCGAGCCGACCAAGCACCCCGGCATCCTCGACGCCAACGAAATCTCGCGCGACGACGCCGAGCGCCTGATCATGCAGGCGCGCGTCATCGCCGGCTGGATTACCGAAGCCGAGCTTGCCAAGCAGACCGAGGCGGCCGAGGCCCCCGAAGACCAGACCGCGTAATGCGGCTGTTACGCGCCAGTCCATATCTTTTCTGCGCGCAGCCCGTGCGCAGATGACAGGAGCCATCAAACAGGCATGCTCGCTTTGGCTGACACCGATCTCGACCATGGGCCGCGGACCGACAGGTCCGCGACCATGCGTATGTGCGCGGTCAGCCGCGAGGTGCGCCCGATCGATGAGCTGATCCGCTTTGTGGTCGCCCCGTCGGGCGACGTCGTCGCTGATCTGAAACGCAAATTGCCCGGCCGCGGCCTCTGGGTCACAGCCTCGCGCCGCACCATTGCAGAAGCGGTGCGGCGTCACCAATTTAGCCGAGGGTTCAAGCGCGACGTCCGCGTTGCGGCCACCCTCCCCGCCGATACCGAGGCCTTGCTGGAACGAAGCTGTACCGAGGCATTGGCCATGGCCGCCAAGGCCGGCCAGGTCGTTTCCGGCTATGCCAAGGTCGAGGCCCTGCTCGAACAGGGCAGAGCCGAAGCCCTGATTCACGCTTCCGACGGCGCGGCCGACGGAATCCGCAAATTGGACGCGATCGCCGGGCAAAGGAGCCGAAATATCGACGATTCGCGCGTTTTGCCGATTCTTACTGCTTTAACCTCGGCACAATTGGATTTGGCACTGGGCCGGTCAAATGTGATACATGCTGCGCTGCTCGCGGGCCCGGCGAGCAAAACGTTCCTGTCGCGCTGCCATATCCTGGTTCGATACCGGATGGACGATGACGACGGGACCGGGGATGGCGGCCAGAAATTCTGACGACGATCGGTTCCGAATTGCTGTGATGACGGCGCGGAAGCGCACAACGCTAACGAGATTAGGACTGCTGAATGGTTGATACCAAAACGCCTGGCGATAAGACTTTGAGTGTCCCGACCAAGACCTTGTCGCTGAAGCCGCGGGTCGAGACGGGCACCGTGCGCCAGAGTTTCAGCCATGGCCGGACCAAGCAGGTCGTGGTCGAAAAGCGCGGCAAGCGCCGCGTCGGCGGTGACGCGCCGGCGACAGAGACGCATGCGCCGGAGCCGGTGGCTGCCAAGCCGGCGGCCGCCGCGAAGGCGCCGCTCTCCCGGCCGGGCGCCGCGCCCGCCGCGCCGCGCAGCGGCTCGGGCGTCGTGCTGCGCACGTTGACCGAAGACGAACGCTCCGCCCGCGCCAGCGCGCTGGCCGACGCCAAGGTGCGCGAAGTCGAGGAACGGCGGCAGGCCGAGGAAGAAGCCAAGCGCCGCGCCGTCCGCGAGAGCGCCGAGAAGGCCGAACGTGAGGCCGCCGAAGCCCGCCGCAAGGCCGAGGAAGAACGTCACAGGCACGAAGAGGAAGCCAGGCGCAAGGCCGAAGGCGAAGCCAAGAAGCGGTTCGGCGAAGGCGAGGCCAAGCCTGCGGCACCGGTAGCGGCAGCCGCAGCCGCTGCTACAGCCCGCCCCGCCACCACGGCCCGCCCCGCCGCCGCCCGGCCGGCCGGAGCCCGTCCGGCTACGGCAGCACCGGTCGCCCGTGCGCCGGGCGTTGCCGCCGACGCTTCCGATGAGGATGAAGGTCCGCGCCAGATCAGGCGTGGCCCCGGCGGCGCCATGCGCCCCGTGATCCCTCCCAAAACCACGCACAAGCCCGGCCCGCAGAAGGAACGCGGCCGCCTGACCGTTGTCACCGCGCTCAATGACGATGTGCGCGAGCGTTCGATCGCCTCGTTCCGCCGCCGCACCCAGCGCCTGAAGGGCCATGCCTCGAACGAGGCCAAGGAAAAGCTGATCCGCGAAGTGATTATTCCCGAAGCCATCACCATCCAGGAACTCGCCAACCGCATGTCGGAGCGCGCGGTCGACGTCATCCGCATGCTGATGAAGCAGGGCGCGATGCACAAGATCACCGACGTGATCGACGCCGACACCGCGCAACTGATCGCCGAGGAACTGGGCCACACCGTCAAGCGCGTCGCCGCTTCAGACGTTGAAGAGGGCCTGTTCGACGTCGTCGACGATTCCACCGATACCGAGCCGCGCTCGCCGGTCGTCACCGTGATGGGTCACGTCGACCACGGCAAGACCTCGCTGCTCGACGCGCTGCGCCACGCCAACGTGGTGTCGGGCGAAGCCGGCGGCATCACCCAGCATATCGGCGCCTATCAGGTGACCTCGCCGGAAAGCGGCAAGAAGATCACCTTCATCGATACGCCCGGCCACGCCGCGTTCACCGCGATGCGCGCGCGCGGCGCCAAGGTCACCGACATCGTCATCCTCGTCGTCGCAGCCGATGACGGCGTGATGCCGCAGACCATCGAGGCCATCAACCACGCCAAGGCGGCGAAGGTGCCGATGATCGTGGCGATCAACAAGATCGACAAGCCCGACGCCAGGCCGGAGCGCGTGCGCACCGAACTGCTGCAGCACGAGGTCCAGGTCGAATCGTTCGGCGGCGATGTCGTCGATGTCGAGGTTTCCGCCAAGAACGGGACCAATCTCGACAAGCTGCTGGAGATGATCGCGCTGCAGGCCGAACTGCTCGAACTCAAGACCAATTCGGAACGGCCCGCCGAGGGCACCGTGATCGAAGCCAAGCTCGATCGTGGCCGCGGTCCGGTCGCGACCGTGCTGGTCCAGCGCGGCACGCTGCGGGTCGGCGATATTATCGTCGCCGGCGCCGAGATGGGCCGCGTCCGCGCGCTGATCTCCGACCAGGGCGACAATCTCGACGAGGCCGGTCCTTCGGTGCCGGTCGAGGTGCTCGGCTTCAACGGCCCGCCGGAAGCGGGCGACCGCCTCGCGGTGGTCGAGAACGAAGCCCGCGCCCGCCAGGTCACGAGCTACCGCGCCCACCAGAAGCGCGAGAATGCCGCCGCCTCGATCTCCGGCATGCGCGGCTCGCTCGAGCAGATGATGTCGCAGCTCAAGACCGCGGGCCGCAAGGAATTCCCGCTGATCGT